>CACYKA010000088.1 GCA_902774795.1 uncultured Prevotellaceae bacterium | reverse complement strand
TGATATGTCGGAGGAATTGGCAAAGTTGCTTGTAGAGTGTGGTGTCAACCGTGTCTCTATGGGTGTACAGACATTCTCCGATGAGCGTCTGCGTTTTCTTCGCCGTCGTCATGACAGTAGTCAGATTCGGCCTGCTGTTGAGGCTCTGCGAAAGGCTGGAATCGGGAATATATCCATTGATCTGATATTCGGTTTTCCCAATCAGACCCTCGAAGAGTGGCGAGCAGACCTGCTGAAAGCCCTTGACCTCGATGTTGAGCATATCTCGGCTTATTCTCTGATGTATGAGGACGGCACACCCCTTACTCGCATGCTTGAAGCCGGCAAGGTTTCTGCTTTGGATGATGAAACCTGTCGCAGTATGTACTATACCCTCATCGACAGACTTGCCGCTGCCGGGTATGAGCAGTATGAGATAAGTAATTTCTGCAAGCCTGGCTTCCGCTCCCGCCATAACAGCGACTATTGGAAGCCGTGGTCTGAACATTATCTCGGCCTCGGAGCCGGAGCACATTCCTATGATGGTAATACGCGTTCTTGGAATGTGTGTGATGTGGAGAAATATATCTTGGGTAATGAACCGAAAGAATGCGAGGTTCTTGATGATGATATGCGTTATAACGACCTTATAACGACAGCCCTGCGTACCCGTGAAGGTATAGACCTTAATATAGTTAAAGATTATCTTGGTGAGGAATATAGTTCGTACCTCGCACAAAGTGCCAAGAAAGAAATAGAAAACGGCCGCCTCGCAATTGAAGGCAGCCGCATATTCCTCACCCGCCAGGGGTTGTATGTTTCTAATGACGTGATGTCAGAACTAATTATGGTTCAGGGTTAATGGTTCAGGGTTCAGGGTTAATTATACATTAATCAAAGATTTTTGATCCCACGCGGACGTGGTTGGAGCCGCAATCCTGCGCCAGTAGGTAGTCATGGCTCATACCGTACGACTTGATGTTGAAGTTCTCGTCAGCGGCAAAGAATTCCTCCTTAACCTTATTAAAGATATCCTGTGCCTGCAAGAACTCCTTGCGTATCTGCTGTTCGTCGTCAGTATTCGATGCCATCATCATGATGCCGCGAATGCGAACATTTGCAAGATGTGTCTCTGCTGAGGCATTTAACTGTGCCAGCTCCTGCAAAAGGGCTTCACACTCCTGAGGTGTCATGCCCGCCTTCGTTTCTTCCTGTGCCAGATGCAGTTCCAGGAGTACGTCGATGACGCGTCCGCACTTCTGTGCCTGTTTGTTTATCTCCTTCAGCAACTTCATAGAATCTACCGCTTCTATCATTGCTATATACGGAGCGATATATTTCACCTTGTTTGTCTGAAGGTGTCCTATGAAGTGCCATTTGATGTCTTTCGGCAATGCCTCATACTTTAGACCTTTGACCTTAGACCTTAGTCTTTATGCCTCGCTTCCTGCTGGTTTCTTCTCGAATACGTCGAGCAGCTTTGTCTCTGTTATTGATGCCAGTTTCCAGTCCTGCATACCCTTGTCCAGCACCTCGCAGATACCTTTTACAGCATTCTGGAGATTGTTGCTCTGCACAAGATATGTTACGGTAGAATACTTCTCTTTTTCTGTCTTCTCGTCGATTATGATGAACTGTGCCTTCACCTTATACCATCTGTCATCGTTGGGATTCTCAGAGAAGAATACCTCCTTGTATGCAGCCTTCTTGATATCCACCACGTCAAATTCGCCGCTGATATACACCTGCAGCTCTTCAGCGATGGTCTCTTCGGCCTCAGTAAAAGTGAAAGACTCGACGGTATAGGATTCCTTAGATGTCACAGGGGTGCCGCCTTCACCCATCTTGTCATATTTCACACTGGTCTCAAACCAGTCAGCATGTTTTGATTTCATATTTTTTTATTTACGTTTCCAGGTTTGTGTTTCAAATAAGAAACCGATATATCCTCTGACCTTCAGTTCTTTGCCTTCAAGCCAGATGGAGCATTTGTAGTTCTTGCCATTCTTGGGATTGTAGATTTTACCACCTTCCCATTTGTCTTTTTTCTTGGTAAGGCCGCTAAGGATGTTGACTCCCATAAGCTTTCTGCTGCGAAGCTTCTCATCTGAGTTGTGGGTATCTTTTGTCTCAGGACCTTTTGCAAGCCATACAATCTTGCCGTTTACGGTGTTGCCACTCTGGTAGATTTCTACCTGAGCATCACCAGCCTCTGTCAGCCATGTGCCCAAAATGTCTTGTGCAAAGCCGTTTGCTGCCATCAGCATAAGGGCCATACTAAATAAAAACTTTTTCATATTCATAATCTGATGTGATGTTTCGTAAAATTTGCATGCAAAGGTACAATTTTTTTCTTTAAATAGAAAAGATATAATGGCATTTAATGAATTTTAAT
>CACYKA010000087.1 GCA_902774795.1 uncultured Prevotellaceae bacterium | reverse complement strand
GTGTCTGCGTTGCTACACCTGTATGGCGGAGCGCCCTGTCACCTTTACCCGTCGTTGTGCCGTTAATCCGTTGATTGGTCGTGAGATAGAGGGTATGGAAGTTCTTCCTGCTCGTCAGAGCAAGAAGGTGATGGTGGTAGGTGCTGGCGTTGCCGGACTCAAGGCTGCTATTACGGCTGCACAGCGTGGTCATCAGGTTATTCTCTGCGAGAAGACGGACAAGGTAGGTGGTATCCTGAAGTCGGAACAGGCCCTCCCGTTCAAGTATGAGATGTATGAACTAGGTGTTGTCCTTGAGCGTCAGGCCAGGGACGAGGGTGTGGAGATTCGTCTGAACACCACCGTTACGCCTGAGTATGTAGAGAAAGAGGGCGTTGATGCACTTATCCTCGCAGTCGGTTCCACCCCACTCGTTCCGCCAATCCCCGGTATCGATGGTGACAATGTGATTATCGTAAACGAATATTATATAAATAAGGAGAAGGTAGCTGATAGCGTAGTCGTACTTGGTGGTGGTCTTGCAGGCTGCGAGTGTGCCATCCATCTGGGTATGGAAGGCAAGAAGGTGGAGCTGGTTGAGATGCGCGATACGTTGGCTGCTGACTGCAACATCCGCCAGCGTCCCATCCTGATGCGAAAAGTGGCAGAGTTCTCAACAGCCCATACCGAATATGTAGGTCAGAAGATTACTGCCGATGGTGTCATCTGCAAGGATAAGGACGGCAACGAGGTGCTTGTTCCTGGCAAGACGGTTATCTGCGCCCTAGGCCAGCGTGCTAATCGTGCCGATGTAGAAGCCCTCCGTGGATGTGCTCCATTCGTCCGCGAGGTAGGCGACTGCGTCCGTCCCGCCAACATCACCAAGGTCGGAGTCCAGTTTACGGATATTCCCGAAACGCCGTATCGTTACCTTTGATACGGCGTTTCGTTGGCAGTGGTACGCCGTTTCGTGAAGAGCAGCACGCCGTATCGTTTTGACAGCCCATCCCCCCTCTTTTTTACAAGGGGAGGTATTTAGAGACTCCAAATTTTCCGCAAAATTGCAATAAATTCCGTATTGGGGCATGGGTTTCTTGCCTCAAAATGCAATTTGCGAGCTATGAGAACAAAATTGTGCACCATGAGAACATATTTATGGCTTGTTTTTCATACTTTTGCCCCTCAAAAAGGACACAAAACAGATAGAAAACGAATAAAAAACTTGGCAGTTCGCGTATTTTTTTTTACATTTGTCGGCAGAATTGCGACAAAGTTACTTTTCAAGATATTATTTGGAATCACTTAACATTTTTGATTGATGGTTACATTTTGTATTAGTCTTATAGCACTTGTGTTGGGCTATCTGTTATATGGCCGTTTTGTGGACAGAGTGTTTGGTCCTGACGACAGGGTGACTCCTGCTATCCACATTGTGCTTCCTAACTGGAAGGTGTTTATAATCCAATTCCTAAACATCGCAGGTACTGGCCCAATCTTCGGTGCTATCATGGGCGCCAAGTTCGGTCCCGTTGCCTACTTGTGGATTGTATTGGGATGTATCTTTGCAGGCAGTGTACATGACTATTTCACTGGTATGCTCTCGATGCGTAACGGCGGTGCCAGTTGTCCGGAAATTGTCGGGAAATACCTGGGTGATAAGGCTCGTAAGGTCATGTTGGTGTTTTCAGTACTCCTTCTGCTGATGGTAGGCACGGTATTTGTGTTCAGTCCTGTCACAATCCTCCAGGAGTATGGCGGTACCGCTCTGCTGTGGATTATCTGTATCTTTGTGTATTATATCGTGGCCACGATGCTCCCTATCGACAAGGTTATCGGGCGCTTCTATCCAATGTTTGCCATTGCCCTTTTGTTTATGGTAGCAGCACTGATGGTATGCCTGTTTGTGGAATGGCCTCTGTTGCCCGAGTTGTGGTCGCATCCTGAAAACATGGGGAAGGCAGCTGACAGCTCCTTCACCGATCAGGTATTTCCTTGTATGTTCATCACCATTGCCTGTGGTGCCTTGAGTGGTTTCCATGCCACCCAAAGCCCGCTCATGGCCCGATGTCTATCTTCAGAGCGCAAGGGGCGTGCCGTGTTCTACGGCTCGATGATCACCGAAGGGCTTGTAGCACTTGTATGGGCTGCTGTGTCAATGTATTTCTTCTATGGGGAACCTGCTCCAGGCTATCAGTTGATAGAGTCTGTCGGCAATAAAGGCTTCTTGACAAGTGCTCCGGCCGTGGTGAATATCATGTGCAACAGCTGGCTCGGTGTCACAGGTGGCATCTTGGCAATTCTTGGTGTTGTGGCAGCTCCCATTACCTCGGGCGATACGGCTTTCCGTTCTGCCAGACTGATTATCGCTGAAGCATTTCATATTGAACAGCGGACCATTCCAAAACGTCTGCTCGTCAGTCTGCCCCTCTTTGGGGTTTCGCTTGCACTGCTGATATGGCAGGTAGAGGACGCCAATGGCTTCAACACAATTTGGCAATATGCCGGATGGAGCAATCAGGCGCTGGCGGTATTCATGCTTTGGGCCATCACTGTCTATCTGATTCGTCAGAAAAAGAACTACTGGATTGCACTTATTCCAGCTCTTTTCATGACGTGCGTCTGCTTCACGTTCCTTTTCATTTCGAAGCTCACTTTCCATCTGCCAGAGGTCATTGCCTACGTCGCTGGCGGCGCATGTATGGTGATTGCCATCTTTTGGTTCTATGTATGGTATTATCGGAATAAAAAATCAACTAAATAATAGCCTATGAATTACAGTAAGAAGTTGATGATTATTACTGCTCTGCTTTTCGCATCGCAGTATATCGTTGCCCAAACATCAGGCTATCAAAAACTCGAT
>CACYKA010000086.1 GCA_902774795.1 uncultured Prevotellaceae bacterium | reverse complement strand
CCGAAAAAGTGTAATTTTGCCCTCGAAATCAAAGAGGAATAATTGAATGATATTCTAAAAGAAGATATTTATGTTTAAGAAATTGTTTTGGGGTGTTATAGGGACCGCGTGTGTCTTAGGTATTGTATTCGGTATTGTCAGCATCTTTAATAGCGGTTCTGAGGAAAAAGCTGAATGGAGTGACTCAACCTTTTCTACGGAGGCTGTCGAAGGACGTGAGGCTGATAATGAGGCAGAGGATAATGACAATAACGTAAATAAGGAAAATTCGGACAGGGCGTCATCTAAGGATGAGGAGCGTGTTATTGTAGATTATGATTATGGTGCCTGCAATAACGGTTGCGGTTGCACGCAGTATGCTCATCATCCTGGCATTAAAATCTGTGTGAACTGTTCGAAACATGATTGCTACACAAGCAAGTATGATCACGTTCGAAATAATTAATCATCCACAATGGTGATGCGGCCTTGAGGATGGGCATATCTGGCAGGGATGGTGCCGTCAAGGGTATTTGCCAGATACTCTGCCAAAGCATCTCGGGTGAACATAGTGCTGATGAACAGTTGGCGACAGCCTTTCAGAGTATTGTAGAAACCACCGCCTAAATAATAGTCCGAGAGCGCAACGGTATAGCGACGCTGCAGGTCGAGAGGCTTCCAAGTAGAATTGGCGCTGTCGAATACTGACACATCACTGATGGTGTGGCTCTTCTGTTGGATAGTGTAGCGAAGGCACGATACCTGTGGAAACTGTCCGTCAGTTGCTGGGAGGGCAGCAGTACATCGCTTGAGCATAGCAAGAATCTCAGCCCCAGTGGCTTCAATCTTGGCCATATAGTTGTTGAAAGGCAGGGCATTTATAACATCGCCGTAGGTTATGGTGCCTGCTACTGTTATAGCATCCTATCTCTGCCTGCATGACATGACAGTAGGCATCAGTAACCAAGTCGCCAAGGTTAGTCTCAGCGCGGCGCACCAGATTTTCACCTTTGGCATCGTAGATGTTAAGGAGATAGTCGCTATGACACAACTTGCGGGAGATATTATCCTTCTCCTCTGCATGGATGCTGTCAATGGCAGCTTTCACTGTCGCATTGGTATATGTGATATCTTTTTTCGGAATGAGGGTCGTTGTGATGTTTCCGTCAGCGGTGATGAGAAGTTTTCCTACATTGGCAAACTGCGTGCCTGTCTGTGTGACGGGAACAGCCTTGCCGTCAAGATTTGCCACCTTGTCGCAGGGGATGACGGAATGGGTATGTCCGTCTAGAACTGCATCTATGCCCCTTGTGGCAGCAACGAGTTGGTGGGAGGTGATGCCAGACTTGGGCTGCGACTCACCAAGATGTGACAATACCACCACATAATCGGCACCCTCACTGCGTGCCTTATCGACTGCAGCCTGTACCAAACGGGTTATGTCATTGGGGCGGAGGTCGTAGAGTTGGCGGTCGTTGATGTCATAGAATGAAAAACTCTCAGATTCCATCGTCACAGGCGTGACAACTCCCACAAAGGCTATGCGCTTGTCTCCATAGCGGTAGATGGTGTAGGGGGCATAACGTTGAGGAACCAACCTTGAAATAATTAGAACAAACGACAGGAACATTCAACTGCTGCAGAAGTTCCTGCATACGCTCCACACCATAGTCAAATTCGTGGTTGCCCAAAGTGACGGCATCGTAGCCTACTTTGCGCATTATATCTACGATATACTGCCCCTTTGAAAGGGCGCCATACATTTCTCCCTGGAGATAATCGCCGGAACTGACAACAGCCGTCCAGGCAGTATCGCTCTGCATGATGGCATCACGCAGACCTGCCAGTTGTGCATAGCCGTCAATGGCACAGTGTACGTCGTTCTCGTAAAGAATTACGATGCTTTTCTTGTGAGGAAAAGCAAATAGCGGCGCAAGGGCCAGCATCAGGAGACACAAAACTTTCTTTCGGACAGATTCGGTAACTAAGTTCATGCGATTGTTCTGAATAATCGCTGCAAAAGTAGTGATTTTTTTCGAAAAAGACGAATTATATGAAAATATTTTGTATTTTTGCACCCGGTTATCATCTTTAAACCGTAAACTGTAAACCGTAAACCGTAAACTTTATATGAACGGACTTGTACTTGAAGGAGGAGGCCTCAGGGGAATGTTTACTGCCGGCGTGCTGGATGCTTTTGACGAGGCAGGGCTGAAATTTGATGGCATAATAGGTGTGTCGGCAGGTGCGCTGTTTGGCATAAACTACAAGTCCCACCAACGAGGACGCGCAATGAGATATAATATCGCTATGCGCAAAGAACCCCGGTATATGGGTCTAAGGGCCTTGATGAAAACTGGAAACATCGTGTCGCCGCACTTCTCGTACCATGTGCTGCCGTTTGAAATTGACGTCTTCGACAAGGATGCCTTTGAGGCTGACCCTACGGATTTCTGGATGGTATGTACGGATGTGCTGACGGGTGAGCCTGTATATCATAAGATGTCGGAATTCAATCACCACGAGATGGAGTGGTGCAGGGCAACAGCCTCTATGCCTGCTGTGTCAACACCTGTTGAGGTTGACGGAATGACGCTGCTCGATGGCGGTATGGTGGATGCTATACCTCTGAAGAAATTTCAGGAGATGGGCTATGACCGCAATATCGTAATCCTCACACAGCCAAGGGATTACTTCAAGAAGAAGATGAAGATAACATGGCTAATAAAACTTCTGTGCAGAAAATTTCCCATGGTGGGAAAATGCATGGCACGACGCCATATTATGTATAATGAGGAGCTACGCTATATTGCAGAAGAAGAGAAAAAGGGCGGCACGATAATCATTGCTCCCGAGCGTCCTCTAAGAATAGGGCGCACCGAACTGAGTGAAAAGAAAATCAGGCGTGTTCACCAGATGGGCTATGAGGCAGGTAAAAAGTTTCTGTCAACGCCTCATACCAAGGACTTCGTTTAGAGGTTAGAGGTGAGAGGTTAGAGGTGAGAGGTGAGTGAATCATTAGGG
>CACYKA010000085.1 GCA_902774795.1 uncultured Prevotellaceae bacterium | reverse complement strand
CCGTCTGCTGTCGAAGTACTCACCCCATCGCCCGATTCCCAAGTTTGTGCGCACCTTCGGCTTCCGCCTGTTCATGGTGTTCTTCATCTTCGGCATGTTCGGCATCCAACTGACATTCACCGTGCCTTGGAGCGAGGGCGGACTGGCCATGTGGTCTGGCATCGGCAAAGTGTTCTGGACGATTATCGTCATGACCACCATCGTCGGCGTCACACTCTCGTTCATCTATGCCCCACGCACCTGGTGTTCGTTCTGTCCCATGGGAACCATCTCTAACTGGGTGGCTCCTAAACACGCTCCCCTGCCCAAGGCTTTCACCAACATCCACGTGTCGAGTGCCTGTCAGATGAAGTGCAAGAGCTGCGCCCGCGTCTGCCCCATGCAGCTTACACCCTACGACTCTCGTGGTAAGGCCGTCGGCTATCTGCATCCAGACTGCCTTAAGTGCGGCAAGTGTACTCTGGCCTGTCCGTCGAAGATTATGGAATTAAAACACTAAATAATTATGGAAAATATCAAAGACTATCAGCAGTATCTCAAGGGATACGACTACACGGGTAAGACTCCCGTTGTCATCGATTTCTATGCCACATGGTGTGGCCCCTGTCAGGCAATGGCTCCCATGCTTCAGCGATTGGCGCAAGAGTACGAAGGCCGCATCAAGGTTCTGAAGGTCGATGTTGACAAGAATCAGGCACTCGCTGCTGCTGCCAATATCATGTCCATCCCCACTTTATTCCTTATCAATAAGGATGGCGACATCGAACGTCAGGTGGGCGGTATGCCTTATCAGCAACTAACCACGTTAGCAGAGCGTATAATAGACTGACATTTCCCAATAAAACATAAAATATGCCTCTCAAAATCTCTGACATGCTTGTATGTCTGGGATTTTTCGTAACTTAGCAGCCAAATATATAAAGTAAAAGTTATGAGAAAAGCAAGCAGAGAGATGGATGCAGCCTTCGCATTAGAGGTGTTAGATAAGGCTCCATACGTGACAGTTAGCATGACCAGACCCGATGGGACTCCATACGGATTGCCTCTGTCGCTGGCTCGCACAGACGAAAAAACGTTTTATTTCCATTGTGCCATGGAGGGTGATAAACTTGATTGCATTGCACACTGTCCCACAGTATTCTTGTCGGCTGTTACCAAATGCTCGCCTACGGTTGGCCCGAAGACCGTGAAGAGAAGATTACGGCATTGAGAGCCATCTGCCAGCGTTTCCTCCCTCACCACATGGACGCTTTCGATGACGCTATTGCCCGCAGCCTTGAAAGGACTGCCGTAGTGCGCATCACCTTGACTGAACCTCCTGTTGGTAAGCGCAAGCAGTATGATAAAGAGGGCGAGGAAATGAAATGGGGACGAATGGAATAAAGCATGAGCATAAAACTGATTATATTCGATTTTGATGGGACGTTGGGCGACACTAGACTGAACATCGTTACGACCATGCAAATGGCTATCAAGGAGCTGCAACTGCCAGAACGTAGTGAGGCAGAATGTGCATCCACTATAGGTTTGCCATTGGCAGGGTGCTTCAGGACACTGTTCCCTGATATTCAGGATGAACTCATTCCCCGCTGTGCTGAAACCTACCGCAGGATCTTCAATGAGAATCTTCAGAAGATTACGCCGGAAGCCTTCCCTGGTGTTGTCAAGACCTTGAAAACTCTGAAGGAACAAGGCTTCGTACTCACTATCGCTTCATCCCGTTCACGCAATTCCCTCACGGAGTTGACTCACAATATGGGTATCGCTGATTACATTTCTTATTTAATAGGGGCAGATGACGTGAAGGAGGCGAAACCCAAACCAGAACCTGTACTGAAGACACTTGCTGCCATGCAATTTGCTGCCAACGAAACGCTTGTTGTCGGGGATATGGCGGTTGACATCTTGATGGGATACAATGCTGGGGCTAAGACTTGTGGTGTGACTTGGGGTAACGGAAGCAGAGAGGAATTAAAAGAGGCAGGAGCCGACTTTATTATGGACAGAATGGAGGATCTTTTAGGAGTAACCGGAGATGAATAGCAAGAAAGACCCGATGGGCAGAGCCATTGCCGACTACTGGAAAACCAAGAAGGCAGAAAGGCTCAGGGTGTTCTCCCCGATGTTTGAGGAGGACGAGATACCCCTGCAAACGCTTTTCCGTAAGTATGAGGACATGCCAGATATAGAACTCAAGGCACTCGATATGGCCAAGGGAAAGACGCTCGATGTGGGTGCTGGCGCAGGCTGTCATTCACTTGTCTTGCAGGAAAAGGGCTTCGATGTAACCGCTATTGACATTTCCCCTCTGTCTGTTCAGGCCATGAAAGAGCGTGGGGTTAAGAATGTGCTTGAACAGGATTTCTTTACTTTGAAGGGACAATACGATACCATTTTGATGCTAATGAATGGTATTGGCATTGTCGGAACCTTGGAGCGTCTGCCCAAATTCTTCCGTCAGTTAGACAATATACTGGCTCCAGGAGGTCAGGTATTATGTGATTCATCGGATATCAGCTATGTATTTGAGGACGAAAACGGCATGATAGATATTCCAAACGAAATGGACTATTACGGTGAGCATAGCTTCCGAATGCAGTATAAGGACACCATTGGCGAACCTTTTGACTGGCT
>CACYKA010000084.1:655-2131 GCA_902774795.1 uncultured Prevotellaceae bacterium | reverse complement strand
GAGTCGTAGAAGATGCTATCGCCCTCTTTCAGGTTGTAGGTCTCCTTGCCATACACAATCTCTATCTCGCCCTGCATCACGTAGATGAACTCTTCACCCTCATGGGCAGAAAGCTGGAATTCAGGACTCTCCTCAGGATTAATGTCAATAACGAATGGCTCCATATGACGTCCGGCCTTCTGCTGAGCCAGTGGATGATACTCCATATGTTTGCGGGCATCGGTCGCATCATTGCTAAAGCTTATACTGCTATCCTTCTCACGATCAGCGGCACGTGTGACAATAGGTCCAAGGGCATCGTTGTCGTCCATAAATGTACCTAGGCGAACACCTAAGGCACGGGCAATCTTGATGAGCGGACCCAGCGATGGCAGGTTCACGTCGTTTTCGATACTTGAAATCTGCTCTACGGTCAGACCGCTACGTTCAGCGATTTCTTCTACACTGAGATTCTTCGTTTCTCTGAGGCGCTTGATTTTGGCACCTATTAATACATTGTTGTTCGACATCTTTAATATGTATTTATTGCTCTTTACCTTTATTTTTGTGTTGTATCTTCTCCTTTTTGGGGCACAAAATTACTAAAAAATATGGAATAACCAACGATTATAGCAGAAAAATGGATTATTTTTTGGTTTTTTGCTCACTTATTCGTACCTTTGCACCCCAAATGAAGTGTTGCTATGTGTAGTTTGGAGTCCTATAAGGTTGATTTGAAAGGTGTTAAGGATGAGACAATGAGTCTTGACTTTGACCTGAATGATGATTTCTTTAGGGCTTTGGACGGCTCACAATTGGAACATGGAGCCTTGCATGTGTCGGTGTCTATACGCAAGATGGCCGGCTTCTTTGAACTCCTGTTTCATACCCATGGCAGTGTGGTGGTCACCTGTGACCGCTGTCTGGACGATATGGATCAACCTATTGACACAGACAATAAACTGCTGGTGAAATTGGGCGACACATACAGCGAAGACGATGATACCGTGACTATTGACGAGAACGAAGGAATACTCGACATGTCATGGTTCATCTATGAGTTTGTCATGCTGGCCATACCCATTAAGCACGTTCATGCACCTGGAAAATGCAATAGTGCGATGACGCAGAAACTAGAAGAGTTGAGCGGCGCTGTCCGAAGCAGCGAAGAGGAGGAAGAAGCGATAGACCCACGCTGGGAAGCACTGAAACATTTAAAAGTTTAAAATTAAAAGTTTAAAGTTAATAGAATTATGGCACATCCTAAAAGAAGACAATCAAACACTCGTACCGCTAAGCGTCGTACCCATGACAAGGCAGTAGTTCCCACATTGGCAGTATGCCCCAACTGTGGCGCATATCACATCTATCACACTGTATGCCCCACTTGTGGTTACTATCGTGGCAAGATTGCCATTGTAATGGACGAAGCAGCTGAATAATGAGTAAAATTAATGCGATAATCACCGGCATTGGTGGCTATGTGCCCGACTATGT
>CACYKA010000084.1:0-638 GCA_902774795.1 uncultured Prevotellaceae bacterium | reverse complement strand
GAGGAAGGTCTTGGTACCAGCTATATGGCCCGTAAGGCTGCCAAGCAGTTGATACAAAGAACTGGCACAGATCCTGATACCATCGATGCGCTCATTGTTGCCACCTCAACGGCTGATTATAAGTTCCCCTCTACAGCTAGCATTGTGCTTGGCAAGCTCGGACTGAAGAATGCTTTTGCATTTGATTTCTGGGGTGCCTGCTGTGGATTCCTCTATGCGCTCGATGTAGCGGGCTCTATGATTCAGAGTGGTCGCTATAAGAAGATTATTGTGATTGGAGCGGATAAAATGTCGTCGGTAGTAGACTATAAGGATCGTGCAACTTGTCCATTGTTTGGTGACGGTGCTGCAGCGGTTCTCTTAGAGGCTACTGAGGAGAAGAACATCGGTGTGATGGATTCTTATTTCCGTGCCGATGGCAAAGGACTTCCTTTCCTGCATGTCAAGGCCGGTGGCTCTGTCTGCCCCCCAAATCACTTTACGGTTGATCATCGTTTGCACTATCTCTATCAAGAAGGTCGAACAGTGTTCCGCTATGCTGTTACCAATATGAGTGATGACTGCGCACTGATAGCTGAGCGTAACGGTCTGAATAAGGATAATATCCAGTGGGTGGTTCCTCATCAGGCTAATATGCG
>CACYKA010000083.1 GCA_902774795.1 uncultured Prevotellaceae bacterium | reverse complement strand
AACCTTAGGCTATGAGGACAGTAAGAAATCGTTGGTACACTATCCTGCCAACACATTCCCTGGTCAGGAAAAGGCCTTGGAGGACAATACCCATTTTAATCCGTATGGAGCCTACGAAGTGGCAAAAATGGTGGTAATGGGGATGAAGAATCTGGGATTGCCCATAGTTCAGTATTTGCGTGAGGATTGGCAGGATTTTAATCCTCTCCATCCAGATTCCCCAGAATCATTCAAATGGTTTCCTGCAAATAAGGAAGACATAACAAAGCCAGACGGAGATTAAGCCTCAAAAGCATGATACCGATATCGAAAACTATGCGAAAACCGACATTTATGATCTGTATACTGGCAGTCAGTCTGTTTGCATCTGCACAGAAGATTGACCGTAAGCACCTCAATAAAATACTCCACAACCCTTTCTATTGCGGCTACATCCAGCACAATCTATTAGGATATACTGAGGATGGGAAACCAATTACGGTTAAAGGTAATCAGGAAAAACTAATTGATGAGGCTACCTTCAATAAGATACAAGGTATCACACACGCAGGCTATGAGCATCAAGAGGAAACTGAGCCGTTCCCACTGAAGCGACATATACGTTGCTCTGATTGTGGCGGCTACTTAACAGGCTATACCGTTAAGAGTAGAGGTAAGGATTACTACAAGTGTAACAAGAAGGGATGCAAGAGCAACCACAGCACTGAGAGACTGCATCAGTTATATTGCGCCTTGCTGAACACGTACAGCATCCCCAAGCAACTTGTTCCAATCTTGACAAAGGTGCTACATAAGGTGTTTAGGGAGTACAACCAAGAGCGGAGCGACACAAGAACCCTCCTATTGAAGAACAAGAGCGAGACAGAGAAGAAACTGACAGCCCTAAAGGTGCGTTTCGGTATGAGTGAGATAGACAGAGACGTCTATAGCATTACATCAGAGCATCTGAACGACCAGCTGACGCAGATACACAAGGCACTCCAAGAAGCTGAGCGTGACCTATCGAACGAGCAGAAGTATATAGCTGACGTTATCGCAATATCTTGTAAATTAGGCACTTTGTGGCAAGAGGGTGACTTCCGTACACGTCAGAAACTGCAAAATCTCGTTTATCCAGACGGTATTTTGTACGACAAGCATTTGGGCAGTTATCGAACAGAAAATGAGAACGAGGTGTTCCGTATATTCCGCAGTATATCAACAGGTTACATCGTTGAAAAAGAAAAAGCGGCAAGTGAAAAGTCTCACTTGTCGCCTTCTGTCGGGATGAGGCGCCAACATGTATTGAGACTGAAATTTATCATTTTTGTTATACTTTTACATAAATGCCTGAATTACAAGAGAAATAGAAGTTAATTAATCAATATAAGCATAATGATAATTTGATATAAATCAATTTATAATATCACGCCAAAAACACGCCAAAAATTAAGTGTTAAAATCATAATTCTTTCCTCATTTTTTTATACTTTTGCACCGCAAACGCCAAAAGCATGCGGTGGAGTGGCTCTCTGCCAATTACGGCGCAAAGATAATGATATTGTACTAAACGACCAAATATATGGTCGCTTTTTACGGAAATTTAAAAATGTTAGGTCAAAATGGCTCAGATAGAATTAAGATTGTCGAGTAAGGTACAGAAGGAAACAAAAATGTGTGAGGTGCTTATACGTTTCTTTCAGGGAACAAAGTTCAACACACGGGCAAAGAGTGGTATCTTCATTTCTCCTGAATACTTTGAATACTATATCGACAGGGCAAAGACGGAGAAGAATGATGTCAAGGTGCCTGCTAATCTCGCTACTGTCACTCAGGAGAAGGCAGATAAGAACAACTATGTCCTCAGGCAGAGCGGACTGATAGTTATCAAGCAGCGTTTGGAAACGCCTGATGTAAAATACCATCGTGAGCAGGCTAACCGGCTTGATGAACTCAAGAAGACTATCATCGAAACCTATGAAAGCAATAGGGACGAAAATGTCACAAGCGAATGGCTTCAACTTGTCTGCGATAAGTTCGTTAACCCAGACAAGTTTATCGTTAGAGCAAAGGAACAGAAGTCTTTCTATGTGCTTGCTGAGGAGTATATCGCCAAGCGAAAGATCTCCTATGCCCATGCCAAGGTGTTTCGTGTCCTGATGCGTGAGGTGGCAAGGTTCGAGGGCTATCTTCGTGCAAAGGAGCCCGGTTACCAGAACTTCGTTTTCGACATCAACACCGTCACACGAAAGGACATCGAAAACTTCATCGAATATCTTCGTCATGAATACAGCCTGTCTCAGGAGAATCCTGATTTATATAAGCAGTTGCTGACGGAATATCCTGCCAGCGTCACGAAAGGCAACTGCAAGTTGGAGGATCGTGGTGAGAACACTGTCATCAAAGCCGCCAAGCGATTAAAGTCACTGTTCCTGTGGTTCTATGAGGAAGAGTATACCAGGAACAGACCGTTCGACGGCATCAATATCGGTACGGAGAAGGTGGGTACACCTTATTATATAACTATAGAGGAGAGAAATACCATAGCAGAGACAGATCTTGCTGCAGCTTATGATGCTATGTCGGAGGAAGACAGAAAGGGTATCAGCAAGATTCATCTTCCTGAATATGGCGTACAGGGCTGTTCAGGCTCGTGTGCCACTCCACCCTAAAGCCATGGAACTGGTGAAGAAGTATGAAGGCGTCAGCAAACAGGGTATGCTCTTCCCATTCATCAGCGCTCAGAAATATAACGACTCCATTAAGAAGGTCTTTAAAATGGCTGGTATAACCAGGAATGTTATCATCCGCAATGCCCGCACTGGAGAAAATGAACTGGTTCCCATTGATACCGTGGCATCGAGCCACCTTGCGCGACGCACATTCATCGGCAATGCTTATTTCAAAGTCAGCGATCCAAATCTGATCGGCAAGATGAGTGGCCACGTTGACGGAAGTAGGGCGTTCAAGCGATACCGTAACATCGAGGATGAAACCCTGAAGAGCGTTATTGACTTAATTGGCTAA
>CACYKA010000082.1 GCA_902774795.1 uncultured Prevotellaceae bacterium | reverse complement strand
GAGCGGCTCTGCAGCCAGGGGCATCTGTGAGTCCATCTCCTGCGGTGGGGAAACGACCTCCACCTGATGATCCTGCAGCCAGATATGGTTCAGCGTGAATGCAATCGAGTCGAGCGTCGCTTCGCGCTTCTGCGGCTTCAGCTCACACTCCCACACCGTGATGCAGTGCCACCCCATCTCTGCCAGCCTGCGTTGTTCCTCCTTGTCACGCTCCTGGTTTCTGCGGATTTTCGCCACCCAGAACTCACGGTTCGTCTTCGGAATCTTGCAGCACTCACTATTCGATAACATGTAATAGTCCTCCTTTCCCTTTGGAGAGGGGTTAGGGACAAGTTTATCCTTTAGTTTTGCAGCCGGAAACTAAGAGCATACGAACTCTTAATAATTCTTAAGGCTGGTGAAATAGAAAGCCCACAAGAGAGGATCTTCGAGGCGTGTTATACTAGCAAGAGAGGCATTGAAACGAACCGTTGAAACATTTAGGGATGCCCTATTACCAGTATGGGACTATGTGTAAGAGTCTGTTTCTTAGTTTCCGTTTTTGGAAATTGTGAAACTAAAAAGTTATGAGAAAAGAAGAAATTGAATGTATTGGTGTTGATGTATCGAAGAACACATTGGATGTGGCTCTGTTTCGAGGTAAGATTGACTGGAATGAAGGGCATGTCAAGGTAAGTAATAATGAGTCAGGCTATAAGGAATTGAGGAAGTGGCTCCGCTTGAAGAATGCAGAGAAGAAACGTCTGCGTATCTGCATGGAATCTACCGGGCTTTATACTCATGATTTTCGTTCCTGGCTGGAGAAAGAGAACATTATATACTACGTAGTGGATCCGAAGCTCATGCACCACTTCGCTCCACCACAAAGCATAAAAGGCATAAGGCAGACAAAGAATGATAAGGCAGACGCTTTCCGAATAGCAATCTACTGTTCATTGTTCCATGACAGCATGGAGCCCTCAAAGCTTCCGTCTGCAGCCTATTTCAAGCTAAAGCGGCTTCTCGCAGAACGAAGACAGTATGTAAAACAGTCTGTATTGTACAGACAGCAATTGAGTGACATCTCTATATATGACTCTGTCGGTTCCCGCATCCGAAAGAAGAATGAGGTGGAGAATCTCAGAGACAATATCAAGCAGACGGATGCGGAGATGAAGGCAATCATTGATACAGATCCTGAAATTAGGAGAAACTATGAATTGTTGATTAGCATAGTCGGTGTTGGTCTTGTCGTTGCTGTTACAACCATTGTTCTGACAGAGAACTTTACTACCTTCACCAACCCCAGAAAGTATGCCAGTTACATTGCAATAGCGCCATTCCCCCACGAATCCGGAACAAGCATCAGAGGAGCAACTAGGGTATCAAAACAAGGTTTCCGACAGGCCAAGGCAGATTTGTCCATCAGTGTATTATCTGCCATCACATTCGATCCCGATATTAAGGAATATTGGCAGCGCAAGAAAGCCGAAGGGAAGCATACCGGATGTGTCCTAAATGCCATCAAGTTCAAGATTGTACTAAGGATGTTTGCTGTGGTGAAAAGAGGTAAACCTTACGTGAATACCAAAGGATATAAAAGTAATAAAAAGAGGTAGGAATCATACGATAACATGAAGCAAAACAGGAGCATTTATATATGGAGGCATAGGCCTATTGTGGTTTTTAGCATTTTTATGTTTACATTCGATTTAGGCAGTCTCCTTGTTTTTCTTTTTTGTTATATTTGTCGTACCTTTGCAACAAATTTGTAGGACAGAGGTGAAAGCCGGGAGGGGCCAGTGAACCATTATTGGCTTAGATAAAGCTCTTTCCGCGATTTGGTCTTCCCCTCCTTCAGACGCTGGCACGGCAATTTAGAAATATAGGTCGCTCCACGTGACGGCGTGGCCATTTTCGTTGAAAACAGTGACTTGAAGGGGTTTATTCATACCCAGGTGAACAACGACAAGCAGGGCTACCGTGAGCTGCTCAGATGGCTCAAGGTGCACGATGTGGATGCTTTCACATGCACGTATGGGATGGAGCACACAGGTTTCTACTCCGATGGCCTACAGCATTTCCTTGACAAGAAGGGTTGCAAGTACACGATGCTGGAGCCTGCAGTCATCAAGCACTATCCCATCCAGCCTCGTGAAAAGAACGACCGTCTAGATGCAGCTAAGATCGCTGACTACCTCTTTCGTTTCAAGGACACCATCAAGATGGGCCGTGTGCCAGACAATACGATGGAGGAGCTACGCAACCTGCACAGGGAACGCAAGTTCTATGTCGAGGACAGGGTCTGCTAC
>CACYKA010000081.1 GCA_902774795.1 uncultured Prevotellaceae bacterium | reverse complement strand
TTGTAGCTTCCTCCAGTAAGGTACTTATTTTCTGTCACACGAATGCTGACGGCGATGCTCTCGGCTCTACACTGGGATGGGCAGGCTATCTGAAGCAGCAAGGCAAGCAGGTGACAGTAATTGCGCCAGACCAATATCCGGATTTCCTGCATTGGCTGCCTGGTCAGCAAGATATCATACGATACGACAAACACAAAGAAAAAGTACAAGATCTGCTAAAGGAGGCTGATTTAGCCTGCTTCTTGGACCTTAACACCATTTCGCGCATCGGAGACGAACTCGCAGCAGAAGTAACCAATGGCTATCATGGCAGACAACTGCTCATCGACCACCATTTAGGCCCAGACATACCTGCCGATGTCGTTATCTCCTATCCCCCACTCTCCAGCACCTCGGAGATAGTCTTCAGACTCATATGGCAGTTAGGGGGCTATGAGGCTATGACGAACGAAATGGCTCAATGCATTTATTGCGGAATGATGACAGACACGGGCAGTTTCTCTTTTAACAGCACACGCCCCGAGATATTTTTCATCATCTCCCAACTACTCTCAAAAGGAATTGACAAAGACAAGATATACCGTAACGTATATCACGTTTTCAGCATAGACAGGGTACGCCTGTCAGGGTATGTATTATATCAGAAACTGAGAATTCTGACCCCCCTTCGCGCTTCGTACTACGCTATCTCAAAAGAAGAGCAGCAACGTTTCCATTTCAAAAAGGGCGATGCCGAGGGTTTGGTTAATATCCCACTGCAAATCAAGGGCCATCGTCTGTCCATATCACTCAGGGAAGATACAGATAAGCCGAACCTAATATGGATTAGCCTGCGTTCGGTTGATGACTTCCCATGCAATGAGATGGCGGCAGAGTTCTTTAACGGCGGAGGACACAAGAATGCAGCAGGCGGCCGTCTGTTTTGCACCCTTCAAGAAGCAGAATTAACAACGAGAAAAGCAATACAGGCATATAAAGACAAATTATGAAAAAGTACCTACCATTATACCTATGTGCAGTCATCCTATGCGGAATTGCCTCTTCATGCGAAAAGACAGAAACGTATGCAGAGCAGAAAGAATATGAAAACAACCGCATAAACGACTACATATACAAGCATGGAATCAATTCCATCAGCGAAGAGCAGTTCCACAGTCAGGGTGACTCTACATCGGTAGAGAAGAATGAGTATGTATTGTTTGCCAGCTCCGGCATATACATGCAGATAGTCGAGAAAGGCTGTGGTGAGAAACTGAAAGACGGGGAAAGCGGAGATGTTCTTTGCCGATATTACGAATGGAACATTAACGGAGACTCACTCCAGACATTCAATGACGGAACCTTCGCAAGAGCATTAAGCTATGACAAGTTCACAGTACGCAATCTGTCCGGCTCCTTCTATGCCACCTTTGTATTTGGCGTAATGGCGAATACGTATGGCAGCAATCAGGTTCCTACTGGCTGGCTTGTACCGCTTACATATATAAAGCTCGGACGTCCACAAACTAAGGATGAGAAGGTCGCACACGTAAAATTAATTGTACCACATAACCAAGGACAGGCATATGCATCAAGTAATGTATATGCATGCTTTTATGATATAACTTACGAAAGAGGATTATAAATTATGTCACTTATTAAATCAATTTCAGGCATCCGTGGCACTATAGGTGGCCAGACGGGTGACACGCTGAATCCAGATGCCCGCATCTCCGGCGAGATGGTCAAGAATGTTGTATGCGGAACCCTTCTCGGCATGGGTTACGATGTCGTAAACATCGGCTTGGCTTCAACGCCTACCACAGAACTTGCAGTCACAATGGCTGGTGCTGACGGTGGTATCATAATCACAGCATCACACAACCCACGCCATTGGAACGCTCTAAAGCTTCTTAACAACAAGGGCGAATTCCTTACCGCTGCCGATGGCAACGAGGTGTTGGCAATAGCAGAGGCCGAGGCATTCGAATATGCTGATGTTGACCATATCGGCAAGTACTGCGAGGAAAGCTTTGACGAGCGCCATATCGATGCCGTCATGAATCTGAAACTTGTTGATGCCGAGGCTGTTAAGAAAGCCGGCTTCAATGTTGTTGTTGACTCTATCAACAGCGTTGGCGGTAT
>CACYKA010000080.1 GCA_902774795.1 uncultured Prevotellaceae bacterium | reverse complement strand
GTGGTCCATGACGCTACAGCAACGAAAGAAGGGATTCTTCTTCAGCTTGGAAGCAACAAGTTCCAAAACTTCATTCTCGCTACCAGTGACCACAGACGACGCATAAGGAATGACGTTGAAAATGTCCTTTGCGCTGTTCGTATTCTTAACGTAATATGTGACTAAATATTCCATCTTACTCTCAATTAGTGGCTGCGAAGGTACGAATTTTCGATGAAATAAAGACCTATTATAGCATAAAACGTCAATAAGAAAGCAGTTCTTTGCACCCGCTTAAGAGGTAAAAAGATGAAGAAGAAAAGCTTGATTCCACAATATCTGCAGGACGAACTCAGCAACTTAGTTCAGAAGAAGGATGCCCCTGACTTCGTCATTGCGCCTCCCAAAATTCTTTTTCGAATAGTTTTGCTATTGGCTTGTGCCTCTTCATGGGCATCGTTTTGACGAAATGAGTTTTGTTCTGTGGCATATACACACTGATAGTGGTTATCGTCTTGGCCATGTCAAGTACCTTGTCCACACTCATCTTTATGTCGGACAGCTTTAGCAGACGCTCCAGTTCCTTATAGACTTTCAGAGCGACAAAACAAATACAGATGTGTGCCTCAATGCGGCGGCGGGTGAAATGAAACATGGGGCGTATTTCTATCTTCGACTTTGCTATACGAAAGGCCTTCTCCACATTCCAGAGGTTATGATAGGCGGTCACGACATCTGCTGTCGGTATGTCTGTGTTTGTCAGATAGCCTTTCAATCCGTCCCATTTGGCATCTTCCAGTATTCTGTCGTAGTTGATGCTGACGGTCGTGCTGCCATCCATGTCGAGAAACTTGTTGTATCCCCGACGGTTGATGTTTTCCTTGCTAAGATGTCCTGCCTTGTAGGCTTTCTCCAGTCTGCGAATGCCCTTGTCGCGATTATGGATGTCCTTCAGTGTGCGTTTTTCGCTAAAGCCTATGAGCAGGCGACGCCCTCCCCCTTTGTCTATCTCATGCAGTACACCGTTCACCTTGGGAAAGGACAGGATCTGCCGTTTCACCTCCTCCGCTTCATTCTTGATGCGGCTGCCTATTATATACTTGCAGCCGTCGGCTTCCAGGTCGTTGATGTTCGTGCCCGTCATCAGACCGGAATCGGCAACGACAATAAAATCATCAAGTTGGTACTTGCTGACAAATTCACGGATAACCGGCAGCATCGTATGCCCCTCGTACTTGTTGCCCTCGTGGATGCAGTAGGCCAGTGGATAGCCGTCAAGGCTCACCAGCAGGCCGAGGATAATCTGCGGATTGCTGTGGCGGCCTTCCTTTGAGAAGCCCGTCTTGCGCAAATCGTCCTGACGGTCAGTTTCAAAATACAGTGTTGTCACATCATAGAACATCACGCCTATGTGCCCGCCCAATATCTCCATGGTATGTCTCACGCTGATGTCCTGCACCAGATGCTTATGCTGGTCATTCAACTTATCAAGGTAACGGTATATCTTCGAAAGATCCAGATCCTCGTCATAGTAGTTCTTCAGGTACTCTACGGTTGCTGCCTTACTGGCAGGGAAAGACAGACGGCTTTGCACGAGCTTGCGGAACACATCGTCCTCTATCTGATTGAAGCCTATACGGTCGAACACACGGTTCAGTATCAGCTCCGCACCATTGATAAGGATATTGTCGATGTTAGAAACTACGCGTTCCGTCATCTCTTTTTCAGATTCGCACGCCCTGCGATCCTCGCCATACAAATCAAGTTCAGGATGCATCTCCAACTCACGCTGGCGTATCCACTCCAGACCCTTCTGACGAAGCGAGGCTACCTCAGACCCATCTTTGGCGATGCCGACAGTGTGTAGTTCCTTGTAGCGACCGCTTGACTTATCAACAACTATAACACTTATACTGCCTGACCTGTTCTTCTTCAATCTTACATGCATACGACCAAAATACGTTAAAAAACCTTTCGCGCCTCCCTATATTGGGCGGCGCAAAGTTACAAATAATTCTGTACAAGCAAGTTACGATTTTAGTTAAAAATGAGTGACGAAGTCAGGAGAAAGCCGTTTTCGCCCTTTTTTTCGTACCTTTGCACCCGCTTAAGAGGTAAAAAGATGAAGAAGAAAAGCTTGATTCCACAATATCTGCAGGACGAA
>CACYKA010000079.1 GCA_902774795.1 uncultured Prevotellaceae bacterium | reverse complement strand
GCCCTTTATTTTTATTTCATTTTTTCTTTAAAAATTATTGCTTAAATATTTGTGTATCTGAAAATTATTTTGTATCTTTGTATCGTAAATAAATGGTAATCCAATACCATGAAAACACACATTTAGTTCACTTATTTATTAACTTTAATTATTCTGTACTATGGCAAAAAATCAGAAAACGCTGCGCATCGTACTGCGCCAAAACAAGAACGAGGATTCAAGGGCTTACGGCAAGTGGTATGCCGAGCTGATGGACCGCGAGAGCATCTCCACCCGAGCTCTGGCTAAGCACATCGCCAGCCACGGAAGTCCCTACACCGAGGACATGATCATCGGCATCCTGGCAGCCCTGAGCCGCTGCATCCCAGAGATCGTGAGTGAGGGTACGGGTGTGAAGCTCGACGGACTGGGTCAGTTCTACCCCTCGCTGGAGACCACCGGCGCCGAGACTCCCTCGAAGTTCAGCATCCAGGAGAACGTGAAGGGCGTGCACATCCGCTTCCTGCCCGACAGCTCCAAGCTGGACAACATGACCAGCCGCGAGTTCCGCGACAAGTGCTCACTCAGTATCTGGGGTATGGTGACCACCACCGGCAGCACCAAGACCAACAACCTCGTCAAGACCTATCATCCCCTCATCGAGGACGAGCAGGAGGTCGGGGATATTGAGAATCCGTAAAAAGCCATAGGCTTTTAGAGGTGAGAGGTAAGAAGCTAGAGGTGAGAGGATAGACTCTGCGCTTCGAACTCTTGACAAAAACCGAGAAAACCCTTTTGATCTGGTTGAGACTTCGTCTCTGATGCTGCATTTGCACGATTTGCCTCTTGAGCAAACTCAGAGTCAAATCATACAAACACAACATCAATCCCGATGGGATTTCAACCAGACCAAAAGAAAAACAAGGAAAACAGGCTACGCCATCGCCAGTATTAACTGCAATGCAATGATAAGCGCTACAATCACACATTCTACTGTACAAAGCGTAGATGAAATTGTTTTTTAGGTTTTTCTTCCGTGTGCTTATACCACCTTGGTGGTGTGACGAGAGACATGGAAATGGCTTAAAAGCTTGCTTTTAAAGACAGAGCCATGACGATTGGCACAAAAGCTCTGTATAGAGCGTTAAGCACACGGAAGGGGTTTTTAAGGTTTTCTTCTAAATTATCAAACACTTAAACTAAAACTATACTAGCATGAAAAAGAAAGAACTTTGGAAATTCGTGATTCAGACGGCCATCAGTATCCTGTCTGCAATTGCTACCGCACTGGGTGTCACGTCGTGCGTTGGACATTAAACATGAAACATTAAACATTAAATTCTTTGCAAGCAAAGCGACCAAAGGTCGAGCGCGCTGCGCTCAGAAGCGTTGGACATTAGACATGAAACATTAAAGATTAAAAATGTAAGAATTGAAAAAGGGCTGACAGCATCAACAATGATTGCTGCCAGTCTTTTTTATGCATAATTGTATGATTTTTCACATTTGTGAAACACTTTTCTCTATTTTTTCGTATCTTTGCTCCGTAAATATGAACAATCGCCTAAAATGATATATATATGAGACACAGAATAAAATCAGGCAAAGTTGGCTCATTCACACCAGAGAAGCAGAAGGTGGAGGTTGAGCAACTGGAGGACAGAGAAGTTGCTGAAGAAGTAGAAGAAATCTTCGAGGAGGATTCAGGCTTCAGTAATGATGACGAAGCACTGGCTGCAATGGAATTCTACGATAGTCTTGACGCAATGGAATAAAGTGAGAATATAATAAAAAAGATTGATATGTTATTTTGGAATCCTGCAATCTCCAGTTACACATTGGATGATTTTCAGGAGAAATTGGGAGAATTGGAATATAACGACCTAAACTGGGCCGTTTGGGAACATGAGAACGCCAGTTGTGGTGACCGTTTCTTCATGGTTCGCTGTGGCGAAGGTAAAACTGGCATCTGCATGAGTGGATATTTTGCTTCTGACCCCTACAAGGGTGAAGACTGGTCAGGGAAAGGCAGAGAAGTTTTTTATATGGACTTAGACCCAGACGTAATGATCCATCCAGATTATCGAGCAATATTGACAACAGAAGAACTATGTCGTGCTATTCCAGATTTCGACTGGACTGGTGGTCATTCAGGCAGACTGTTAGAAGCAGGCCTCGCTGAACAGCTGGAGGCGTTGTGGAAAAAGTTCTTGGATGACAACGAGGAGGCCTTTGCCGTACATGCTGCAAAACAAGACATTGACCAGACATATTACACTTCGAAGAATGACGATAAGCAAATCATTTATCTGTCTCTTGATGAAGAAGGCAAAATTCAGGGTTTCAACGAACCGTTTGAGGTGAAAGCGGAGGGGTATGATGATGTCGAAAGTCTCGTAAAACAGATTACTGAGCAGATATATCAGAAGACTGACAAGAGACCCGAGATACAAATATATTACAGGTATATAGAGGAAGACTATCAAGAACAATATGGAAAAGCTGTTAGGTTGTTTCTGGAAAGTAAGAAAGAGGGTGATACCTATGATGATGTGTATTATGAGACAGAGGGGCAAATCGTTTATCTTTTGAGTAAAGCATCCATGAGCGCATCTAAACTGAATGAGATGGGCTTCTCTGAGGAAATTGTCGAAGCAGTGGAAGCGATGAAGAAGAAGGACGATGAGACGTTCATCCAATATGTGGAAAGGGCTGCGCAAAATCAGCTTGCCAGAGAGTTGATAGAAGACAAGGTACGTCTCGCCGTTGACATAAGTTCCCTGAAGAGCATCGATGAAGCCATGGTGAAGACTTTGAACGAGAACTTGGAAGCATTGCACTATCTGGAGTCGCTTGAAATTGTTGAGTAAATCATGGC
>CACYKA010000078.1 GCA_902774795.1 uncultured Prevotellaceae bacterium | reverse complement strand
AATATTGTCCTATTATTGGATAATATTTTGAGCTATTGGTAACTGTTTATTTTGTACCTTTGCCGACAAAATCGCAACACATTACTTTCACACGTATGAACAGAAAAAGAATATTGGCTCTCATCGCCGCGTTAATAACGATTGGGGTGACAAAGGCTCAGGATACTATTGATATATGGAATCTTCCGCCCCTCAGCATAGAGCAAGGACGTTATACCACCGACTGGGACAACCTGAGCCGGGCAATATAATACGCCTGCATGGTGGCGTGAGGCAAAACTGGGTGCATGGTCTCACTGGGATCCGCAATCAGCGGCAGAGGATGGTGACTGGTATTCGCGTGGTATGTATATGGAGGGGCATCCCCAATCGAAATTCCATCGCGAGCATTTCGGCCATCCTTCGGAGTATGGCTACAAAGAACTGTGTCGCGATTGGAAGACGGACCTTTGGGACCCTGAAGACTTGATGCAACTCTACCAGAAGATGGGAGCACGCTACTTCTTGGCATTGGGCAATCATCATGACAATTTTGATTGTTGGAATAGCAAATATCAGCCTTGGAATTCTGTCAATATCGGTCCGCATCAGGATATTGTAGGCATTTGGGAGAAGGTGGCAAGAAAGCATGGAATGCCTTTCGGCATAGGTTTCCATAACACCCCTGCCCGCACTTGGGGACAGTTCATGCCTGTCAGATACACCAGCGATAAGCAGGGCGACAAGGCAGGCGTACCCTACGATGCCATGCTGACAAAAGCTGACGGTTACAAGCCCAATGCCGATGGGACGGACAAATGGTGGAAGGGGATGGATCCGCAAGATTTATATGGTCCTATTCATCACGACGGACGCAAATCGTTAGAGAGTCCGTTTGCCAACCAATTCATGTGGCGTGTGGACGATGCAATACGCAAATACCAGCCCGACATGATCTACTTTGATGACCATGCCGGCGACTCGCAAGTGGATATGGGCATAGATATGGGGCTTGGGAAACTGACGCCTCAGATTATCGCCAATTTCTACAATATCGCAGACAAACGCACAGAAGGGCGCAAGGAAGTGGTAGCAACATTCAAGGGTGTCGGTGGCCGCTACAACAGTTTTCAGCGAAATTCCGAAATGGTTGGCATCGTGGATCGCTCATTGGTAAAAAGCACAGAGCTTTACACTGAAGACGACATCATGGCTTTTCCTTTCCAGACAGAAGTAAGCCTGCAGGACTGGCATTATCAGAAAGGCGGCAGTTATCGCAGCGCTGAGGAAATAATCACTCGTCTGATGCAGAATGTGTCGCGTAATGGCTGCCTGCTCCTCAATATCACACAGCATGGGCGTGGCAATATCGATGATGAAGCACGTCAGATATGTCTGGACTTCGGTCGATGGATTGATATCAACCAAGAGGCTATTTACAGCGCACGACCATTCGATGTATGGGGTAATAACGATGTCATCTATACTCGTCAGGGCGGTCATATCTATGCCGTCATCCTGCATCCCTCATCCGATCCCATCGTCCTGCCTGCACTCTCCAGTCAATCTGCTTCTGTAGGGAAAATCACAAAAGTGGAATTGGTGGAGAACAATCGTGCCGTTCCTTTCATCCAGTCGGCAGAGGGATTGACACTTCAGCTGGGCGAGCCTTTGCGTTCGGCATGAAGCTGGCAATGGGATATAAAGTGGTAAGAATCAGTCACGATAAGGCATGGTTTAACGATGACGACCCAGGTGTGCGCACTTTCGGATGGGACCGTCGTTGCAACACCCATGAAGGCGATTTCAACAACGACCTATCCTTCAGCAACCAGGCCGGTGACACTTGGACCGTAACTCTTGAAGTCCGAAAATTCAGCATCATCGGAAGTAAAGCATCAGTCCGTCGTCTTCACCTCGAAAAAGCTGCGCAAAGGCAAACACGAAATACAACTGAAGAACAAAAACGGAATGGTTGCCATCGATGCAATCATCATTCAATAAAACATCATCATGAAACGTATTATTCTTTTCACGTTCTTCCTCACATCACTGTGTGTACACAGCTTTGGAAAAGACAAATTCGAATCACCCAACCATCAGTTGAGCGCTGAGGTGAATGGGCAGTCAGTGACGTTATACGACAAAAGTAAGCAGATGGTGACACGTATCCATCTCGGCTTGATAACCGATCAGGGAAATCTTGATTCAGGTTTGGTGCTGAAACTATCGACTGCCGCAAAGACAATCAAGGCCGACTATACCATGATTACAGGCAAGAGGAGTCATTGCACAAACCGTGCAAACGAAAAGACTTTTACTTATGCCAATGCAAACAATATGACCCTTGAGGCCATCGTCAGACTCTATAATGATGGTGTCGCCGTACGCTATCGCATCCCACAGGGCGTGAAGGTAACAGACGACCGCACCTCGTTCTATGTGGCAGATGGTAAGGACAGATGGATAGCTCCTTACGACTTTGGCAACGAACAACCTTTCCCACACGACACAGAAGGAAAGACTGTAAAAGACAGAAATCTGCGTGATGTTACCAATGG
The DNA here is from genome assembly GCA_902774795.1 of uncultured Prevotellaceae bacterium. GTDB lineage: Bacteria > Bacteroidota > Bacteroidia > Bacteroidales > Bacteroidaceae > Prevotella. The sequence goes on along the minus strand of CACYKA010000078.1, from coordinate 1,315 downwards.
GCAATGGAGTTATCCAGCCTTGGTGGAGTCACAAAAGGGGCTGTTTATGCTCATTGCGGAGTCAGATCTGCGAAGTAACGACAGCGGCTCGTATCTTGTCAATGCCGACAATTCCGAGCAATACAAGGTTCAACTGGTAGGTCCGTCTGCTTTCTGCGATGGTTTGTCACCTTGGCGTTTCGCCATTATTGGCTCTTTAGCAGATGTGGTCGAATCGACTCTCGTCACCGATTTGGCTACACCAAGCCAGATTGCCGACCCCAGTTGGATTCAGCCTGGTGTCAGTTCCTGGATTTATTGGGCATATAATCATGGTTCCAAGGATTATGCGCTGGTGAAACAATACATCGACTTGGCTGCACAGATGGGATGGCCCTATTGTCTCGTTGATTGGGAATGGCCTGAGATGACCAACGGAGGTGACATCAACGACGTGATGGCATACGCCAAACAAAAGGGAGTCAAAATTAACCTGTGGTACAATTCCGGCACATCGCTTGTAGGACCTCACGCCCCACAGCCACAAGACCGGCTGAATAAGGCAGAGAGCCGTGAACGCGAGATGCAATGGCTGGAAAGCATTGGAGCAAGTGGCATCAAGGTCGACTTCTTCTCGCCCGACAACGATACAATGGTCAATTATTACATTGATATACTCAAAGATGCTGCCCGTCACCATCTGCTGGTCGATTTCCATGGTTGTACCATACCTAATGGATGGCAGCGCACATGGCCCAACATGGTGAGCATGGAGGGCATCTATGGTGCAGAGTGGTACAACAACTATGAGCTGATGACCACCTTGGCGCCACCCCACAATGCCACCGTAGTCTATACACGCAATGTCATCGGTCCGATGGACTATACACCAGGCACATTCACCGACAGTCAGTTCCCCCACATCACCACCAATGCGCACGAACTGGCCCTGCCAGTGCTCTTCGAGTCGGGCATTCAGCACATGGCAGACCGCCCCGAAGGCTATGAGTCCCTTCCTTTTGAGGCAAGACAAGTCTATTCACACCTGCCCGCCGCATGGGACGACACCAAACTCCTCGCAGGCTATCCAGGCAAGAGTGCCGTTGTTGCTCGCCGTTCAGGGAAAACTTGGTACGTTGCAGGAATTAACGGCACAGATGAAGAAATAAATCTTGCTTTCACACTGAAGCGGCTGAATCTCAAGCCCAAGAAGGTTCTGTTGTTCAGCGACGGAGAGGCAGAACGTGACATCAAAGTTTCCAGCCCCACTCTGAGCGGTGACAAAGTCTGCATTGCTTGCCGAGCACGTGGCGGTTTTTTAATGGTGATGTAATAT
>CACYKA010000077.1 GCA_902774795.1 uncultured Prevotellaceae bacterium | reverse complement strand
AATTCCATTGCCCACTTCTTCATTCCGTCGGCAACCTTGTCGGCTGTCGCACGGTCGAGGGGTGCTTCATTGTTTATGACATCGAGCATCTTGGCATAGGTGTCCTTGTCAAGATACTTTGCCATCTTCGCCTTGTTGAAGACGTATTTTGCAAAGAACTCCGAAGGGCGTTCCTTGGGTGATGGTACATCAACTGGGTGTTTCTTAAAGGCATCGCTTACTACCTGAAATCTCAAATTTTCCATCTACTTTCTTTTATTTGTGGGTGCAAAATTAGTCTTTTTTTACGATATATGCAATAAAAAGTGTGTTTTTTCACTTCATTGGCACCTCAACCCAGCCTAAGAGATGCCTGTTTTTCATCTTCTTGCCCTGTGAATAGACCTTATAATGGCCGGGAGGGAGTTCGGGGAGCTGGTTTTTGTAGCCCATGAAAAGAGGTACTCCCTGAATGCTGCGAATGATAATCATCTGATTGGGGGCTACGGAGTCCATGAAGCGAGTTATCTCGACGGGTTTGACTGGTGTGACTATGCCTTGTGGAGAAACACTGGGCATAGCAACCTCAGACTCATTACCATAGCGGTCGATGGCGGTAACGGTGAAATACTGTGCCTTCTTGAGCGGTGGAAGGGTTATAGAGGTGCTCTGATATTCTGCCAATACAAGGTTCTCGGGATTTTTTGTATCAACGGGTGAGGTATCAGAACAGTATATGTTATAGTTAACGTCTCCGTCTATCTTCTCCCATGAGAGGACACCGTCGGCATAGCTTATCTTTTCCGGAGCGGGCGGGGGAGTGACATCATACCACGTCATAGGCTGCTGCAGGGCCGGTGTGGAATTGAAATGCTCCGTGAACTTATATATACCCTTTGTGTCGTCGGTAAGGAACTTGGAGCGGAACATGGTTATTCCCATTCCGTACTGACGCAGGACATACATCTCGCGAGTAATGTCTGACAGGGGCCAGTTGCCCTCACTGCGATGCATGAGGTATATGCCCAGCCCAGGTGCTACGATGCGGCCGTTGGAACGCTCTTTCCAGTCAATGGCAAAGGGGTAGAAATTATGATCGCGGAAATACATCATGGGATAGATGGCATCCATGAGTCCCTGCTGCATCCACAGAGCAGCATCCTGACACACTATGTCGCGGGCATTCCATCCGCTGCTGCGCTGACGTTTGGTATCGGCATATTTTCCTACAGGGGAGCATGACAGCTGCACCCAGGGTTTCAGAGCCTTCACCTCATGGTGAACAGCCTCTACGATGCGTGTAATATTCTGACGGGCATCATCGCGGTCGCGTATCTTTCCCCATGTGTCGGGATAGCGGATATAGTCGAGGTGTATGCCATCGATGTCGTATTTCTGAGTTACCTCACGACAGAATTCTGCAATATAGTCTGCCGTACCGTCTGCCTCGGGGTTCATAAAACCGTCTTCGCCGATTTTCTTTATCAGTTTCGGATGAGTCGAACGCAGATTGCGGCATCCGGCACCGTTCCATTTGCCTATAGGAATGGAGACAATCCAAGCGTGCAGCTTCATTCCGCGCTTATGGCACTCTTCGATGGCAAAAGCGAGCGGGTCATAGTCGGGGGCAGTACCCGGAAATCCCGTGATACAGCCGTCCCACGGTTCCATGTCGGACGGAAAGATTGTAGTAGCTCGTACGCGGGTCTGTAACAGGACAGTGTTTATTCCGGCCTGTGAAAGCTGGTCGAGGATGGATATGAACTCTTCCTTCTGAGTATAGCTGCCGTGGGAATGAGGCCAGTCAATGCCACCGATGGTGGTGAGCCATACTGCCCTTGTCTCATTGGCATGGGCCGTAATGCTTGTAAAAATTATAAAAAGGAATAGGAGAATTTTCTTCATTCGGTTTACGATACTGAGTAGTAAGTGGAGTATCTCATCATCTGCTCTTCCATTGTCTCCGTGAAGTCGAGCGTGACATCGGTAATCTCACCCTGTCCGTCAAAGACTGGCGTCATCTTCGGATTCAGGAAACCCTTGTATGGAGC
>CACYKA010000076.1:2580-4170 GCA_902774795.1 uncultured Prevotellaceae bacterium | reverse complement strand
CGCCCTGAAGCTGGCATCATTCCATAACGGCAGAACTCGCGTGCTGTCTGCAGAGAAGGCCTTTCACGGACGTACCTCGCTGGCTGTAGAGGTTACCAACAACCCCAAGATTATTGCCCCTATCAACAGCAACGGCCACGTTACTTACCTGCCGCTGAACGACCTGCCTGCATGGGAGAAGGAACTGGCAAAGGGTGATGTGTGTGCCGTTATCCTGGAGTGCATCCAGGGTGTCGGAGGCATCAAGATGGTAACTGAGGAATTCGCCAAGGGACTGGCTGCTGCATGTAAGAAATACGGCGCCGTACTAATTTGCGACGAGATACAATGCGGCTACGGAAGAAGCGGAAAATTCTTCGCTCACCAATGGTTAGGAATCAAGCCCGACCTTATCACCGTCGCTAAGGGTATCGGCAACGGATTCCCAATGTCAGGACTGCTCATCTCACCAGAGTTCGTGCCAGTATATGGTCAGCTGGGCACCACCTTCGGAGGAAACCATCTGGCATGCGCCTCAGCACTCGCTGTGCTTGACGTTATGGAGGAGGAGAATCTGGTGGAGAATGCACGCATCGTGGGCGACTACCTGATAGAAAAGCTCAAGGAACTGCAGAAGACTGAGCCACACATCGTCGATGTTCGTGGAAAAGGTCTGATGATTGGCATCGAGCTCGACATACCTTATAAGGAGATAAGAACACGACTGGTTAAGGAGCAGCATTGCTTCACAGGATGCGCAGGCACCAACGTGCTGCGTCTGCTGCCGCCTCTCTGTCTGACAAAGGCTGATGCCGACGACTTCATCGAGCGCCTGAAGAAAAGTATGATGTAAGAGGTAAGAAGGAAGAGGTAAAGAATAAACATTATTTATATTATGAATGCTGATATAGAAAACATGCATATTGCCGTCATAGGTTGCGGAAACATGGGAGGTGCGCTGATTCACGGATGGGCAAAATCAGAACAGGTGACCCTCACCATAGCCGATAAGAATGAGGCCCTGCTGGCTTCATTCAGGGAGAAATACTCCTCAGTCATCACCACCACAGACAATGTGACTGCCGTCAAGGGAGCCGACATCGTTGTAGTTGTGGTAAAACCTTGGCTTATGCCCACAGTTCTGGAAGAGATAAAGACGGCTGTGGATATGAACAAACAGATTATCGTATCCGATGCTGCCAACTTCACTACCGAGAAGGTGGAGGAGATACTTGGCAAGGGAAATATCTGCTACGTAATCCCTAACATCGCAGCAGAATTCGGAGCCAGCATGTCATTCATCGCCAAGGGCGCGAACACCTCAGAGGATGCTCTTGCAAAGGTTGACGCTCTCTACACTCTCTGCGGCGACACCCTCGTGGTTGCTGAGAATCTCGTAGGTCCTGGCATGATGATGGCTTCATGCGGCATAGCCTATGTGATGAGATATATCCGCGCCCAGATGGAAGGTGGATGCGAGATGGGCTTCTATCCTGAGCAGGCGAAGCAGATAGCGCTGCAGACAATGCAGGGAGCCGTATCGCTGCTGAAGGAGACAGGATGGCACCCAGAAGCTGCCATCGACAAGGTGACAACACCTGGCGGAGTAAC
>CACYKA010000076.1:0-2568 GCA_902774795.1 uncultured Prevotellaceae bacterium | reverse complement strand
AGAAAAGATGTCGCGAATAGTAGTAAAGGTGGGCTCTAACGTGCTCACGACAGAAAAAGGAAAACTCAACATTACACGACTCTCGTCACTTGTTGACCAGATTGCATGGATGAAGAATCACGGATACGAGGTGATTTTGGTCACCTCAGGTGCTGTGGCATGCGGGCGGCAGGAACTGAAGGTGGATCACGAACTGGATTCTGCCGAGCAGCGCCAGTTGTTCTCAGCTATGGGACAGGTAAAACTGATAAACCTGTATTACGACCTCTTCCGCGAATACAATATACACATCGGACAGGTGCTCACCATGAAGGAGAACTTCGTGGAAGGAGAGCAATATACCAACCAGCGCAACTGTATGGCGATAATGCTCGACAACGGAGTCATCCCTATCGTGAACGAGAACGATACTGTTTGCCTTACGGAGCTGATGTTTACGGACAACGATGAGCTGTCAGGGCTGATAGCACAGATGATGGGGGCAGAGACGCTGATTCTGCTCAGCAACATCGACGGCATATACACTGGCAATCCAAAAGATCCGGAGAGCGAGATTATAAGAAAGGTAAGACCTGAGGATAATCTTGACAAGTATATCCAGACGAGCAAGAGCAGCGCAGGACGAGGCGGAATGGAATCAAAATACCACACCGCACGCACCGTTGCCGCCAGCGGCATCAGGGTGATGATAGCCAACGGAAACAGGGAGAATATTCTGCCTGCCCTGCTGACCGACTCCGAGAGCACAATACACACAGAATTTATACCCTTGAATTCTTAAACTTCTTAAACTCTTGAACCATTAAACTTTTAATATTTAATATAACAGCATGTTACCACAATTTAGAATAGCAAAAGACGCATCACGCAGTCTTGCACTCATTACTGATGATAAGCGCAACGAAATACTTCTCGCAGTTGCCGATGCCATAATGGAGAATGAGAAGGAAATTCTTGAGGCCAACGCCAAAGACCTCAGCCGTATGGACAAGGAGAATCCTCTCTATGACCGCCTGCAGCTGACTCCGAAACGCCTTGCAGACATCGCTGGCGACATGCGTAATGTTGCTGCCCTGCCCTCTCCGCTTGGAAAGGTGATAAGCGAAAAGACTCTGCCCAACGGCTTGGAGCTGAAGAAGGTCAGCGTTCCTTTCGGCGTTATCGGTATGGTCTTCGAGGCTCGTCCTAATGTTGCCTTCGACGTTTTCTCGCTCTGCTTCAAGAGCGGCAACGCCTGCGTGCTGAAGGGCGGACGTGATGCTGACGATTCCAACAAGGCTATCGTGGCACTTATCAAGAGCGTCATCGCCAAGGCAGGATGTGACGACGGTTGCGTAGAGCTGCTGCCTGCTACCCATGAGGCTACGGCAGAGATGCTGTCGGCAGTGGGATATATTGATGTCTGCATACCTCGCGGCGGTAGAAAGCTCATCGACTTTGTGCGCGACAACGCCAAAGTGCCTGTTATCGAGACAGGCGCAGGAGTGGTACATGCTTATTTGGACAAGGATGCCGACTTCAATATGGCATCACGCATCATCATCAACGCCAAGACGCGCAGGGTGAGCGTTTGCAACGCCCTCGACTGCCTCATCGTACATAAGGACCGCCTTGCCGACCTCCCTACCCTGGGTATGCTGCTTATGCCTTACAACGTAAAGATTTACGCTGACCCAGGTGCTTACGGATTCCTCAACAAGAGCTATCCTGACAACCTGCTGGCACAGGCTACAGACACTTCTTTCGGCACAGAATTTATGGATTACGCTATGGCTATCAAGACTGTCAACAACATTGACGAAGCTATCGAGCATATCAGCCGCTATGGCTCAGGTCACTCTGAGTGCATCATAACCAACGATAGCGCAGCAGCTGAGCAGTTCCAGAAGCAGGTTGATGCTGCATGCGTATATTGGAATGCGCCTACCAGCTTCACCGACGGAGCACAGTTCGGACTTGGAGCAGAGATAGGTATTTCCACCCAGAAACTGGGTCCTCGCGGACCTATGGCCCTCAGTTTAGAGTTTAAAGTTTAGAGTTATGACTGAACTGTATTCTTTATTCCTGAAGCAGAGGGCTATCACTACCGACAGCCGCGACTGCCCCAAAGGAAGTATCTTCTTTGCGCTGAAAGGCGAAACCTTCAACGGCAACGCCTATGCTGCCTCAGCACTTGAGAAAGGCTGTGCCTATGCTGTAATCGATGAAGCGGAATATGCTGCTGATGACAGGTATATCGTCGTTCCTGATGTGCTGACCACACTTCAGCAACTCGCCAATGAGCATCGTAAGGCTCTCGGCACACCCATCGTCGGAATAACAGGCACCAATGGCAAGACAACGACCAAGGAACTGGTGGCAACAGTGCTGGGAAAGAAATATAATGTGCTCTACACCCAAGGCAACTTCAACAACCACATCGGAGTTCCCAAGACGCTCTTGCAGCTTACGGAAGAGCATAATCTGGCAGTTATCGAGATGGGTGCCAACCACCCTGGCGAGATAAAGACGCTGGTGAACATCGTGGAGCCTGACTGCGGCCTCATCACCAATGTCGGCAAGGCACAC
>CACYKA010000075.1 GCA_902774795.1 uncultured Prevotellaceae bacterium | reverse complement strand
ATTGTATGCTTCATCTATAAACAGCACACCACCACTCGCACTGTTAATCGCATTCAGGGTATTCTTCTCCGCATCGCCGATAAACTCGCCAACCAATTTCGAACGGTCAGTGACGACGACATGGCCTGACGACAACACCCCAATACTATGGTATATCTCACCAATATACTTGGCAATAGTTGTCTTACCCGTACCCGGATTACCAGTAAACACCATGTGCATGGGTGGCATCTTGTTGTGCAGTCCCTTGGCTGCCCTTATACTGTTCAGTTTGACAAGGGCCGTATGATCCAGAATCTGCTTTTTGATATCATCCAGGCCAACCAGCGATTTCAGCTTCTGGATGGCCTTCTCCGTATCAGTATGAGTGATTGTCGGCAGGTCCTCAGGCATTATTGTTACCAAGTCCAGCTGTTCTGGAGGCAGGCTTGACTTCATCACCCTCTCCGACATGTTCGGCACGATGTATCTGTCAAAAATCTCCTCAAGGAAACAAGTATTCCTGAAATTCGAGCCTCGCAGCTTGTAAGCATGATCCAGATAGTCTTTCAGCACAGCCTCTGTAGAAGGGTCAAGCATGTAGTTCTTGCTGTTGACATACTCCACCATAAACTGATACAAGGCATCAGGTGTAAGGTCTTCGAAGCGAAAGATATACGGAAACCATTCCCTGGCCTTCTCATGGCCTTTCACCAACTCCACCAACTGGTTGTTCTTCCCTGACAGGACGACGATGCTATTGGTCATATTGGGCATCCTGCTGCACAGCTCCTCTATACCCGTCCTATTGTTTATGTGAGCCTTCATATTCAGACGCTCTGCATTTCCTATACATATCAGCGTATTGTCCTTACAGGCCTCCAAGACAGAACTGGCATAACCCTCATTGAAATCATACATCGTCAAGGCATCATGATAAGCGTAATCCGATATCTTATAGATGCTCTTCACTCGTTCATAGATTTCCTGAATCGCAGCACGTATTCCCACACCTTCATTGCCCGTCAGCACATAATGCTGATGGCTAGCGCTGAATCCCAGTTCACAACGAACTCTTGCACTATTAAACTTGGCCGTATTGTCTAAGACTCTAAGGTGCTCTTTAAAATCGTCTGGTGCGTAGGCTAATAGATTCATATCCCTGAACTTTTATTTTCTTGAGTTGAAGTTTGTTGCAAAGATAGACAAAATTTTCGGCAATTCCCTATTTTTGCTCGGCTAAAATAGCCAAATATAGAATAATTTTTGTATTTTTGCACTATGATAGCTCATTTACCTACATACGACGAAGCACGCTTGGCCATCAGAGACGGCAAGAACCCTATGGCATTCTTGCATTTGGGCATGATTTATGCCAACGGCATTGGTGTCAGACAGAATCACGTCCTTGCCTGCTATTTCTATAAGAAAGCCCTGGCCCTTGGCTGCCAGGAGGCAGAACGGTTTCTGAGTACGGAATACGAATCCGGAATCAAGGATTTTGAGACAGATATCAGTGCGGCAATGGATGACTCGCCCTCGCCTGAGACGATGGTCAAACTGAAAAAGCGTATCGAGCAAGAACGTAAGGCAGGCAATTACGGAAACCTCTCAAAAATACGAAAGCACCTGCCATTGTTCTATCCGTCATACAACAAAGAGAAAGCCATCTCCGATATTCTTCACTACCGTGATACGACAGATGCCGACATCCTTTACGTTCTGAGCACTTTCGACAACAGGTCAGAAGTATATATTGATTCGCAGGAGAGCGTCCTCAAGCAACTCTACGCCCCTATTTCAAAGGACAAGATGAAGGGCGACATAAATTCCGACCTCTTGAGTAAAGACGAAAGCGAACTGGCCCAGTGCCTTGTAAACATGAACGAGTCGTATGACGAAATCTGCCAGAAGTTTGACATCGACAGAAAAGAGCTCTGTCCGTTCGAGTCGTTAGAGCTCTTCCCCTATATCCCTATTTCGTCATTGATACAGCTGAGAAAGCAGGCTTTCAGATGCCTTCTGTCTATCAAAGACATCGATTCAAAAATCCAAGACCGCTTCCTTGACTGTTTAGACAGCGACGAGCAACTGCTGAACATCTGCGAAGAGATAAAGGACCAAAGCGTCCAGCTGTTCCTCATCTCCTTTGTGGAGCTCAATATCGATGTCGAAACATTAGAAATAGCCTCTCTCGCCTTATTACATGCATTCAGAAACGGCGACCTCATGCCACTTGCTGACCATCTCAACGCCTTTGT
>CACYKA010000074.1 GCA_902774795.1 uncultured Prevotellaceae bacterium | reverse complement strand
CAATGTCTATCTTTGTTTTGATGAAGCAGGTAAACATTTCTATTCCTTTGGCCAACGCCATGTGTAGGCTTGCTGACTCGCGTCTGTAGTGTGTGCCTGGTTGCGATTCTGATTCACATCGGTAAGCAACAAACTAACTTTTTTCTCTAATAAAATGTAATTTGTCGGCAAAGATACTCCTATTTAATATAACAGGCAATGGCATGGAGAAAGATTGGAGAATACAGAAAACCGCAACGTGCTGAAAAGTAGTAGGTTGCGGTTTATGACGAAAAGAAAATAAGTAGAGTTTCTGGAGGAAGATGCCACCTTTTCGTTACCTGATGGCAAGCACGTCCTGCTCGAAGGTATTGCGGTTGATGGCCTTGTTGCGCATATTGGTGCGATAGTTATACACCGTGGAGGATGAACAGCGCAGGAACTCCTGCACTTTGGTACTGTCAGAGATGCCGAGCTTCAGCAGGGCATAGATGCGCAGTTCCGTGTTCAGCCGCTCATTCTTCTTTAGCGTTACCTGTGCCTCGGGACGCAGCAGGACGTTGAAATCTCTCAGGAAATTCGGGTAGATATGGAGGAATGCCTCGTCGAAGCTGTTGTAGAAGTCGTTAACCTCCTTATTGATGTAGCGGGTGGACTGGATGGTGTCATACAGTTCGTCGAAGTTGCGTTTCCGGGCTACCTTATTCAAGTGCGCACGATAGTTCTCCATTTTGTTAATGTAGTCAAGGCAGAGGTGCATGAACCTTGTGATATACTCCTCCTTGATCTTGTTGGCATCGCTCAGTTGGCTGTTCAACACTTTCTGGGCCTCTTCCGATTCCAGTATCTGCTCGTTCAACTGTTTCAGCTGCATGTTGGTATCTTTCAGTTGCTTGTTGGCAGCCCTCAACTGCACATTGGTATCGGTCACCTGGTTATTCACTCGCATCAGTTCCTTCTCCGAGTGCTGTAGCATGTTCATTTTCCTGCGCAGTACTATCAGAACGAAAGCCAACAATACCAACAGCAGACCGATGACGACAGCGGCCCAGATGGCAGCGTTTCTTGTATCTTGCTTCTGCTTCACTACGGCAGAGTCAATGACAGACAGGAAAGCAGACGTCTCGACCATCCTCATCCGCGCATTACAGGCCTTGGCATCGTCGATACAGCGGTGAATGTAGGTATAAGCCCTGTCTATGTCGCCTTGCTCATAAAGCAGGACGGCCAGTTTACGGAGCGCGATATATTCCCGTACGGCATTCCTGATTCCGGCAATCGATGACATGGCAAGGTATTTTATCTGGTTGTCATGCTGACGCTGTTTCATTCCCGCTGACGCGCCTACCCGTAGCCTTTCATAGATTTCAGAGAGGATATAGTATTTCAGCCCGGCCTCGCGGGTAGTAAGGCCATCTGGCAGATTCTCGGAAAGCAGTTCTATCGCCTGTTGCATTTTTCCCTGGTCTTCCAAACGTTCTGCCCGCAGGATAACATCGTCGGGAGCGTATGCAATGGCCGAATCGCGGCAGATTTCCATCTGCTGACGGTAATAATCCTTCTGTTTCTTGTCGACAGTGTACAAAGACAGATTCCGATACACATTCGTACCCAGGTAGAAGTGACTTCTCCGCAACCAGTCGGAGCGCCCGGTCACGTCCTGCTCCTTGAATATCTCCAAAGCCTCATAGTGCATGCCTACGTAGTTATAGAGGAAGGCAAGGCTGAGATGGGTGTCGATGATACGCTCCTGCTCGCCAAGTTTTTCGGCCAGCTCCAATGACTGCTTGATATAGACAAGTGCCGAGTCAAGAGAGAAGTCTTGATAGGCTCGATACAAGTCCATGCACGCATTATATCTTTCTTCTTCCGATTTGGCCTCCCTTAACTTTCCCTTCAGGTCATTCAGTGTCTCTTCCTTTTGAGTAATATATTGCTGATAATCGTTTATGACACCATCAAGCCGTTCCAAGACTGCATCGTCTTTGGAGCACGACAGACATGCTAACAGGAGTATCAACGATAATATTACTTGCTTCATCATCAGCTGTTTTACGCGTGCAAAGTTACAAAGAATATTCCTGCCGTGTAATACCATTCTCGGAAAATGGAGATGTTTCATTCATATAAGTCCCTGTCATTGAACAATATAACATAAATGTAACCATATAAAAATGTAGTCCTTGTTAATGTATGGGAGTCATGCTACAGTCGGTTCTTCTCGGCATTACCGGCACCTGTACCCTTATACTTCGATGGGGTAACATTGAATCTGTAGCGCAAGGAGAGTTGGATGCAACGGGAATCGTTGTCCTCCATTTTACGAAACATCATCCTATTGCTGTAAAGCATGACA
>CACYKA010000073.1 GCA_902774795.1 uncultured Prevotellaceae bacterium | reverse complement strand
AGTTCCTGTTCCTTATAGATTTGCTTATAGTTCTTTGGTGGCTCTATAGACCAACCATATTCCTTCAGATTCTCCTGAAGGGCATATTCTATAATGTTGTTTCTCTTGTATTGCTTCTTGGCCTTACTGAACTTTGGTTGTTTCTCCTTTTCAAGAATTACCTGAATTACCTGCGTATAGGTGTCTGGACAGCTTTTCGCTTCTCGGTTAATGACGGACATATAGTATGTCAGTTCACGCTTACTAAGATATTTAGAGAGAAGTGAGATGACAATGTCTTCCTGCCTATCTGAACCATAGAAGACATTTGCATGTAGCTTCTGTTGTGGCGTCTTCTTGGTTTTCTCTACATATGGTGGTTCGTATGGATCAAGAGTTTCGTCCTGCATATACCTTCCTTGGGATTCTCCCGTGTGTAGATGTAGATGATGATGGATGATGTCTTTCCTCCTTTTCCTTTCCTTGGCCCAGCCTGGTAATCGAACCAGACGTTGGAGGCATGGAACATAAAAAGGTCGTAAAGCTCGTTTTGGGCAACCTGAAGGATGTTGCTTCTGATGTCCTTGAAGCTTTCGTAGGACGATTCCTGCAGTATCTTTCCAGTCTTCTTATCACGGATTTCGTTCAGGTTGAACAGCACCCGGAAATAATCCATTTCTATGGGTATTACACGCTTCTTATAGACGATGCCGGTTGTTTCCTCCTGCCCATCACTGTATCTGTAGTCGCCAGCGTACTTGCAGCATAGTTCATATAGCTTTTGTGTGTATTTAGACCTGAGCCTCATGGCCGTTCCGATGTCAAACGATGTAAAATTCTGGGTCAGGTTTATCAGTAACGGCATGATTTCTGGTGAGATACGGATGGCATAGATATTATGTTCCTCGTCATAGAAGAAAGAATCTACCCAGTGAATCCTTCCTACGATAGATGTCCCATTCTGCTTGTGATAGGTTATCGGGAAGAACTTCATGCCCAAAGCCGTCAGTACGTCGTAGGTGTATCTGATATTCTTTTTTCCACCGATCACTCCAAGGTCTTGGTCAGTCAGATAGAAATACAGCTCCTTCCAGTTGGCAGGTACGTTGAGGTTACTTTCCAAGAACTTGTGCTTCACCACGCCTGTAATGAAGTACATCACTCGCCTTTCCAGCAGGCTGCAGGAGATGGGTGAACTGATAAGGTCGTTACTCCAGGTGACGTTCTCATGCTGTATCGTGGCAAGTTCAGTCAGCCTGTTTATATCATTTTTCTGCCGAGGCATATTGTTTTTTGCTATTGCCGTAGCTACGGGGTTCATCATTTATGCTTTGCTTCTACCAGACAGATGGCAGGCCGCTGCTAACGGCTGCTGATCATCTGGCTCTTGTTACGAAATCAAAGTAAAGCACAAATTAAAGTCATCCGTAACTAAGACGATGCAAAGATAGAGTTTTTTCTTGAAACCTCCAAATCGCCTGTTGGCCATCTATGGTGCTAAAAACCTCCTAACTTCGCAATATCCACTAGTCTCACTTCAGGTTGTTTCCGACAGTGCCTAAAAACCTCCTAACTTCGGATTTCCTTTGCTAAAAACCTCCCAAGTATCGCCTAAAAACCTCCTAACTTCTGCTAAAAACCTCCCAACTAAACTTCGGGAACGCCGATAAACAGGAGCTTTTTGCCCTCCGTAAATAAAGCTTAATAAATAATATATAAATAAAGCTTTATGGAACTCTGACTTTTTGGGAAAGAAAAACTGAGGTCGTTTTGGCAGATTTTGGCTGACATTGGCTTGCGTTTGCATGCGATGGCATGCGTTCGCATACGGTGGCATACGACGGCATGCAATCGGTTCAGTGTCCGGCTCCTAGAATGAAACCGAACACCTTGAAGATGCCCCTCACTATGAAAGTCACCGTCGATATGATGGCATGCGTTATCGAGTAGAACAGCATGAAGAAAAAGCTAAATATGATCATAGCACATTCGATTTTTACGATTCAACATGGGCCTCTCCAGAAGCCCGATTCTACCTACAAAGTTACTAATTTTTTCTGAGATATGCAAGTTTCAGGCCCTCTTTCTGAGCCGTTAGATGCTTTTCTTGATGCTCCTTCTGTGACAGTAAGAAACACGAGAAATATCTCGATTTTCTCTTTCCCAAAAGGTTTTTTCCCGTTCTTTACTCTCAATACAGCGTTTATTTCACCTTCCATTTCCTCATGTCGTAAGAATTTGCTATCTTTGCATGAAAGATGTCGGTTCCAGTCCTGTCTGACGGCAGCGTCTCAACACCGGCTCGATAGGCTGAAGTATCTTGAAGCGTCATGAAGTCTGCCAATGCCATGGACTGACCTGTCTACCACTCATACTGCTGTGTGGCAATGGTAAGGATCTGACTTTTTATTTAAAGATATTATGCCAAATACTAAGAATTTTTATCTTCGCGTCCGTATTCTTGACGGACTTCTTCAATCAAGAAAGGGTGTGTCCATTCAGGAATGCCTTCGAGTGATTAACAATCGTCTTGCTGCCAGGGACATCCCACCTGTCACGTCGAAGGACACAATCTTGAAAGACATGACTGAAATAGCTAATGAGAAGCATATTATCATCGAGAGTTTCCCTGATACTTTCGATAGGCGTATCATCCGCTATCGATATGAACAGGCTGGCTTTTCAATCTTTCCCACATCCCTTACAGATGATGACATCAAGGAAATAGAAGGTGCTCTTGAATTACTCAGCCGCTTCGATGGTATGCCACAGATGCAGTGGATAAGAGATTTGTGCTCTCGTTTTGATGTTACCCTCAACTCTGCTGATATGCCAGTCGTAGAGTTCGAGGAGTCTGATACTGTATTTGGCCGTGAGTTCTTCACTGGCCTGTTCCATGCCATAATCGACAAAAGACCGATATACCTCGACTATCAGCGGTTTGGCAAGAAAGCCCGCACTCATCTGCTCTATCCCTATTATCTGAA
>CACYKA010000072.1 GCA_902774795.1 uncultured Prevotellaceae bacterium | reverse complement strand
CCCCAGATGCGATCTTTAAATTCTGGACGATAGTTGTTAAATTGAATAGCCTCCATTTCGGCAAACTCCTCAATCAAGGCTTCATCAATGACAAACTTTTGGTTGCCATCCTTTCGCGGCGACTTATACTGATGCTCACCTATGCGCTGCTTCAGGAACTCCGTCATACGGAAATGCGGATTGCCAAGCAAAGCCGGAATACCCACAACGGGAGCCACCATCTGAGCATAGAACGCCCCACAGCTGTTTCCAATCAGAAGGTCTGGCTTCTCACGGTTTATCAGTTCTCTGATAAAACTGACCGCTTCTTTCGGGTGCATTGGCAAATCGGGCGTAATAACCTCCGCTCGACCTGCGAATGCATCGCGTAAAGCAACCGCCGGTACGCACTGCCCACTGGCAAAGAATCCGTGTAGAAACAATATCTTCGGCATGCTCAGTCGAACAGTTTCTTCCAAATCCACAAGACCGTAACTGCACCAACTACGCAGAAGACGAAGTTGGTAAGATAGCCCTTGCCCAGCAGTTCTATGTTCAGCAGATAACTGATAAATGTGCCGGCATAGCTGCCAATGATACCGACGAACAGGTTCATGCAGCATCCCTTGCCCTCACCGCTCATAATGCGGTTGGCAATGTAGCCGATGAGGATGCCTGTGAGTATCGGCCACGCAGTAAAAACAATGATATGATCAAACATAATTTCCTTTTTTCTAATTTTACTGCGCAAAAGTACGAAAAAAGAAACAATTCTCCAAATAATGCGAAGATATTACGACAAAAAAGTTTGTAGGAATAAAAAAATTATTACTTTTGCAGCGATAATATTTCCCAGCCCCTGAAGGGGAGGCAAAGGTTATAGTTTTAATTATCAATTTTCAATTTAGAAAAATGGATATTACATTCGAACTGATGAAGCGTGGGGAGATACGGGAGGCGTCGGAACTCGCGGCACGGGCTTTCGAAGATTACAGATATGTCACAAATTTCTTCCCAGGACCAGGGGAGAGTCTGAAGATGCTGAAGGCAGTATTGTACAGGATTGGACTGACAAACTTTGGCAGGTCACACTTTCTGATTGCACGTGTTGACGGAAAAATAGTAACCCTGGTGATGCTCAACGCCCCTGACTATAAGGAGCCGTCACTCTTTCAGTATCTGCTGCACGGTTGGCTGATGGTATACCGCGATGTAAACTTCCGTCGGCTGAACGACTATCTGGCAATGGCTGAAGCAGCAGAGAAACCATGTCACGATTATCAGAAGGTGGGGAAAGATGTTTGGTATCTCAGTTCCATAACAGTAGAACCGTCGCTTCAGGGTACGGGCATCGGCAGCAAATCTCTTGATTATATGGAAGATTACATACTCCAGCACGGAGGCAGGGAAGTGGTACTACTCACGAACTCGGAGGAGAATATGTCGTGGTACAAGAAGCACGGCTATGAGGTCTTCCATGAATGTGAGATAACTTACCAGGGGAATACCGTCGGAAGTTGGAGTATGAAAAAAACGCTTACCCCATCACTACGTCAAGAACCATCATAAGGACGAAGCCAATAGCGAAACCGATGGTGCTGAGATTGGAGTGCTGACCCTCGGAAGCTTCGGGGATAAGTTCCTCGACCACAACGTAGAACATGGCACCTGCGGCAAAGGCAAGCATGTAGGGGAGAACAGGAACCAGCATCGAGGCCAGCAACAAGACGGCAACGGCTCCAATAGGTTCGACAGCTCCACTCAAGGAGCCAAGCAGGAACGAACGACAACGGCTGTTGCCTGCTGCACGCATTGGCATTGAGATAATAGCTCCTTCGGGAATATTCTGGATGGCAATACCCAATGAAACGGCAACGGCACCTGCCAATGAGATATGCGCCACTCCATTCTCTGCTCCAGCAAACACCACGCCGACAGCCATACCCTCAGGCAGGTTGTGGATTGTGACGGCAAGAGCCAGCATCGCAGTTCTGGATAGATTAGAGCGCATACCCTCCGGCTTGTCTGTACCGAGATGCAGGTGCGGCGTCAGTTCGTCAATGAGCAACAAGAAGCCCATTCCAAGCAAGAATCCCACAGCGGCAGGTAATACTGACCATGCGCCGCTATCGACCTTCATTTCCATCGCCGGAATCAGCAGCGACCATACCGATGCAGCTACCATCACGCCTGAAGCAAAGCCCAACAGCGACTTCTGCAACCGTGCCGACATTTCGTCACGCATAAAGAACACAAAGGCTGAGCCAAGCATCGTGCCTAGCAGCGGAATCAGCAGTCCTATGATTAATGTCGTCGTCATAATCAGGCGCAAAATTACAACTTTTCTTTGAATTGTGCAATACCTGAACCATATTACCATATTTTATATTTGTAAGAAAAAAATACTGCACTTCAATTTTTTTACCATTTTTTTTTGTACCTTTGTCCCAAATTTTGCTAAAACCCTGCAAACGACATAATTCCAAAGAAGCGACTGACAATTTTATCGATTCTGATGTGTGCATGGCTGGGAGTCATGGCACAGACAAAGCAGTTCTGTATTGCCAAGGACGGCAAGGCGGCAACTATCGTAGTAGATGAGAACGACTGGAAAGGTGTGATTCGCGCTGCCAAAGACCTAGCAGATGACGTGCGCAAAGTGACAGGCGTTAGTGGCGCTGTGCGCCTAATTGACAATGGACAATTGACAATTGACAATTCCATAGTTGCTGGTACTATCGGCAGGAGCAAGGCTATCGACCGCCTTATCAAGCAGAAGAAACTCGACGTAAAGAAAATCAAGGGTCATTGGGAGGGCTACTGCATCGACGTGGTGGACGGAAACCTAGTCATTGCAGGCAACGACAAAAGGGGTACCATCTTCGGCATCTACGAGATTTCCCGCCGCATTGGCGTCTCGCCCTGGTATTGGATGGCAGATGCGCCTATAGTTCATAAGGATGAGCTTTATTACAACGACGGCTACGACTACGACTGGCCTGCAGTGAAGTATCGCGGCATATTCATCAACGATGAATGGCCCTCATTCGGCACGTGGTGCCAGAAGCACTTCGGCGGCGTTAACTCCAAGGCCTACGAGAAGATTTTCGAACTCCTGCTGCGCCTGAAGGCCAACTATTTCTGGCCTGCTATGTGGGCGACAGCTTTCAATGAGGATGACCCAGAATCACCCCGTTTGGCCGATGAAATGGGCATTGTGATGGGAACAAGCCACCATGAGCCTATGATGCGTTCGCACCGCGAATACCTGAACCGCAAGGAGAAGGTAGGGCCTTGGGACTATGCCACAAACAAGGACAAGATTATCAAGGACATCTACGGACGCCCTGACGCCGTACCACAGCTGTGGGCTATCTTCACGGAGGTGCAGCGCTACTATGATGCAGGCTTCACAGTGCCTGATGATGTGACCTTGCTCTTCTGCGACAATAACTGGGGCTACATACGCCGCAAGGGAACCGAGGCAGAGCGCAAGCGCAAGGGCGGGCTCGGCCTCTACTACCATATCGACATGAATGGCGGCCCATGGAATGACCGATGGATAAATACCACCACCGTGCCAAAGCTCCGCGAACAGCTGAACCTTGCATACAAGAGCGGCATAGACCGCATCTGGATTATCAACGTGGGCGACCTGAAACCAAAGGAGATGCCAATATCGTTTATCATGGACTATGCGTGGGACCCAGAGATAATTGGGCCAGGCGACGAGGAAGGCTGGCTGCGCAATTGGACTGCCAGTGTACTCGGTGGTTCTGCCACCGAAGACACCAAGGAA
>CACYKA010000071.1 GCA_902774795.1 uncultured Prevotellaceae bacterium | reverse complement strand
AGTAGTAAAGATTTTGAGAGCCTTTGGTTTTTGTACCAGGCTGAGGGCCTTCCGAAGAATATCTCGATAGAGGAATTCTGCACAAAGCACGGAGTTGATTACCCAACTTTCGACAAATGGTACCGCAAGACGCACAAGAGGATATATCCCGTGACAGTGACTGGTAATCCGGCAGAGGACGCGGAGATCCAGACGGAGGCGGAGAAGGTGAGTGAGGAGAGTAAAGTTCATGATCCTGTCAGTCATCCCTTCAAGTACCCCACTGACCGGGTGGCTAATATTAACAAGAAGATCTCCATCAGCATCAAGTTTCCAGATGGAATGAAGATAGCAAAGACAGGTATCAGTTTCACTGAGCTCAAGCATCTGATTGAGAGATTGGAGGTGGTATGTTGACCATCTCCGGACTGAAGAAGTTCTACTTCGTACCCGATATTAACGATATGCGCTGTGGCGCTCACAGATTACTTCAGATAGTAAAGCACAAACACCACCTGCAAACCAACAATGGTGACGTTTTTATTTTCATGTCGAAGAACCAGAGAACGGTGAAGATGGTGAATTTTGAGAAGAATGCCTACTATGTGCATCAGAAGACATTTGTCAACGGATATACGTTTATGAAACTGAAGTTTGTGGAGGACAAACCGGTCTATTCCATCGACTGGAAAGACCTGGTGGCAGTGCTCGAATCACCTGTAATCAAGCAGCTTACTATAAAATAAAACACCTGCAAAACAAAGTGTTAAACTTTGTGTAAAACGTTGATAATCATCAAATTAAATGGTTAAAAAGCTTGCATATCTCAATAATTTTTCGTACCTTTGTAGAGTAATTAGAAGGTATGGAGAAGGACGAATTATTGAAGCGAGTGCTGATGATGCAACGTCTGCAGGGGATGGAAATGGTGCCAGTCTCTGCGGAAGATCCGTACGCTTCTATGGAAAAAGACCAGCTGATTTCGATGATACACTTCCTTGTTAAGCGAGAGGAAGAACGTGCCCAGGAGAACCAAGAACTGAAGGATATGGTTAGAGAGCTTAGAGAGACAAGAAATAGCCTGATGAAATCTGTGAATCTGTTGTCTAAACAGCTGGCTGATTCATCTAACGAGAAAGCTGCTCTTCTCCAGAAAATCGACGACTTGATGTCCATGATATCCGTGAACAACAAAGTCCGCTTTGGATCCAAGAGTCAGAAGGGCACCAAGAAGAAGGCTGCACCTGTACAGGACCGAGAGAAAGACAAGGATGATTTCGACGGAACTAATGGCGCTACTATGACCTCAAACTCACAAGCCGACGTAACTCCAGCAGAAGAAACAGAGTCAACTGAGCAGACCCAGAAAAGCTTCGAGTATCGCAAGGGAATGAAGTATCAGACGATGTTTGCAGATAACCGTATCGTGCATGAGTCAGACAGGAATCTTCTTCCCGAAGGTGCAACATATATCAGAAGCGAATACAAGTCTTCTTACGATCAGGTATCTTATATCGTGCAGCACGACTATGAGATAATCATCTACAAAGATAAGAATGGCGATATGCAGAAGGGGTATTTTCCCAAATCAGAAGAACCATCTGTAATCGACCAGTTCCCCGGTACTCATGCATCAAGCTCATTACTGGCCAATCTTGTGTTCAACAAGTATCATATGAATACCCCAATATACCGTGAGATGGATCGCCTCTTCAACAACAATATGACAGTGTGTCGCAACACTGTATACAACTGGTTTGTTAAGGGCTCAGACCATCTTAAGAAGGTACTTCCCATACTGAAGGAGAAGCTGCTGGCCAAGGGCGCAGTTGTAAACTGTGATGAAACCTGGTGCAGAGTGAAGGTGGCTGGTAAATATGGCAAGAAGTATATCTGGTGTATGGTAAACAAAGAAGCTAAAGTTGCCGTCTATTTCTATGACAACGGAAGTCGCGGCCGCCAGGTTCTTCGAGATTTCCTTGGAAATACGGAGATCGACGCACTCCAGTCGGATGGCTTCAATGTTTATATGTTTATCGACAAGGAACTAGTAGATGTAGACCACATATGTTGTTTTGCTCATGCTAGGGCGAAATTCCAATACGCTCTTGAGCAGGGAAAAGATGAGGATGCAAGGTTCTTTATTACGAATATTGGTAGGCTGTATGACTTGGAAGAACAGTATCGATTAAGGCATCTGTCTCCAAAGGAGATCCAACAGGAACGACAAGGGAAGCTGACCTCTGGTATTATACATCGGATAAGGCAGCGGTTAGACAAACTCTTGGCGGATGGTATTGGCATGAAAGGAAACCTGATGCAGAAAGCGCTAAATTACATAAACAGTTTCTGGGATCAGCTCGTCCTGTATCTGAAAGACGGACGATATTGTATAGACAACTCACTTGCAGAACGATCATTACGCACTCTAACTGTAGAGCGCAAAAACTCGCTGACTTTTGGTAGTCATGCGGGGGTAGAAATATCAGTTATTTACCACACTTTTATTCAAACGTGTAAGATGTGTGGCATATCAACACTGGAATATTTTAAGCAATTCTTCAAGGCAATTATGCAGGGAAGAACCGACTACGAGAACATGTTACCGATGACCATCGGTATTAAAAAACAATAAATTATAATTAGGTTTAGACGCGTCAGGTGGCAAAAACTACCTAAAAAGGTGGTTTTCAAGCCTGAACGTCAAAATTGACAGTTTAC
>CACYKA010000070.1 GCA_902774795.1 uncultured Prevotellaceae bacterium | reverse complement strand
TATCCTATTGGTTCTCGGATCTACGAGGCAATAAACATAATACTGCAATGCTTCTATTACTGAGGTCTTGAATACTTCTTCCATAAATTCCGATTTATCTGTCTTTTATCTCTATCTTTTTTATCACTTTGGCTGGAACGCCACCAACAATCGTATTCGGTTCTACGTCTTTGGTCACCACTGCACCAGCAGCTACTACGGCTCCATCGCCGATAGTGACACCAGCAAGAACGGTGGCATTGGCTCCAATCCAGACATTCTTGCCGATGTGGATAGGGGCATAGCTCATACTCTGGCGGTTGGCTGGATTGAGATCATGGTTGATGGTAGCCAGCACGACGTTGTGACCTATGAGTGCGCCATCGTCGATGGTGATGCCGCCCTGATCCTGGAACTTGCAGCCCATGTTGATGAACACTCGTTCACCAACGACGGTATTCTTGCCGCAATCGGTATGGAATGGAGGAAACATACCTACCGTCTTGGGAACCTCACGCCCCCAAAGTTGTTTCAGCAAATCGTGCAACTGCTCTGGAGTATGATACCTGCCGTTAATCTCTGCTGTAATCTTCAGTGCCTCCTGCGACAGCTGATGAAACATCATGTGGACATCACCACCACCAACGACGGGTTTGCCCGATGCCATGTAATCACGAAATTCTTGTATTGTCATTGTTCTTTATCGTTCTTTTGTTAGTTTATAAACCGTCAGGGTAGGGAGGAGGACAATAAGCAATAATGCCACCTCCACCAATGCGTAGGAGCCGAAGTAGTCCACCAATGTTTGGAATTTCAGGACTCCATCCACCAGAAATACCAACAGGGCAAACCAGCAGATGAAGAATATGGCTGCATACTTGATTTTACGTTTCTTCAGTTTCATAGTGTTTAAGTTTCCGTCGGCAAAGATACAAAAAAAATCCCAAAGGCAATAGCTTTTGGAATTTTTTTTAGTTTCATGTTTCTTTTAGTCGGCCTCTGGCCTTTGGATTTCGCTTCGCACCTGAGCACCTACGGAGCGCAAGAAAAGCGGCAAAGCCGATTACAAGTTTCAGGCTATCGTTATCGTAACAAAAGTAATTAGCCGTAATTCTTTATCAGATACTTCACAAACTGCGGGTCTCCGAAGTTCCTGGTGCCTGCATCATGCTGATTCATCTTGGCTATCTGTGCCATATCATCGTCTGTCAAAGTGAAGTCGAAGGTGATTCTGTATCATTCTCTCCTTATGACTCGAGCATCTCAACTCCGTTTGATAATTTTATGTACTCCATAATCTTCAATGTTCAATCTTCAATGTTCAATGTTCCTAATCCACTTCTCCACTTTCACTTTCTCTGTCCTTACCTCGTGGCCATAGATGCTGAAGCCCTTTGTGACATTTGCACCAGGGAAGGCTTTCTCTACATCCTCCACGCAGTTAGCAAGACCAGAGCCTTCGTGGGTGGTGAAAGGAATGACGGTCTTGCCCTTCATGTCGTTGGCATGCTTCTTGAAGAAGGTGAACATCACCTGCGGATAAGTGCCCCACCACACAGGACCACCGATGAAAACAACGTCATACTTGCTTAAATCCACATCGCCCTCATACTCTGGCAGTTCGCCCTTCTTAGCCTCTTCCTTTGCCAGCTCTATGAGTGGGTTGTAAGCCATTCCGTCATACTTATGGGTAACGATTTCAAACTGTTCTGCACCAGTCAGTTCCGTGATGTAGTCAGCCACAATCTTCGTGTTGCCCACCTCGATATTTCCTACTGCGTAGTTATCTCCTGCATGTGAGAAGAATACTACGATTGCCTTTGAGTCCTTGTTCATGATTCCTTTAGATTCTGAGTTGTTTTCTTGTTGCTTGTTGCCGCTGCATGCGGTTGACATCAGCATGCACAGCGCCAATGCCAGAATATGGTTTAATGATTTCATACTTATAAAAATTATTCACTCCTTTTGTTCTTCCGGATTCTGCATCTTTATTACCTTTGCCGGCACACCTCCTGCAACGGCATAGTCAGGAATGTCTTTTGTCACTACGGCACCAGCTGCCACTACAGCGTATTTGCCGATGGTCACACCTGGACATATCGTAACATTCATACCTATCCAGGCATTCTTCTTGATGGTCACTTTGCCGTAGGTGTATTTAGTGTGACGCTCATTGAAGTCGTGGTTGATAGTCGCTATTCTTACTCCAGGGGCAACCTGTACGCCATCCTCGAACTCTATACCGCCTGATGCGCTGAGTATTGCTGAGTGGTTGATAAACACACCTTTACCCATCTTCACCCTGTTGCCGAAGTCACAGATGAAAGGCGTGAGGATTCTCACATCGTCCAGCTTGCGTCCAAACAGCTCTTCCAGTTCCTCCACGTAAGTGGGGTCATCGGGCATCTTGGCATTAGCCTTAGCACACAACACACGTGCACGCATCATCTCTTCTATGGCCTCCATGAAATACGGCTCCCTGACATCAGTAGGGCCGCCCTTCGCCATCAATTCAAAAACGTAACCTTTTGGATATTCCATAACTTCAAATATTTGGTGTTTAAATCTCGGGTGCAAAATTACATATATTTTCCGATACGATTATTTCACTTTTTGCACGTTTGTTTATTCGATAAATAATGTGTATCTTCGCACCCAAAAGGTAACGATATGAAGTTAGATTTTCAATATTCTACAAACTTTTCTGAGGCAAATTCGGAAGAGCTGCGCCATACCTGCATGCACCTCCTTTGCACAGCAGGGGAGGGGAGCTTTGTGTTCAACGAAAAATGTTATCACATCGTGAAGAATGACCTTGTGGTAATACCCAACCCTACAAAGATGAAGAACCTTGCTGCCCATGATGATTTGCAGGTGGAATGGTTCGCTGCCGATTATAAGTTCCTGCAGAACCTGCTGCCTTCGAACAATTACAGCATCGGGGGCAGCATCTCCCTCAATCAAGACCCCGTTGTTCCTTTGACGGAAGAACAGGCAACGCATATCCTTGAAGACTTCCGCAGGCTTCAGGGACGAATGGGCGATGATAATCTGCAGTTCTATGATGAACTCATGGGAAGCCTCTGTCTTACATTGATATACGACATCTTCGAGGCCCATGCCCAGCGTGAAGCCACCGATTCACATACAGACCGTACAGCCTATATAGTGAAACAACTCATGGCGTTACTCTCCACGGGTATTAGTTGTACAGAACGCAATGTGAATTACTATGCAGAACGCCTTAACGTGTCACCCAAATACCTTTCTGCCACCATCAAACGAGTGACAGGCCACAGCGTCACCTCATATATAGATCGTTATACCATACCCATTTTGAAAGAATATTTGGAAGACGAACGCCTGTCGCTCACCCAGATAGCCTACCGTATGAATTTTGCTTCATTGAGTTATTTCAGCCGCTATTGCACCAAGCACCTCGGCCAGTCCCCCAGCGAATACCGCCAAAGCCTGCAACCGAAATAGTTCAACGTGGCGACAGGTAAGGTGTGTCGGTCAGCCCGCCGTAGCTGTCAGCAGCCACTTCCAAGGCATCCTCTGTCATGTATCGTTGACACAAAGTGCAACGGGTTACGATTGTTTGCCGCGAACAACGGTCGTCCATCACCTTTACCAGAGCCCACCCCTTCATATCGTCGGCAAACTCCTCGCCAACGAGTGCCAGATGGTCTTCTACTACGGTCATATCCCACCACGACACTTCGCGCATACTGAACCGTACGCGGGGAAGAATGTCATTTTCCATCTCCTGTACTGCGGTATAAAGCCGCAATTTGGCATGATGCATCCGGTCACTTACCTTGAGGTCGGTTATCAGCGCAGGCCTGCCATCCACCTCGCCCAACTCCAAATTTATCATCGGCAGTACTCCGTCGCTCACCGGAATGCCCGGCATCAGGAATGACGACTGGTTCATGGTTCCGTCATCAGGTACGTATACCACAGGCAACTGATTTGCCAACGATGCGAAATTCTGATATGCCGTGCGCCGCTCTGTGAACATTGTGTCGCAGAAGCGTAACATCTTCCACAGCATCGTCGTGTGTCGCATCTTCTGCCGCTGCACGAACTGTGGAAGTGTGTTGCTACGTTTCTCATGTGTCTCTGACTCTCTTCCAATCACTTGTCCGTTACGCATGTAAAAAGTCATTCCTGCAATACGTACCCTTTTGGGTATCGTCAGTCCCAATCCTGGATTACCTTTCATCTTCATCGTTTTTTCCTCTTATTTTAATGATTATAAAAACTATTCATACTTCTTTTCGAAACATCTCATGCCAACCTATAGCACTTCTCATACTACTCTCTATCATATCTCATGCTACTCTCTAACACTTCTTATGCATACCTCCGTTCTATCCATATAGTAGCCCCTGCGTAGCGCCTATGTACCTCCAATCGTTGTCCGCTATATGTTTGGCACTTGTTCGGTACATGTCCGCTTTTATACCGAACATATACCGGACTTCTACCGTACAAGTACCGGACATGAATTGGAGATACTGCCTTGTTATATGCTTGTTCCATTGGGGCTCTATTATTGATATTTTGGAGATCTTTACTTGA
>CACYKA010000069.1 GCA_902774795.1 uncultured Prevotellaceae bacterium | reverse complement strand
GTCAGTCCGAAGACAAAACGAAGCACAAAATTCTTCGACGTGTAATCAAACGCTCCATAGTTCACAACAATGTCCATATTGTTACTTGGATTCACAACACGGATAGCGGTATGCCCGTAAAGACTGTAAATCTCATCGTGCGGCTCGCAAGTGAGAAGATATACCTGAATGGAATCATAAGCCACTGCCTTTGCGGTTGTATTGAAGCAGAAGCATATAAAAAAAACCTTAAAAAGTAAAATAATTCGTTTCACGGTGCAAATTTACGCTTTTTTTTTGTACTTTTGCGCCAAATAGTCAAAAAACAGCACAAAATAATGAAAAAAAGTGTTTTTTCGCTTATAACACTCCTAATTCTGGCATCATCACTTCTGATGCCGTCGGCGCATGCCCAAAGCGGCACTAATTCGCCCTACTCACAATATGGTCTCGGCGTACTGGCCGACCAGTCAATAGGCATGAGCCGTGGCATGAACGGCGTTGGAATAGGTATGAGGGAAAGAGGACAGGTTAATTACCTGAACCCTGCCAGCTATTCTTCCATCGACTCGCTGACATTCATCTTCGACGTCGGAATGACAATGCAGAACTCTAACTTCAAGGAGACGACCTCGATGGGTACGAAGAGCATCAATGCCAAGAATGCCAACTTCGAATATGCCGTTGCATCATTCAGACTCGTGAAGCACGTGGGTATGTCGTTCGGTATCGTGCCGTACAGCAACGTGGGATACGACTTTCAGACGAAATCGAAGATTATCAGCAACTATGTGCAGTATCCTGAGACCACCAGCAAGACAACACTGACAACCCAAAACGAGGGTGACGGCGGCCTGCATCAACTATACCTCGGTGCGGGATGGGCGATTAACAAGAGACTCTCAATCGGTGCCAACGTAAACTATTTCTGGGGCACGCTGGACCAGATAATGACCAGCTCATATACCGACACCTACGTAAAGTCACTCCTGAGATACTATGAGTCAACTGTCAGCACCGTAAAACTCGACTTCGGTGTGAACTATACCCTACCCCTCAACAAGAAAGACGCCATGACATTCGGCCTCACCTTCACGCCCGGCTACAAGATGGGCAGCAGTCCGAAATGTCTGGTCATCACAGCCAACACGCAGTCAGCCGTTTATGACTCAACGACATACAAGGCCAACGACGCCCTGAGAATTCCGATGCAGATTGGCTTTGGTGCATCTTGGAAGCATCTGGATAAGTGGATCGTAGCAATGGACTATACATACCAGAACTGGTCAGCCATCAAGCCTGTTAAATACATCGACGGCGCAGGACGATCTATGGGTGACACCGATGAATACAACAACCGCCACAAGATAAACGTCGGCGCACAGTTCTGCAAGAATGCCGGCGGACGCTCCTTCGGCGACAGGATAAGGTATCGCTTCGGTATGGGATACGCCTCATCATACCTCATCATCAACGACAAGAAGGGACCGAGGGAAATATCGATGAGTGCCGGCGTAGGACTGCCCATCATCAACGCTTATAACAACCGTTCCATGCTCAACGTTAGCCTGCAATGGACGAACACCAATGCCACAGGCATGATACGCGACAATACGTTTCGCATAAATCTGGGCCTGACATTCAATGAACGCTGGTTCGCAAAATGGAAGTTCGAATAAACATCTCCCATTACCCTGCATACATAATACTGATTCTTCTTTCTGCCCTTGCAGCATGCACCGAGCAGAAAGAACACACTGCACCTGCCATCAATCCTGAAGACTCGGTATCGGTAATGGTGTCATACGGCATCAATACGCTGATTTCCGACTCCGGCGTGATGAAATACCGCATCGTAGCTGAACGCTGGGAGGTGAACGAGGCAAAGAATCCTCCGCGCTGGTATTTCTCCAGAGGCATCTTCATGGAGCAGTTTGACGAGAAATTCCATGTAGAGACCTATATACAGGCCGACACCGCATACAACTTCACACAGCAGAAACTGTGGCACCTCATAGGCCACGTTCGTGTAAAGACCGTTGACGGGCTGGTCTTCTGGAGCGAAGAACTGTGGTGGGACCAGAACAGGCATGAGCTATATTCCAATCTCTACTCGCACGTCGTAACGCCGGAGCGCGAAATAGAAGGCGCCTATTTTACGAGCGACGAGAATATGAGACACTACAAGGTGACAAACACCAAAGGCAACTTCATAAGAGAGGAAGACAAAGAAGATTCGACAACAACAGCAGCAAACACACCGGCAGACTATACCGTAAACGTAAAGCGAAGCCCTGCAAAGCCGGTATTGCCGAAGATAAACCGATAATAAATGGAGCTACACTTATTCTACATATTCATATCATTGCTTTTCTCTGCCTTCTTCTCAGGCATGGAGATAGCTTATGTATCGAGCAACAGGATGCTGGCCGAGATGAAAGGCGACAACAGCAACCTGAACCACCGCATGGTAGAGTATTTCTACTCAAACCCGAGTACTTTCGTCACCACGATGCTTGTAGGCAACAATATTGCCCTTGTAATATACGGCATAGGAATAGCGTACCTGCTTGACAACACCATCTTCCTCAACGAACCGGGAGGAATAAGGCTGGTGGGAGATACAATACTCTCGACAATCATAGTACTTTTCTTGGGAGAGTTCTTGCCGAAAACCATCTTTAAGAACAATGCCAACTCCATGCTGAGCATAATGGCATTCCCCACATTCCTATGCTATAT
>CACYKA010000068.1 GCA_902774795.1 uncultured Prevotellaceae bacterium | reverse complement strand
CAAGAGACGGATGATGAGATAAAGGCCTTGGCTCAAAGGCTGAAAGCAATGTATCCAGAAACGCAGTTCTACACCAGCCATTGCACAGGTGACCATGTGCTTGAGGTAATGAAAGACGTGATGGGCGAGCAGCTCCAGCCGTTCAGTGCTGGTACAATAATAACAAAAGAGCAATGAAGGCCATGATGATAAAAGAAGAAAGAGAAATCCTGTTTAGAGCATATATTAATGTTTGCAAGAACAAGAATGAGTATATCGGTTTGGGTAACCCATACGCCAAAATACTCCTGATAGGTCAAGAACCTGCTCAGAGCGGGAATGCTGACGAGCACATCAAAAAGAATATTGATGACATTACGGCATGTCTGAATAATGGCGATTTGCATTTATTGTATCATCAAAGTCGCTTTTACAAAGACAGAAAAGACAAGAACGGCAACCCCATCCTAAACAGGACTTGGAACGCTTATCAAAAGTTGATTGACTACATTCGGCCCGAAGGAAAGAAATGTATGGACCCAGAGAATACTGACTTTTGTATGGACGCATTTACCACAGAAATCAATAACACCGTCAGTCTGCGACAAGCCCATGATAGAAAACTCCGAATAGAAACATTAAAAGAATCAGACTTCATTAAAGGATTCCCTGTCATCATTCTTGCTTGTGGCTCATATATCCACAACATTGAAGGCGACAGACAAATTGATAACACTTTCGATGTCACCTTTGATTTACCAGACGGAAAACATCAAAGTCCTACAGGGATGTGCTTTTACACACATCATAGTTCCGACCGCAGGCGACTTGTAATACATACCAGACAATTAAGCCAACATAGCGATGAACTACTGCGTGGCATGGCAGAAGTAATTAAAGACCATTTTAGCAAAATCGGAGAATCCTACGAGGCAATCTGTTATTGACAATACTTCCATATCATGAATCTAAAAGACGTTTTATCCGAATTTCACGGTGCTTCCAATGAACCTGAACTTCAGCAGATGTTCAGGGAACTTGCTCCTTCGCTCCTTTATGGAGGTTATATCCAGGTGCGTGATGATTACGAAGTCTATATCCGAACCGTGGAGTTCTATTTTCACAGCGAGAAGGCAGACGGGGTACATGACCCAATCGTTTATCATCGCAATGGCCGGGACTTGGATACGGTGCCGTACTTCCCGCTTATGACACTGCATGCTCACGCCTCTGGCTTTGACATTGCCTTTGAGAGTGAGGTGGGGAAGTATCGGGCCTCTGCGCTTATTCGTTCTTACGAAGTGAAGACCAAGGATGGGTGGTTCTTGACATGGGATAAGGAAAGGGGAATGTTCATGAAGTCCTCCAATTATGGATTCAATACACAATCCACCTACCTCTATTCGCTGCTGAATGGATTTGCCTTGGGCAACGGCAATGATGTCAGGTGGAAGGATAAGCCAAGACAACAATCCCTTTCCGTTACGGAGAAGAAGCGACAGAATGTATATCAGTATGATGCAGACGGCAATAAGGTAAAATGCGAACGTTTGTGGAGTTTTACGAGAGAAGAACAACTATGAGCAATCCGATTATCTGCACTTCAGAATGGCTCAGGAAGTCGAAGGAAACAGCAGAAGTTGCCAAAGCTATTGCAGCTGCGCTCGAAAAACTGCATGTGGAGCACAGGGAGCTGCGACACACGAACGACTATTGGTGTAGGGACTACATGCCGGTGAGACTGTCTGATTCCGGTACGTATGCACGATACACGTACAGCCCGGACTATTTAGTTGAAGACAAGAAAATGCTGCCATACATCACAGAGCAGGGAGAGGCTTGCCGTGAACTGAATCTATTTGCGCCGGCCGACATGGATATCGTCTTCGACGGCGGCAATTTTGTACGCTGTGGTAACAAGGTCATCATGACTGATAAGATTTTCAGCGAGAATCCCAAGTGGCTCGTGCATAAATTGATTCGGCGCCTAAGGGGCGCGCTCTGTGCCGACATCGTCTTACTTCCGTGGGATATGGAGGATCCGTATGGTCATGCCGATGGAATGGTGGCTGACCTTGGTGAGAACAGAATACTATTGAATGGTTGCTGGAAGCATAATGTTCCTCAGTTCCATAACAGGTTGAGGAAGATTTTGGATGCGCATTTCGAGGTCGTGGAACTGTCATTTGATTGCAAGGAGGATAAGGACTCGTGGTGTTATCTCAATTACCTGCAAGTGCCTGGCGGCATCCTGCTTCCTTGCCTATCTGAACATATCGATTGCGAGAACGACATCGCTGCCATCGAAACCTTCGAACGACTGTTTCCGGATTTGGAAATCATTCCTATCTATTCAAAGCCGCTTATCAGAAAAGGCGGGGCGATACATTGTGTGACATGGGAATTTTACGAGAGAAATAACTTGTGCAATCAATAATCAATACGATTATGAAGATAATAGGCGAACAATTAATGAACGGCACAATGAATGTAGAGAAACTGCCTTTGCAGAACTTCTATACCGCCGAGGAGTATCACCAGGATTATCTCGAAAAGAATCCTGACGGCTACAGCCAACTGCCCTTGTAGCTGTTTGAGTTTGCCAAAAAAGCCAAAGAAAAATGAATCCGATAGCCATCCGACTTCTCAGCCAACAGCTGGTTGCGCCTCAGTTCAGTGATCCTGCCGAGGTGGTCAGCTACATGGGTGCCATGCAGGCACAGGAGTACCGCATGATGCGGTGGGCTGTGGAGATACGGACGCGCAGGCCGTCGGCGAAGGCATTCAAACAGGCTTTCGACAGTGGGAGGATTATCCGTCTGCACCTGATGCGAGGCACGTGGCAGCTGGTGGCCGCTGAGGACTACTGGATGATGATTGGCCTTTGTGCGCCCAAGGCCATCGCTGTTACGAAGGGCTGGATGAGCAGCA
>CACYKA010000067.1 GCA_902774795.1 uncultured Prevotellaceae bacterium | reverse complement strand
AGGTAGCGCTGGTCGAGAAGTGTCTGTTTATTTGATGGATTTACTATTCCGTTGCGTTCGAGAAGTGCGTCGATAGTCGGGTCGGAACCCTTGAAACGCCTGTAGAGCGTAGCAGGATGCTCTGTTCCGCCTTTTGAGAGGATGCAGTCCCTGAAGCGCTGTGCCGTATCAGGATTGAAGATGCCCTCCTTCTTGAATACCGCAAAGGCGTCGGCATCCAACACTTCTGCCCACTTGTAGCTGTAGTAGCCTGCGGAGTAACCGCCTGCCATGATATGCGAGAACTGCACCGTCATACAGGTATTGGGCAGCTGCTTGTCGATGATGGCTTCTTTCCACGCTTCTTTCTCGAATGGGATGATGTCGCTTGTGAACTCTTCCTTCTGGGTGTAGTAGGCCATATCGAGAAGGCCGAAGCTGACCTGCCTCAGACATCCGGAAGCACACATATAGTTCCTGCCTGCAATGAGGCGGTCGATGAGGTCGTCAGGCATCTGCTCACCAGTCTTGTAGTGGAAAGCGAAGGTATGAAGGAACTCCTTCTCAAGGGCAAAGTTCTCCATAAACTGTGAAGGCAGCTCGACAAAATCCCACCATACATTTGTTCCTGACAGCGACTCAAAGCGGGTGTTGGCAAACATGCCGTGCAAAGAGTGCCCGAATTCGTGCAGGAATGTCTCAACCTCTCCCAAGGTCAGAAGCGCTGGCTTCTGCTTTGTCGGCTTGGTGAAATTCATCACCACGCTGACGTGAGGGCGCTCGTTGACTCCCTTGAGGGTGATGCACTGCCCTTTGTATTCTGTCATCCAGGCGCCGCCCTGCTTACCCTTGCGGGGATGGAAGTCGGCATAGAAGACAGCCAGGAAACTGCCGTTCTTGTCGAAGACCTCATAGGCCTTAACGTCTTTATGATAGACTGGGATATCCTTGTTCTCGCGGAAAGTTATGCCGTAAAGCCTTGTGGCTAATCCGAATACGCCGTTGATAACTTTTGAGAGTTCCAGATATGGACGGCACATCTCGGAATCGACATTGTATTTCTCCAGTTGCAGCTTGTGTGAATAGTATGCTGCATCCCAAGGCTCCATCTTGAAGTCATCACCTTCTATCTGCCTGGCTTTTGCATACAGTTCCTCCCTTTCCTTTACGGCGGTAGGCTTATAGGCATCTATCAGGTCGTGGAGCAGTTTATATACTGTCTCCTTGTCGGAGGCCATACGCTTGCTCAGTACAAAGTCGGCGTATGTCTCGTAACCCAGCAGCTGTGCCAGTTCTCTGCGGATATTTACAAGTCTCTGGCAGATAGGTGCATTGTCGTTGATGCACATCGTGTTGCGAGCCATGAATATGTCGTGGCGCAACTGCCTGTTTTCTGCATACTGCATGAATGGACCATAAGAAGGACTGTCGAGTGTTATTACCCATCCGTCGAGGTCGCGCTCCTTGGCTGCCTCGCGGGCGGCTGTTATCTGCGTCTCTGGAAGTCCTGCAAGGTCTTTCTCGTCTGTGATGTGAAGGGTGTATGCCTTAGTCTCCTTCAGCAGATTCTGTGAGAATTGCAGCGACAGCAGACCTGCTTCCTCGGTAAGTGAGCGCAGTTTGTCCTTGCCTGCTTCATCGAGCAGCGCACCTGACCTGACAAATCCTTCGTAGGTAACCTTCAGGAGTGTTGCTTCCTCTGGCGTCAGTTCTCTTTCTGGCTTGGCATCGTCGCTGTGATATTTGTCATAGACGGCCTTAACCCTTGCAAAAAGCTTCGGATTGAGGGAGATATCGTTCTCGTGTTTCGTAAGAATCGGCTGCATCTTCTGCGACAGTTCCTCCATCTTGTCGTTGGTTTCTGCTGACAGCAGGTTGAAGAATACCGATGACACCTTGTCGCTGAGAGAGAAATAATCCTCCTTGTCTGCCAGCTGCGTTGCAATGATGGTATTGTCGAAGGTGGGCTCATCAGGGTTGTTGATGATGAGCTCTATCTCTTCCTTGTCACGTTTCATGCCCTCCATGAAGGCAGGCTCGAAATGTTCCAGCTTTATCTTGTTGAATGGCGCCGTCTCATGCGGCGTGGTATATTTCTCGAAAAACGGATTTGTCATAGTAATTGCAATGCGGGTATTTCGATGATTCCCCTTTTGAGTATTATGCGTTCAGCGTCGGACAGGGCGTTGAGGGCGTTGGATATCTCCAGCCTGCTGTATCCCAGTTCCTTCGCCAGTTGTGTCATTTTGATGTATAGTATCTTCTTGCCGGCAGGATAATACACGTGGCGTCTGATGAATGCCACTATCGCCGATGTTGTGTCGTTGGCGCATGGCATCCAGGGAATATGCTCCAGATGCTGCGTCTTGCGGCAGATGATGTTGAGCAGGTTGAGGCGTACTATGAGGTATTGCTCAATAAGTTTCATCACCTCCTCCTTTGTCACCTCAAGCACTTCACACGTGGTATGTGCGATGTATGAGGAGTGGTATGTCGTCGTTATGCCAAAGAGCTTTTCGGGCTCAATAATTATCGATGCCTGCATGGTCTCTTCCATGCGGTAGGCGTTGTTGTCGTTCTCTGTTATGGCACGCACCCAACCGCTGGTGACGACGAACAGGGAAGTACATGGCTTGCCTTCGGTGATAATCGTAGCACCCTTCTTGTAGTGCTTGCGGTTGTAGTGGGTGTGCTTGGTCACATCCTCAAGGTCCTTCTTCGAAAGACCCATGAACAGCGGCATCTCCTTCAGTTTGGACTCGCGCCTGGTTTCTGTTCCTTCTATCCCTTCTATCTGATTTATTTCGATTGCCATACGCTGTTGTCGGATAAAATTAGATATGCCTGCAACTCAGGATGCTTCTTAAGAATCTCCTTTGCTTTTTCGCTGCCCAGTACCATGAATGCCGTAGCATAGGCATCGGCCACGGCACATGTCTGTGC
>CACYKA010000066.1 GCA_902774795.1 uncultured Prevotellaceae bacterium | reverse complement strand
GAATATGTCCTTCTTGGCACCTGCAATGGCTTCCTTAATCATAAGGAGGAGATAAAAATTCCAAAAGATGTACAGGAGTCAGAGATATATGAACTGCAGTTCCCGCTGGCGAATATTTCCGTTCCTGTGCTCATCGACAATATTTTCTATGAGTTTGGTAAGGCGCGTCTGCTGCCCTCCAGCGCTGCGGCTCTTGATTCGCTTGTTACTATGCTCAACGACAATCCCAACATTACTATTGAGTTGTCTGCGCATACCGACTTCAGAGGCTCCAATGAGTTCAACCAGAAACTCTCCCAGCAGCGTGCCGAGTCTGTTGTGAACTATCTTATTAGCAAGGGCATCGCTCCCGACCGCTTAACTCCGGTGGGATATGGTGAGGAGAATCCGAAGCGCATACGTAGAAAAGTTGCTGACCACTATCCTTGGCTTAATGAAGGCGATGTGCTGACAGAGGAATTCATAAACAATCTGAAACCTGCTGAGCAGGAGACGGCGCATGCTCTGAACAGACGTACGGAGTTCAAGGTGCTTCGCACAACCTATAATATGTTTGACGAAAAAGGTAACCTTAAGAATCTGCCTAAGCCGCGCAAGCCGAAGGTAGAAGAGACGAAGTCAGAAGATGAGTTCTATTTTGATTTTTAAAAAGTTTACGGTTTACGGTTTACAGTTTACGGTTTATGGATAACTCTTCACTCTTCACTCTTCACTCTTCACTTCCAAAGGAATTCGTCACCTATACCCGTGAACTATTCGGTGAAGAGGTGTGGCAGAAGTATCTTCAATCCTTTGAAGAGCCTGCCCCCGTATCCATTCGCCTCAACCCCTTCAAGCCTGTCTTACATCATACATCTTACATCTTCCCTCTAACATCTCCTGTCCCTCACTGTCGTAATGCCTATTACCTCAGCGAGCGACCCAATTTTACTCTCGACCCGCTTTTCCATGCTGGGGCATACTACGTTCAGGAAGCCTCTTCAATGTACCTCGATGAAGTTCTCCGTCAATTGTCAATTGTCAATTGTCAATTGTCAATTTCCTCCGTCCTTGATCTTTGCGCCGCTCCTGGCGGTAAATCCACGTTGCTAAGGGCCGCTATTCCTGACGAGACCATGCTCTATTCCAATGAGCCTGACCATAAGCGTGCCAATATCCTCCTGGAGAATATGCAGAAGCAGGGTCATCCACATGTCGTTGTAACCAACAACTACCCTCGTGAGACCCTGCTACTATAAAGGAGTGGAGTGTGCAGAATGTTATGAAATGTCAGCAGCTGCAGCGCAGTATCGTCAGCGATATATGGCCGTGCTTGAAACCGGGTGGCATACTTATCTATTCCACATGCACATTCAATCGCCACGAAGACGAGGAAAACATAGAGTGGATTATAGATAACCTCGGGGCAGAAATCCTCATGCCAGTCAAACGCTTCATTCCTGGCGTTGATAGGGGAGAGGGTCTGTTTATGGCCGTCCTTCGTAAGACTTCCAACGAAATTATAAAGACCAAACCAAATCCCAAGGCCCTCAGAATCCTCCGCAGTCCGCTGTTCGACATCGTGGGAAACAAGGAAGAAGCATCTTCCATCTTCCATCTTCCATCAGCCATCAGCCATCTTCCATCTTCCATCTTCCATCTTCCATCTTCACTCCCTCGTGTCGAGCTTACCCGCGAAGAAGCCCTGCGCTATCTCCGCCGTGAAGCCCTTGTGCTACCTCCGGATACCCCGCGAGGTTATGTTGTCGTAACATACGAAAAGCTTCCACTCGGCTTTGTCAAGAATATTGGTACCCGTGCCAATAACCTCTATCCCAAAGAGTGGAAAATACGTAATTTATAATGATGAAAGCAAAAATAATACTTATCTTTGCCATGTTGGCAATAAGTGTCTGCGTCATTGCTCAGGACACTCCCAATGCCCGTCAGGCAAAGCACATGTTTCTTGAAACATATAATCGTGCATTCAGTGAGGGAGGCGCAACCATGCATTATCGCGTAAATATCGCTGGACTGTATAAGACAGAAGGCACTGTGTGGTATAAAGGCAAGAAAAGCCGGTTTGTCTCAAAGAATAGTCTGGGGTGGAATGACGGTGTCACTGCATATTATACCAAGGAGAAGAAGAAAACTGTTGAGATATACAAAGCTTCTTCCAAAAAGAAGAGTAAGTACGAGGATAAGTTCAAGTTTAGACCCGACGACTATAACTATAGCATCGCCAGCGAGAATGACGGCTATGTTATTACTCTGAAAGCTAAGAAAGGCGTTGACGGCGTAAAGGAAGCCCGCGTGCTGCTCGACAAGCACACTCGCGCTCCCAAGCATCTGAAAATTAAGGTCGCCTTTCTTTGGGCAAACATTGATGTCTCTAATTTCCGTTCCGGTGACCTTGACGACAGCCTCTTCCAATTCCCCAAAGCCCGGTTCTCCAGCTATAAATTCATTGACAAACGAAACGAGAAGTGAAGACAGTCACTTCTCGTTTCATTTTATATTTTAATAGCTGCTCTCCTTTTGTATCACAACGAGGCTGTCGGTCTTTACTCGGGTCTTCAGCCAGTCATGCAGTTTTTGGGTTTCATCTTTTGAGAGTTGCATGCCATCATGTGGCTGTATAACCGCTGATACGAAAGAACTGCTTTCGGTGGAGTCGCAACTGAACTCTATAACCCTTGCTATTGAGAATCTGCTTACCTTTGGGAATAGCGTGGCCATTTCCGGGCGGATGTCGTTGGCAATGGTTTCATAGCGCCTGTATTCGTACAGCTGTTTGTTCAGGAGTGTGTTCTCGTTCGATAAATCAGCCACCTTCTGCTGTTCTACCATATTGGTAGAAGTGAGGTTCGTCAGTTTTTCGTTGAGCATCAGCACATCGTCACTCTGTGAGCCCTGTATGATGCGCAAGCTAAAGTCTTCCAATCCATATCCTGCCATGTGGCGTTCGGCCTCAGCCTGTTTCTCACTGCTTATCTCACGTCCTACGGCAACAATGCGCAGTTTCAGGCTGTCCTCGTCTATGTCGCTCGATATGATGTGTGTGCCGCGCTGTGTCAGTTCGGCCTTGATGAATCTGCGCACATTGTTCTCGAAGATACTCTGCCGCACGATGTTGAGCGTCAGGAAGATGGCCGGAAGCATGGTAACTATTACGATACCTGTAAGTATGCGTCGCGCCTTGACTGTATTCTTGTGCTCTTGCTTCTTGAAATTCATCAGACGCACGCCGCAGTATGTGGCAAGAGCTATGAAGACGGTGTTGATGAAAAACAGGTAGAAGGCGCCGAGGAAGTACAACAGATGGCCTGTGGCTATACCGAAGCCGGCGGTGCAGAGTGGTGGCATCAGGGCAGTGGCAATAGCCACACCCGGGATGACATTTCCCTTGCCTCCTGTGCAAACTGCTATGATACCCGCAGCACCACCGCAGAAGGCTATTAGAACATCGTACAGCGATGGTGACGTGCGGGCCAGCAGCTCCGACTGAGCCTCGCTGATAGGAGTAATCAGAAAATAAATAGTCGCCGTAAGCACACTGATGAGCGTGGCTACTCCAAAATTCTTCAGTGCACGTTTCAGCAGGTCCAGGTCGTTCGTACCCACAGCCAGTCCCATGCCAACGATTGGACCCATAAGTGGAGATATAAGCATGGCGCCTATAATAACAGCCGTAGAGTTGACGTTCAGTCCAAGCGAAGCAATGAAGATGGCAAAGATAAGCACCCATAGGTTGGCTCCCTTAAAACTCACCTCCTCTGAAATCTGGGCTACAATAGCCTCCTCTTCCTCCATGTTAGGCTTCAGATTGAAATAATATCCCGCCCGTTCTAAATATTCCTTAAGCATGATAGAGCAATTATTTGGTTAGTCCTTGTATGAACTTTTCGAGTGCAAAGTAAAACTTTTTCCCCATCACACTCCCATCACGAACTTTACGAGGAGCATCACGACGGGGATGGTTACCAGAAGGATGCCGACGAGGTCGATGAAGAAGCCTGACTTTATCATCTTTGTTATGGGTATGTAGCCCGATGCATATACGATTGCATTTGGCGGTGTGGAGACAGGCATCATGAAGCCGAGTGACGATGACAGGGCAAGGCCTACTGCC
Source organism: uncultured Prevotellaceae bacterium (assembly GCA_902774795.1). GTDB lineage: Bacteria > Bacteroidota > Bacteroidia > Bacteroidales > Bacteroidaceae > Prevotella. The sequence continues at coordinate 47 of CACYKA010000066.1, read as the reverse complement.
AATGGTATTGGGCTGAAACCCATTGATACGGCGGTACTGATGGCGAT
>CACYKA010000065.1 GCA_902774795.1 uncultured Prevotellaceae bacterium | reverse complement strand
GAAAAGTTGTGGATTGAGGCTCAGGGCACCCGTCAGACGGTCCATTTTTGAGGTCTTGATGATACCGTTCTCATTGGTGTAGCCTACAGAGACGCGGTAGGGCATATTCTTCAGAGCACCTGATACGTTTATGTTATGGTCGGTACTGACTGCCGTACGATAGATTTCCTTCTGCCAGTCAGTGTTATTCGTTCCGATGGCGGCCACTTGCGGACTGCCTGCGCCAAACCTATTGTTGACAAACTGCTTGAAACTCTCTGCCGACATCACATCCACGTCGTTGGCACGGGTGCTGATCTTCACGTTTCCACTGTAACCCACCTTCACCTTGCCAGCCTGACCTTTCTTTGTAGTGATGATGATTACACCATTTGAGGCACGGCTACCATAGATGGCCGTAGCCGAGGCATCCTTCAGGATCGTAAAGGTCTCGATGTCGTTGGGGTGAACGGTTGCCAGCGGATTGCGCATACCGCTTATGTCGCCATCGTCCACAGGCACGCCGTCAATTACGACGAGCGGATTGTTAGAGGCTGACATCGACGAGCCGCCACGGATGCGGATTGTTGCGCCGCCACCAGGAGCACCACCGTCGGTAATCACGCTGACACCCGCAGCCTGACCGACGAGCATATCGGTGGCCGATGTCACGGCTCCCTTTACCAGTTTGTCAGCACCGAGGGCTGTCACGGAACCTGTCAGGTCGTTTTTCTTCACACGACCATAGCCGATAACTACCACTTCCTCCAGGGCCTCCGTGTCATCCTCCATGCGGATGGTGACCGTGGGAGCGGCCAGAGCTGTAGCATCCTTGTAGCCCACATACGAGACGGTCAGCTTGTCGCCCTGATTCGCCTGTAACGTAAAGTTTCCGTCGAAGTCGGTCACAGTCCCGCCTGTTCCATTGACTCGGACGGTAGCACCAATAACTCCTTCTCCGGTAGCATCCACCACATGCCCCTTGACCGTAATCTGCTGGCCCAGGGCACTCGCTGAAAGGATCAAGCCGAACAATGCGACTAACATCCTCAGAGGCATTTTTAAATGTACCTGTTTCATCATACTTTGTTTTTTGTTTAACGTTATTGTAATATCTATAAATAGAGATTTCAAGCAAAATGGCGTTTCCGCAGGTCAATGTCTATCTTTGTTTTGATGAAGCAGGTAAACATTTTTACTCCCTTGGAGAACGCCATGTGTAGGCTTGCTGACTCGCGTCTGTAGTAGTTGCCTTAGCCGTTGGTGCCTGATGCCGCATCGGTACACTGGCATAACTCAAATTAACTCTAATTGAAAATGTTATTTGTCGGCAAAGTTACTCCTATTTAATATAAGAGGCAACGACATGGAGAAAGATTGGAGACTTCAAGAAACCGCAACGTGCTGAAAATTTGAAAGATGTGGTTTGCGGTGAAAAGAAAAAATGTAGTATGTATGGAGGGAGATGGTCGTTTTTGGCTACTTGATGGCAAGCACATCCTGCTCGAAAGAATCGCGGTTGATAGCCTTGTTTCGCATATTGGTTCGGTAATTATATACCGTGGAGGATGAACAGCGTAGAAACTCCTGGACTTTCGTACCGTCGGATATGCCGAGCTTCAGCAGGGCATAAATGCGCAGTTCTGTGTTTAGGCGCTCATTCTTCTTTAACGTTACCTGTGCCTCCGGACGTAACAGAGCATTGAAATCTTTCAGGAAATTCGGGTAGATGTGAAGGAAAGCCTCGTCAAAACTGTTGTAAAACTCATTTACTTCCTTGTTAATGTACCGTGTGGACTGGATAGTATCATACAACTCGTCGAAATTGCGTTTCCGGGCTACTTTGTTCAGGTTGGCACGATAGTTCTCCATTTTATTGATGTAGTCAAGGCAGAGATGCATGAACCTTGTGATATACTCTTCCTTGATTTTATTGGCATCGCTTAGTTGACTGTTCAAATCCTTTTGGGTATTCTCCGAGTGCTGCAACATTCGTATCTTTCTGCGCAGCACTATCAGCGCAAAAGCCAGCAATAGTAACAACAGACTGATGACGACTGCGGCCCAGATGGCGGCGTTTCTTGTATCTTGTTTTTGCTTCACTACGGCAGAATCAATGACAGAGAGGAAAGTTGACGTTTCTACCATCCTCATCCGCGCATTACAGGCTTTGGCATCATCGATACAACGGTGAATGTAGGTGTAAGCTCTGTCTATGTCCCCTTGCTCATACAGCAGAACGGCCAGCTTGCGTAGCGCGATGTACTCGCGCACGGCATTTTTGATGCCGGCTATTGATGACAGTGCAAGATATTTTACCTGAGCGCCGTTCTGATGTTGTTTCTCGTACATCTCAGAAAGAATAAAGTATCTCAATCCTGCCTCATGGGTAGTAAGACCGTCTGGCAGATTGTCTGAAAGCAATGCTATTGCCTGCTGTATTTTTCCCTGGTCTTCTAAACGCTCTGCCCGCAGAATAACATCGTCGGGTGCATAGGCAATAGCTGAATCGCGGCAAATTTCCATCTGATGTTGGTAATAAGCCTTCTGTTTTTTATCGACAGTGTATAAGGATAAGTTCCTATACACATTCGTACCCAGATAGAAATGACTTCTCCGCAACCAGTCGGAGTGCCCTGTCACATCTTGCTCCTTGAATATCTCCAATGCCTCATAGTGCATGCCCACATAGTTATAGAGGAAGGCAAGGCTGAGATGGGTATCAATAATGCGTTCCTGCTCGCCAAGTTTATTAGCCAGTTCTAACGACTGCTTGATATAGACAAGTGCTGAGTCAAGTGAGAAGTCCTGATAGGCTCGGTACAGATTCATACTTGTATTGTACTTTTCTTCTTCCGATTCAGACTTGCTAAGTTTCTCCTTCAGTTCATTCAGATTTCATTCAGATTCTCATTCTTTTGGGTAATATATAGCTGATAATCATTTAGAATGCTATCAAGCTGTTCCAAGACAGCATCGTCCTTGGAACACGACATCCATGTCAATAGGAGTATCAACGATAATATTACTTGCTTCATCATGAGATGGTTTACGCGTGCAAAGTTACGAAGAATATTTCTACTTGGGAACACTATAGTCTAAAAATGTAGATATGGGAAGAAGGCAAAGCACTGACATTGAATGATATAAGAAAAACATGGTCATATAAAAATGTAGTTATCGTCTAATCGCTATATACCCGCTCTCATCAATCATGTCTGCACCTTCCTTAGTGAAGAGGAACTTATAGAGTTTGTACGCTATACTCTCATGGCTTTCCGACTTGCGGACTGCAGCGTATATGCTTGACACGAACGGATACTTGTTTGCCCTCAGCGATTCTTTGCTGGGAGTCACGCCGTCGATGGAAAGCATGTCAACTCTCAATAAATCGCGGACCATTGCTGTGCAGTAGAAGAATGGTGTATAGCCGATGCCATATTCATCGTATTCAAGTTGCAGGTAAGGAGATGCCATTTGAGAACCGATGATTTCTGGCATATAGGTTCCGTCAATCATGTTCAGCCCATTCATGACCAGCGTTTCCATCTTCTCCTGGCTTCCGGAGTCCGCATCACGGATATATGGAGTGATGGCAT
>CACYKA010000064.1 GCA_902774795.1 uncultured Prevotellaceae bacterium | reverse complement strand
GCAGCAAGGGCTTCAAGTTGCGTTGGCACAACACCATCATGAACAACGAGTACATGCCTATGGGTCAGTACATCACGGAGCTCTACAGTTCCGACTACAAGATAAGCCCAAAGATACAGCGCGTCATCGACCTGCTGAAGATGAACACCGCGCAGCCTGGTGCAAACAAGTTCTACGGCTGCTGGCGCCGCGTGGGCATACTGACCAAGGTTGACGGCATGGACATGCTGATGCCAGGACATCAGGACCTCTACCAGATATTCGACAAAGACGTGTATGTGCACTTCTACGAGCTCGTGGCAAGCCGGATGTATGCCTACTGCATCATGCGCCCCATTACGTACAAGTCCGACAACATCCTGGTTCAGCACGGCGGCGAGAGCAAGATAGAATGGGTTGATAACGACACCTTCCGTCTGCTCTTCGACCGTGGCGACGGCACCATCGTCACCGAACTGTGGAAACGCTCCGGCCTGCCCGAGAGTTACCAGAAGGTCTTCGGCACCAACGTTCCCATTTATCAGGTACCGCAAAATCCGCTGCCAAACTATTTCGGCAGATAAAAGCAGAAAAAACTTACCACCACTATGGTGTTAGTAGATAAAGGTTAATCATAGGTGTACACGCCCCCTCGCCAGAGTCTGTGAAGATGCCGCGAGGGGGATTTTCACCAAATACCTTAGGGGCAGGGACTGCAAACTACGCGGTTCCTGTTTTTTGTATATACATGTAAAACCAAACAATATGAAAGATATGGAAAGTAACAAAAAAGAACAGCGCGGGCGGCGGTTTCGCGAGGCAGTGGACGTGAAAAGTCGTTCCTTAGCAATCATAAAGCAATATGGCGAGAAATCTAAAAGTATACTTCTACGGAGCTGAGAATATACTTTTACGGAACTGGAAGTATACTTTTACGAAAGTCGGGGTATAGGCTCAGGATTCTGCCTCCATAGGATGAAGATTTTAAATCTATATACTGAGAGTTGTAAACCAAGTAACCAACCGTCTTAAAATCTTCTGCCGACAGAGGCGTTTACGGACCAGTTGGAAAGTTTGAGGGTTATATCGTTGAAGTCGGAGCGGAAATGGCGCCTTTGGCCTGTTACGCCGAAGTACCAGTTCTTGAGGTTGTAGGAGATGGCCAGTTTCAGGTTGACATCCAGACGCACGCCGCCGTAATGACGCTCGTCGCCCAGATGGTTCATGGTGGTGGCTGAAATATAATCGTATCCGTCAAGGCTATCGTCATCGGGATGGATTATCTCATAACGCGACGCCTTTATCTTGTTCAGGAGTGTCAGCACGGGCATGATGACGGCATTGACCACCATTCCCCGCACCGGAACCCAGTTGTAGGTATAGCCCAGACCGATGCTGCCCTGATATATCTTCATCAGCCCCACGTTATCAGTGTTTATGATGAAGAGGAAATTCTTCGGACTGTTGTAGTCGTACTTCTGGTAGTAATACATGAGGCCTGCGATGACCGATCCGGCAGAGCGCAGCTGGATGGTTGACTGGTCGTAGGCGGCAGGCATGGAGAAGCGCCTACGGTTGAACACCCAGTATCCGTCTATCATGACAGTACCTATCTTCATGGGACTGCTAAGGAACATGTTCATGAATTCCTCGTCCAGATCCACCTCGCTCGTTTCATGGACATCTGTCAGGTTGAAGATGTAGGAACTCTCAACATTGCGGAAGGAGAACCGGCTGATTTTGAAGTTCAGGACATATCTGGGCGTAACCATGCTTAAGCCGAAGTTAAACCCGCCGTTGTCTGACAATGACAGGGAGTAGCCGAAGCCCGAACCGCGATAGCCTGCCCAGAGGCCGATTGAGGCATTGACGGGAGGCTTAATCTTTATTTTGTTGGTTGACGAAAGGTTATGATCATCATCATAATCGTAGGAGGAGACATTGAGGTTCAGCATATCCATGTCGGACTTCAGCGCCACCGCCCACGGTTTCTTGGGCAGGGCGACATAGTTGGAATCCACGCCCTTGATAACACCCGAGTCGAGATAGGCCTCGACACGTTTCAGGAAACTCTTCTTTTCTGCCCTGGCCTCGCCTGCAAAACCGCACACGAGGATGGCGATAATCATACATATATGGAATATGCCCGTGTTGAGGGAAGAATTTTCAGCTGTATTCTTTGTGAAATATTTCATTTAGGCGAAATTAAACGCTGCAAAATTAGGAATATATTTTTATTTTCCCGCATTTTACACTGCTTTGTGGCGGAATTTTTCCACATCAGGGGGAATTTGTCATATCAGAGGCTAAGACGGAGACGGCGGTACTGGTGGGTCTTATCACTCCCCAGCAGGACGAGGCGAAGACAGAGGAATACCTTGACGAACTGGAATTCCTGGCCGACACAGCGGGTGCCGTTACCATAAAGCGATTCACGCAGAGGGTCAACGGACCGTCGAGCGTGACGTATGTGGGTTCCGGAAAGCTGCAGGAGATTCGCGAATACATTGAGGCACAGGAGAAGGCCTACGACGAATGGCAGGAGGAACTGCACTACCCCGAAGAGGGCGAGGGACCGCAGCTGGTGGGTATGGTGATATTCGATGACGAGCTGAGCGCAAAGCAGATAAGGAACATAGAACATGAGTTGAAGGTGAAAATTCTGGACAGGACGAGTCTGATACTCGACATCTTTGCCATGCGTGCCCAGACGGCGAACGCCAAGACGCAGGTGGAACTGGCGCAGTACCGTTACATGCTGCCCCGCCTGCAGAGACTGTGGACGCACCTTGAGCGTCAGGGCGGTGGCTCGGGCAGCGGTGGCGGAAAAGGCTCGGTAGGCTTGCGCGGACCGGGTGAGACACAGCTGGAGATGGACCGTCGTATCATCCTGCACCGCATGTCGTTGCTGAAGGAGCGTTTGGCAGAGATAGACAAACAGAAGACGACGCAGCGCAAGAACAGAGGCCGACTGATAAGGGTGGCGCTGGTGGGATATACCAACGTAGGCAAGAGCACCATCATGAACATGCTTGCCAAGAGCGAGGTATTTGCCGAGAACAAGTTGTTTGCCACCCTCGACACAACGGTGAGGAAGGTAGTGATAGAGAATCTACCCTTCCTGCTTGCCGACACAGTAGGTTTTATCCGGAAGCTGCCCACCGACCTGGTGGATTCATTCAAATCAACCCTCGACGAGACCCGCGAGGCCGACCTGCTGCTGCACGTTGTAGATATCTCGCACCCTGACTTCGAAGACCAGATACAGGTGGTGGAGAAGACCTTAGCCGATCTGGGATGCGCCGATAAGCCGTCGCTGATAGTCTTCAATAAAATTGATGCCTACACATGGAACGAGAAGGACGAGGACGACCTGACGCCGGTGAAGAAGAACGAGGTGTCGCTGGAGGAGCTGAAGCGCACATGGATGGCAAAGCTGAACGACGGCTGCCTGTTCATATCGGCCAAGGAGAAAGAGAACATCGACGAGTTCCGCGAGGTGGTATATAAAAGAGTAAGGGAACTGCACGTGCAGAAATATCCGTACAACGACTTCCTTTGGAATAACATTGAAGATTGAACATTGAAAATTAAAAACCCAAAATAACAACAACATGGACTACAGGTATTTAAATCAGTATGAGATTGAGCAGTTGGAAGATCAGGGTTGTCACAGCGACAACTGGCAGCTGGTAATGGTAGCGGAAGACTTTGAGGCCGCAGGTATTCATAACGTAGGCTTCGAGGGCGAGGTACACATCGGCAGCGGAGTTACCTTACGCAACGTCGGCATAATACGCACCACCGACGGCGCCACCTTCGGCGAGAACGTCACCATCAGCGTACAGAACGAGGCCGGCGACGGCAACCTCATACTCTACAGCGGCCTGACATCACAAATGGCTGCCCTCATGGTGCGCAATGCTGAGGACAAGGCTCTTTTCGGAAAGATAAAGGAAATGGTGGCTGCCCACGTAGAGGCCAATAGCGTACCATGCTCAACAATAGGCAACGGCGTCACCATCACCGACTGCCGCGAGCTGACAAACGTGAACATTGGCGAATACAGCGAACTGGCAGGAGCATCACGTCTGGTTGACTGCACCCTCTCCCCCACTCCTGAGGCAAGCATATACATCGGTGACGACGTGATAATGGAGAACGTGGTGGCACAGGCTGGCGCAACCATCGTTGACGGAGCAAAGATATACGACACCTTCATCGGCGAGGCATGCCACATCGGACGCGGATTTACTTCCGAGAACTCCGTCTTTTTCGCTAACTCTCACATGGACAACGGCGAGTCATGCGCCGCCTTCTGCGGACCGTTTGCCGTGAGCCATCATAAGAGTTCACTGCTCATTGGCGGTGAATATTCTTTCTACAACGCCGGCTCTGGCACCAATTTCTCCAACCACGCTTACAAGATGGGTCCGATACATTACGGCACAATGGAGCGCGGCGCCAAAACCGCCAGCAGCGCACACATACTGTGGCCTGCTTGCATAGGAGCCTTCTGCATGGCGATGAACAAGATACAGACCCACCCCGACACATCGATGCTGCCGTTCTCTTACGTCATCGGCGACGGTAGGAAGACCCACGTGGTACCGGGAATAAACCTCTGCACCGTCGGCACATACCGCGATGTAATGAAGTGGCCTAAGCGCGACAAGCGTCCACAGAGCGGCAGGAAGTCGCTCATCACCTTCGACTGGCTGTCACCATACGTGATTGAGAAGGTTAAGGCCGGAATAAAGTACCTCGAATCGCTGCAGGAGAAACAGGGCTACGATGCTGAATACTATCAGGGCGAGGGATTCACCATCTCAGCATCAGCACTGGCAAAGGGACTACGCTACTACGACCTGGCACTGAGGATGTACGGCAACGCCAACAGCACCGGAGAATGGACTGACATGCTTGGTCTGCTCATACCGACAGAGGCTCTGGACCAGATAAAGGAGGATATCATGAACGGCGACATCGCATCTATCCAGACACTAGAGGAGAGATTCGGTGACATCTATGAGAGCTACGCACAGTGGAAGGGCTTCTCCGACAACGAAGGTGAAATGGAACAGGCTCACGAGGAATGGCTGGCATACATCAAAAAAGATGCCGAGAAGGAATTCGACATGGGCGACGTTGCCGAAGAGCAGGTTAGGGAGTTCATCGACTCACTGAAGTAAAGCTACCTCCCCAGAATTGTCAATTTTCAATTATCAATTATATCAATGAAGAAGTATTTTCTGTTATTTGTTTTCACACTACTGACAAGTACACTAATGGCTCGCTCTTACGAAGAAGTGAAGGGCGACCCTATGCAGACACGTATCTACACACTGGACAACGGACTGAAGGTTTATCTTTCGGTCAACAGGGAGCGTCCACGCATCGTTGCCCACATAGCAGTCAACACGGGTTCGAAGAACGACCCCGCTGAGCTGACCGGTTTGGCACACTATCTGGAGCACCTGATGTTCAAGGGCAC
>CACYKA010000063.1 GCA_902774795.1 uncultured Prevotellaceae bacterium | reverse complement strand
GTTGCAGGATTAAAATATACAGTACCACCATTCTTTGTCTGATAATAGTTCTGACCGTTCTTTCCGAGGTAGTCACCATTATCAAGCACGATAGTACCATAATTAAGCATATCCTGAATAGCAGTATTGAATTCTCCGCTGGCAGCCTTGGTTGCACCCTTTACTGGATCAATGGCCATTGTACCAGCATTATTGATATATCTGTCACACTGCAATACGCCTTCCTCGTCATAGTAGAAGCGTAGGCAGTATGGACCATCGATATGTCCTACAGAAGAAGGGTCAAGATATATGAAGTCCTTGGCAAAGTTGTCCTGTTTACTGTCTCTTGGAAGCAACAGGTTAAACCAAGACTTCATGGAAATGAGGTAGAAGTACATATCGGCACCATACTTTGACGATGTACCACCTTCTGTTTTATCCTCAAGAAAGTTCTTCATCACGCTGTAATCTCTCTTCACAGCAGAAATACCAAGAACAGAACGATATTTTGCAGGAGAGATGAAGTTTTTCATCTTATATGCTACAGCATTATTGCCTACAAGCACATCATATCTTCCGTCAGACTTCTGCTTCAAGTTGGTGAGAGCCAGGTCACCGTTCTCATTCATGAATTCTGAAGCATCATCAAGGACAGTATTGAACTTACTTGGGAATGTTGAAGTAAAGTTAGCCTTCATCAGGTTTACGAGAATATCCTTTACGATAGAAGGACGGTTCATGAAGAGCGAGTCGAGGTTCTCCCCCATCCTATCCCTTGAGAAATCAACGGCACCTGTGCGATGACTGCCATAATCGTCAAAGATATATTTACCTGTAGTAGTGAAGAAGTTATATACTGCATCATCATCTGGAACGATGAGGGCACCTATATCAGTAAGAGGAGAAGAGGCACCTTTGGGGGCATAACCGTTCCAACCCGGATCCCAGTCGAGATAATTCTCGTGGTTATTCTTCTCTTTGTCGAACTTCACATTACGGGCACCCTGCGACCATGCAGAGAAATAGCGGACTGCAAAGATTGAGTCACCTGAATATATTCCCTGCTCTCTCATGGAAGACCTGTAGTTCTCTGTTTCCTGACTTGCATAGAAAGGAGCAGAGAAATAGTCAAGCATACGGGAGAAATACTTGGTGTCAGCCTCCTTGCGAAGCATCTCTGCTATATTGCCTGGAGGAACGAGGACGCCATTAAGCTGATGAATATATCCGTTCTGACATGTTACGTTACCATATACTTCGCTTCCGTTCTGCTTCATGACAGCCTTGTCAAATATAAATGCAGCTCCATCCTCATAGGTCGTACCTGTGATTATTGAGAAGTCACTGGTTGGAGAAGCATCGTATGTCATGTCATTGGCAAGCATGAATTCCTTGGTGAAATGTACCATCGGAGCAACTGTGTTGTCATACATTGCCAACAGACCGCCATGTGTCTTGTAGTAATCGTAGTAAGGGTTGTAAGCAGGCATCTGTGAGTACTGCACAGCAGAAATGGAGTCCATTACGTTGGCATTTGTCACATGCTTTATTGCCATACCCTGAGTGTAAGAAGAAGAACCTGTTGAAACGTTTGACAGGTTGCCGATAAGAATTGCATTGTCCAGCATCGAGCCGTAAAGCAATGCCTTTTTCATAGATGTTGTCAGCTCATCATACGAGTGAACCCCGAATGCATTGTTGCTGGCAAAGAATGCCTCAAACGCCTCATCGTTCGCAGGGAAAATGGTCTTACTACCTGTGCGGGAAAGCACCTCTGCATAGCCCAAATCGTCAGCAAGCCGAGTGTAGTACGTAAACGTTCCTACAAGACTTTTAGGATTCTGAAGCTCTTCATAGATACTCCCACCCAACCATTCTGGAGTTTCATCTTCCGGAACAGCATACTCCTTGGAGCACGACCACATCAGCGAGACGCAGACGAGGGATGCGTAGAAAAAGAGTTTTTTCATAAAAGTTATTAATGTTTAGTTATGTTAAATTACTAAATGTCAATTAGTTAATAGACGGCAACACAGTCTTTGCGCTTTTACCTGCAGTTAACGTTAGTAGCCATTTGGATGCAAAGTAACAAAAAATAATTTAATTTCACAAACATTTTAACAAAAAAATTAAAAGAAAAAATGATTTTTGTCAAAAAATTTGAATCTTTCGAGAAAAACACTTTAATGGCTGGTGTGGCCAAAAGCAAAAATAGACACCTTAGTTTCCGGCTCTTGAAGTACAACTCTTGCACATGCTGCCGTAGTTGCACCTGTCGTGACAACATCATCAATAATAAGGATGTGCTTGCCACGCATTTCGTGTCCCCTTTTTCCAAGACAGAAAGCTTCCATAACATTGTCCGGACGGTCAATCTTACTCACAGAGGTCTGCGATTTCGTAAAAGCTTTTCTTATTATATAATGTGTTTCCACAGGTATTCCTGTATGAAGGCTTATTCCATATGCCAGACGCTCACTCTGGTTGTATCCGCGCTGCCTGAATCTCGACTTTGTGAGCGGCACAGGTACAAGAATGTCAATATCGTCAAAGAAACCAGACGGAGAAATCTCCTCTGCCGCCAGACGCCCCATCTCCACAGCAGTATTCTTCATGTTACGGTACTTGAAGTCATATACTATTTCGGCTATCTCAGATTTGGGTCGGAAATCAAGGAAAGCAACAGCTTTTTGGAGTTCTGGCAACCTTGTCCAAAACAGCTTTGGAAAACAACCCTCTTCAAAGACCTTCTTCCCCTCCTGTGGGTCTGATATAGGCAGCAACCACTGGCGAGTCCTCGGCAAGTCTGCAAGGCATTTCTCGCAAACGGCCTTCTCTTCTACCATAAGCCTGCCCTTGCATACAGGACAGTATCTCGGCAATATAAAATCAAGAATAGAACGAAGAAGCATTTATAGAGGTAAGAGGTAATATTATTTAAAAAATATCCCCCGCTCAGGAATGAGCGAGGGATAAACTTATTATCTAATTCACCTTACGGAGAATATTACTTGCTAGCAGCGCCACCAACTGTGAACTCGTTGCCGTTGCTTACAACAACAATCTGGTTCTTCTTCACAACCTTGACGTTATTAAGTGAACCTGCTGCTGCACCATTAACACCATTGATAGCTGTTGGATCACCACTTACTGTAACAGTGATGTCAAACTCTGTCTCTGTGTTAATCTGCTTTGGCTCCAGGTTGGTGATGTTAACACCAGTAACCTTGATTACATTAGGACCGCTGACAGCTGTCTCGTCTGCTACGATTGGAAGAGTAATCAGAGTACCTGAGGTGCTCTCGAAGTTGTCTCCATACTCGTTCTTCAGC
>CACYKA010000062.1 GCA_902774795.1 uncultured Prevotellaceae bacterium | reverse complement strand
ACGCTTCAGATTTCACACCTATTATACATTGAGGCCGTTGGAAACTACGTTAAAGTCTGCCATCTGCGTAACAATCAGGTGCATACCAATATGCTTCGTGCCACCATGAAACAGATGGAGGAAACGCTGCATGACTATCCGATGATTGTCCGCTGCCATCGCGCTTTCCTGGTCAGCCTTGGTCAGATAGAGCAGATTATCTCACATTCCGGCTCCACCCAATTGCTCATCAAACACTGTCACGAATCGCTCCCCGTCTCGCGCAGCAACATGGCGCAAGTTAGGGCTGCGATTAGAACATTCACCTAACACCTCGCTCCTAATTCGTACGCTTCTTGCAAGGCGTCAGTATTCTTTATGTCACCCTTATCTTTTACCCTGCGGACCAGCACACGGCCTGCATCTTCCATCTTGAAGAAGTTCAGGCAGAGCTGATACTCCGTCAGAATAGCATCAAACAATTCTGGGAGTGACGCTGCACCCACAAGCAGGAGTGCCATCTTCTGGATTGGGAACGTATCCCTGATGGGATTATGACAGCGGTCTATGACAGCTTTCAGCTGTGCGCTTATTCCGTAGAAATAAACAGGCGAAGCAATCACAAGCATATCTGCCACCGCCATCTTCTCGTAGATAAGAGGCATATCATCCTTCTGTGCACAAGTATAGCTTTCATTCCTAAAACAGGCGTTGCACCCCATGCAGGGATTTACCTTATAATCGCGTACAGACACTACTTCTACATGGTGCTTCTGTGAGGCACCTTTTACAAATGCCTCCACCAACAAATCTGTATTGCCACCCTTTCGCGGGCTTCCCGAAAGAATCAGTATATTCATATTGTATTTATGGTCTTTTGAAGTTCTTCTCTATTGGTGTCCTTGGGATTGATTTCCTGTTTCATTTAATATTAATGATAATTCGTTTGTAGGCCACTAGGCGGAAAGGTCCATCATCATGTACTTCGCAAAGCACATGAATGGTATCGTTCTTTGATCCTGATGGAATACAGATTGTGGCCTTAGATTGGTCAACGCCTTCGATATCAATTTTTGTTTTACCAATCTCCATTTGTTGCCACCAATTAAAGGTGAGGCCGTCGCCATCAGGATCCTTTGACTTCGAGGCATCAAGCTGAATCTTTTCACCTGCCTTGGCAGAGATGCGGATGGGAGCAAGACCCCTGTCTCCATTGACTATCACCTTCGGATTTAGGTTGCCGCAACCCTCGTCTGCCCACTGCATACGGGCGCAGAAGTCATTCAATTCATCTGGATAGAACCGTTTCTTATAACCCACTGAAATGCTCCTTACCGGCTCCTGCCAACTTGTCCAGGCCGTAGTCAGAGAGTCAGCGCAAATGCCTCGCTCATGATAGCCGGCCCAACCTGCCTGATGTGGGTCTTCTGGGTCATTGAGACCATAGGGCATTACGTAAAGAAAACTCGGTGTATCGCCCTCTACGCCCCATTTGTAGTCGGGATATTCCTTGCCCAAAGCTCCCTTTCCTTGAATTTGGGCTTTATGTTGCTGCCAGTGTTGCTTACCCAGTTCGCACTGCTCTTGCCAAGCGCCCTCGTCCCATATAAACTGGAGGTCATTGGCAAACTCCTGACGCAGCCACATATGCGAGCTGTAGGCACGATTCATCCGCATGCTGTACTGCATATCCTGATCGGTGATGGTATATATGCAGAATTTTTTGACGAAGTTCTTCAATTCGTCCGCAGTCCGTGTCTGCTTCACTCTCCAGATAGCTTGTGCTAAAGTGTTTGCCCCACCCCATGCCGCTACATAGATGGGACGAGGATCTTTCTCGTCGGCCAGTCGGATGAGCAGTTCGCTGCCAGGTGAGTCATTTCCCTCACCAATAGCCTTGATGCCTCCTCGCTCACTACCCATCACGGCGCGACTCTTTATATAATCGGCACTTGGCCAGTAACCTAGCTGCTGTTGGCCATCCTCCATTCCCATCGGGAGAAACTTTGTCTGTCCAGAACGTTTCATCAACTTCGGTACATCCTTGCGATATGCCTCAATGACGCATTGCAGATACTCGGCCCACTCCTTCGGGTATGGGTCGCAGTTCCAGCCCACTGACGTAATCAGCGCCTCTATCTCAAACTGGTCAGCATAGGCCATCAGCCGCACCATCGATTCCATATCGTCCGGCTCTACATCGGCAGGCGCGATATCCGTACAAACCACCAAACGAGGCTTCAGGTCGCTCTTCGCTGCCCAACCAACCATCGGAATCAGGAGCAACAGCCATATCATGGCTTTCTTCATAGTCATATTACATTGAAATGTCTGAGGGCATTGAGAATGCCGTCGTCATCTACGGAGGTAGTGACATAGTCGGCTTGTTGCTTCAGAGCATCAATGGCGTTGCCCATAGCCACGCCTATACCTGCCTGGAGAATCATGGAACTATCGTTGCCGCCATCGCCAAAGGCTATGGTACGGCTGGGGTCAAAGCCCTCATGTTTGGCCATAATGATGATACCCTTGCCCTTATCGGCACCATTGGCTGTGATGTCCGTAAATTCCGGATGCCAACGACCTGAGATACAATGTGGCAGACGTGTCAGGAGTTCTGCCTCGTACTCTGCGGTGAAGAATGGTGTCAGCTGCAGGATGTCCTGCTTTAATACTTCTGACAATGGTGAGGCTTTGTCGAATTCCTTTACAGCGAGCATCTGGCGGAAAATGCGATTAACATCCCCCTTCGGGTCAAGCACTGCCACATCTCTCCTGCCAACAACGATAAGGCTGTAGCCCTTCTCCTTAGAATCTTCCACACACGTCATCACATCCTCTTTGGGGATGGGCTGGCAGCATACGAGTTCGTCACCGACATAACACAATGCCCCATTTGTGGAAATGTATCCGTCAATCAGGTGCGCTATGGAGCCAAGATTGGTAATGATGATGGGTGGTCGCCCTGTAGCGATATATACCCGCGAGCCATTCTTCTTGGCTTGCGTCAGCGCCTGTATGGTAGAATCGGGTATCTCATGGGTCTTGAAACTCACGAGTGTTCCGTCAATATCGAAGAATAATGCGTATGAATTTTTCATCTTATTTCTGTTTAGTTACACCTACCTTCAGCAGCTTCTCGGCCAAAGGTACGTACCAGTCACGGACTTCTTCTGCCGTCGGAGTGTGAGCGCCGGGGAAGTGGAACGAATGGGTGTAGTGCTCCAGAAATAGCGGCTCAAAATGCGCCAGCGTGTCCTGCTCGCCGAACAAGCCCCAGATGCGATCTTTAAATTCTGGACGATAGTTGTTAAATTGAATAGCCTCCATTTCGGCAAACTCCTCAATCAAGGCTTCATCAATGACAAACTTT
>CACYKA010000061.1 GCA_902774795.1 uncultured Prevotellaceae bacterium | reverse complement strand
GTTGCCTCAGAATTCTCTTCCATGATGACGAGTACGCGGCGCACTACCATAGTGTCCTGCTCTCCTGACAGCGTATTTTCCACCCTGATGGGTGCTGTTGCCCTTTCGTTCTTGGGAAGGTATATGACGAGCGGGGCAGGGGAGAAGGTCATGTTCAAATGAGTCATAGGGTCATTTGCATCTGCAATCTTTCCTGCGTATGGCGTAATGTCTATCGGGGCTTCCTTGGCAGGATAAACGTAGGGAACACCTTTTATGGTATATGCCGCAGGTATGATGCCGTAGTTGGGCGCAAGGGCCGCCTCGACATCGGTATAGCGGTATCGTTCTTTATATTCCTGCTTCGAAAGAAGGGGGGAAACTATGTCATATAGGCTGAATTCACTGTTCATTACTGTCCGTGAGATTTTTGACAATGAAATCGAATCCTTCATTCTCTATCTTCAGTGCCAGGTCGGGACCGCCTGTCTGTACTATCTTTCCGTCTATGAGGACGTGAACGACATCAGGCTGGATGTAGTCGAGTAACCGCTGGTAATGGGTTATGATGATGGCACTGGTCTCTTCTGTGCGCAACTTGTTGAAGCCAGTGGCCACAATGCGCAGAGCATCTACGTCAAGGCCGGAATCGGTCTCGTCAAGAATACAAAAGGTAGGCTCCAGCATTGCCATTTGGAAGATCTCGTTGCGTTTCTTCTCACCGCCGGAGAATCCTTCATTTACGGAACGTTTCAGCAGTTTCTGGTCAATCTCCACCAGCTGACGCTTTTCCTTCATAAGTTTTATGAAGTCCGAAGCCTTCAGAGGCTCCTTGCCCTGTGCCTGCCGACGTGCGTTGACAGCCGCCTTCATGAAGTTTGTCATTGAGACTCCAGGAATCTCGACAGGAGCCTGGAACGACATGAAGATGCCTGCGTTGGCGCGCTGGTCGGCGGTCATCTCAAGCAGATTCTGTCCATTGAAGATTATCTCACCCTCAGTAACTTCGTAGGCGGGATTTCCCACGATGACGTTGGAGAGTGTTGACTTTCCTGCACCGTTTGTTCCCATGAGGGCATGTATCTCACCGTCATTGATGGTAAGGTCTATGCCCTTGAGTATCTCCTTCTCACCGGCGCGGGCGTGCAGATTCTTGATTTCTAACATCTATTATATATTTGTTTTTATCCTACTGATCCTTCTAATGAAACACTTAACAGTTTCTGCGCTTCTACCGCAAATTCCATGGGCAGTTGCTGTAGCACCTCTTTTGCATAGCCGTTGACAATGAGTCCTACAGCATCCTCTGTGCTTATGCCGCGTTGGTTGCAGTAAAGGAGCTGCTCTTCAGATATCTTTGATGTCGTGGCTTCATGCTCAACTACCGCACTGCTGTTGTGGATGTCCATATATGGGAAAGTGTGTGCTCCGCAGTGTGAGCCTAACAACAGGCTGTCGCACGACGAATAGTTGCGGGCTCCTGTAGCCTTGGGGGTGGCGCGGACAAGACCGCGATAGCTGTTTTGTGAATGGCCTGCAGAAATACCCTTTGATATAATGGTGGACTTTGTGTTCCTCCCCATGTGTATCATCTTTGTTCCTGTGTCAGCCTCCTGATAGTTGTTGGTGACGGCGACAGAATAGAATTCTGCCTGCGAGTTATCGCCGCGAAGGACGCAGGAAGGATATTTCCACGTTATGGCAGAACCTGTCTCCACTTGCGTCCAGGACAATTTGGAACTCTCACCCCTCAATTCTCCTCGCTTCGTTACGAGATTAAGTACTCCGCCCTTGCCGTTTTCATCTCCAGGATACCAGTTCTGAACGGTGGAATACTTCACCTCAGCACGGTCTTTCACTATTATTTCCACAATGGCGGCATGCAATTGGTTCTCATCGCGCATTGGAGCGGTACAGCCCTCCAAGTACGAAACGTATGAGTCATCATCGGCAATGATGAGTGTTCTCTCGAACTGGCCTGTTCCTGCGGCGTTTATGCGAAAATAAGAACTCAGCTCCATAGGACATCTGACACCTTTAGGTATATAAACGAATGAACCGTCGGAAAATACGGCGGAATTGAGGGCAGCAAAGAAATTGTCACGGTAAGGCACTACGCTGCCGAGATACTCCCTGACAAGATCAGGATGTTCTTTCACGGCTTCGCCGATAGACATGAAGATGATGCCAAGCTCCTTGAGTTTCTCTTTGTATGTAGTCTTTACAGAAACAGAATCCATGATAGCATCGACGGCAACGCCGGAAAGTGCCAGACGTTCTTCCAATGGGATGCCCAGCTTGTCGAAGGTTTTTTCCAATTCAGGGTCAATCTCTTTCTTTCCCTTATTTTTCTCTTTTCCTACCATAGGGTCAGCATAGTACGATATGGCCTGGTAGTCTATCGAGGGAAGATTAACGTGCCCCCATTCAGGCTGCTTCATTGTCTGCCAATGGCGAAACGCACGCAGGCGGAACTCAAGTAACCATTCGGGCTCACCTTTTTTGGCGGAGATGAGCCTTACAATCTCCTCTGTCAGCCCTGCAGGAATAATTTCCGTTTGCACATCGGTGGTAAATCCGTGCTTGTATGGAGTATATGCAAATAGATTCTTGTCCATTTACGATTTTTTTAATTTTTCACGCCCAGTCTTTTCTGAACTCTTTCAACCTCTTTGTAAATCTTGTGGGCATCAGCATGCAGGAACTGTCCGTTCATGTACAGTATCTTTCCTTCCACCATCGTCATCTTGATGTTCTGTTTCGAGCCGGAATATACAATATTCTTCTCGATGTTGTTGATGGGTTGCATATTGGGCTGTTCAAGATCTATCATGATGATGTCTGCTTTCTGTCCTTCTGACAGTGTTTCGCAGTTTTTCAGATGCATAGCTTTTGCGCCGTTTACCGTTGCCATTTTCAGGACCTCCCTGGCATCGATTGCAGCAGCATCTTTCTCGTGCAGCTTTGCTAAGCCGGTCACGAGGAACATCTCCCTGAAGAAATCGAGGCAGTTGTTTGAGGCTGGGCCGTCGGTACCGATGGCGACAGGTATGCCGTGTTCCATATATTCCTTTATCGGTGCTATTCCGCTGGCAAGTTTTGTATTCGACCCTGGGTTGGTTACGACAAACAAACCACGTTCTGCCATTATACGGAAATCTTCCTCGCTCATGTATATACCATGATATATTCCTCCGCCGTAGTTGAACATTCCCAGACTGTCGAATAGCTGTACGGGTGTCATGCCATAGCGCTGCTTGCAACCCTCCACTTCTTCATAGGTTTCACAAGCATGTATGTAGCAGGGACTCTGCTTTTCATTCACCTGTGCTGCAATGGCTTTCATATTGTCAAGACTGGTGGTGTATTCTGCATGGAAACCGAGGATGTACGATTGCAGGGAGCCAGGCTTATTGTATGTATCGTACAATCGGCTCATTTCAC
>CACYKA010000060.1 GCA_902774795.1 uncultured Prevotellaceae bacterium | reverse complement strand
GGTCATCAGCAGACCACCGGCCACAAACATGGCAGCAGGATACTGGTTGTACTTCAGACCTCGGCAGACATCCCTCAGAATAGGATATTGCGGCATCAGGCTTTCGATTTCCTTACCCCAGTCGGACAATTGAGAATTGACAGTTGACAGTTGACAATTGCTGCTAAGCTCTGTAGTCTTGCTTCTTCCATCAGACATCATACCTCCTCCATCAGACATCGAAAGAATGCTGGCAAGCATCTTGCTAACGCCCTTTGGCGGCTCCTTGCATGCAGACTCCACGATGCTTCTGAGTTCCTGTTCATCAAGCCCCATGCGTGGCATCACTTCCATCAGCAGCGCCTTGTTATTGTCGCATATTGCCCTCAGGTTTACGGCCAGCTGATACAGTTTTACGTTCCTTTCGCCCTCCTGCGGTTCACCGCCATTGCGCTTCCACCATTCATCGATAATCTCGCTGTACGGACGCCCCTTGAAGAGCTTTGAGGTCTGAGGGCTGATGGCAGATGGCAGTGGGGACTCTTCTTTCGCCCCTTGGCTATGCCCATTCCGATACTCCTTATCATATCGTTCACCATACTCCTTATTCTCATAGGTAAACAGTTCCTTATCAAGAAACAAGATATCCTCTTCCTTACAGATGAACGACATGCGTGAAGCATCCTTGCAACTCTCATCTACCTCAACCCCAAGCAGCTTTGCCATCTGGTGCTGATTGTCTATGAGATTACCCCATTCCGTCCGAGCCTTGAATACAATCTTCAGACCCCTGCCTGACGGAGTGACATACACCAGCAGCACTCCGTGATTCCGTAGTTCCGTTTTTCCCCAGTCCTCGAAGACCTCACGTGGATTTTCCACGTGGTCAATATCCATCACACAGAGTCCTGTCAGTCGCGTTGCACTTTGCTTGCGCCATGCGCCAGACTTTCCAGCCTTAGATGTAGTCTCGTCAAATGTAGCCTGGAAGATGAAGGCAGGCAGCTTACGCTTCAGCGAGGCATCGCCTGTCTCGCGAAACTTATCTATATTCTCATTCCATTGTGTTGCCCTGACGAGCGCGAAAAAACGCGCTTCGTCAACAGGCAGTGTAGGATTACTAAAATTCTTCTGATAGCTAAACATACAGTATTTAATTAAGATTAATGATGTCCAAGTCAACCTTTCAAGGACGGAGCATATACGCTGGGTGCCTATTTTCTTGGGAATACTCTCATACACCTTTATACGCTGGCGGCTTTCTGCTATCCTGCCAAATTCGAGGTTCTTGATAGTAACCTCGCGTGGCTCACCACTCCTGTACTGGCGATTATACGCCCTGAATGTTATCTTACCTGTCTCTCTGTCAAAACTCAGAGAACCTTCCACACACTTGTTGCTTTTAAAGAGACGTGCAACAACCTCTTCCGAAATATTGATTTTCTTAATCATAACTTTGTCTTTTTAATGAGCATCCGAAAAGCGAAGTTTTAGTTTGAGCTCAATTATATCCGGATACTTTTCTCCGCTCATCATCAGACTCGGTTAGTGTTTAATGCTCTCTCTTAGTTGACTACGATACCCCTCCAGATGCATCTCATAGAAACCCTTCATGGTCTTCTCTATGTTATCACCGTCCAACTCAACATTGACTTCCACACAAGCCAGCATGTTAGTCAGGATGGATATCAGCACATTCTGATCCCAAGGATTCTTAAGGTCGAAATAGGTATCCGCTATTTCTGAGAACTCCTTACCCATTGTCGCTACGTCATGTGCAAACTTTTTCAACATATCGTCATAATCACGATACGCATGCATAATCTTTGACAGATTTGTCTTTGGGGTCTTTTTTAATGTCTTTTGTTTCTTCATAAGATTTTAATTTAATTGAAAATTGATAAACTGTAAACCGTAAACTTTAAACTGTAAACTTTAATTTCTTAAACTTCAATCTTAATCTTCTCTGACTCTCTCGATTGAGTTGTTTCTTCAACTCTTTCATTTCCTTGTCATGCTCTCTTAATGCCCTTATCTTGGCAGTCAGGTCTCGCAGTTCAGGAGCATCCTTGCGAACAAGTCCAGCCTTTGACAGACTTTGAGACATTACCCAATAGTTGCAGCAATTCTTGGGGTTAAGTATCACCTCATTACTCTGCTTGCAATATCGGCAGCCTTTATCGTCAAAATCCTTATTGCCGCATGAAGCGCAACAACGCTTTACTCTGATGCCATAGACATTAATAGCATAAGTTCTGTTACATTGCATAAAATCTTTAAACCATTAAACTTCTTAAACTTTTAAACTCTTTTCTTTAACCGCTAACCGATAACCGCTAACCTTTATACATCTCCCATCCTCCTTTGATTGTCTCAGGCGGGATATGCGTGCCGCATTCCACCTTTACCATCGCATCCACGAGACGCGACATCTGGTCGTAATTGTCATGGGCTATCACCTCGTCAGCTCCCAACCCCGATACCTTCACAACCTGTGCGATGTACGCCCTCGTGTTGTTCTCGTTGCTTGGAGCCCAAGCAGAGATAATCTTCCTGACGGTGTTCCTGCCATACTTGCGTATATACCGCTCCAGCAGTACGAAGCCAGCACGCAGGCCCATCTCCATCGTAATAAACTGCTCAAACGCCCCGTCGGTGTTCGGCATCTTTTCTCCAATCCACGTGTTACCGATTCTGATATTCAGCGGATTGTTGTTTCGTAATCCACGAGCTTTCATGATTCTTAATGTTTATAAATCATCTTGTCAATCATTTCTGCGCCTTTCTGAGTCCAAACGAGATAGGTGCGCTCCTTTTGTTTCCCGTTCTTCGAATAGTAGATAAAGAGCCTGTCCTGTGCCAGACCATGCCCCTCGTATTCAGGAGTCAGCCTGTACTGGCCGCCTCTCCATTTCTGAATCTTCTTGTCAGTGAGAAACGAATTCAAGTCCTTGGGATCCAGGCCCATTGACTTTGCAATGTCGCTTACAGTGATGCATCCGTCAGCATGCCGGTTGTATCTCACCAGCGTGCGTCCGATTATTATCTCGGCCTCCTGCATCACGTCCTCGTCTGTCACCAACAGTCGTCTTACGCAACTCTGTGCCATGTGTTCCTTCTCCAGCTGTTGCCACCGTATCACCAGTTTGGCGCGAGCCTCATCATTGAACTTCGTGGCTATGTAGAGACACTCTGTTTTTGTAAGTGAATAGCAAGGCACCTCACGTGTTCCACCGTTAGGCTGAACGATGGTTCGGGATGTAAATCGAAAATTCGATTTACATACTTTCATCCACGCTGGTTCCATCTTGCGAATGGCTTCCATTACGTGAAAATGCTGCTTACCAGTTACCTCTGCAATTTCGAGCGATGTCATGCGCTGTGCATCCATCGCAGATAATTTTTGAATTTCATTCATAATACTGTTTGTTTTAAAAAATTAATAATTGTACGTGCGCCCGCCTACGTATGTGTGTAAGCGAACGTTATTTCTCTCTCACCTCAGTCATCTGTAATTTTATTTTAACAAAAACCAAGAAAACCCTTTTCGAAAGTTTTAGCACTTTGTGCTTTTGTTCCGCTATCGTTATGAATCTGTTTGTAAGTAAACTTCCACCATATTCCTACCGACATCAGAACCTATCCTAACGGATATTCAAACTTTCAAAAAGAAAAACCAGCGCTCTTTGAGCCTAAAAACAATCTTTACAACTTAAATGAATGAAATAAGTGCAAGGGAGTCAAATACATGACTTGGTTTTTCAGATTTCGAAAGAAATCGGGGTTTTTCCCTGAATGAGATAGGTTTCCTGAAAGGAATAACGGAATTAGTAATAAGACTGGCTGGATGCTTGCATACAAGCAGGATTATTGCTGATTTCGTAAAAGACTCTGTCAAGAGTACCTATCTCATGAAGGGGGTTTTTATTGTTTTTGTTTCCAAGCCCTGCGCGCAGCAGAACTCAAGAAAATCTTCCATCATACATCTTTTACCCTCCGCCCGGGCCTTCCCAGGCAGGTTTGTAACAATAAGAAAAGATCGCGGTGCATAACACTGAATTATCTCAGGATTGCACTGCAAAGGTACGGACATTTCCATGCAGAACCTTGGTTTTGAAATGGTGCGTCCCGTGATATCCCGTGATGTCCCGTAATGTCCCGTAATATCCCGTGATATCCCGTAAGGCATATTATTTTTCAGTCAAAAAAAGCACAAAAAAAAGAGCATCAGAGGCTAAATTTGCTCTAATGCTCAGAATTCTTTGGTTTTATGCCATCTAAAACGGCCCATGTCCCATGCAACTGGTAGTTGTTACTGCTGTAAGTGCCGCCGTGAGTGCAGCTACTATAACCTTCGCTACTATCTCCCAAAAACGATTGTTCTTCATTTCGAAAATTGAAAATTCTTTTAGTCGGCGTTCCGCCTTTGTAAAAGCGGCAAAGCCGAGCGGAAAATTGAAAGTTGAAAGAAGTGAGGGTTAGCCGCTAAACGCTAACCGCTCACCGTTAAAGGACTAGTCGTTAGAAACACCTCCGTTGTTGTTGTTACCGCCGCCGTTGTCGTCACCGCCTCCGGATGGGGTATCACCGCCGTTGCTTCCGCTGTTGCCGCCAGTGTTGGTGCCGCCGCCGTTGTCGTTCTCGTTACCCTCGTCCTCAGGGTCTTCAACGTTGCCGTCGTCAGTTGAGGTGACGCGCCTTACTTCCTTGCCGTCCTTGTCGTAGCAGGTAATCTGCACGGCAGTGT
>CACYKA010000059.1 GCA_902774795.1 uncultured Prevotellaceae bacterium | reverse complement strand
GGCAAATATTCCCCCTTTTTAATATTAATCTTAGTTAATCCGTTGAAAGTCTGATAAAAACATCGTATCTTTGTAAAGTCGAAATTACAAAATTGGATAAATTATGAATATTAATCAGCGACTGGAAGATTTGAGGGAGGTGATGCAGCGTGAACATCTGTCGGCTTTCATCTTTCCAAGTACCGACCCTCACCAGGGTGAGTATGTGCCTGATCATTGGAAAGGGCGTGAGTTTATTTCTGGTTTTAACGGTTCTGCCGGAACGGCTGTAGTGACGTTGACGTCGGCTGCCCTTTGGACAGATTCCCGTTATTTTCTGGCAGCTGAAGAACAATTGAAGGATACGGAGTTTCAACTGATGAAGCTCAAGATGGAGGATATTCCCACCATTGCGGAGTGGATCGGCAAGGAATGCGGTGCAGGCGTGGAAGTGGCCGTCGACGGTATGGTAAATTCCACCAATAGCGTCAGAGAGCTGATTGCAGATCTTCGGAAACAGGGTGGCATCACACTGCGTACCAATTTTGATCCGTTGGAACAGATCTGGCAGGATCGTCCGCCGATTCCCTTGAATCCTGTAGAAGAGTATCCCTTGGCCTATGCCGGTGAGGCTGCAAACGTCAAGATCGCCCGTATCCGTCAGGCCCTGCGGAAGTTGCATGCAGATGGCATGCTGATGGCAGCACTTGATGATATTGCATGGACACTGAATCTCAGGGGTACGGATGTGCATTGTAATCCTGTCTTCGTGAGTTACCTGCTGATTTCCTCAACGTCTGTTACCTTATATATAAATAAGGAGAAACTAACGCCAGAGGTGATGGCTTATTTAAAGGGAGAAGGTGTAGGGGTAGACGCGTACGAGAATATACAGAAAGGATTGAAGGACTATTTCGAATATAATATCCTGCTGGATCCTGATGAGGTGAATTATACGCTCTTCAATGCTGTGACACGTGAGGTTATCGAGGCTGAGTCGCCCGTCAAACAGATGAAGACCATCAAGAATAGTACTGAGATAGCTGGTTTTAGACAGGCGATGCTGAAGGACGGCATCGCGATGGTTAAGTTCCTTTATTGGTTGGATAAGCAACTGGCTGAGGGTGAGGCACTCACAGAGATATCTGTCTCCGAGGAACTCGCTTCGCTTCGAGCTGAACAGACTTTGTTTAGGGGTGTCTCTTTTGATACGATTGCCGGATATGAGGCTCATGGGGCGATTGTTCATTATGAGGCAACACCAGAGTCTGATGTGCCCTTGAAACCTGAAGGTTTTTTGTTGTTGGACAGTGGTGGTCAGTATCTTGACGGTACGACAGACATTACACGCACCATTGCCCTTGGACCTGTCACAGAGGAACAGAAGAAAATCTATACCCTGGTGCTAAAAGGACATATCCAACTGGAACTCTGTAAGTTCCCCAGTGGTATCAGCGGTACGCAACTTGATGTACTGGCACGTAAGGATATGTGGCGTGCCGGTATGAACTATCTGCATGGCACAGGTCATGGTGTGGGTTCTTATCTGAATGTGCATGAAGGTCCTCACCAAATCCGTATGGAATGGAAACCGGCCCCGTTGGTGGCTGGGATGACAGTGACGGATGAACCAGGAATCTATCTGGCAGGTAAGTTCGGCGTCAGGATTGAAAACACCTTACTCATCACTCACTACAATGAAACAGAGTTTGGTAAATTCTTGCAATTTGAACCACTCACCATTTGTCCTATTGATAAGAAACCAATTATCAAGGAGATGATGATGCCCGAAGAAATCGCATGGCTGGACCAATATCACCGTCGCGTATTAGAATTGCTCTCACCTCGTCTTGATGACGATGAAATAGAGTGGTTACAAGAAGCTTGTGCGCCTCTTTGAGGTTGGAAACCAGGAAAATGAGGCTTGTTTTAATAAAAATATGGTAAAAACTTGGTGAATTTACAAAAAAAGTCGTAACTTTGCACCCACTTTTCGTGGCCCTGTGCCAGAAGGTGTCAAGTTTAACATATAATATTTAAAACAAAAGACAAATGATTATTGTACCAGTAAAAGAAGGCGAGAACATTGAGAAGGCTCTCAAGAAGTTCAAGAGAAAGTTCGAGAAGACAGGTGTTGTGAAGGAATTGCGTCGTCGTCAGCAGTTCGACAAGCCGTCTGTTCTGAAGCGCCTGAAGATGGAGCACGCCGTTTACGTACAGCAGCTTCGTACTAACGAGGAATAAAAAAGTTCCTAAAAATTTGGTAGTTTCGAAAAATTTCCGTAAATTCGTAGCCGAAAAGCAATTGGTGGCGATTTATGATGATTAACCAGTTTCTAAACTACCTGCGCTATGAGCGGAATGCTTCTCCGCAGACGGTGCAGACATACGAGGAAAGCCTTCGGGAATTTGAATCGTATCTAAGTCTTAGGGATAACGGACTCTTTATAGAGACGGCTGATGCCGACTTGATCCGTGACTGGATGGAGGGTCTGATGGATAAAGGAAACACTGCCTCAACAATTAATAAAAAGTTGAGCGCTCTGCGTTCCTTTTATCGCTTTGCCCTAAAACGGAAACTGGTTGAAAAGGATCCTGCCCATTGTATTACAGGGCCGAAGAAGTCGAAACCGCTGCCTCAGTTCCTCCGTGAGGGTGAGATGGATCACCTGCTCGACGGACTGGATTGGGATAGTAATAATTATAAAGATGTACGCGCGCGTACCATATTATTATTATTCTATGAGGCAGGACTGAGACGCGCCGAACTGATAGGTCTCAATGATGGCGATGTGGATTTTGCAACAGGACAGTTGAAAGTGACTGGTAAGCGGAACAAACAGCGCATCGTGCCTTTCGGAAAGGAGTTGGCTGAGGCCCTGAGTGTTTATAGGACTGTCCGTGATGAACAGGGAGAGAAGAGTAGCGATGCTTTCTTCCTGAATGACAAGGGAGACCGGATGACGGCGCCGCAGGTGTATAGCCTGGTACGTAAGTACTTGACGGCCGTTACTTCCTTGAAGAAACGATCCCCCCACGTACTAAGGCATACTTTTGCCACGGCTATGCTGAACCACGGCGCAGATCTGGAGAGTATTAAGAATCTGCTTGGACATGAGAGCGTCAGTACGACAGAGATTTATGCCCACACGACGTTCGAGCAGTTGAAGCGAATTTATAAAGAGGCTCATCCGCGAGCCTGACTCTTTTTAATAACTATTTAAAAATAGGAGGTATTTATGGAGATTAAGATTCAGTCGATTCATTTCGACGCTACTGAGAAGTTAGAGGCGTTCATCGAAAAGAAGGTCGCCAAGTTGGAAAAATCTTTTGAGGATATACAGAAAGTAGAGGTGCAATGTAAAGTAGTGAAGCCTGCTACTGCCCATAATAAGGAGGTAAGTCTTTCTGTGGCAGTGCCCGGAAACACGCTGTTCGTAGAGAAGGTAAGTGATACTTTTGAAGAAAGTGTCGACCTTTGCGTGGATTCTATGCGTGCTCAACTCCAGAAATTCAAGGAAAAATTAAGGAATAGATAAAAAAAACTAGGAAAAGTTTTGGTAATTCAAAAATAAGTCGTAACTTTGCAGCCGTTTTCCGATAGGTCGTAAATCTGAATCAGAGAGCGGCTGCTTAGAAAAGCCTCTTTAGCTCAGTTGGCCAGAGCACGTGATTTG
>CACYKA010000058.1:3743-4569 GCA_902774795.1 uncultured Prevotellaceae bacterium | reverse complement strand
AATATGCCCTGCCTATCATACCACTGAAGACATTCACCATTGCCGACGGCTCATGGCTTGAATTTACGGGAGACATACTCAATCCGCGCATGAACATTAAGGCTACGGAGGAACTGAAGACATCAGTAAGTGGAAGCGGTACAAACAAAATGGTTTTATTCAACTGCGGAGTTTCCATAACGAAGAGTCTGAAAGACATGGGACTGGACTTCATAATAGAAGCTCCTGAAGACCAGGACGTTACCAACGAGCTGTCCCTGATGTCCAAAGAAGAAAGGCAGAAGGTTGCAATCACGATGCTTACAACAGGCATGTATCTGTCAGACGGAAATACTACACCGTTCTCCATGAGCTCCGCCCTGAACAGCTTCCTGCAGTCAGAGATAAACAATATTGCAGGCAATGCCCTGAAGTCTCTTGACTTCCAGATGGGTGTAGATAAATCCACCAGTGATGACGGCACGATGCACACCGACTACACATTTAAGTTTGCCAAGCGCTTCTGGAATAACAGACTCAACGTCGCTGTCGGAGGAAAGATTTCCACCGGCAACGAAGTAGCAGGACGAAACAACTCATTCTTTGACAATGTCGATTTACAGTACAGGCTGTCAGACACATCAAACCAGTATATGAGGGCCTTCTTCAAGAACAATGTATATGACTTCCTGGAAGGATATGTAAGACAATACGGAGCGGGTTATATGTATAAGAGAAAACTACAAAAGCTGGGTGACCTGTTCAAGAAACAACCTGCCCCCACCAGCACCCCATCTGATTCCAGAAGAAGAAGCATGAATATTTCCAGAGACAGCATTCCTGCCCG
>CACYKA010000058.1:0-3702 GCA_902774795.1 uncultured Prevotellaceae bacterium | reverse complement strand
GCGTCATGTTCTTCGACGTCCCATCTGGAAGAAGGCGAGCAGCTCTTCATTGGTCTGGAAAAGATAGACTGGCATGGTGATCCGCAAGGACATCACTCCCATTTACTCGACACAGAGTCAGAAGTGGAGGCGGCATTGGCAACAGCGCCTAACGGAGCACTTTTCGGCAGCAGTTATTACCGCACATTATTCCCCTATGGTCTTTGGGTGTATAACAAATGGGGCAAGAAGGACGACGGTTTTTCTAAATGGATGACCAGAACCTTTGGTAAGGCACCGATACTGATGAGTAATGTCAATCCGCTATTGAGAGCATCAGTAGCAAAAAGCGTGCTGCAGAACAACGGATACTTCAACGGGGATATCACATATAATACAAAAGATTACGGAAAGCGAGACTCCCTGGGACTTGCCAAGAAGCAAAAGATACAATACCACGTTAACTTCGGTCATCTGTACACGCTGGACAGCATTAGTTTCTCAAACTTCCCCACAGATATATACCAGAGAATATTCATGGGGGACAAAAAAGAAGGCAGCACATCAAGTCTGAAACCTGGGGATCCATTCTCGATTGCCAATCTTGAGAACGAGCGAACACGCATCTACCGACTGCTGAGAAATCATGGATTTTATAACTATCAGACCTCATATACGTCATATCTGGCAGATACCATAATGACACCAGGCAAGGTACATCTGCAACTGCACCTTGCCGACTCGCTACCCGAAGATGCTCTGCGAAAGTGGGTTATAGGAACAACTACAGTAAACATCAGGCGTGAGATGAGGGAACAGCCTACCGATTCTGTGAACACAAGATTCCTGAAAATAAGATATGCCCGCAAGCCAAATGACAAGCGAGAGAAGGTTCCGCCACCAATAAGGGCAAGAATAATACTTGGCGACACAAAGCTGAGACCGGGAATGCTGTTTTCACAGGATGCCTATGAAGAAAGTATCAATGCATTGGCATCGAAAGGCGTGTTCTCAAGTATCGACATTTCATTCAAGAAACGCTACGAAGAAGACGGATCACTCCATCTGGTAGCTGACACCATAGGTGTAAGAAGAGGTACCGACTCTCTTGACACCAGAGCAGGAGCCGGTGTACTGGACATGACTGTAACAGCTGTTCTCGACAAGCCATATGACGTAACGTTTGAGGCCAACGGAACCGGCAAGACATCAGGGCGTGTAGGACCAGGCGTAAGAGTGGGACTGACAAAGCGTAATGCCTTCCACGGAGGCGAATCGCTGACAATATCGGCTGGCGCAAACTACGAATTCCAGGTAGGCGGCGGACAAAACATGGGAAACAGTTATGACTTCGACTTGTCAACAGAGCTGACCTTCCCCCGACTGCTGTGGCCGAATTTCCTCAACCGCAGCAAAGAGGTTATGCCTAACACAAACAGGAGATTCAGACGCAGATGGTACACCACTCCTGCAACAATAATATCCCTGTCAGGAGAGACAATAAGAAGGGCGGGATTCTTCAGAAGAAACATTCTGTCAGGAGAATTAACCTATCTCTTCCAGCCTACAGAAACGAGCATACACAGACTGTCACCATTAATCCTGACATACGGACGCACATTTGACGTTACGGACGACTATATAATAAAGGTCATAGATTCGCCTACTGCCTTAGTTGCCTTAGAGGATGAAATGACCCCAAAGATACGTTACACATATACATATAACTCCCCTAGCGCATACAGGAATCCGATATTCTTCCAAGGTACAGTCAGTGAGGCAGGTAATATATGTGATCTCGGAGCGACTGTCTTTTCGGGCAAGAAGCTCAATGATAAGGGCAAGAAACTCTTTGGTACCGAATTCTCACAATTTCTGAAATTTGAGGTTGACTTAAAGAAAACCTGGACTATTGGAGGTCTTGGCAGCAAATCAAGTTTTGTAGTACACTTCTACGGAGGAATACTTACAGCATACGGAAACAGCACATGGGCTCCATTCTCTGAGCAGTTCTACATTGGCGGTGTAAATGACTTACGCGGATTCACCATGAGAAGCGTGGGACCAGGAAATGTGCATTATGACAACCGCACCCTAGCCTATCTGGAACATAATGGTGACAGCAAAGCCGTACTCAATCTGGAATATCGTCCGCACCTTTTCGGAAGTCTATATGGCGCCCTTTTCATTGATGCAGGTAACGTATGGCACCTGAGACACAGTTCTAGGGAATACTATACAGATAAGGGTGACGGCGATCCTGCAAAAAAGGATGTGGCATTGGATGCCGGTGTAGGATTGAGGTATGACCTGGACTTCTTTGTTATAAGAATAGACTGGGGATTTGCCTTGCATTCACCATACGAGAGCGGTTTCTTCAAAAAGAAATTCCGCAATGCACAGGTGCTGAACTTTGCTATTGGGTATCCGTTCTGATAGTTTACGGTTTACGGTTTACAGTTTAATGGTTAGTGGTTAGCGGTTAGCGGTTAGCGGTTAGTGATTAGTGATTAGTGATTAGTGGTTAGTGATTATGAAGATAAAAGTATGTGGTATGCGCGATGCTGAGAATATTCAGCAAGTAAGGGCGCTGGGGGTGGATATGATAGGTCTGATTTTCTGGCCTAAGAGTCCGCGTTATGTAGAGAATATAAGTTCACACGCAGGACTTATTCCTGATTTAAGGAACGAAGACATTGCAGAAGGAAACGTTGGAGAAGCATCATACGTGGGTGTTTTTGTTGACGAGATGCCTCAGAACGTCGTTACTCAGGCATACAACTACAAACTCGATTACATACAATTGCATGGCAGCGAGTCGCCTGTGTATATTGACAATCTAAAGAGGACCCTCGTTCCAGACATTCTGCCCGATGTGAAGATAATAAAAGCACTCAGCATTGAACAGGCTTCTGACATAGAAAAATGGAGGGAATACAAGGGACATGCCGATTTGCTACTGTTCGATACGAAGTGTAAATCTGTAGGAGGCTCAGGAAAACAATTTGACTGGTCTTTTGTGGGAAAATACGACGGAGACATACCTTTTCTGCTCTCCGGAGGAATCGGTCCTGATGATGCTGAACGTGTAAATTCTTTCCACCACCCCATGTGCGTAGGAATAGACCTAAACTCCAGATTTGAGCAGACATTCACAGACGAAGAGGGTAAAACAACAAAAATTCCCGGGGTGAAGGATGTTGACAAACTAAGGACATTTATATCTGCAATTAGCAAAACAAGGTAAAATAGCGCCAAAAACGTTAAAAAATAATAAAACCCACTGATGCTTGCGCATGGGTTCCCACTATTTCAAATTAAAATTTGTACCTTTGGCGAAGATTTCGCTATGTGCGGATTTAGTAATAGTTTCTTCTAACTTAAAATAACTCTACTAATGAAAAATTTTAAAACTTTTATGGCGTGTGCTGCCATTGCGGCATTAGCCTCTGCATGTTGTAATGAAAGTTGTCAGTCAACACAGTTAAAGTCAGGTCTTGATCCTGCTGCCTTTGACACGACAATCAACAACAAGCCAGTAAAACTCTATACCCTCACCAACGAGAACGGTATGGAAGTGTGCATCACCAATTACGGTGGACGTGTGGTATCGCTCGTAGTTCCTGACAAGGACGGCAATCCTACTGATGTAGTTCTTGGTTATGACAACATCGCACAATATGCAGACACACTGAATTCACCAAGTGATTACGGTTCTTCTGT
>CACYKA010000057.1 GCA_902774795.1 uncultured Prevotellaceae bacterium | reverse complement strand
TCAATGTTGCCGGATGGTCATCGGAAGAGGATTATAAGGCCGACAGGCTTTCTTTGGCTCAGCAGACCTTGGACTATCTGCTTCAGTTTAACCGCAATGTTCATGCCATCGTAAATCTTGGGAAGTTCCCCATCTACTCGAAAGACGGCGACATTGACACCACAGAAAATATATGCTTCGTCGATTTCGATGGTCACGGAGGCATCAATCTGTTCACTGAAAGCGGCAAGACCATCAATCTAGTATATGGCCAGGAATGGAACATGATTGGTGGTGGAGATTATATCATCAGTACGGGTAATATGCTGAATGCACAACTCGAAGATGTGAAGCACACGCTATTAAACTACGATTCGGTGGAGATGCAGCGGCAGCTGAAGACGGATGATATTATGGAGGAATACAACTCAATCCTTAGCAAGTATCGTTACGACCATGTGCTGATGGAGCAGCAGGACTTCTATGAGGCTCTTGGTGATGATGCTGTGTCGATGGCCAGCAAGTATCATCTGAAGCTTTGGGACAGGGACGCTGGTAACGGTCTCGTCGTGCCGATGGTGATGCTGAACATCAATCAGGTGGACAAGGTTCTCTCCGAGGCGGACGACGTGCTGATTGAAGAAAGCCGAATTATTGAGTCGAGGGATGAACTCGCCCTGAAGCCGAGTCCGCTGAACGAAGGACTGAACGAGACACTACACTTCAATGAGAGTGGAATCAAGAAAACCCGCAATGGCGACTACATGGTGTGGGCTCGCCTGAATGGGGTGGACTTGCCCGACAAGGAAATATCGCCAGAAATGGGTATTAGATACCTGCGGCTGACAGGTGGGGCTGAGAAGGAGGTGCTACTGAGATCAGCCCTCCAGCAGAGCTATGGCACAGAGATAGGCCAGCTCGCCACTCACAGCCAGTCGGCTATGGTCAAGATATAATAGGTTAGTATTAAGGTACTAAGATTATTCAGGATAATATCTTTTAGTTCATACGATTAATCAGATTATGCATTCCCTCACCTCCTGTGAAGGCCGTGAGGTTTTTACTTCAAAAGTTATCATTAAAAATACGATATTGCATATGAATAAATCAAATGAGAATAGGCAGGAAGAGCTGCTACATGTTGGTACTTGTACCAAGAGATCGCTGGAGCGACTTATTCGAAGGGCTGCTTTGAATACAGGGACACCCGGCTTGCACTCAGGTTTCTATAGATTGGATGAAGCGGTGTGTGGATTTCAAGAAGGTGAACTGATAACGATAGCAGGCAGGTCAAATATGGGTAGGTTGTCATTGGAGATGTCCATAATGAGGAATATGGCTGTGGAGAATAAAATCCCCGTGTTGTTCTACTCATTAAGATACGTCAAGGAAGCAAGTGTTGACCGGTTGATTGCATTGCAAGCAGGATTGCCGCTTAGGAACCTTCTTAATGGAGATATAAATGACAGGCAATGGTCAATTCTTAATGACAAGATGGATAAACTAGTACAAGCTCCCATTATTATTGAAGATTCCCTTCATTTTGAAGAAGGACCAATCTGCGATATGTGCAAGAATGCTGTGGAAAAGCATCATCTCAAAGCAATATTCCTTGATGGCATAGAATTGGTATATCATCATCATCATTTTGAAACATCAATGGTCGGCAGAGTGAAACAACTTGCTCGCGAATTGAACGTTCCTATCTTCATTACAGCCTATATGAATGGTGTTGTTGGTGAATCTAATTATGAGAAGATGCACCCAACTATTAAAGAACTCAATGACAGAGAAAGCATAGATGGCTACTCTGATGTGCTTATGATAGTCAACCGTCCGTCTGTTTATAAAATCTATGAGGATGGCTACGGGCGAGATCTCCATAATAAGGCTCAGATCTTCATTACAAAGAACGTAAGAGGACCTGTCGGTGATTTCTTGCTGGATTTCCGTGAGGATTGTGGTGCATTTGCAAATGAAGGAATGATTGATTTTTCAGAAATGGATAATTATGAGATTCCTATAGAAGACAATTTATCGAGTCTTCCTCTATAAAAGAAAAGTCTGAAAAACATGTAGAGACAGTTATCTTCGATATTCATTCCCACTTCGTAACTGGAGTGGGTTTTTTGTTTCCTGTTTGTCTTTGAACACCTTGGCCGTCGGCGGTGCCAGATTTTCCGATGCAAAGGTAAATGGCTGTCGTCGAATGGCCTCGGTATTCATTGCCAGCAGACAGAAATCTTCCTTTCCCCATTGGTGAACGAGTATTTCGGACTGTTGGCAACGTAACCTTCCGACTGCCTTATCGCCGACGGCCACCTTTTGTGAGCATCGTAAAAACAAGTCCCGCAGACGGCAAGGAGCAAAAGCTCCAAACCAAAGGGAAAAGATTAAAACTCAGATACAAGATGCTCAAAATTGCACTTTTAGACTACGTTCCGCAGCGGTACATGCGCAAGGCGAACTTCGAGACGCAAGAGACCGACCGATTTCTGCTTGGGTTCAAGGCAGGGCAGAGATTCGCTACCCATTGGGCTACGAAGCTTGTAAGCAAGGCTCTCTCGCAGATGGACTTGACAAATACCATCATCGTTTGCATCCCTGCCAGTTGCAAGCGCACGAACGACCGCAGATACAAGCGGTTCTCGGCTGACGTGTGCGCCAAGTGCGGAGCCATCAACGGCTTTGAGCATATCCAAGTGGTAGGAAAGCGCGAAAAGGTGCATATCAGCCGCAAGCACGGCAAGCAGACGGAGAGCAATGTGCAGATAGACAGCGACTACTTTCAAGGCAAGCGGGTGTTGCTGATAGATGACATTTGCACGACCTGTCAGACCGCTAACGCTTTCATCGAGCAGATGCAGGCAGCAGGGGCAGACGTGCGCATGACGCTCTTCCTCGCCAAGACAAAGAATTATCGTAGAACCAAACAATATTATAACTGATTATGAATGCAGCATTAAGACTTAGCATTAAGCAGTGGGCACCACAAGACCGCCCAAGTGACAAACTACAGAACCTCGGCGCAGAGCAGATGAGCGATGCAGAACTGATTTCCCTGCTGGTGGGATGCGGCACGGCTCAGCAGAGTGCCGTTGACGTGGCCAACAACATCCTGCGCAAATTCGGCAATAATCTCAATGCGCTCGGCAAGGCTCGTTTCGACGAGTTGGAGGACATCGAGGGCGTTGGCGTGCAGACGGCTTGTAAGATTATGGCAGCGGTGGAACTCGGCAGGCGCAGGCAGATGGCAGCAGCGGAGCCTAAGCCCGACATGGGTACGGCTGTGCGGATTTACAACTATATGTTTCCAAGGATGCGCGACCTGCAGACGGAGGAGTTTCATATCCTGCTGATGAATCAGAACTACCGGCTGATAAAGTCGGTACGTATCAGCCAGGGGGGTATTACCGAGACTTGTGCCGACATTCGCGTGATGATGCGTGAGGCGGTGCTCTCGAATGCCACGATCCTCGCGGCTGTGCATAACCACCCGTCAGGCTGCCTGACTCCGAGCAAGTGCGACGATACGCTGACGATGGCCATCAAGAAGGCATGTGAGGTGATGCGCATTCATTTCCTCGACCATGTGATTGTGACGGACGGGGCTTATTACAGTTATCATGAGATGGGGAAGCTTTAGGGCTTCTCCATCCTTTTCCTCGTCGGGTCGGATGCTCCCTATGGGTCGCATCCTCGCGGGTCGAGCCGTTGGAGCCTCGCCCGTTAAGAGGTATCGCCGATGGTCGGTTATTCTTTGCTCTCTTTCTTTGGGAGGACGATGGGGACGGAAACACAGCCCTGCATCCGCTGACGTAGGCAATTGCCTGGCACTCCTTTCGCTGTCGGTACAGGGCTATGCCTTGCACGGACAACTGTCAGTCGGCGCAGTCAAGTTGCTTACATCGGCTGGATGCTGGCAAAGTTCCCGTCCAGGGGGAGGCCAAATAGCCAGGCTATTTCAGAGTCAGCGGACGAGCCGCAGACACTGCTTCGGGACAGCGGTATCGCCGATGGTCAATCGTTCTTTTCCCTTTTGGCTTGGGAGAACTGGAGTTCCCCGAAAGCCGTAGCGGTAGTCATGTCCGCAGCGGGTGCGAACGTCACTACTGCCACCGCTTTCGCCTTCCGTTCAGGGACGGACGGAAGTGAGGGTCATCGAACCATTGCCGACATGCGCTGCTGGCTTGCTGCACGGGTGGCCCGTCCTTTTGGCCGATGACTCACCTGTGCAGGAATCCGCAGGCAGTCGGCAGAGGCTCTGCGAGGCTGCTCCGCAAGGGGAGGGGAATGTCTGGCCAGCCGCTCCTTGCTGTCCTTGGGATGATTTTAACGATGCAAAGGTAACGTGCCGCTGTCGGATGGCCTCGGTATTCATTGCCAACAGGCTGAAATCTTCCTCATTATTGCATGATGAGCGTATTTCAGGCAGTTGCCAACGGCACCTTCCGATTGTCATGCGACGGTCGGCTACCTTTG
>CACYKA010000056.1:4487-5249 GCA_902774795.1 uncultured Prevotellaceae bacterium | reverse complement strand
CTGATGGCTGAAGTCTGATGGCTGAAGTCTGATGGCTGAAGTCTGATGGCTGAAGTCTGATGGCTGATGTAATGAAGTGCAAAACGTAGAAATACTTATAAAAAAGGTTTATGAGAAAAGTGTTTTTTATTTGGGTGGTATTGCTCCTGGCTGGCGTGAATACGGCTTATGGACAGGACGTAAAGACTGTGGTTGACAGCGTGAAGTCAAACGTGAAAGACAGTAGCGTGAAAGAGGCTGTCACGAATATTGCGGATGCCTTTAAGGCTAAGAAGGCTGAAGCTGATGAGATGATTGGCACATGGCAGTATGTGGAACCTGCTGTGTATGCCACGAAGGGCAACCTGCTGTTTAAACTCGCTGGAAACTCTGTGGCAGACCAACTGGAGAAGTTGCTCAACGAATACGTTGAGAAATGTAACATTACTCCTGAGAATTGTAAATTTACTTTTTACAGTAACGGAACGTTTCATCGTGACGTGCTTGGACATAAGGCTAATGGTGTATGGATGGTTGGCGGTCCAAGACTGCTGTTAGGCATCAACAATGTACAGACGGCTGATGTCACAACGCATCATGACGGCGACAAGCTGATGTTTCTTATCGATGTTGACAAACTGATGAATTTCCTTAAACTGTTAGGTGCGATGAAGGACAACAAGACGAATAAGACGCTGATAAAACTGACTAAGGCTATTCCTACTCTTCAGGCTGGCTTCTCGTTTCAGAAGGTTAAGGACAAGTAGTTATATCGGGAAACTT
>CACYKA010000056.1:0-4480 GCA_902774795.1 uncultured Prevotellaceae bacterium | reverse complement strand
AAAGCGAAGCGACTGAAAGAACCTGCGTGCAGGTGAGACAAACTGGAAGGGGAACTTTGTGCGCCTGACAGGACTCGAACCTGCACATCGTATGACATTAGATCCTAAGTCTAACGCGTCTACCAATTTCGCCACAGGCGCAGCGTAAATGCATAATCCATAATGCATAATGCATAATTCATAATGCATAATTTGGAAAAAGCAGGTGCAAAGGTAGCACTTTTTTCTATATTTTGCAAAAAAAGTGAGGAAAAATTTGCGTAATAAGGAAAAATATATTACTTTTGCACCCGCTAAACCGCAAAAGGCATGTCCACTGTTGGTATTTGGTGCGTTGGATGAGCGGTTTAGTCTTCGGTCTGCAAAACCGACCAGGGCGGTTCGACTCCGCCACGCACCTCGAAGGAAAGGAACTCTGAAAAGGGTTCCTTTTTTTATTTGTTTTTGTCCCGCAGATATGGCAGAAAGCGCAGATTTTTTTTTAACAAAAACCAGAAAAACCCTCACTTCAGTATGTGTCGGGCTTTGCAGCCCTTTACGATGCAAGGCATATATTTTTCTTAAGAACAAGCTCTTAAATAAAAATATCTACCTTTCATCTTTGTCTCTTACAGAGCCATCACATACTCCGTGAGCAAAAACACCAGCTTTTGTCAAAGCTTAAAAAACATATTATACCTTTTGCCACCTTAGAACTAAACTATTAGAACCAGTCTGACTGTGACCTCGGTTTTTCAGGTTTGACAAAGTCAGACCGATGTTTTTGCCTGGCAAGGGCATAACCTGACGTAGGAAGGTGTAGGAGTTTAAGTAAAAGAGGCATAGAAGTTTACTTATAATGGCACTTTTGCTTGAAGTACTACAAAAGTCTGTCAAGACTTATGCCATTGACAGGGGTTTTTATTGTTTTTGTTAAATCAAAAAACTAGAATGTGAATTTGGCGGAGAAGCGGAGGCCGGTGCGGCGGACGTCGGGGTCAAGGTGCATATAGTCAAAACGATAGATGAAATCGATATTGAATATATGGAGGATATTGTGTATGCCGACGACACCTTCAAGGTATGGCTTACCCCTTTCGAGGGTGTATGTCTTTTTCGCAAAGGCCATGAGGTAGTCGCTGCCTGCATTCTGCGGCAGACGAGGGTCATTCTTGGAAGTGAGCCAACCCCAGTAGGCCCTGATGCCGACATATTCACGCAACTTGAAATTGCGCACATAGGGGATGAGGTTGAAAATTTTTCCGTTCATCTCCCATGACCACAGGAACTGCACGAAGCGGTCGCTGACGAACTCGCTGGTGCTACACAGGTGGAAATAGTTGTCGTCATAGACATAGGAGAGGTTTGATGCCGGAGATAGCAGCAGCGGATAAGGCACGCGGCACCATTCTGCGCCACATTTTATATTAAGGTTGGTAAAGCCCCATGAGCCAAGGAAGAAACGCTTATACAGGCTCAGTTCGGTAGAATGGTGGTTGTACTGTCCGCCCATCATCTTCACACCCCATACATGCGTAAGGCCGATAACAGGCATCTCAGAATTTATAGGCAGCTGTCTGTAACGTGTATTGTAGAATTTGCCTCCCGGAGAATATTCCATGCCAAGTTGGAATTCCATGAGTCTTATCGTGCCGTTATGCAAGGAGTTGACATCTACGGAGTCCTTGCCGTTCCACTCGGAGAGAGGCTTGAAGACCAGACGGCCTGTTGCCTCATCGATATCGTGCTTCATGCCGGCATTTAACTTCCAGCCGTTATCTGTCTCATAGATGAAGTTGAGTTTCTGCTGGTCGTAGAATATCATCTTACTGTCTTCATTCCACTTGAAGGAATGGAAGATGTTGTCTTTCTCACCATGCATATTGCGGTCGGGAAGATAGCAGACGTCGTAGTTGGACTCGAAGACGATGTAACGCCTCGGGAACTCTTCGGGGGAATAGTGCTTGGGATTAAATGAATATATGAGCTTTATATCATAATAGTTGGTATGATGCTTGAAGCCGTGGGCGTAATATCCTCCAACAAAGAAATGCTTGTTAAGATTGGCTGTCGTCTGACCTCCGAAGCGGAGACGGAACTTATCGAGCTGGTTGCGCGAGATGAGCGACGTCACAGGCCCCACGTCGAAATAACTTGGCGTGGATGTTGGGATATAGTTGTCGATAAGTGCCTTCGTGAGCCATGCGAAGGGGCGCAGGGCCTTGATATCCATAGCATAGCCGAGGAGCTTGCGGAAGATATTGGGGCGAAGTCTGCCTGCGCCATTTCCGTCAGACATATTGCGGGTGTTCTGCTGCCAATAGAGGCTGTCACGCAATTCGGCCTTCGGGTCGGTAGTCTCCTTGTCGGGTATCTTGCCTGACATCATCTTCTTGGGAACGGAATCGACCCGATGGTCATAGAAGAACTCCTCTTTCGTGAACACTACCCTACCGAGCGACGGCACCAGCGACATCTCAGCCAGCAGGGTGCTCTTATCCAGTACCCATCTCTCTTTCCTAAGACTGTCGCCATGCAGGACGACCCTCTTGAACACCTGATGAATATCGAGGGTGTCGATGAAGTTCACCATAGTATTCTTCGGCAGTCCCATGCGGACGGAGCGTATCTGGTGTGTGGAGTCGTTGGAGAGTACCATAGTACCAGAAAATCCCGTGTCGAACTTATCCTTCGGCGAGAAACGGACTGTCATGGTGGTATCTGTCGTTTCTTCTATCGATATGTTGTAGTGGCCCTTGTTCTTGGGTGATACAGGCGAGAAGAAACGGCGTCCGATGAAACGCATCTGCTCGTCGCGCACATCGACATCCACAAACAGGTCGCCCATGACGAGAGAGACAATCTGTCCGGTATCGAAAAGGTCATTGAGACCTGAGCGACGGATACCCCTGACGACGGTGCGGCGCTTGTCAGTAATACTGTCAATATACACGTCCTTGATCTGTTCCTCGACGATAATGGGCAGGATAATCTTGTTGTTGAGGTCGCACGTCTCAACAAAATCCCTCAGCCACGCATACTTTTTCACATACTTTCGATCGTCGCCGAAGATATCGACATCATTAAGAGCCATGCGTACTTTCTCATACACCTTATTGTGGAGTACGGGAACCGAATCTTTCTTTTCTGCAATAGCATGCAGAGAAAGCAAAATGCCTAGTATTATGGTCAAAAGACGCTTAATGGGTGCAAAAGTAATAAAAAAAATCAAATTTTCTTTCGCATTTTGGATTTTTTTTGTATTTTTGCGGCTCGAATATTGATAACGTACACGTACACGCACATGAAAAAGAGATTTTTATTGTCAATTGCTGCATTCCTATTGTCAGTCGTAATGATGGCAAAAGGCGGCACATTCGAAGCTGGTAAGGGCACCTTCCTGCTCAATGGCAAACCGTTTATTGTAAAGGCTGCCGAGTTGCATTACGCGCGTATCCCACAGCCATACTGGGAGCATCGCATCAAGATGTGCAAGGCCCTAGGCATGAACACCATCTGCATCTACATCTTCTGGAACTACCACGAGGAACAGGAGGGCAGTTTCAACTGGAGCGGTGACCGTAACGTGGCAGAGTTTGTCAAGTTGTGTCAGAAGAACGGCATGTACGTCATCGTACGTCCCGGCCCGTATGTTTGTGCAGAATGGGAAATGGGCGGCCTGCCCTGGTGGCTCCTGAAGAACCAGAACATCCAGCTACGCACGCAAGACCCTGCTTTCCTTAACCGTGTGAAGGCCTTCGAAGCAGAGGTGGGTAAGCAACTGGCACCGCTGACAATTCAGAACGGCGGACCGATTATCATGGTGCAGGTAGAGAATGAATATGGTTCTTATGACACCAACAAGCCTTACGTCAGCGAGATACGCGACTGCCTGCGCTCTGTAGGTTTCGACAAGACGACTCTCTTCCAGTGTGACTGGTCAAGCAACTTCGAGCTTAACGCCCTACCCGACCTGCTGTGGACGATGAACTTCGGCACCGGTGCCAACGTACTGGACCAGTTCAAGAAGGTTAAGCAGCTGCGTCCTGACACTCCGATGATGTGTTCAGAATACTGGAGCGGTTGGTTCGACGGATGGGGTCGCGCTCATGAGACACGTCCTTCTGACGCTATGGTAAAGGGTATCGGCACCATGCTTGAGAACGGCATTTCGTTCTCACTCTACATGACTCACGGAGGAACGAGCTTCGGACACTGGGCAGGCTCTAACGTGCCTGGCTACCAGCCTGACTGCACAAGCTATGACTATGATGCGCCAATAGACGAACAGGGTGCTGCAACACCAAAGTACTACGAGCTGCGCGAACTGCTGCAGAAGTATTCTGA
Organism: uncultured Prevotellaceae bacterium; assembly: GCA_902774795.1. Lineage (GTDB taxonomy): Bacteria > Bacteroidota > Bacteroidia > Bacteroidales > Bacteroidaceae > Prevotella. The sequence goes on along the minus strand of CACYKA010000056.1, from coordinate 154 downwards.
CACCAAACTGCCGTCTGTACCAAAGGCTATGCCAGTCGTTTCTTTCCCAGAGGTGACGCTGAAGGCTGTCTCAACACCTGTTGACGAGATAATGGCAAAGCCGGCAATAGAGTCACAGGACATACAGTCAATGGAACAGTTCGGCATGGGTTAC
>CACYKA010000055.1 GCA_902774795.1 uncultured Prevotellaceae bacterium | reverse complement strand
ACGATGTGCCTCTCTCGCAAAATTGAATGCCTTTTGCGCCAGCTGCATCTCGTCTAAGGTACATCGCTTCTCCATTGCTGAGAAGACCTCGTTAGCCCTTCTCTGAATCTCTTCCTCTGTTATATTTGTCGTTTTCATTCTGCAAAATTAGATATTTTTCAGTATTCCGCCAAATTTTTGTTAATATTTTTGTTCAAATTTTGCTGAAAGATGACAAAAATAGGGTCAAAGTCTTGACATAGATTAAATTTTTGCGCACTTACAAGTGCTTGTTTCTACATATCAGCCGTTAGAACCTCATCTACTCGCATATCATGGCTCTCAACTGGCAGTTTTTCTACTATCTGCCAAGGGAAACACATACCTATTTTATAATTGTCAGCCAGATTCTTCAGATAGCGGTCATAATATCCCTTTCCTCTGCCGAGTCGATACCCCATTTTGTCGTATGCCATACAAGGGACGATGATTACTGCATCCTTTGGAGGTGTAACAGGTGGAGTATCAGCTGATTGCGTAAGAAGAATAACATTCTTTTTCTTCACAAGTTCAGCAGTCAGTTCATGAGTGTCAACCTCGCTTTTCATTGACCAAAACAATACTACGGTATTGGCGCTCTCTACTGCACTGTGTTTCAATATCTTATCACATATCTGCTGTGACAATGTGGCCATTTCGTCTGCAGAATGCAATTTGTTCTGTTCTGAAATGTATTTGCGAACTTCTGTTTTGTTCATTTGCGGATTCTGTTTTATTCTGCCGCAAAGGTACGTCATTTTTCCTAAACAGGCAAGAAATCTTCAATAAAACCTCGTCAGATTTTATTTTTCTCCTAAGGGAATTTTATGTTTCCGCACCGCGTACAGTAGTTCTTGCACCGCGTACAGTAGTTTCTGCACCGCGAACAGATGTTTCCGCACCGGAAATATAAAATATCATTAGGAGAAAAAACTTTTTTGTCTTGTGACAGGAACAAATTTGTCTGGCAAAAAAGAAATTCTTATGTAATAAGATAATTGTAAAAAAATGTGAAAGAAAACAATTTATGGGAGAAAAAGTTTTCTATAGTGCTAGAAAATTTGTACCTTTGCGCCCATAATTTTTTTATAAACTCAAATGAAGAGGATTTTAGTTTTCATTTTAGGAACAATCATCTATGGTACTGCAAGTGTGAGTGCCAGAACATGGACTTACAATGAATGTCTTCAGTATTGTTTGGCGAATAATATTGCTTTGCACAAGCTGGGATTGACTCGTCAGCAAGCTTTTGAGACATTGAAGGCGTCCCAGGCTGCATTGTTCCCTTCACTCAATTTTTCAACCAATCAGAATCTGGCTTACCAGCCTTGGAAGCAGGGTATGACCGTCCAGAACAATGAGGTGCAGAATGTTACGAAGAAGACCAGTTACAACGGAGCCTATACACTTGGCGGCAGTTGGACTGTATGGAATGGTAACAGAAACCATAATCAGGTAAAGCTGAACACCATCTCAGAGCTGGCAGCAGAACAGGACAGTATCACTCAGGCAGTAAAACTGGAGGAGCAGCTGTCACTTCTTTTTATTAGGATTCTTTATTCTGAAGAGGCTGTAAACGTAAATCGTCAGACATTGGAGATGTCAAAGGTCAATGAAGAACGCGGCAAGGAGATGTTCCGTGTCGGCTCTATGAGTAAGGCCGATGTGTCACAGCTTACCTCTCAGCGTGCACAGGATGAATTCAAACTGATACAAAGTCAGAGTAATGTTCGAAATTATAAGCGCGAACTCAAGGCCTTGATGCAGATAACAGATGAAGAAGAATTTGAGGTTATTGCAAGTAAGACCACTGATGAAATGGCGCTTCAGGCGATACCGTCTATTCAGAGCGTATATGAGGCAGCTCTCGAAAACCGTCCAGAGATGAGACGGGCGAGGCTGAATGTCGAAAGTGCTGACATACAGAAGAAAATCGCTTCTGCCCAGTATCTTCCAACTGTAACCATGAATGCTTCTGCAACGACAAACAGTTCTTCGCAGAGCAATAATGCATGGGGTACTCAGCTCAAGAACGGTTTTAATCTTGGCGGAGGATTCAGTATCAATGTTCCTATAATTGACCAGCGTGCTGCAAAGACAGCTGTTAACAAGGCTGTTATCCAGAAGCAGGAAGCCCTGTTGAATATACGTGATAAGGAGACAACGCTTTACAGTACGATAAGCGACTATTGGATACAGGCATACAATAATCAGCAGGAGTTCAAGGCTGCAAAGATCAGTTCCGAGAATGCACAGACATCATACGAATTGTTGTCAGAACAGTTTAATGTGGGACTGAAAAATATAGTAGAGTTGCAGGAAGGCAAGATGCGTTTGCTTTCTGCTCTCCAGTCAGAATTAGAGGCGAAATATACTACAATATTTTGCATAAAGATGTTAGAATTATATAAGAGATGAAGAAGATAATTATAGGTATAGTAGTGGTGGCGATAGCTGCCATTGCTGGTTTTCTCCTTTTTGGAGGCGATAAGGAAGCTGCCGTAACCTATGTTACAGTTCCTGCAGAAGTGATGGACATCAGAACCAGTGTTACTGCAACTGGTACAATTGAGGCCGTTACCAGTGTCACAGTCGGTACGCAGGTCAGTGGTATTGTGTCCCACCTGTATGTGGATTATAACAGTGTTGTGAAGCGTGGTCAGGTAATTGCTGAACTGGACAAGACAAACCTTTTGTCAGAGCTGGCATCAGCAAAGGCAAATCTTGCTTCTCAGCAGAGTAACTTCGCCTACCAGAAGGCTAACTATAATCGCCAGCATCAACTGTTCTCAAAGGGACTTATAAGTGCCAACGACTTCGAGCAGGCTCGCCTTACCTATCAGCAGGCTGAGCAGCAGGTACAGACTTCCATGCAGAGTGTAAAGAAGGCTGAGACAAACCTGGGATATGCTACTATTACTGCCCCGATTGACGGTATAGTTATTTCGAAGTCAGTTGAAGAGGGACAGACTGTTGCAGCATCATTCAATACTCCAGAGCTCTTCACCATAGCTCAGGACCTTACCAATATGCGTGTTATCGCTGACATTGACGAGGCTGACATAGGTGAGGTAAAAGAGGGCGAGCGTGTAAGTTTTACTGTAGATGCTTATCCTGATGATGTGTTCAGCGGTGTTGTAACACAAGTGCGTCTCGAAGCTACCACAGAGTCAAATGTCGTAACCTACGAGGTTGTCATCTCTGCCAAGAATGCTGATATGAAGCTTAAGCCGGGACTTACAGCGAATGTTACCATTTTCACTAATGAGAAGAATAATGTAGTCTCTGTTCCTACCAAGGCTCTGAAGTTCACTCCTAACGAGAAGATGCTCACAGAAGATCAGGTCGTTAAGGACTGCAAGGGCGAGCACAAGGTGTGGACGCTTGATGGCAACACATTCACAGCTCATCCCGTTCAGGTTGGTATCACCAATGGCATCATGACCGAGATAACTTCTGGCCTGAAGAGTGGTCAGAAGGTTATCACCGAGTTTAAGATGAATGGTGAGGAAGAAATGGAAGGAGCCCCAAGCAACAACAATCCTTTCATGCCAAAACCAAGGCAAAGGAATAATAATAACAATAGCAAGAAATAGGCGTACCTCATAGTTTGAATGATTCATGTAATTCAAAAATGGAAAGAAAGGTCGTAATAGAATTAGACAATGTGCGTCGTGAGTTCAAGGTCGGCTCCGAGGTGGTAAAGGCTCTGCGCGGTGTGTCGTTCAAGATATATGAGGGTGAGTTTGTTACCATCATGGGTACTTCCGGCTCTGGTAAATCTACGCTGCTTAATCAGCTTGGATGTCTTGACACCCCGACTTCAGGCGAATACTACCTTGACGGCATGAGTGTCAGAAAGATGTCGAAGAGCCAGAGGGCACGCCTGAGGAACAGAAAGATTGGCTTCGTATTCCAGAACTATAATCTTCTGGCAAAGACCACATCCATTGAGAATGTTGAGCTGCCACTGATGTACAACAGCGAATACAGCGCCTCCAAGCGTCGCGAGGCTGCGATCCAGGCACTTAACGAGGTGGGACTGGGCGACCGCTTGTATCACAAGAGTAACCAGATGTCTGGTGGTCAGATGCAGCGTGTGGCAATAGCACGAGCATTGGTGAACAACCCTGCCGTAATCCTTGCCGATGAGGCTACAGGTAACCTTGATACCCGCACTTCGTTTGAGATGCTGGTACTTTTCCAGAAGCTGCATGCTATGGGCCGCACGATAATCTTCGTGACCCATAATCCTGAGATAGCACGCTATTCTTCTCGTAATATCATGCTCCGAGACGGCAAGATACGCGAGGATGTCCTGAATGACAATATTTTATCAGCCGAAGAGGCTTTAGCACAACTTCCTGCACCACAAGACGACTAAAGATGAATTTTATAAACTTGATAAAAGTGGCCATCAAGGCCATAGCAAATAATAAGTTCCGCTCTTTCCTCTCGATGCTGGGTATCATCATCGGCGTTGCGGCCGTCATCGTCATGATGGCAATAGGTCAGGGCTCTAAAGAATCCATCCGTCAGAATATCTCCCAGATGGGTTCGAACATCATAATGATACGCCCTGGAGCCGACAGAGGCCCAGGTGGTGTGCGTCAGGACCCTTCTGCCATGCAGACACTCAAGCCTGAGGACTATGAGAAGATGATGAGGACATAAAGAAGGCCTCCAAGGTTTGTATCATCGGAAAGACGGTTGCTAACGAACTGTTCCCTGACAATCAGGATCCTGTAGGTAAGATGGTGCGTTTCAAGAGCATTCCGTTCAGAGTTATCGGTGTGCTGAAGGGTAAGGGCTACAATTCCTTCGGCATGGACCAGGATAATCTCTGTATCACACCATATACTACGGTGATGAAGCGTCTGACAGCGCAGAATTATTTCTCAACCATAAACTGTTCGGCCATCACAGAGGAAATGACTGATGATGCCATCGCAGAACTCACATCTATCCTTCGTGAGCAGCATAAGATAAAACCTGATGGCGAAGAAGATTTTACTATTCGCTCGCAGCAGGAGATAATGGAGACGATGTCTTCGACAATGGATACTGTTACCCTCATCCTCGTTGTGGCGGCAGCCTTCTCACTTCTTGTGGCTGGTATCGGCATCATGAATATCATGCTTGTGTCGGTTACTGAGCGTACAAAGGAGATAGGCCTTCGTATGTCGGTAGGAGCACGCGGACTGGATATCTCGAACCAGTTCCTTATCGAGTCAATAATAATCTCAATCACGGGCGGTGTGCTCGGAATATTACTGGGGACATTGCTGTCAACGGGCGCCAACGTGCTGTTTGGCCTTCCGACGAGCGTCCCGATGTGGTCTATATTCGTATCATTCCTGGTTTGTACCGTTATAGGTGTGGGCTTTGGATACTTCCCGGCTCAGAAGGCTGCACGCATGGACCCGATTGAGGCAATAAGATATGAGTAAGTATTTAGGATAAGAAAAACATTGAAAACATTGAAGCATTTCATACTAATCATCCTCATGCTGCTTTCTGTACCAGTGATGGCACAGAAAGTCACAGGCGTGGTTATTGATGCTGATACTGGCGACAGCCTCTCTTATGTAAGCTTGAAATACAAGGGCAGCCATGTATCAACCATTTCGGATGGGTGGGGCATGTTCTCCATTGCTCGTCACAGCGGTATGTATATCACGTTTTCTGCTGTAGGCTACAAGGCGAAGAATGTGTATATCGGTGACAAGACAAACAATCTTGTCGTAAAGCTGAAGTCTGATACCCACAACCTTGACGAGGTAGTGGTAAAGGCAAAGAAGGTGCGCTATTCCCGCAAGGAGAATCCTGCTGTTGAGCTAATGCGACGCGTGATTGCCAAAAAGCAGCAGACAAAGCTCGAGAACAAAGACTACTACCAGTATCGCACCTACGAGCGCCTTACCATAGCGCTCAATGACATTTCCGAGCATAGTCTCGACTCTGGAGCATACTCCCGCAAGGCGTGGCTGAAGGATCAGGTGGAGAAGAATCCTGTTACGGGCAAGAATGTCCTGCCTGTTATCACTAACGAGAAGATATTCCATAAATATTATCGTAAGGACCCTAAAAAGGAGCGTATCTATGTCGATGCTGAGCACAGCACGGGCGTCAACGACCTTATTGAGACGGGCGATCTTTTCACGACACTTGCAAAGGATGTGTTCTCCGAGGTCGATATCTATGACGACCAGGTGCGTCTGCTGCAGTATCCGTTCACCTCACCAATAGGGCGCGATGCAATCAGCTTCTATCGTTTCTACATTGTCGATACGCTGGATGTTAAGGGTGATTCGTGCATACAGGTAAGCTTCCTGCCAAACAACCAGCAGGACTTCGGCTTCCGTGGAGACCTGTGGATTATCAATGACTCTATGCTCCATGTGAAGAAAGTCCATCTGAGCATCCCTAAGCGTTCCGATGTCAACTTCGTCAATAATATGTCTGTTGATCAGGAGTATCTGAAACTGCCTTCCGGCGACTGGGTGCTCAATGTCAATGATATGCTTGTGGAGATGACAATCATCGGTCGGACTGGCGGCAACTTCCTCATTACGCGAACGTCGCGCCGCAACGACTATTCCTTCGAGCCTGTCGAAGACAAGATTTTCAGGGGAAAAGCTCTCGAAAAGCGTGACCCATACAGCGAAATGCGTGAAAAGGAATATTGGGACGACAACCGCGAGGTGGCGCTCACTTCTGGTGAGGAGGGCATGGATAAGTTCATCAAGGGCATGAAAAGCACCAAGGGCTTCGGATGGCTCCTCATTGGCATGAAGGCAGTATTGGAGAACTATATCGAGACAACGAAAGACCCAAATCCGAGCAAGTTTGATATTGGTCCCGTCAACTCTATGCTCTCCAGCAACGACGTTGACGGCTTCCGCTTCCGTCTGTCGGGTCAGACAACGGGCAACCTCAACCACCACCTTTTCCTGAAGGGATATGCTGCCCACGGTTTCAAGACCAATAACAACTACTACGGCGCGACAGTCACCTATTCCTTCAATAAGAAGCAATATACGCCCGACGAGTTCCCACGCCGCAACATAAGTTTCTCAAGCAGTTACGACGTTTGCTCTCCTTCCGACAAGTTCCTCAATGTCGATAAGGATAACTTCTTCGCATCTTTCCGCTGGACCAAGGTGGCGAATATGGCATTCTACAATCGTCAGACGCTCGAATTTGAGCGCGAGGAAGACTGGGGCTTCGCCATAGCTGGTGGTCTGCGTGCTGAATACCAGAAGGCGGCAGGCGACCTGTACTTCAAGAAACTTGATGAGCCATTGCCGGTCTCTGAAGGGGACTTCCGTGGATCTTTCCGCTTTGCTGAGGTCTATCTGCAGTTGTCATACTCTCCAGGTCAGACCTATATCAACTCCAAGCAGCGCCGTACTACTGCCAACCGTGATGCTCCTATCTTCAAGCTCAAGCACACTATGGGTATCAAGGGACTCTTTGGCGGACAGTACAACTACCACGTCACTGAAGCCAGCATATACTATCGTCAGTGGCTCAAGTCGTGGGGTAAGATGGACCTGCGCCTGAAGGGCGGCAGACAATGGAGTCAGGTGCCGTTCCCATTGCTCATAGCGCCTGCTGCCAATGTGTCGTATATATGGCAGCCTGAGACCTTCGAACTCATAAACAATATGGAGTTCCTCAACGACAAGTACGTATCGTTCATGATGGAGTGGGACTTCAACGGCAAGATATTCAACCGCATACCGTTCCTGCGCGATTTGCAGTGGCGTGAGCTTATAGGCTTCAACGTGCTCTACGGCGGTCTGTCAGACAAGAACAATCCTGCTGTGGCTGCAGCCGAAGGCTTCAACACCGACAACCTCATGCAGTTCCCCGAAAGGGCATACGTCATGAATACCCATGTGCCGTACTGCGAGCTCCGCGTAGGTATCCACAACATCTTCAAGCTGTTGCAGATAGAATATGTTCACCGTTTCAATTATCTGAATCTCCCCACAGCCTCCAAGAACGGCGTCCGCTTCGGCTTCAGGGTGACATTCTGATGATTTAGCATATACATTATTATAAATATACAAACAGGGCAGGAATGCGTAATTGCAATTCTTGCCCTGTTTTTCGTTTCCCCAATAACGCACGCTTATTCAACGATAGAGGCAGGTTATTGCAGAATAACCCAGGGTTATTGAAAAATAGGGGTTTCATCGAAACGCCGTATCGCGACCTCCGATACGCCGTTTTGTGGTCATTGAAACGCCGTTTCGTGTTAACTGCGCCTCACCCATCACTCAAGGTCGTTATAACTCCTCAATTTTTTCCCTAGGGATAACAATTGTTTCCCTTAAGGGTTGCAAGCTTTTGTGTTGAAACTCCAATCGATCTCCAATTGAACTCTAATTAAACTCTAATCGAACTCCAATTAAACTCTAATTGAAGTCATAAAGAACTCTAATTAAACTCATAAAGAACTCATAAAGAACACTAAAAGAACTCATAAAGGACTCTAAAAGAAGCAACATAAGGCAAAACATAGCACTAACTAACACCAACGTAGGGTTAACATAAGACCAACATAGCACTAACTGCCTTATGGCTAAAAAGAGAG
>CACYKA010000054.1 GCA_902774795.1 uncultured Prevotellaceae bacterium | reverse complement strand
ATTGACCAATATTCCTCACTGCTGCCTCCCGTAGGAGTTTGGACCGTGTCTCAGTTCCAATGTGGGGGACCTTCCTCTCAGAACCCCTACCGATCGTCGCCTTGGTGGGCCGTTACCCCGCCAACATAGCTAATCGGACGCATCCCCATCCGCTACCGTAACCTTTAATCTTACTTTGATGTCAGCGTAAGATGCCATCGGGGATTAATCCAGTTTTCACTGGGCTATACCCGAGTAGCGGGCAGGTTGGATACGCGTTACTCACCCGTGCGCCGGTCGCCATCAAAGGTAGCAAGCTACCTTCATGCTGCCCCTCGACTTGCATGTGTTAAGCCTGTAGCTAGCGTTCATCCTGAGCCAGGATCAAACTCTCCATTGTAAAATGTCTCTTCTTTAAAAGAATACATTAAGAATTGATGGGTATGATTGACTGTTTGCACAGTCCATACACCTTGCTTCTTGTACTACTACTTTCTGTCTATGTGAAATATGTCAAATATCGCTCTTCTGCTAACCCGTGATTTTGGGAAAGCGGATGCAAAGGTACTCTTTTTTCACCAATCCACCAAATTTAATTCAGGATTTTTTCAAAAAAACTTCATTTTTAACTTCTATTTTGACAAGCGTCAAGCCGTGGAGCTCATTTTGCCGCTGACAGTTGACGACTTTGGGCCTTTTATGAAAGAAATATTTGGCTGTTTATTAAAAAATGCGTAATTTTGCACTCGCAAGAATAAAAAGAACTAACTACATAACCATGAAGTTTACAGAAGAGATTAACGAGAGCTATACGATGGCCGAGGCCATAAAAGAGGCTCAGCGATGCCTGCACTGCAAGGTGCCTCAGTGTAAGAAGGGATGCCCGATAGAAAATGATATCCCAGACTGGATTCACGAGCTGAAGAAAGGAAACATGGGCAATGCCATAAGCATCATCCGTTCCAAGAGCAACCTGCCGGCAGTCTGCGGACGTGTCTGCGGTCATGAAAAACAGTGTGAGGGTTCCTGTGTCCTGGCAAAGAAAGGCGAGGCAGTGAATATAGGCAAGCTGGAGCGCTTCGTTGCCGACTTCGACTCAGACAATGAGCTTACACATGAAGATATTGTAGAGAAGACACGTGGAAAGATTGCTGTCATCGGAGCAGGGCCGTCAGGTATCACTGTGGCCGGTGATCTGTCGCGTATGGGTTTTGCCGTTGAGATGTTTGAGATGGAGGCCCAGTGCGGAGGTGTATTGCGCTATGGCATTCCGGAATATCGCCTGCCAAAGGAGGTCGTAGCCCGCGAGATACGTTACATAGAGAAGATGGGCGTCATTATCCACCGCAACACACATGTTGGCGTAGAGATTACTGTCGATAGCCTCTTCGACCAGGGCTTCGATGCTGTCTTTATCGGAACTGGTATGGGTAAGCCCCGTTCTCTTGAGATACCCATATACCGCAATGGTCAGTGCCTCTCCGAAGGTGAGAATGCCATACACTGTGAAGACCTTGTAGGGGTACGTTTTGCCATTCATTTCCTTCGTCGCGTAGAGCTGATAGCCGAAGGTTTCATGACCCCTGATGAGACACACGTCCATAAAGGTGCCCACGTATGGGTAATCGGTGGCGGCAATACGGCGATGGATGCTTCGAGAACAGCCTTGCGCATCGGAGCCTCACAGGTCGATGTCATCTTCAACGAAGGCATTGATACCATGTCTGCCCTGCGTGCCGAGTACGACGATGCAGTCAAGGAGGGCGTTCGATTCAACTGGTGGGCATCCATTAAGGAAATACATGTTGACGATAATATGGACATCAAGGAGATAGTCCTTGAGACGGCAGAGCCAGGCAAGGAGCCTGTGCTGCAGACACTGCCTGCCAACAATATCATCATGGCCATAGGAGCTACGCCGCATACGAAGATAGTTCGCACCACTTCTGGGTTGGAGAACGACGAGCGCAGGTTCCTCATCACCCGCGACCTGCCCTATGGCATGACCACCCGCAAAGGCGTTTTTGCCGGCGGCGATGTAGCCAACCGCCAGGCTACCGTAGTCCACGCCATGCGTGATGCAAAGAAAGTCGCTATGGGCATAGCCCAGTACGTCGATGCCGTCAAACTGATGAAGGCAATAAATATGTAAAAAAATAAGGGTTTTTAACGATACGCCGTCTCGTGACCTTTGATACGGCGTATCGTTGCCCTCGAAACGCCGTATCGTAAAGATCCGTACGCCGTTTCGTTTTTTCTGTTCCACTCCCTCTTTTTTTACGAAGCCTTCTAACACTTTTTACATGGCCTTCAAAAAAGTGTTGGAAGGCTTTGTAGCAAATTTTACAAGGGGACGTGGTGTAGTACGCTATCCTGGCAGATTTTGTGCGTTCGTGCTTGCACTTATATATATGTGTGCAAGCACAAACGCACAAGAACATCTTATCGCGGCAATTGCAGGATGTCACAATATGCCTGTTGCTTCTCCTTGTGGTTTGAATGAAATTTCTGACTGAACAAACATCTTTCCGCTCAGATTTCGCTTGTCGCTCAATAACGCACGAGTATTGAACGACAGAGGCAGGTTATTGAAAATTAAGGCAGGGTTATTTGCGCTTAAAGGCAGGTTATCGAGCAATGACCCTCGGTTATTGAAAAATAGGGCCTCCAAACAAAAAAATGCCCTTTTCTTTTGTAGATTCAGAAATTTTGCTTAATTTTGTGGGCGATATACTAAATCTATAGGAAGTCAAGAAAAGTATAACATAATGGACTACGATAGTGGATTTATCATGCAGAAGACGGTGGACTGGTCGTTGCTCAATGACGGGATGACCATTCCGGTGTCGGTGTACTCGCTGTTCAGGGCGTGGGATGAATCCATCTTGACTCACGGGCAGAGCAAGGACATCCGAATTCTGATTGACGGCGAATTCTACGATGCGAAGCTGAAGAACCAGAACTTCGTGCAGAGCAACTGGGCGGGACATAAGGACGTCATTCAGATTCGCTATGGCCGCCAGTCGCCGTTGGCCGTCAAACTGCCGGACGTGTTCCAGAAAAGCTACGCGTACCTGTTTGCACAGAAGCAGGCGCTGGGCAAGAGCAAGCGACAGATTCCGCTGCCCGACGACCTGCAGGAATACATCCGGCTCTACCTGACCTTGTCACCCGACGTGCTCTGCATGGAGTGTTGCTCCAGTTCCGACTATCAGCAGCTGGCCCACACGTTGAGCGCCATTCCCGAGGAGGTTTACGAGCAGAGCGACGACCAGTTCTTCATGGCCGACAAGACGGCTTCGATTGAGGAGAAGCAGCAGCTGGTGAAGTATCGCCGTATTGACCGCAGCATCATCCTGGCCCTGAAGAAGTTCTATGACTATCGCGATGAGATTAGTGGCGAGAAGATTGGTAACGAGTATGGCGACAGCGTTGTTGAGGCGCACCACATTGACTACTTCACTCGTTCGCAGAATAACGACTCTACGAATATCATTATCATCAGTCCTAACTACCACCGCATCATTCATAAGAACAATCCAAGGTTCAATCGCAAGAAGTTCCAGTTCGAGTTCGAGAATGGCGAGATGCTGAGGCTTAAGCTGTATGAACACTTGAAATTTTGATTGCCAATGGAGATACTTTCACACTTCAGGTCGATAGAAGAATTAGTCAAGATGCTTGACAGGGAGAAGATATTGTTCCGCGACATGTTTGAGCGGCGCAAATCCTTGTCTTATCGGACAGACTTTGCCCTTGAGATTGTTGACTACAAACGTGAACGTGTTCAGTATCTGATAGAGCATGGGGTGATTCATGAGAATGGCGACTTTCTAGAGATGGAGGATGTTTATGTGCAGTTCTTTGAGGAGGTTCTCGACATGAATGAGGAAATAAGTGTGGCCAGTGTGAGGGAGCACATCAATGCCTTGAAAGAGAATATTGGATATTATCTTGAAGAAACTAATGAACATCGCAAGACACAATATCAAGGTAATGTGCGTAAGATGTTACGACGTATTGGGTTGAGAACTCTAAAGAATGTAATAGACTTGAAGCGTAATGTTGACGTGGCCTACAAACAGGAACCTAACTACAAGATTAAAAAGACTCGACTTGAGAATCTGGATGAGAAGCGAAAGGGCATCAAGCAGTTGATTGCTGAGTGCGAGAAAATGATGGATGGAGAAGTGGTGTTTTTCAAGATGGCGACTGATCCGGAGATGCAACGTACAACGATGGATGTACGTAACGATTTTACGGAGGCAGACCACAATTTGCTTGAGATAGAACATCAGATTATTGAGTATATCAACCAAATTGAGTTGCAGAATCAACTATTGAAAAAGATACGTCGGTTGAAATACTTGAAAGACCAACTTATTTGGCGTGAAGATACAAATATTGTACGTACATTAAATGATGTCAATCCATTGTGGATGGAGAAACGTCCTTATAATCGCATCTTTCTATCAGTTGATATGCTTCGAAGTAATGAAGAGGCATATGATTTGATAAGAAAGATAGCAGGAAAGAATGATGTGCGTCGACTGGCAAGAACTGAAGCAGATCCATTGGACCAAGAGTTCTTGAATGATAACACTGTGGAAGTGAATAGCGTTAATACCACAGAGTTGTGGAACGCTTTCAAAGCTCAGGGACAACATTTGTTTTCGTTTATCAAAAACTATAACTATCATCTGCCAAGAACCCTCAATGACCATATTATCCTCTATTGCCAGATGGCAACACAGCACAGCGATGAACTGCGCATTACAGACAATTATGAGACATTTGAAAACATAGAATATGCACTGATATATGCGAGCTAATACACAACAAATCTTTGAACGGATGAGTAAGGGTGGTTTCCTTTCTGTTGATAGCACAGATCAGGAAGTGAAGCACCTTTATGACGATATAGAGGAGAATTATGCAGATTATGAGGCATATTTCTCTGAGTTAGGCTTACGATTGGAGTCGGGCGACGGCTACTACTATTTTGCCCGCACCCAAGAGGCCAAGCAGACTATAGAGCAAAAGTTGCAGAGTTTTGCCCAGTGGGTGGACATATTGGACTTCCTAAAAACTTACGACATCACGTTCTCTACGGGATTTCTGTTCCGAAGCACTCATATTTTGGAACGTATTAACCTTGACGTAGAATTGCGTGACAAGGCTCGTAAGTTATTCCGTAAGCAGAATACCAATCAGGATATTGTGGAAAAGCTCCTCAGCGAACTGATAACTATGGGATTCGCAGAATTGATTAACGAAGAGGATGGCACCTACAAGGTGACTGCCGCTTTCCGTTATGCAGAAGACCTGGTGAACCTGATAACTATTTATAACGAAGAGGAGATACCTGAGCTATGAGACATCTGAATAAAATCATATTCCTAAACTCGGCAAACATTCCATACGCAGAGGTGATGTTGGATGGTAACGTTCATTTTGCTGGTACTCAGGGCGTAGGCAAGAGTACGGTATTGAGAGCATTGCTATTCTTCTACAATGCAGATAAGATGCGCCTAGGCATCCAACAGGGGCAGAAGTCGTTCGAGGAGTTC
>CACYKA010000053.1 GCA_902774795.1 uncultured Prevotellaceae bacterium | reverse complement strand
CGGCTTTGAATATCCGCAACATTTTACTCGTGTATTCAAAAAACACTTCGGTCTCACTCCCAGCGAGTTTCTACGAAAATGAGAAACGAAGTATCTCTCCATGAGAATTTATTTATTTTGCAGGCAAAATTTGCAGAACGTGCGTAAAAGTCGTAATGCGATGAGTGTTCTAACAATAGTGTTTAAAAATTAAAATATCGAAAAGTAGTCGAAGTGGCAAAAATGGTCGGATATTATGAGGAAATCGGGTGCAGAATGTGCAGTTCATGCTCATAATGTTTCCCAAATGTTTCCCAGATTCGCCGTAATGTGCTGATAATCAGTTCCCGTTAGCCGCCGCCCAGGCTGCTGTTGAGGAGTAATCCATTCCACCTTTATATCAAGGGGTTCGCTGCTATCGGCGAGCCCCTTTTTTATGCTCTCGCGCGGGTGGGGAAGAATAAAGTTGTGTCAATAAGTTTAGCAGATCGCTTTGCATCGTCTGAAAGTCCTTTGAAAGCGTGGTGTTAGGGAGAAATATTGCTAGCATTAATGCGCGCAATTTTTAGATTTAATCCTCGCAATTTTTCTCTTTAATGGCCAGGTTTCTCAGTTTTTCATCCGACACTGCAAAAGTACAAATAATTCATTAGTTCTGCAAATTTATCGTCCAAAAAGACACGCTAAAAAGCACGTTGTGGGATTCTGGTGTTTCAGTATTTCAGATTTCAGTTTTGTTGGGCGTGATTGCTTTCTTCAGTTGACAGTTGACAGTTTTGTAGGAGACAGGTGCTCGATATCAGTAAATCAGATATCAGTTTTTTATTTGGGTGGTACAGATGGCAGATGGCAGTTTTCTCATGAGCACTAAAAAACTACAAGTAAACTGTCAATTTTGACGTCCAGGCTTAAAAACAGCCGTTTAGGGCGGCTTTCGCCACCTGAAGCGTCTAAATCAAATTAAATTTTATTATTTTTTAATACCGATGGTCATCGGTAACAAATTCTCATAGTCGGTTCTTCCTTGCATGATTGCCTTGAAGAATTCCTTAAAGTATTCAAGTGTTGATACACCACACATCTTACACGTCTCGATAAACGTGTGGTAAATTACTGATACTTCTGCACCATCATGACTGCCAAAAGTTAGAGAGTTTTTCCGCTCTACTGTCATAGGGCGTAAGGTGCGTTCAGCAAGTGAGTTGTCGATACTGTACCGGCCATCTTTCACATATAGGATGAGCTGGTTCCAAAAACTCTTCAGATAATTGAGTGCCTTATTCATCAACTCTCCTCTCATACCACTGGTGTCTGCCAAGAGTTTGTCTAACCGCAACCGTATTTTCTGTATGATTTTGGAGGTCTGTTCTCCTTGTCGTTCTTGCTGTATCTGCTGTGCAGTAAGATGCCTCAATCGGTACTGTTCTTCCAGATCATACAGTCTTCCGATGTTCGAGATAAAGTATTCGGCATCTGCATCCTTACCCTGTTCCTGAGCATACTTAAACTTTGCCCTTGCATGGGCCAAACAGCACAGGTGGTCCACATCTACCAGTTCTTTATCCAGATACATATAGACATTAAAGCCGTCCGACTGGAGAGCATCGATTTCAGTATTACCAAGGAAGTCGCGAAGCACCTGACGTCCACGACTGCCATCATCATAGAAATAGACTGCAACCTTGGCTTCCTTATTCACCATACACCAGATGTATTTCTTTCCGTACTTACCAGCCACCTTCACTCTGCACCATGTCTCGTCGCAGTTTACGACTGCACCCTTAGCGAGAAGCTTCTCCTTAAGTACTGGAAGCACTTTCTTAAGGTGGTCGGAGCCCTTTACAAACCAGTTGTATACGGTGTTACGGCTAACGTTCATCTTGTTGTTCAGCAAGCGTACCATCTCACGATATACAGGAGTATTCATGTGGTACTTGTTGAATACGAGATTGGCGAGCAAAGAGCATGAAGCGTGAGTGCCAGGGAAACGATCTATAACGGTCTCGTTCTCTGACTCAGCGCTAACCTTGGGGAAGTAGCCCTTACGCATAATGCCGTCTTTATCCTTGTAGATAATCATCTCGTAATCGTGTTGTACAATGTATGATACCTGTTCGTATGTTGATTCGTAAACACTCTTAATAATGGTTGCACCTTTGGGAAGGAGATTCGCATCAGACTCATGTACGATACGGTTATCTGCAAACATCGTCTGATACTTCATGCCCTTGCGATACTCGAAGCTCTTCTGGGGCTGCTCTGCTGAATCTGTTTCTTCTGCAAGTGAAGCATCAGCTTGTTGATTCGAGCTCATAGCAGCACCATTGGTTCCATCGAAATCATCCTTGTCTTTCTCCCTGTCCTGTACGGGTGCTGTATTCTTTTTGGTACCCTTCTGACTGGTAGAGCCAAAGCGGACTTTGTTGCCGACTGATATCTGTGACAGCAGATCGTTGACCTTCTGCTGGAGCGTCTTGTTCTGGGTACTGAGGTCAGCCACCTGATTGGTCAGTCTGTCTATGGACTTCATCAGATTTGACTGGGTCTTGATGTCCTGCTTATGGGTATCCCTCAGCTCCTTCACCATATCCTTCAGCTCCTGGTTCTCCTGAGCACGTTCATCCTCGCGTTTAACAAGGAAGTGTATCATTGATATCAGCTGGTCTTTTTCCATAGAAGCGTATGGATCTTCCGCAGAGATTGGCTCGCTTTCCATCCCCTGCAAACGTTGCATCATCAGCACTCGCTTCAATAATTCGTCCTGTTCCATACGTTATTTCTATGGTACAAAGGTACGAAAAATTATTGATATATGCAAGCTTTTTAATCATTTAATTGTCTGATTATCAATGTTTTACACAAAGTTTAACACTTTATATACAGGACCTTTTATTTAATCGTAAGTTGCTTGATTACAGGTGATTCGAGCACTGCCACCAGGTCTTTCCAGTCAATGGAATAGACCGGTTTCTCTTCTACAAACTTCAGTTTCATAAACCTGTATCCGTTGGCAAAAGTCTTCTGATGTACATAGTAGGCATTCTCTTCAAAATTCACCATCTTAACCGTTCTCTGGTTCTTTGACATGAAGATAAACACATCTCCATTGTCAGTTTGAAGGCGATGCTTGTTTTTTACTATCTGGAGTAATCTGTGAGCGCCACAGCGCATATCGTTAATGTCGGGTACGAAGTAGAATTTCTTCAGTCCGGAGATGGTCAACATACAACCTCCAATCTCTCAATCAGATGCTTGAGTTCAGTAAAACTAATACCCGTCTTCGAGATCCTCATTCCGTCAGGGAACTTAATGTTGATGGAGATCTTCTTATTGATGCTGGCTACACGATCGGTCGGATACTTGAAGGGGTGCCTGACAGGGTCATGCACCTTACTCTCCTCGCTCACCTTCTCAGCTTCCACCCTGATTTCTTCTTCCTCATTAGTTGGCATCCCGGTTACTGTCACAGGACAAACCTTCTTATGCGTCTTCTTGTACCATGTTTCGAAAGTTGGGTAGTCAACTCCGTGTCTTGTGCAGAACTCCTCTATCGAGATGTTCTTCGGAAGGCCCTCAGCCTGATACAAAAACCAAAGGCTCTCAAAATCTTTTGAACTGTATACCATTTGCCTCATTCTTAAAACGAGCCCAAAGGTATCATTTTCCCAATTCATACACAATACGTCAAAATTGACAGCTTACAAACTACAACTTAAAATTTTATTATATATATAATATATATATTATATATATAATAATTATATAATGTATTATTTAGTTACCTATATTTATTCTCGTTCTTACCTCTTCCCAATAAAACTGCCATCTGCCATCTGTACCATTGTTTATTTCTCTTCCCTTCTTTGACTACACCACCACGCAAAAATAAAACTGATATCTGATTTACTGATACGTTATTGATATCATGGAGTCGCCCCACGGACCAACATTTTTAAGGTATAGACTGATTTTGAGGCGGTTATAAACAGGATATTACGCTCTTTTCCGCCAAAACAAACATTTGCTGTCCAGTTCTCTGGGATAGGGAAGTGGGCGATTTTCTGACCACTCTTGTCGAATACGGTCACGCCGTCTCCAGTCAGATAGATGTTTCCTCTGTCATCGATCGTCATTCCGTCCGACCCCATATTGGCAAACACCTGGCGGTTCGAAAGCGAGCCGTCTGGCTGAATGTCATATCTTAGAATCCTGTTGGCCTTAGCCTCCGCCACATACAGATACTTTCCGTCAGGCGTTCCAATAAGTCCATTGGGCTGGTTAAGCGTGGAGTCAAGCATAACCAGTTGTTTGCTTTCTGGGGCCAAATAATACAAGCCTTCCACAGGCTGCTGGCGTTCAGGGCTGCGTGTCCAATAGTCTCTTTTAAAATATGGGTCAGTCAGATAGTAACCTCCATCCTTCGAGATCCATACATCGTTAGGACCGTTCAGCAGCTTGCCGCCGTAGTTGGTAATCAGTATCTTGGAATGGCCTTGCATATCGAACTCCCAGAGTTGATTGTCCATATCAGCGCAAGCAATCAGGTTACCTTGGGCGTCAAAGTACATTCCATTAGAGCGGCCGCTCTGATCAGTGAACAATGTTATCTCTCCGGATTCGCAGTCCCAATGGTAAATCTTATTGTTGGGCTGGTCTGTAAAGAAGACATCACCCTTGGCATCTGCCGCAGGTCCTTCTGTGAAGCTATACGAATCAGAGACTCTTACAGGCGTTTCCCCTTCTGCAACGATTTCATTTGAGGGAGCCTGAGCACAAACATTCATCACACTAAGAAAAGTGCATGCCAATAAAAACAATGAATTTGATAACCTTTCGTTCATAATTTAGTATAGTTTTGTTAGCAAAGATACGCATTTCCACTCGATAAATTGCCACTTCGCCCCTAGATTTAATAATTTTTTGCTACCTTTTCCTTTATTATTTCCTTTTTTCTTTGTACTTTTGCAAATGCTATCTGCCCATACTGGCTGTGATGCTCACTGAGGTGAGTGGAGCCGATGCGTGGAGCACTACATATTGAAAGGCGTTATCGCGCTTTGTTTTTGGACTTTCGAAACTACCACAATCGAATAACGGTCAAGAACATTGCAGGGGTGACTGCCACGGGGTGTGTATATCAGACTCCGTAGTGTGCTGCGAGGGCTAACCATGTCCTCACTAGCACACTTTACGGTGTATCTATATACTCCATGCGTGGATGTTTCTCTGTCTGTTTACCGTTAGAGCTGTGGTAGGCTACGAAAGTCGAACAGGCAGATGCAAGCACCCACGTTTTTCTTTTGTAGTTATCAATAGAGTTAAATAAATCTGATTATAGGTGCTTGTCAGAACAAAGTTTTATAATAAGGCAATAAAGAGAAACTGACAAACCGTTTATACGAGAATCATTTCGCTTCTGAAGGTACAGAACTGGAAATCTAAATAGAAGCAGAAGCAGAAAAGATAATGACCTCATGACCACCCCTGCGCTTTTCGGAAAACGCAGGGGCTTTTTGTGCCATAAACGATAATATGGCAACGGTCGAGAAGGATATTAACGAGACTTCGGAGAAAATAGATGAGGTAAAGCGCATAGTGCAAGAACGTGCCTTAGCCTTGGAATATAAGAAACAGATTCCACAGACACCGATTACAGAGGGTGAATCGTGGAAGGATTTGGCGTTTTCTCAACCTGAAAATACAGTAAGAATTGGAACTGTCTTCAGCGGAATAGGAGCTATAGAACATGCTTTTCAACGTCTTGGTTTGAAACATCAAATTATGTTTGCTGGCGATATTGAACCCAAGTGTAAACAAAGCTATTTTGCCAATTACCAAATCCGTGAAGAAGACTGGTTTACGGATATTCGCAACTTCGATGCTCGACGCTATAAAAGCAATGTTGATTTTGTTATTGGCGGAGCTCCTTGTCAGGCATTTTCAATGGTAGGTCATCGGCTTGGATTTGAGGATGCACGAGGAACGCTATTCTATGAATTTGCCCGTGTCGTTAAGGAAACACAACCTAAGGTCTTC
>CACYKA010000052.1 GCA_902774795.1 uncultured Prevotellaceae bacterium | reverse complement strand
ACATTCTCTCTCATGACCTCTGCGTACATGGCATAGCCCAGCAGAAATACGACGGCTGCCGCTATGACGAGCCAGTCGGGTAATATCCACCATCCGAAACGGTAGTTGAGACCCGCGCTCACAAACATGGCTACAAACAGCAGGCTACTCATGGCTACGACACTCTTCTGTTCTCCTTCCTTCTCCTTTGCATCAAGGCGTTTACGTAACAGTTCCGGATTATGGCTCATCAGGACAATGCCAACTATGAGCATCGGAATGAACAGAATGCCGATGAACAGCCAAGCCTGCCAGTAACTGAGCGTTCCTGCCGGAATAAACAGCAGCGCCATCACAATCGCTAATCCGACAAAAAACTTCGTCAGGGCCTGAAAGAACAGTTTCTTCGTCATACTATTTAATTTCTTCCAATGCTCCTGTCTCTGAATCAATAATGAAGCCGCGAACAACGATATCCTTTGGAACAAGCGGATGTGTTTTGATGGTCTCAACTGTCTTGCGGACGGATTCAGGTGTATCCTTGAATCCCTCCAGCCAATGATCCAGATTGATGCCACACTTACGAATGGTATCAAGTGTCTCGTCTGTCACGCCACGGGCTATCATCTCATGATGGAAATGATCATAACTCATGTGGCAGGCTCCACAATGGGAGTGAGCCACCACCATAATCTCCTCTACGCCCAGTTCATAGATGGCGACAATGAGGCTACGCATGGCTGAGTCAAAAGCGGAAATCACCAAGCCACCTGCATTTTTGATAATCTTGGCATCACCATTCTTCAAGCCGAGTGCTGCAGGAAGCAGTTCGGTCAATCTGGTGTCCATACATGACAGTACCGCCAGTTTCTTATCGGGGTACTTGCTGGTCAGATACTTCTCGTAGCCCTTCTGTGCCACGAAAAATACACTTAAAACTAATGGCAAAGATAGTGATAATCAGGGAATTTTCGCTAAATTTGCATCGACATTTATGATAGTTTAGTAAGAAATGATAGAAATTATTGCTGTTCGATAAAAATCGGAATTGATTAAATCTTGTTTGTGAATGTCTGTAAACAGGCGATTCTGTTCAACTTTTCAAAAAGTAAGCCCCCCTATGGTGAAAATTGCAGTTCCAATTGCACCGTATTCTGGGCCGTTTCGAGAGAATTCCAGTATCTAAGCCGTTCTGCCCATGCCTGTTTCGGACAGTTCAGCAACGTAACGAAATTGACATAGTTCCCAATCGTCAGTCTTGCAAGCGTGACGATGTTCGAGAATGCGAGTTTGCACTTTGCCTTGTGCTGCATCACTCTCAGGAGGAGATAGGCTATCATGGTCACCCATATCTGGACTTCAATGGCGTTGACGTTGTCGCCAAGGAAGTATTTAAGCGGAAAATTCTGCTTCAGTTTCTTGAAAAGGCACTCAATAGCCCAGCGTCTGCGGTAGGTCTCACAGATCTGTTCTGCAGACATCTCGCTCTGATCCAATACGTTGGTAATGAATGTGACAGTATCTTTACCGTCATCACTGCGACGGACTATCCTGCGGCAACGGTATTTGCCTTTTACGTATTCACGCACTGTCACAATGCCTGATTTAGGACGACGCCCACGTCTGTGGCTCAATTCCTCTTCAGTCATGGGGCGCTCTACGAGTTTGTTTGAAGATAACTCGATGATCTGGTCGGCTATGATATCCTTCTCAGGACAGCTCCTTTTCTCGATGATTTCGAAGCGGGCATTGTCCTTCTGGCGGGTAACAAACTTGTATCCTTTCTCGGTCAACTGCTTCCATATCAGATAATCGTTGTATCCCATATCAAAGGTAATGAACGAGCCTTCTGGCAGGGAGAATATTCTCTTCATCAGCTCATGGTCACTCGTGGCAGCTGCAGTAAAATCGACAAATATAGGCAGGTCAATATCCTCCTGAATGATGGTGTGAGCCTTGATGCCTCCCTTTTTCTTTCCATTTTCGGAATTGCGGCCAGCACCCTTGAGAATCTCTGAGAACAGCGTTATCGTCGTAGAATCCATGATGTAAATCTTGGTTGCCGTCTCATGTTTTGTCCGGCTGTCCGATAAAACTGGGGCATATTTTCTGAAGAGAGAACGATATATACGGCCAAAGAAAGATGAAGAACGGCGTCTGTTGGCGTCAGACAGCGTACTGCGACAGATCATATGGTCAAGACCGAAATGATTCATGCGGGTGGCATTCGCCTCAAAACCCAGACAAACCTCTCGCAAAGAACGCAGGTTACACAGTACAGCATACAGCATAACAACGAGATGAGAGTACCCGTCGAGGTACTTTACGTAGCGGTCTGAGCCCGTTTTTGACGCTAAAGTGTTAATATTTTGCCTGTCCATCAATTTTATTAGCTGACTTAATACCGGCTGTCCGGAGAAATTTGTACCTTTGCCCATAGATTTGATATTTTGGTTGTAGCAAACGCAAAATTACAAATCTTTGGGGACTTATCGAAAACCTGTCCCCATGATTCACGAATGCAGATAATAAAACTAAAGAGGTCTTCGTGTGGCCTCCAGGCCATATGAAGAACTTGTTGTACGGCTGTCGGGCATGAATCTATGGGGATTAACTTCGGTTTGACTCTTGGTTATGCGTCGTCAGGAAGGAAAGAAATCAGCGTAGCCGATGACGAAAAAGCCGTCCGCGATAGTAATAAGAGGCTGCTGGTACAGCCGAATCGGTCTCATAGCCATTCCCCGTTGCGACAACCCCGACTACACGACAGAGAACCTGCAAATCTTCGACTTCGAGCTCACACCTGCTGAGATGGCCATCATCAGCGGACTGAACCGCAACGAGCGTACATACGAGAAAAACGATCCCGACAACTTCCCGTGGTAATGATTTCTGTCTGGTACCTCAGCCAATAGGCCTCTTCTAAATGTTAACCCCCGGCATTTCTAAAGGAGTGTCGGGGGCACTTCTTCTAGTATTCTCTGGTCAAGGCTCATTCCACCTCCATCTGTCCGCTATAGCTGATAGACTCCCTGTTTCTGGCAGTGACATCAATGGATGTACTGCCTCCCTTACTGCCACCATACGACACGTTGCAAGCCCGTCCGAAGTATGATTAAAAGGTCTTATCTCCTAAATAATCACAAAAGAATCCTCCATATCACCGAGATACGGAGGATTTTTCGTACCTTTACACCCGCAAACAAAAAAAACAAATCAATAAAAAATGAGAAGATACATCCTTATCGCTGTTCTATTCACTTTTATCCTAACGGGACGGGCGCAGCAAGTGAGGATCGAGCAGGAGCAGATACACATCGGAGATGACCCGATGGAGTGGCTGCTAAAGACCGACGGAACGCAATATGCCTGGGTGACGGAACAGTACCAATGGGGGAAATGCTACTACGATGCCGACGGCGGCATCACGGTGAAGTCGGAACGGCGGCAGGAAGGCGACAACATCGTGGAGACCTATACCTTCACCAACACCACAAAGAAAAGGGTGACGGTGAAAAACATCGGCATCTACACCCCATTTAATGACAATTATCCTGATGCCAAGACATGCATGACCTCACGTTGCAACGTGCATATCTGGCCGGGCGGCAAGGCTGCTTACGTCAATGCCATGCGGATGAACGGCGTGGGGCCTCACCTTGGACTGATGGTTACTGAGGGCGAAATCGTCGACTACGATGTATGGGAGCGCGGCGCGAAAAAAGGCATGTCGAACTTCCGTGGCGTCTTTGCCCTCTGTCCGCCAGACATGACGCTAAAGCCCAGACAGAGCTACCGGCTACAGTGGCGGCTCTTCGCGCATAATGGCGCGGACTTCGACGAGCAGCTGCTCCGTCAGGGAGGCATGATAGCCCGGAGCGACAGGTATGTCTATGCCGTAGGGGAGACGGCCCGCGTGGAATTCGTCACTGCCAAGGGTACAAAGACCGTCACGAGGAAGATTGCCGAGGGCGACAACCGTGTGGAATATAAGGGTACCCATGCCCTGCTACTGGGCATCAGCGGTGAACGCGAATTAATGGAAAAGCGCATCCAATTTATTCTCGACCATCAGCAGATGATGAATCCAGAAGACCCTCGCTTCGGGGCGTTCATGTGCTATGATAACGAGGGCGACAGCATCGTGACCAACTATACTCGCAGTGACCTTGACGAAGGACGCGAGCGAGTAGGTATGGGAATCCTCTTGGCGGCCTATGGCCTAAATGATAAAGGAGAAATAAGAAATGAGAAATTAGCTACCGCCTTGGAACGCTACGCCAAGTTCGTCCGCGAAAAGATACAGCAGGAGGACTACACCACGGGATCGAGCGTGGTGCGAAAGTCGAAGAACCGGGGCTACAACTATCCCTGGGTAGCCGACTTCTACTTCCGCATGGCTCTGCTGACAGGCAACAAACAGTATGCCCTCGACGGCTATGCTACGCTGCAGGCCCTATACCGTAATTTCGGATACGGATTTTACTGCATCGACTACCCTGTCATTACAGGTCTTAAAGCACTGGAACAGGCCGGCCTTGATTTTGAGCGTCATCAGTTGCTCTACGACTTCAAGGCCACTGCCGACATCTTCATGAAGAATGGTCTGGATTTCCCCAAGTTTGAGGTAAACTACGAACAGTCCATCATAGCCCCTGCCGTTCAATTCCTTTGCGAAGTCTATCAGATTACGGGAGCAAAGCAATACCTGGATGGAGCCAAGAAGATGATGCCTGCATTGGAAGCACTGCAGTGGCACCAACCCTCCTACCACATGAACGAGATTGCCATCCGCCACTGGGACGGCTATTGGTTTGGCAAGCGCCAGACCTACGGCGATGTCTACCCCCACTACTGGAGTTGCATCACAGCCGCCGCTTTCCACCGCTTTGCTCAGTGTACTGGTGACAATTCCTACCAACTTCGTGCAGAGCAGACAGTGCGTAACAACCTCAGCCTTTTCTTCGAGGACGGCAAGGCCACGTGCGCCTTTGTCTATCCCCATCGCGTCAACGGTGATACTGCCAAATATGCTGATGCCTACGCCAACGACCAGGACTGGGCCCTGATGTATTGGCTGCTGGTAAACGTGAAATTATCAAGGGAATGAAGTATGCAACACAAGCGTATGAATTGGGAAAATCATTGTGAAACAGGTACCAGGTACCTGTTTCATGCACATCCATCTTGTCGATGCCACCACTCCCCTCGTTAGCCTTGACTTGTATGTACGCTCTGTTAAGGTTGTCGGGAGTCAAGATGTACTCAAGCATCCTGCCTGACGTTAGTCGCACTTCTACGAGGTCGTCTCCGACCATCCCAATCAAAGTCTGCGCTCCCTCATAGCTTTCGCGTTCCGCACTATCATTTTGAGGGCAGCTTTCCTGTGTTTTCTGCCTTTCTTCCTTCATCGGGTAATCTAATGTCGTAGCTCGTTTGGTTAAGTTCTGCCCTTCACCAAGACCAACGAGCTTTAAGGTCTCGGCTACTATGGCGTCTGCTGACTTCTGCGGGTTCGCTGGTGCTGCTTGCCTACAGGCTCGCCCCGCAGACCTCCTCGGATAAGGGCATCGTCTTTCCATCTTATGCCTGCCACATTTACACTCACCGTTCCGAATAGCTATCGGGCTTGGGCTTGTCTTGCAGCCTTACCCACGGCTCCGCGCCTTATATGTGGTTTCTGTTCGTCAGGCCAGATGTTTGCCGTAAGCTTCTTTCAGATTCCGCCTCGCGACGGACACCCTTGCTCTTGGCTATGTGATTCCCGCTATTAGGGCTCACTCGGGACTTGCACCCGTTAGTCAATACTCATGCCGAGCATACAAACAAGTCCGCAATGCCTGTTTATCGGCACTGCGGACACATGATTTTTCGCTTTTCAACTTTTAGCGGACAGCAATAATCTTTTATAAAAGACAAATTTGCACAATGGCTTTACAGGATGGCCATTATCATTTTCTATCCTTTATATATTCCTGTCCGTACTCATGCCACCATCGGGCTGAGTCGCTCAGGGCGTAAACGATGCACTTGATGTTGTCCGGATAGCGGAAAGGCAGCTCATCCCTGTTGACTCCTGCAAAAGCACTGATGAAAGTCAGGTCGCCACGGACAAACTCATGCAGCTTCTGCTGGCCGATGAACCAGCCGAGGATGCTGTCGAAGTGGGCTTCGTCCCTGGCCAGCTGGATGTGTACCGTCACGTGGGGCTTGGCCTGCTGATGGAGGAGCCAGTAGTCACCATGTCCCTCGACATGACGCAACTCGGCACGGAAGGTCTCGCGCTCCACATGCTTAAATTCGACACCCTGTTCCTGCAGACGCGGGAACATCACATAGTCACAGTTCTCAATCTTCTTGATTTCCATAATCGTTAATCTTTAGTGAATTAAACATTCTCACTCGCATCGTTTTACCACCGCTGCCAACGATCATTCTTAGGCCGGTTGGTGGGCTAAATCGCCACTCTTGATGCAATTCTGGTGCAAAGATACAAAGATGTTTTGAATATGCAAAGCTTTTGGGTGAAAAAAAGAGCAACACCCGCTATGGATGATGCTCCTATTCGTATCGTTTATATATGCTACAGTTTCCTGTTGGCATAATGCTGTATGCATTCAGGGTCTATGCGGGTGTATGACTCATCTCCTAGCAATGTGGAGGTAAGCAGCATATCAGCTGTGGTACG
>CACYKA010000051.1 GCA_902774795.1 uncultured Prevotellaceae bacterium | reverse complement strand
TTATCGATGGTTACATCTGGGCAAACAACCTTCTGAGCCATAGCGTTACCGCTCATGAGAACTGCAACTGCTGCTAATAAAAACTTAATCTTTTTCATAATTACAAATTTTAAAGTGTTTATAAATAATTGTACCTAATAGCTAATGTAATTACTCCTGATTAACGATGATATTGATAATCTCCTGGATGTCAGTACCATTTACCTTCTCATCCTGATTTACATCAGCCTTCTCATCATACTCACCTGCTACAATGAAGTTGATGACAGCCTGGATATCAGTACCGTTTACGATACCGTCACCGTTAACGTCACCCTTGATTGTTGTAGGTGGATTATAAACAGGTGTTACAGGATCATAAGAACATGTCTGAACGCCTTGCTCCTTAACACTTTGGTTACCATAACCTGTGAGCTTCCAGTTAGAGAATGCACACCAGTCATTAGTAATAGTCACGCCATTCTTCTTCACACCGAGGGTAATTGTATCCAATGGACCACTTACATATACATATACGTAGTTGGTGTAGAAGTTCATACCACCTTCGCCTTCAGCTGCAAAGAACTGTGAAGCACAAGAGAGGTTGTTAGGCATGTACCAAGGTGTCTCGTCACCCTTATCCTTGAACGGAGTGATAGTAGCTTCACCACCGAAGCTTGGATTCTCAGCTATTGCCTCAGCAGAAACGTGACGCAATGGGCAGTTGAGTGTGTCAGCAGGGATACCTTCTTCTTCCAGAGTCTTGTTGTCGTTGATGACATACATCATAGCATTTGACTCAATCTTACCTTCAACAGTTGGCCAATCCTCTGCGATTTCTCCAGCGCGATAGAAGCCCTGAACCTGTACAGCATACAGACCTTCTGGCAGACCAGAGATTTGCTGATAAACATTGTAGTCACCCTGGTTGAAGAATTCAGCTATCTTGTTGCTACCGTCAACAGCCATATTGCCAATCTCAACAGTCCAACCCTTAGATGCTGCCATGTTAGCATTTTCGATAACACCTGTGAAGTCAACAGGATCATCGTCTGTACCAGCAGAAGCAGGAGTCTTCAGAGCTGTGATAACAGCTGGGAACTTAGCGATAATCTGACCAGCTTCCTCTGTTGTTACAGTAGGCTTACCAGTCTCTTCATCCTCATAAGCCTCGTCAGCCTCTACCTGCAGAGCCTGTGCAGCCTTCTTAGCTTCCTCTGTACACTTGTTCTTATACTCATTATAAACATCCTCAAGGTTCTGCTTCTCTGTCAGGAGTTCTGCGAATACCTTCTCAGAAGATTCCTTCTTAACATTGAATGCATAGATGTCGCTCAGAATAGCGAACATTGCCTTACCGTCAGAGTGAGAAACTGCAGCAGCACGAGAAAGGAGGTCACCCATCTCTTTCTGCAACTCAGTACCTACGTGAGCCTCACCAAGAGAAGCAACAGCCTTTTCGAACTCAGGCTCGATGATGTCTGCCTGATAAGCCTGGTAAATCAGTCTGAAGTTTGTGAAGATAGCCCAGTTGTCGAGACCGAAGTTGTTACCCTTCATACCGATACGCATCTGGTCACCATCCTTTGCTACAAGACCGAATGCAGAAACCTTGTATTCGCCATTTGCGAAGCAGAGGCCTGCAGAGTGCATGTCGTTAGGATACTGATACTGTCCCAGAGGATCTGTATATGCGCCACTGTCAAAGAAAGCATCTTCTACAGCATGTGGATGAGCATAAGAAATAGACAGATTACCAGTGTTGTCGTTCATATATACATGAGCCTCGTTAGGAGTCCAGTCACCGAATACAGGCTTGTCAAGGAGCTCACCAGTCTGCTGGTCAAAGTAGAAGCCCCAAGACTTAGCGTCACGAGCTGCACGTGTGAAGCCTTGAACCTCAATCTGGTAAACACCTGCAGGAGCGCCCTCGATAATCTGATAGAAGTCGAAGTCCTTACCACTCCAGCACTCACCGCACTTAGCACCAGTGTTGATTGTACGAGCACCGCCTGTGTCGCCGTCGATACGCCAACCCTTAGTTGCATCACCGCTATTGAGACCAACAATATTCTGTGTGAAGTCATAGTTCTTCACGAATGCCTCTGTAACGTCAGTACCAGCAGGAGTCATAGACCTTACACGGTCATACTCTGCCTTCATAACATTATAGCCAGAAGTTCCATCCTCATAAAGTTCTTTTGTTGTAGGATCAGTTTCTGCATTGTCCAGAGTCCATGCCTGCTGAAGCATAGCTGACAACTGTGCAGCCTCAGCTGCATAACTTGGGTTGTTTACCAGAGTTGTAGCGTCAGCAACGAGCTGGTTGTAGTCCTTCCATGCAGCAACATTCTCAGCAACCTCTGTTGATTCATATTCACGAGCAGCCTGATAAGCTCTCTGGATAGCCTCCTGAGAAGTAGCAGCTCTCAGAATATTCAGTTTCTCCTGCAAACCCTGCTGGTAGCAGTAAGAAGCCTCATTCTCGTATGTATCATCGAAGAGAGCAGCCCAAGAAGTTCCGTCATTACCAAGATAAAGGAGCTGGAAGTCATCAACGCAGTTCCATGCATTGCCTGAATCACTTGACTTGATACCGAAAGTAATGTCGCCTGCCTCTGCAAGATACAAACCAACAGAATACTTCTTTGAAATACCGATTGTGTCAGAGTTTTCATCGTTCATGAACAATACGGCTGCTGCATTAGAAGAGTATGCGTAAGCAGAAAGCTTATACAAACCTGATGGCATGCTCTCCAATGTCTGCTGTGCAGAATAGCTACCATTCTGGTGCCAGAACTCTGCATAGTAGTTGCCCTGTACGTTGTCGAATGCCTTGTTGCCCTGAGCAGCATAGAGCTTTGTGCCGTCAATAGCGCTCCAACCGCTCATGTTACCAGTCTCGAAACTTGGGTTTGTCAGAGCAATCTCTGCAGGATGATCTCCATCTGCATTTGCAAGTTTCCATGCCTGATAATCAGCATTCATTTTTTTCTCCAAAGCTGTCAGACGTTCTGCATTCTCCAAAGTACCTTTCTGTTCGCCAATCTGTTCCATATAAAGGCTAACCTGGAATTCTCCATCAGACTCTTCATATATCTCCTGCATTCTGCTATACAGAGATGTAGCAGCATTATATTCAGCAACAGCTGCAGGATCACCCATACACCACAGAGACCATGTTGTGCAGACAACAGTACCTGTGTTGTTCATTGTATAGGCACCTGTGTGAGAACCGTCACCACGAGATGTAGAACCATCATCCTCATAGAATGTAGGATTAACGCCGTCAGCTGACTCAAGACCGACAAGTGCTTCTGGCTCCACAAAAGCAACGAGTGTTGCGTTCTTGTCACCATCGAAAGTAAACTTCCAATAAGTCTTTTCAATACCCTGAGATCCGTAATCGGTAAAGAGGCGAGCACCGTCATCAAACAGATACTTCCACGAGTTCTTAACCTGTTTTCCATCAGGACTCATGTCCTCAATCTGATAGTAACCCTCATGAGTTGCAGTGTCGCTGAAGCGAATCTGGAAACCATAAGGAGATGTTTCAGGCATCTCAGCGTCTGCTGCTGTAACACATGCCTGTGTCCACCAGTTATTACCCTGGATGAACCAACCACCTACACCCTCATTCTTGAGGTAGTAGACTGTAGAACGGTCTGCTAGGATAGACGTTGTCTTTGTCAGCGTTGTAGCTGGATCATTCCAACCATCTGGCTGAGCGCTCAACGTCAAGCTTGACAGAAGTCCTACTGCTAAAAGAAATAAATTCTTCATCATAGCTTTAGTTTTTTGAAATGTTAGTAAATAAAGTTAACTATAAAATTAAAATAAGGTATTTTGCATATTTCAGCGTACAAATATACGCATTTCCCACTTTCCCTGCAAGAAAAAATTGTAAAAATTTTAATAACCACACTTTTTTTTAACATTTCCGATACCAATTTGTCACTTTTGTATAGCAAATCAAGGGCAGAACGAGGGGCTTATTTTAGTTTTTTGTAAAATTTTGGTGAAACTTATCTAACTCTTCTAATTGAAGATGTTTCAGCACCATGAAATAAATCTTCCCACCTCGAGAGGAAAGTTATGTTTCCGCACCGCGTACAGTAGTTTCTGCTCCACGCACAGTAGTTTCTGCACCGCGTACAGGTGTTTCCGCACCGGAAATATAAAATATATAAGGAAGAAAAATCTTTTTCTCAGGACTTAAAAAAGATTTCTTTACTAAAACAAACAGAAATTATGAAAGTTAATAATTTTAAAAAATAAGGATTGCGCGCGCACATATTTGCATATTTTTACAAAAATAAGTACTTTTGCAAAATGAACGGAATCAACAAGTTCCGAAAGACTATAGACAACTAACTAGTTACAATATGACAAACATGAAGACTTACCTGATTTCAATGCTATGTTTCTGCTCAATGGGAACAATGGCACAGACAAGTGTCACCAAAGCCACTTTGGAAGCCCTGAATGGCACAAAGACACAGAATGAGGTCAGCGTCCACGACCCCTCGATAGTATATAACGAGAGTGACAAGTACTATTACTTAGTAGGCTCGCACATGGGACTTGCCAAGAGCAAGGACCTTGTTGACTGGACAAGCATAGACAACGGCAAATGGGTCATCATGCCCAACTGGTGGGAAAACTATCAGGACGGCAGCTACCTCTACAACAAGACCTTCTGGGAGGCCTTCAAGTCAAACCCCAGCCACGAGGTGACGCTTGCAGACGGAAGCACAGCCACGCTGGGCAGTTATGACGCAGGTGCTTTCTGTTCCATTTATGCCAACAACGACTCAGCATGGATAAAGGGCGACATGTGGGCTCCTGACGTGATTTACAACAAGGCTATGGGAAAATGGTGCTACTACCTGTCGCTGAACGGAGACAACTGGGCTTCCGTAATTATACTTATGACTGGCAGCAGCCCCGTAGGACCGTTCAAATATGAGGCTCCTATAGTCTTCGGCGGCTTCAACAACCGTTCTTATGGCGGCAAGAAGGTGGATTACAAGAATACCGACCTCGAGCTGGTATTAGGAAACCTGAGTTCACTGCCCGCCAGATATAACGTGAGCGCAAACTGGGGCAACTACTACCCAAACTGTATCGACCCCTGCGTCTTCTACGACGAGGACGGCGAGCTGTGGATGATATACGGCTCATGGTCAGGCGGTATATACTCCCTGAAACTGGACAAGAACACAGGTCTGAGGGATTATACGGTAAAATATAGCGGAACAGGAACAAGCCCCAACACAGGCGACGATGCTTACTTCGGCAAAAAGATAGCAGGCGGAAAATACTCGTCTGGCGAAGGTTCATATATCAGGCATATAGGTGATTACTACTACCTCTTTATGAGCTATGGCTTCTTTGACCCTAACGGAGGATATGAGATGCGCGTATTCCGCTCCACAAGTCCTACAGGACCATTTGTGGATGCCAACGGCCAAGCCGCCCTGCATGGGGACACTTATTATATGAACTATGGTCCTAAAGCTACCACGAACAGAGGTATAAAACTCATCGGAGCTTATAACGAATGGGGCAACATGACTGTAGGCGAATGTGCACAGGGCCACAATTCTGCCATAGTAGGTGCCGACGGAGAGGCTTACCTCGTTTGCCACACGAAGTTCCACGACGGAACAGCAGGACATCAGGTGCGCATCTACCGCATGTACGTCAACGATCAGGGATGGCTCGTAACCAGTCCTTTCCGCTATACAGGGTCAACCAATAGTGTGGCAGGCATCAATACTACCACACAGAAAGAGATAGAAACCACACAGCCGTTCAGCGCAGAGCAGATTGCAGGAGACTATCACCTCATGATACATCCATACAAACTTGACTA
>CACYKA010000050.1 GCA_902774795.1 uncultured Prevotellaceae bacterium | reverse complement strand
CTACCCAATAAGACTTCCCAGTGCAGCTGCATAGCCAATTTCTCACGTACAGTTTTTCTTGGTTTGTTGAGATTCTTGAAAAACTCCTGCACATCGATTTCGCCATTCTTCTCGATTGCAGCCATAACAATCTCCGTTCGCTTTTCGCTTTCGTATCTTTTGTTTCGCAGATAGAACAATACAAGTACTATTGGCAGCACAACAAAGATACATATTGGCTTAATGATATCGCCAAACTCTTGAATCAGAAAACACGTAGAATCCATATTCTTTTATTTTTTTAGTTAGACATTCCGTTGTTTTTGAAAACCGGTTCATTTATATAACAAACCAAATTCCAAATTGGTGACAAAGGTAGTGAAATTTTTTTAATATTGTAACTATATCACAAAAAAAAAGAACTCGTATTTCTGCGAGTTCTTTTTGTGGTGCCAACGGGATTCGAACCAGTGACACACGGATTTTCAGTCCGATGCTCTACCAACTGAGCTATGGCACCAAAATGCAAACAGAGTCAACGACGCCACCCAAATTACCACCCCTGATAAAACGCCTTTTCCTCGTTTGCGGGTGCAAAGGTACACAAAATTTTTGAAACTACCAAAAAAAAGTTGTACTTTTTGATTTAGGATAAGAAAAAGCAGGCAGAATGACCTCTTCTGCCTGCTTTCTGGTCGGGGTGACCAGACTCGAACTGGCGACTCCTACGTCCCGAACGTAGTGCGCTACCAACTGCGCTACACCCCGATTATTCGAATTTCTTTTTCTGAAGTCGGAAGTTTGTGCCGAGATACTTCTCGCGTACTATATAATTATCTGCCAACTCCTCTGGTGTGCCCTCAAAGAGTATCTTTCCTTCGAAAAGCAGATATGCTCGGTCTGTGATGTTCAGCGTCTCGTGGACATTGTGGTCGGTAATGAGGATGCCGATGTTGCGGTGCTTCAGCTGCCATACCACTTTCTGTATCTCTTCTACGGCGATAGGGTCAACGCCAGCGAAGGGTTCGTCGAGCATGATGAATTTCGGCTCTATTGCCAGACAGCGTGCTATCTCCGTGCGGCGTCGCTCTCCACCTGAGAGACGGTCGCCCAAATTGCGGCGCACCTTCTGGAGGGAGAACTCGCTGATGAGGTTTTCCAGTTTCTCCAGCTGCTTCTCACGTGGCATGCCTGTCATCTCAAGAACGCTGAGGATATTGTCCTCTACGGACATCTTGCGGAATACGCTGGCCTCCTGCGGCAGATAGCCCACGCCGTTGCGTGCATGCTCATAGACTGCCATAGAGGTAATCTCCTTGTCGTCGATGAAGACGCGTCCTGCATTTGGTACCACAAGACCTGTGGTCATGTAGAAGGAGGTCGTCTTGCCTGCGCCGTTCGGGCCCAGCAGTCCGACTATCTCGCCTTGCCTGACATTGAAGGAGACATTGTTGACAACGGTGCGCTTGCCGTAGATCTTTATCAGTCCCTCGGACCTAAGCGTTGACTGCTGCTCTGGCATCGTTATATTCCTTTATTAAGCGCTCCATGATGGTGCTTACAGGTTCGATAGTCTTGATGGCAGAGGTTATCTGACCTATTTCCATCTCTCCGTTCTCGATATCACCGTCGAAGATGCCCCTGCGTGTGGCTTTCTCTCCAAGGATGGTGAGCAACTCTGGTACGTCGGCACCTCTGTTCTCTGCTTCCTCAAGGCGCTTATAGAGTCCGTTCTTTACAAGGCGTGAAGGGGAGAGCTTCTTGAGACATAGCATGGTGTCACCCTCTTCAAGGTTGGTGCATGCCTCTTTGAATGCCTGGCTGGCGCTGCTCTCTTCGGAAAGGGCGAACAGCGTGCCGATCTGCACTCCTTCTGCTCCCAGTACCTGTGCTGCCAGACATGCCTGACCGGATGCTATACCTCCGGCTGCGATGAGGGGCAGGGTAGTGGCCTTGCGAACCTGAGGGATGAGACACATAGTGGTTGTCTCTTCCTTGCCGTTGTGTCCGCCTGCCTCAAAGCCTTCGGCTACAACAACGTCAACACCTGCCTCTTCACACTTTCTGGCAAACTTGGATGAACTGACCACATGGGCTACAATCATGCCTGCATCGTGGAAGCGCTGGGTGTATTTCTTGGGACTGCCGGCAGAGGTGAAGATAATCTTGCACCCCTCTTCGATAATCATGTCAATGAGCGAATCAATCTGCGGATACATGAGCGGCAGGTTAATGCCCCACGGCTTTGTCGTGGCAGCCTTAATCTTCTGTATGTGCTCGCGCAGCAAA
This sequence comes from uncultured Prevotellaceae bacterium, assembly GCA_902774795.1. Classification (GTDB taxonomy): domain Bacteria; phylum Bacteroidota; class Bacteroidia; order Bacteroidales; family Bacteroidaceae; genus Prevotella. Next base: position 4,787 of record CACYKA010000050.1, on the reverse strand, counting down.
TCGACTGTCATGGTGCCTGCTCCTATGAGTCCCAGGCCTCCGGCATTGCTTACTGCCGCCGCCAGGCGCCAGCCGCTGCACCATGCCATGCCGCCGGCGATGACTGGATATTTTATGCCGAATATGTCCTCTATTCTGTTCATTGCGGCTGCAAAGGTACAAAAAAAATGTCTCACAACATATTTAATGTCAAGAAATAATGATATTATTGCATTTTTTTATTAATTTTTATCAACTATTTGTTAATAAATATATAATTTTGCGCCCGTATTCTTAACAAACCCCTTGTGACAAGGGCTAAAATAAAGATTATGAATATGAAAAAAACAAAAGAGATTGTTGCCATAGTTATGTTGGCACTTGTATCGGTTTGCCCAGCTATGGCGGGTGGAATACTGACAAACACAAATCAGAGTGTAGCTTTTCTGCGTAACCCTGCTCGTGACGGCGCCATCGGCATCGATGGTGTGTATGTGAACCCTGCTGGTGTGGCATTCCTGAAAGATGGTCTGCACTTGTCATTTAACTGGCAGGCAGCTTTCCAAACACGTACGATTGACACTACAAGCCCCTTCTTTGCTTTTGGTGCCAAGAACAGTGGCCTTATACAACCAGATGGTACTATGAAGCCAAAGACTTTTGAAGGAACAGCCAGAGCGATGTTCATTCCTTCTCTGCAGGCTGCATATAATAAGAATAAGTGGTCTTTCCAGTTTAATTTTGCCGTTACCGGCGGTGGTGGTAAGTGTGAATTTGACGAAGGCCTGGGTTCATTCGAAAGTGCTGTGGGCAAGATTGCTTATAGTCTGCAGGGCCTTGGTGTAACGAACTATGACTGTGCCAGCTATATGCAGGGTAAGCAGTATTACTTCGGTTTCACCTTGGGTTCTGCCTACAAAGTAACTGAGAACTTCTCAGTATATGGTGGTCTCCGCGTGCTCTATGGTATTGCAAGTTATAAAGCAAAGATATATGATATCAGGGTGAAGACCGCAGGAAATGACTATCAGTCTTTCAGCAACTTCCTGACAGACAAGATGGATGACCTGAAACTGAAGCAGGCTGCTATGGAGCAGGCTGGTGCAACAGCTACTCCTGCCTATGCAAAGGTAGTTGGAACTCTTGATGAGCTGGATAAGTTGGAGGCTTACCGCAACGGTGTGAACCTCTTGTCAAACCAAACTGGTACTGGTGTTGCTCCAATTCTTGGTGCTGACCTGAAATGGGGTGACTTTAACTTCGCTGTGAAGTATGAGTTCCGCACAAAGATGGCAATGGCTAACGAGTCAACTGTTGATAAGGTTTATGCTATTGATGCTGTGAATACTTATCTGGATGGTACAAAGGTTAGAGAGGACCAGCCATCGCTGCTTGCCTTCGGTGTGCAGTACAGTCCAATAGAGAGTGTACGCATCAATGCCGGTTATCACCACTTCTATGACAAGGCTGCCAAGAAAACTTATTACGTAAATTCTGTACGTTATGATGATAAGAACAAGCAGCTGAAGAGTGGTACTAACGAGTATCTTGGTGGTGTAGAAGTTGACATTGCAAAGAAATGGACTGCAAGTGCTGGTTTCCAGATTACAAGATACGGAAATACTGATGAGTTCATCAACGATATCTCTTTCGTAGTAAACTCATGGAGCTTCGGTCTTGGTGGCAAGTATCAGGTGTCTGATAAAGTGGCTGTGCAGGCTGCATTCTTCCAGACTAACTATGATAAATATACATCACAGCCTAACGCTATGGGTGAGTACAATACTTACACAAGAACAAACCGCGTTCTTGCTGTAGGTGCGAATATAGATTTCTAATAACGGTTAAAGGTTAACGTTTAACGGTTAAAGAATAAATATAATTAACGGCATCCTGAAAGGGGTGCCGTTATTTGTTTTGGTATGCTGACAGTCCTGAGCGCAGGAATCTGACATAGGCGGGGATGTTTTCGTCGTAGGAGCGGGGCTCCTGAAGGATGTTGTGCCTAAGCGTCTGGTCTTTGCCGTCAAGAGGACTGCGAGGGTCGAGAAGTACGTAGAACGGCTGGGTATTATGCCCAAATTGGGTGCGCTGGAAATAACTCCACTTGTCGCCAATGGTGCGCAAAGTGCGCTGCTGTCCGTTTTCTGTTACCTTTATTGGTTGGGGCAATTGTGTCTTGTCGTCAACGAACAACTGTATGAGGACGTAGTCGTCATTTATAATGCTCTTGACTTCAGCATCAGTCCATACAGCAGCCTCCATCTTGCGGCAATTGACGCAGCCGTAGCCCGTGAAGTCTATCATAACAGGTTTTCCTTCTGCCTTTGCAGCTTCCAGACCTTCCTGAAAATCGCGATAAGGATTCTCGATGGTGCCTTTGGACTCCTTGCTGTCATCATCGGCATAAATATTCCAATGCTGTGTGCTCATTGGCGGCGTAAAGGCAGATATTGCCTTGCAAGGTGCTCCCCACAAACCTGGTATCATATATGCCACGAAGGCGAAGGAGATGAGGGAGAGAATGATGTAAGATGTATGATGTAAGATGTAAGAGGTGGGTTTGGTGCGTAGCTTGTTGATGTAGTAGCAGCCGAGGCCGCAGAACAGGACTATCCACAAAGCGAGGAAGACCTCACGGTCGAGGATGTGCCAGCCGTAGGCTAGGTCGGCCACAGAGAGAAATTTCAGGGAGAAGGCAATCTCAATGACTCCCAGCGTTACCTTGACGCTGTTCATCCAACTGCCTGACTTGGGTGCAGCCTTCAGCCATGCGGGGAAGGCCGCAAAGAGCATGAATGGCAGTGCCAGCGCCACAGCAAAGCCCAACATTCCGACAGCAGCTCCCATGACATTGCCGGAGGTGCCCAACTCAACAAGGAGGAAGCCGATGATGGGTGCTGTACAAGAGAAGCTCACAAGCACCAGAGTGAATGCCATAAGGAAAATAGAGAGTAGCCCCGTTTTTTCTGATGCCTTGTTATCGATGGCATTGACCCAGCTTGCTGGTAAGACCATTTCAAAAGCCCCCAGAAGCGATATGCCGAACACCAGCAGAAGCAGGAAAAAGAATATATTGAAGAAGGCATTGGTGGACAGAGCATTAAGAGCAGAGGCTCCAAACAAGGCTGTCACGATGAGACCTAAAGAAAGATAGATGACAATGATGGAGATGCCATAGATGACGGCATCACGGAACCCCCTGACATTTCGGCCCATATCTTTTTTGCCTGCTGCCTGGCTGCCACGTTTCAGGAAGAAACTGACCGTCATAGGTATGATGGGCCATACACAGGGAGTAAGAATGGCAACAAAACCTCCCAGCAGTCCTAACAGGAATATGGTCCAAAGGGCTGTTGGCTCTGTAGGGGTGGCATCGCTGGCGTTGCTAGTCGTACTAGTCTCTCTAGTTGTAATAGTCGCACTACTATCTCTAGTTACGCTAGTATCACTAGTTGTACTAGTCTCACTAGTTATACTAGTTTGACTAGTTTCTTCTTCGGGCTTCTGCCCTTGATACGCAAAGTCCACACTGGTGGGTGGTAGGCAGCTTTGGTCGTCGCAGGCGCCATATTCGAAATAGCCCTCTACGGAATATTCGCCTCCTGTGAGCTTGAACTTCTGGGAGAAGACAACTTGCCCCTCATAGTACATCACCTCGGCTTCGAATATCTCATCAAACTTCTTCACAGGCTTCCTGTCTGCTTTAAGTGTGCCGACAGGTTCTGCTCCCTTGATGCTGCTTATGTTTAATGAGGCTGGGGTGGGGCCGTTTTTCTCATCCTGAGAATATACATGCCATCCTTCGGCTATCTTTCCACTGAATGAGACAGTAATCTCATCACTTGCCGTCTGCTTTATGGAAGGTGTGAAAGACACCTGTGCCAGCGACGGCAGACAGAAGATAATCGACAGGGCAGTTGTCAGGAGGAGTCTGCGCATATATTATATATAAGGTGATGTCGGGTTGTTTACAGCAGGGCAGGCAGTTCGAAAAGCCTTATGCCGTTAGAGCCCTTTATCAGAATGTGGTAGCCGGTAGGCACGCCTTCTTCCTCGAGGGCTTTCTTCACAGCCGCCACATCAGGGAATTTGCGGAAGTGACATGATGTCTTGGAGAATTCTGCTCCCACAAGCCATACAATGAATCCGCCTTTTTCCGCCTTTGCCTCTTCGGCAGTCAGGAAATCGACAACCTTCTTGTGCTCAGCCTCGCTCACTTCGCCCAGTTCCCTCATATCGCCCAGTATTGCCATCTTGGGGCTCACCTGCATGATGGAGAAATTCTGCAATGCCGCCATCATGGATGTGGGGTTGGCGTTGTAAGTATCTACGATAAGTTTGTTCTTCTCTGTTATGGTGAGCTGTGAGCGGTTGTTGCTTGGAATATATCCTGCCAGTGCATCGTTGATGTCAGCAACAGAAACACCGAAGTGCAAGCCTACGGTAGCTGCTGCCATCATATTCTTGATGTTGTAAGCTCCGATGAGATGGGTCATTATCTCGCCCCCCTGCCACTTGAAATGCAGGTATGGGGCACAGTCGATGACCTCGCCTGTTACATAAGGAATGAGGTCGAGCCCCTGAGAAATGTTCATCAGGTGTTCGTTTTCCTCATCAATGAATACTTTACCCTTATGCTCGCGCAGGAAGTCATAGAGTTCTCCCTTGGTCTTTATCACACCTTCGAAAGAGCCGAAACCCTCCAGGTGTGCCTTGCCGACATTGGTGATGAGGCCGCAGTCAGGCTCCACGATGTTCACCAGCGTCTTTATCTCGCCAGGGTGGTTGGCACCCATCTCGATAAC
>CACYKA010000049.1 GCA_902774795.1 uncultured Prevotellaceae bacterium | reverse complement strand
TACAGAGAATAGGCAGGTAGAATCTTCTGTTCTGCCATATGGCGTACAGGATTTACCTCAGATTGATAATGCTAGTAAATGGGTTACGTTGGTAACTCCATATGTATATGTCAATGATGAGGATAATCTGACTGTTGGCTTCACCAGTTCAAAGGAAGGTGCAACAGACAATACATGGGTTCAATATGCCGCTATAAAGAAACAGATAGAGAGTTCAGGATGGACAACGGTATGTTTCAGATATCCATTTAATATTCCTGAAGGTGTAAAGGTATATAATGTTGCAGGAATACTTAAAGATAAGAAGTATATATGTCTTGAAGAGGTTTCGGCAACAAGAGCAGGAAGACCTTATGTGATTATGGCTCCGGCAAGTGAAGATGTTACTTTCATGGAGTATGGTAAAAAGACATCAATGGAGGGAGCTTATAAGGGACTGAATGGCATTTTTGTCGAGTCAGGTAACTATCCTGCTAAATCTTTGATACTCGAAGATGGTGTATTCAAGTATATTCCGGATGCGTCAAGCAGTGTGGCAAAGAAGAACTACTCTGCATATATAACTCTCGATGATGTAGAGGAACTTGACGAATGGGTGGAGATGATGTTGCCAACGTCAGGTTTGGATGGTCCTACGGGAATAAAAATAACATCCTCAGAAACTATGGGTTCTCGTTCTTCGGATAAGGCATATGACCTGGCAGGTAAGCGGGCAAATGATAATGCCAAGGGCATAATAATTAAAAATGGTATCAAGAAAGTAAAATAATTAGGAAAATACTTGCATAGGTAAAAAAAATGTATTACCTTTGCACCCGCTAAGATGTGATGGAGGGCTCCCAAGAGCCTTCCATCCTTCGTTAAAAAGGTTATATTCCTTATAATTACATTAAAGATGATTGAAAAGAAAAAAGTTGAGAGTGTAGTAAAAGAGTGGTTAGAGGAGGACAAGAAGGGATATTTTCTTGTTGATGTAGAAATCTCTGACGATGCACGTATCGTTGTAGAAATAGACCATGCCGAAGGGGTGTGGATTGATGATTGTGTATCATTGAGCAGATTTATTGAGGACCATTTCAGTCGTGACGAAGAGGATTACGAGTTGGAGGTTGGCAGCGCCGGAATAGGACAGCCGTTTAAGGTAGAGCAACAATATGTCAACAATATAGGAAAGCAGGTAGAAGTTATGTCATCTGGAAAAGGAGAGACTAAGGGGAAGAAAATCATTGGAACCCTTGTTTCTGTTGACGGAAGAAACTTCACAGTGCTTGTTCAGGAGAAGCAAAAGCAGGAGGGAAAGAAACGTCCTGTTTCTGTTGAAGTCGAAAAGACATTCTCTATGGACGACATAAAATACTGTAAATACGTAATAGACTTTAAATAAAAATGGCAAAGAAAACAATTGATCAACAACCAAGCATGATCGATACCTTCCGCGAGTTTAAGGAAACTAAGAATATCGATCGTGCCACCCTCGTAAGTGTTCTTGAAGAGAGCTTCCGTAATGTCATTGCAAAAATGTTTGGCAGTGACTCTAACTTTAATGTTATCGTAAACCCTGACAAGGGTGACTTCGAGATATACCGTAACAGAGTCGTAGTGCCTGATGGAGAAGTTAGTGATTCAAATAAGGAAATTGCACTCTCTGAGGCTCAGAAAATAGAAAGCGACTATGAAGTTGGTGAGGATGTATCGGAGCGTGTGGATTTCACGAAGTTTGGTCGTCGTGCAATCCTCAATCTGCGTCAGACACTGGCATCAAAGATTCTTGAGTTGGAGCATGACTCTCTTTATAATAAGTATAAAGACCTTGTCGATAGTATTGCGTGTTACAAATGATAATAACAATCCGAAGATTATCCTTTCCCGTACTTCTCCATTGTTCTTGCAGCGTCTTATGGAGGCAGAGGTGCCTGAGATCGCTGATGGACTCGTAAGTATTAAGAAGGTAGTCCGCCTGCCGGGAGAGCGTGCAAAGATTGCTGTTGAAAGCTTCGATGACCGTATTGACCCAGTAGGTGCATGCGTAGGTGTAAAGGGTAGCCGCGTGCATGGTATTGTCCGCGAACTTTGCAATGAAAATCTTGATGTCATCAACTATACGACAAATATAAAACTCTTTATACAGCGAGCATTGGCACCGGCACAGATTAACTCTATTGAAATAGACGAAGAAAACCGTAAGGCGGAAGTTTATCTGCGTCCGGAAGAGGTCTCTCTTGCCATTGGCCGTAATGGTCAGAACATAAAACTGGCTTCTATGATTACGGAATACACCATAGACGCATTCCGTGAGACTGATACACAGGGTACTGACGAAGAGGATATCTATCTGGATGAATTTAATGATGAGATTGATCAGTGGGTTATTGATGCTGTCAAGGCTATGGGACTTGAAACTGCAAAGCAGGTTCTCAATGCACCACGTGAGATGCTTATCTCAAGAGCAGACCTGGAGGAAGAGACTGTTGACCACTTGCTTGAGGTTCTGGCATCAGAGTTTGAAAATTAAAGAAGGGAGGAATAATGAGTGTAAGATTAAACAAAGCGATAAGCGAACTTAATATCGGCTTGCAGACTGCGGTTGATTTCCTTCTGAAACATACGAAGCTGGGCGAGGTGAAGCCTGAACTGTCATTCAAACTTAATGATGAACAGTATGAGGCTCTCGTTGCTGCTTTCAAGGGTGATAAGGAGGTGCGCACACAGGCTGAGAAAATATTCAAGAAACCTGAGAAGAAAGAAAAGGTAAAGGCTCCGAAGGAGGTTACTCCAGAAAAAGCCGAGACACCTTCTGAAACTCTTAGGAAAGAAAGGAGTGAAATCCAGCCGCTGGGTACTATTGATCTTTCTGCCTTGGATAAAAAGAAGAAGGCAAAGAAAGAGGAAGAGCCCGTGGTGGAGAAGCCAAAGGTTGAGGAAAAACAAGAAGTTGTGGAACCTGAAGTACAGGAGGAAACCACCCCTGCTGTTGAGGAGGTTGCTCCAGAGGTTTCAGAGCCAATAGAGACTCCAGAGCCCGTTGAGGAAGAGGTGGAAGAACCGGAAGTTGAGGAAGAAGCTCAGGAGGAAGCAGAATCATCAGAGCCTGTTCAGACTGAGCCGGAGGTGTTCACCTTGAAGAGTGAGAACAAACCTGTGACGATGCCCAATGTTCTTGGTACTATAGACCTTTCTGCCATCAATCAGAGTACTCGTCCTAAGAAGAAATCAAAGGAGGAGAAAAAGAAAGAACGTGAAGAGCGTGCGGCACAGCAGTCTGCTGTAAAGAAAAAGCGTACTCGTATTGGTAAGGAGCGCGTTGATATCAACGACGTTGCGAACCAGCCTGCTAAGAAGGATAAGAAAAATCGCAATCAGGAGAATGCGAAATCCCGTAATAATAAGAAGAAAGGTAACCAGCCTGTCGTTTCTGATGAGGATGTTGCACGTCAGGTTAAGGAGACATTGGCTCGTCTTACCAGTAAGCAGACAATAAATAAGAAGGGTGCAAAATATCGTAAGGAGAAGCGTGATGCAGCAGCAGAGCGCCGTGAGGAAGAAATGCTCACGGAGGAAATGGAGTCAAAGACTCTGAAACTCACAGAGTTCGTTACTGTTTCCGATCTCGCAACGATGATGGATATCCCTGTAACAAAGGTTATTGGTACCCTTATGTCTGTAGGCATCATGGCATCCATCAACCAGCGTCTTGATGCAGAGACTATAAATCTTGTGGCTGAAGAATTCGGCTATACAACAGAATATGTTTCTGCTGAAGTGCAGGAGGCTATCCAGGAAGTTGAGGATGATGAGACCGAACTTCTCTCACGTGCTCCGATTGTTACTGTGATGGGTCACGTTGATCATGGTAAGACATCGCTTCTTGACTATGTCCGCAATACAAACGTCATAGCCGGTGAGGCTGGTGGCATTACGCAGCATATCGGTGCATATAATGTAAAACTTCCTGACGGACGTAGGATAACATTCCTTGATACCCCGGGTCATGAGGCGTTTACAGCTATGCGTGCCCGTGGTACACAGGTAACGGATATCGCCATCATCATTATCGCTGCCGATGACTCTATCATGCCTACTACCAAGGAGGCGATAGCTCATGCTCAGGCTGCGAATGTACCGATGGTGTTTGCCATAAATAAAATAGACAAGCCGGGTGCAAATCCTGATAAGATTCGCCAGGATCTGGCTGCCATGAACCTCCTTGTAGAGGAGTGGGGTGGTAAGTACCAGTGTCAGGAGATAAGTGCGAAGAAGGGTACAGGTGTTGAGGAACTGATGGAGAAGGTGCTTCTTGAGGCCGAAATGCTTGACCTCAAGGCCAATCCTAACCGTAATGCTACCGGTTCTGTCATTGAGGCATCACTCGACAAGGGACGTGGATATGTTGCAACAGTACTCGTTTCCAATGGTACTCTGAAGGTTGGTGACATCGTCATTGCCGGAACTGCGTGGGGACGTATTAAGGCTATGTTCAATGAACGTAACCAGAAAGTGGAGAAAGCACGCCCGTCAGAGCCTGTTATTATTCTCGGCCTTAATGGTGCGCCGTCAGCTGGTGACTCTTTCCATATCATGGAGACGGAGCAGGAAGCGCGTACTATTGCCAACAAGCGTATGCAGTTGCAGCGTGAGCAGAGCTTGCGTACAACGACTACCTTGTCTCTTGAGGAAATCGCACATCGTGTTGCCCTTGGAGAGTTCCATGAGCTTAACCTTGTTGTCAAGGCCGATACTCAGGGCTCTTGTGAGGCTCTGTCTGATTCGTTCATCAAGATGTCAACGGAGAAGGTACAGGTTAATGTCATTATGCAGGCTGTAGGTCAGATTTCTGAGAATGATGTGATGCTTGCTTCTACGGCTGAGAATGGTATGATTGTCGGCTTCCAGGTTCGTCCGTCTGTTGCTGCAAAGCGTCTTGCCGAGCAGCAGGGCGTGGAAATCAACACATACTCTGTCATCTATGATGCTATGGACGATATCAAGGCTGCCATGGAAGGTATGCTTGACAAGATCAAGAAAGAGGTTGCTACTGGTCAGGCCGAAGTCAGGGAAGTCTTCAAGATTTCCAAGGTCGGTCTTGTTGCTGGAGCACTCGTTACAGAAGGCAAGGTTCATGCTAAGGACAAGGCTCGCCTTATCCGCGACGGTATTGTAATCTTTACAGGTGACCTCAATGCCCTTAAGCGTTATAAGGATGATGCCAAGGAAGTTGCCTCTGGCCTTGAGTGTGGTATCTCACTCGTCAACTGCAATGATATTCAGGCAGGTGACATCATTGAGACATTTACAGAAATTGAGGTAGAGCAGAAGCTTTAACCGAAGAACAGATAAGCTACGGCAATTGCCGCGATAATTCCCGCTATGTCAGCCAGTAAACCACAGGCTACGGCATGGCGGGTATTTTTTATGCCTACACTGCCGAAATATACTGCAAGGATATAGAAAGTAGTATCTGTGCTTCCCTGGAAGATACAGCTGAGGCGGCCTATGAAGCTGTCAGCTCCGTATGTTGTCATCGCGTCAACCATCATTCCGCGTGCTCCAGAGCCTGACAGCGGCTTCATCAGTGCTGTCGGTAATGCTCCGACCCAGTCGTTTGGAAGTCCCATACCCTCTACAATATATCCGATTCCACCGATAATGGCATCCATTGCGCCGGAAGCGCGGAAGACTCCTATGGCGACAAGTATTGCTACAAGATACGGTATAATCCTGACAGCAGTGGTAAAACCGTCTTTTGCTCCCTCGATGAATGTTTCGTAGATATTGACCTTCTTGCGTATTCCTGCCGCAAAGAAACCTACGATGATAGTCATCAGAAGTACATTGGCAGTATTTGTAGAGACAGTATTCATCGTCTCCTTGTCCATAGTCGAGAATCCCCAGATGATGAATGCTACCACAAGACACATTCCGCAGAGTGTCAGCAGCAGTGTTTTGTTGAAGAGGTTTATCTTCTGGTATAGGCAGGTGATTATTATGCCTGCAAGGGTCGCAAAGAATGTTGCAATCAGTATCGGAATAAATATATCTGTAGGTTGGGCTGCTCCTAGTTGAGCACGATATACCATTATGCTCACAGGTATAAGAGTCAGTCCTGATGTGTTCAGTACCAGGAACATTATCATAGGATTGGATGCGGTAGTCTTATTCTGGTTAAGAGTCTGCATCTGTTCCATCGCCTTAAGGCCGAGAGGAGTTGCTGCATTGTCCAGTCCTAACATATTGGCAGCTATATTCATGAAGATACTTCCCGTAACTGGGTGTCCCTTTGGGATGTCTGGGAAAAGCTTTGAGAAAACAGGCGTCAGGATGCGAGCTATTACATTTACTATACCACCTTTCTCTCCGACATTCATAATGCCTAACCATAGTGACAGTACTCCCGTCAGACCTAATGATATCTCAAAGCCTGTCTTTGCCGAATCGAATGTGGAATTCATCATTGCAGGAAAGACGTCCATGTCACCCAGTACTATCAGCTTGAACAATGCTATTGCAAAAGCAATCAGGAAGAATGCTACAAATATGTAATTCAGTACCATAGCCTTTTACTCGTAATTTATGCTGTTATTTGAAAAAACTGTTCTTATATTCTCCTTGCAGGAACTCATATCCGAAACGGCATCTCAGGCATTCCTTCTTGTCACAATACTCCTTTTTCAGTTGCAGTAGTGACTGGGAGTCGTATGCTGTCCTGACCTCTAAACCGCATTCTTGCCACATCCTTACGATGTTGTTGTCTTCCGCAGGCAGGGATTCCAGTATGTCTAGCGCTCTGTCGCAGAGGTCTTCCTTGGCGTGATGCCTGCCATAGGCAAACATTGTCGGCACAACCGTGTTAATGGTGAAGAGCGTAACTTTGTCACCATGAAAATCGTAAAGTTTGCTGACGTCCTTAGTATTCTTGCATGCCAGTAAGTCTCTGAGTCCTGTCCTGTGCTCATGATACATACCTGCTAATTGCAGCAGTCGCACATGAGGGTGGTTCTGCGGTCTGGTTTTATATTTCCATCGCGAGCCGTCCATTGGTGTCAGGTGAAACTTCTTTTGCAGGAAAGAATATTCTTGGGCGTATTTCTGATCAACGTGGTCAAGCAGCCCTGCTTGCCCAAGGAAGAGTGCTTCAATCTGGAAGAGGTCATCCCTATGGTGTGATATGGCACTCATGGGAATGGTTTTTGCCCACTCTTCAAATGCCTCGCTATTGACGCCATAGCCGTGATTGCGTGCCAATGTGGCAAAATATGCTTCCTCCCACGACCCATTCATGCGCTTTACCCTTTCCTCTATGTCACGGGTCTTTCTTTCCAACCTTTCTGTTTGCAGGGCACTCAGCCATGCGTGAACCTTCAGGTGGGGTAGGTCTTCAATAATCTTGTAGCATGGTGGATATTTCTCGCTGTTGAGCAGTTCAGCATAGTTGTCCATCAGCTCTTTTGGTATGGGAATAACGAGGGTAGGGATTGTTGTTCCGTCGGCTGTAGTGACGGTGGAATCAGCGTTTTCTACAACGTGAAGTATAACGTTGTTGTATGCGCTGTCGTTGTCGTGCTTGTGGTGAAACCAATCGCTGGCATTTATGTGTATCTCAACATTGCCCACCCACAAGATGTCGTCAATCTTTATCTTTGCATTAAAAAAGTCAGGGCCGCTGTCTGTGCGGTTGTATAACCCAGTATCTACCACCTCTACGGTCTTCCCGTCTGTGGTTCGCAAGGTGTCCAAAGGAAATATCTTATGACGCCACGTGTAATGCAGAAGCTTTTCCATGTTTCTTGTCACATCCTCCGATTATTAAGACAAATTCTCCCTTCGGCTCATTCTCCCTGAAGTGCTCCAATACCTCCGCTATGGTTCCCCTGACGCTCTCCTCGTGTATCTTGGATATTTCCCTGCACGCACTCATCTTCCTGTCCTCGCCGAAGAAGGTGGAGAGTTGCTCAAGGGTTTTTACTATCCGTCGCGGAGACTCATATATTATCATGGTACGCGTCTCGTGTGAGAGTTCCTCGAGGCGTGTCTGCCGTCCCTTCTTCTGCGGAAGGAAACCTTCGAAGCAGAATCTGTCGCATGGCAGGCCGCTACTTACCAATGCCGGCACAAAGGCTGTGGCACCAGGTAGAGTCTGTACCTCGATACCTGCCTCTACGGCTTCGCGTACCAGCAGGAAACCCGGATCGCTGATGCCCGGAGTACCGGCATCTGTGATGAGGCATATCGTCTCGCCGCTTTTCAGCCGTTCTACAATGGCTTTGGCTGTTCCGTGCTCGTTGAATTTATGGTGGGCCATCAGCCGCTTACCCTCTATCTGGAAATGTTTCAGCAGAATGCCGCTCGTTCTGGTGTCTTCACACAGCACCACGTCAGCCTCTTTCAGCAGCCGTATGGCCCTGAAAGTCATGTCCTCCATATTTCCCACCGGGGTCGGAATCAGATACAGCATTTTAATTCATTATTATTAAACCGTAAACTGTAAACCGTAAACTGTAAACTGTAAACGGTAAACTTTCACCTTTCACCTTTCACCTTTCAACTTTCAACTTTCATCTTCCTTAGTAATATATCTCTGCCAGTATGCTATGAGCATCGTCGTAGCCGGCAGCGCTATGATGAGTCCGATGAATCCCAACAGCGCACCCCATACAGACAGCGAAAGCAGCAAAACCGTCGGATTCAGTCCCATGCGTTTTCCCATTATCTTAGGCACCACTATTGCATCCATGATAACCTGTATGATGGCAGCTATAGCCAGCACCATGCCGAATATAACCCAGAAGCTTTGACCCGTTTCTGCCGACTTCAGGGCGGCCAGGAAAGCAGCAGGCAGAAGTACCAGACCATGCATATATGGTATCAGGTCCATAATTCCCACCAGAATTCCCAGGCCTATTGCCATAGGGAAGTCTATTATGAGGAAGCCTATACAGTATAATATACCCATTATGAGTGCGCAGGTACCCTGTCCGTGAATGTAATTGTTCAGAGCGTTTCCTGCATCTTTCATAAGTTCGCTCCAGAATGGACGTGCACTTTTGGGGAATATCTTTATCCAGTTCTCTGATAGATACTCATAGTCCAGTAATATGAAGAAGAGGTATAACATTGTGATGAGAGAAGCCAGTATGCTCACGAGCACGTGTACTGACTGCCCCATGAAATTAAATAGGGTAGGGGCGGTAGTCTTCACAGTCTCCGTAAATTTCTCCGACTTTAGGAAATCCTCTACCTCGCGGCTATTCTGATCGAGCCATATCCTTATCATCTCAGGGAAGTCACGAATGTTCGTCACATGATGCAGGTAGCGTGTGGCCAGTGTCGTGAAACGTGAGAACTCTTCTATCATAGGGGGAATGATAAGAAGCAGTACCCCTCCAAGTATTGTGACTGCAATCAAGATTGCTAATACTACACTCACTGCACGTATCTTCACCTTCAGGCGGTATTGAATAAACTTTACCAGAGGATAAAGCAGGTATGCGAATACCAATGCAACGAAGAAAGGCAACAGCACCTTGCTGAGGTAATTCAAAATAAAGAAAACCGAAATGACGGCGATGGCAGTCAGTGTCCACCGTGCCATACGGTCAAATGTGATAGGACCTTTAATCATAATGTCGCAAAGGTACTATAAAGTTTAGAGTTTAGAGTTCAAAGTTTGGATATTATATGTTATTATGGCCTTTTTTTGAAAAAAAACAGAAAAAAAATTGGTCATGTTGAAAAAAAGTATTACCTTTGCACCCGCTTTTGAGAAAATCTCAATTGTCAACTACGGTCGATCCGCTAGCTCAGTCGGTAGAGCATCACACTTTTAATGTGGGGGTCTTGGGTTCGAACCCCAAGCGGATCACTAAAGAAAAAAAGGAGAACTGAATATGAAAGCTTGCTTTCAAATATTTAGAGCTCCTTTTTTGATTTTGTAGGATGGCCGGCGCCAGCCTACAGGGGTCGA
>CACYKA010000048.1 GCA_902774795.1 uncultured Prevotellaceae bacterium | reverse complement strand
CCCTGCGACATGTCGCTCATGGAACTGTGGGAAGAGGAGATGGCTTCAAACGGCGAGGAGATATACAGACGCCGCAACGACTTCGTAGAACGCTTCACACCCGTCTTTAATAATATATATAAGGAGATAAGCGGCGAACACGAAGATGTCTCCCTGCGCTATCTGTCCCATTGCCAGCGGGGCAACCTTCTCGAGGTGATACAGCGCGACAGGAACAAGGACATGATTATGGGCTACTCCCTGCACGGCATCCACAAGGACGATCTCGAGATGCTCATCGGCGGATACCCCATGAAGCGCGAAGCCAGCCAGGGACAGACAAAGACCTACGTCATATCCCTCAAACTGGCACAGTTCGACTTCCTCAACGAGAGCCCCATACTCCTGCTCGATGATGTCTTCGACAAACTCGACTCACAGCGAGTGGAGAATATCGTCAGAATCGTTTCAGGCGACAACTTCGGACAGATATTCATTACCGACACCAACCGCGACCACCTCGACAAGATACTTGCCAAGGGGCGCTTCGACTACAAACTCTTTAACGTACAGCAAGGACACTTTGTTTAAGCGCTATCCACAGAACATCACAGACATCACGCAACAGTTTTTGCGTGAGAACTCTCTGGAGACACCCCTTCTTGAGCGTCGCCTCATAGCATCGTGGACAGAAATCGTGCCCATAGCAGCCGACTATACCGACAAGGTCGATATACGCAACCAGACGCTGTGGGTCAAACTCTCATCGCCAGCCCTGAGAAATGATTTGCAGATGCAGCGAACCGAAATTGCACGACAGTTAAATGCCAAAGTAGGAGCATTCATAATTAAAGATATACGCTTCTACTAATTCGCTATAGTTAATTATAGTGACTGTTTTTTGTTAATTATAGCAATTTCCGATTATCTTTTTAAGAAAAATCTTGTGTATATAATTCAATTGTGGTAACTTTGCGCCCAGAATTTTACAAAACAAGATGAAAAAATCAACGATTTGGATAATTGCTATCATCATGGTAGTGTCGTTTACGGCTCTTCTATGGCTTCAGTTTATGTACATCTCCGAGATGGCAAAGATGAAGAAGGAGCAGTTTGACGAATCCGTAACCAGAGCCCTCTATCAGGCAGCCCATAATCTTGAGCTCAACGAGACGCTCAACTACCTCGAGAAAGACGTCAATGAGACGGAGCGCAAAGCCCACAAGGCCGATTCTGTCATTTCCAGCAGCACTCTCGGCGGTCCCATACAGCATTCTCACCAGTTCTCTGTCACCGGCGACGACGGCACCGTCTATTCGTCATTCGAGCTGCAGACCTTCACCCTGTCTCCGCGCAAGGTGCAGAAGGGACTGATGAAGAGCGACAAGAATGCATGGACAGAGGCTCAGAAGACGATGCAGCAGATTATCCGCAACCGCGTGGTATATCAGAAGGCACTTCTCGACGAGGTTATATATACCATATTATATACCGCGAGCGACAAACCCCTGAAGCAGCGCATCAACTTCAAGCAGCTTGATCAGGACATCCGTGCCGAACTGCTCAACAACGGCATCGACATTCCCTACCACTTCACCGTCACCACCTACAACGGTACGGAAGTCTATCGCTGCTCCGAATACAGCGATCAGGGCAAGGAAATAACCTACTCCCAGCGGATATTCACCAACGATCCAGCCGACAAGTCAGGCTACCTCAACGTTCACTTCCCCGACATCAATGCCTATATCTATTCCAGCGTACGCTTTGTGATACCAGCACTGATATTCACGGGAGTGCTGCTCATAACATTCCTCTTCACCATAATCGTCATATTCCGCCAGAAACGTTTTTCCGAGATGCGTAACGACTTCATCAACAATATGACCCACGAACTGAAGACGCCAATCTCAAGCATCTCGCTTGCTTCGCAGATGCTCTCCGACACCAGCGTCACCAAGAGCGAGAGTATGGTGAACCATCTCGGCAGCGTCATCGGCGACGAAAGCAAGCGCCTGCGCTTCCTTGTTGAGAAGGTGCTGCAGATGTCTATGTTCGACAAGAAGAAGATAGCCTTCAAGATGAAGGAGAACGACATCAACGACCTGGTCGAGAACATCGCCAATTCCTTCTCGCTGCGCGTTGAGCATACAGGCGGTAAGGTATATACCGAGATAGAGGCCGTAGAGTCAACCATCTTCATCGAGGAGACCCATTTCAGCAATGTCATCTTCAACCTCATCGACAACGCTGTCAAGTACCGCAAGCCCGATGAGCCACTGAATATATACATCCGCACGTGGAACCCCTCTTCCGGCAAGGTGTCCGTCTCCATCCGCGATACCGGCATAGGCATCAAGAAGGAGAACCTGCGCAAGATTTTCGAGCAGTTCTACCGCGTGCATACCGGCAACCGCCACGATGTCAAGGGCTTCGGCCTCGGACTGGCTTACGTAAAGAAGGTCATAGACATCCACAAGGGCACCATCACTGCCGACTCTGAATATGGAAAAGGAACAACATTCACCATAACAATAGATACTATCAATGATTAAGATTATGCAAACAATGGACGAAAATTTGAGAATCCTCCTCTGCGAGGACGATGAGAACTTAGGTATGCTGCTCCGCGAGTACCTTCAGGCAAAAGGTTACAATACCGATTTGTGCCCTGACGGTGAGGCTGGCTATCGTGCATTCCTCAAGACCCACTACGACATCTGCATCCTCGATGTCATGATGCCTAAGAAAGACGGTTTCCAGCTTGCAAAGGAAATACGTCAGTCAAACACTGACATTCCTATCGTGTTCCTCACGGCACGTCAGATGAAGGAAGACATCCTCGAAGGCTTCAAGATTGGTGCCGACGACTACATCACCAAGCCTTTCTCTATGGAAGAGCTGGTATTCCGTATCGAGGCTATACTTCGCCGCATGCGTGGCAAGAAAACCAAGGAGGCAACACAGTACCAGATTGGCAAGTTCATCTTCGACACCCAGAAGCAGCTTCTCACCTTCGAGGACAAGGAGCCACGCAAGCTCACCACCAAGGAGAACGACCTGCTGGCACTCCTCTGCAGCCACGGCAACGAGATACTGCAGCGTGACTTCGCACTGAAGACCATCTGGATCGACGATAACTATTTCAATGCCCGTTCTATGGATGTGTATATCACCAAGCTGCGCAAGCACCTCAAGGACGACCCAGAGATAGAAATCATCAATATTCACGGCAAGGGATACAAGCTCATCATCCCTGATTCAGGAGAAGAAGAGACCGAATAATGCAGGCAATGATTTTTGCCGCAGGAAAAGGCACGCGGCTCAAGCCCCTCACCGATGTCATACCCAAGGCGTTGGTACCTGTAGGCGATGTACCACTCATTCAGCGCGTGATGCAGAAAATCGTTGACGGCGGTGCTACGAGAATCGTCGTCAACATCCACCATCATGCCCCACAGCTGGAGAACTACCTCTCCCTGCTGCAGCTCAAGTACCCCTCTGTGGAGATACTCATCTCCGACGAGAGCCGCGAGCTGCTCGACACAGGCGGCGGCATCAAACAGGCCCGCAGGCTTTTTAATGAGCCCGTCCTCATTCACAACTGCGACATCCTCAGCAATGTCAACCTCCGCGAGTTCTACTCTCAGGCCAAGGGCGACGCCACTCTGCTCGTTTCCGAGCGCAAGACGCAGCGTTACCTCTGCTTCGACGATGACATGCGCCTCGTAGGATGGACCAACATTGCCACAGGAGAAGTCAAGGGCACCAGGACCGACCGTCTCTATGCCTTCAGCGGCATCCACGTCATGTCGCCGTCGCTCATGGAGCGCATGGACACCTATCCCGATGTCTTTCCCATTATGGACTTCTATCTTCGCGAGTGCGCCACAGCCGACATTCGCGGCTACCTCAAGACCGACCTCGACCTGCTCGACGTCGGTAAGACTGACACATTAGAAAAAGCAACAGAGTTCTTATGCAAAAAATAATCATTCTGGACTTCGGTTCACAGACCACACAGCTCATCGGCCGCAGGGTTCGCGAGCTCGACACCTTCTGTGAAATCCTTCCATACAACAAATATCCCGAGGACGATTCCGACGTCATTGGTGTCATCCTCAGCGGCTCGCCGTTCTCCGTTCATGATCCGGAGGGCTTCAAACCCGACCTCTCACGCTTCGTAGGTCGCCTGCCCGTTCTGGGCATCTGCTACGGAGCACAGTATTACTCCTACTCCAACGGTGGTAAGGTCGAAAAGACCAACACCCGCGAGTACGGCCGTGCAAACCTTGCATTCATCGACAAGAGCAACGCCCTGTTTCAGGGCTTCGATGACAATTCCCAGGTGTGGATGAGCCACGGCGACTCCATCACCGCCATCCCTGCCGACTGCAAGTGCATCGCCTCAACAGCCGATGTGAAGTATGCCGCCTACTGTTCTGAGCAGCTCCCAGTATGGGCTGTGCAGTTCCACCCCGAGGTGTTCCACACCCTTCAGGGCACCCAGCTGCTTCGCAACTTCGTTGTCAACATCTGCGGTTCCAATCAGGACTGGTCAGCAGACTCCTTCGTCGATACTACGGTACGCGAGCTCAAGGAGCAGCTTGGAGACGACAAGGTCATCCTCGGCCTCTCAGGCGGTGTTGACAGTTCCGTCTGTGCCGTACTTCTCAATAAGGCTATCGGTAAGAACCTCACCTGTATCTTCGTTGACCACGGCATGCTTCGCAAGAATGAGTTCCGCGATGTCATGCACGACTACGAGTGCCTCGGCCTCAATGTCATCGGCGTCGATGCCAGCGAGAAGTTCTTCTCTGACCTTGCAGGCGTCACCGACCCTGAGACCAAGCGCAAGATTATCGGTCGCGACTTCGTAGAGGTCTTCAATGCCGAAGCCAAGAAGCAGACAGGCGCCAAATGGCTCGCGCAGGGCACCATATATCCTGACAGGATAGAGTCACTCAACATCACGGGCAAGGTCATCAAGTCCCACCACAATGTTGGCGGTCTGCCCGAAGAGATGCACCTGTCACTCTGCGAGCCGCTGAAGTGGCTCTTCAAGGACGAGGTACGCCGCGTCGGCCGTTCTATGGGAATGCCCGAGCATCTCATCAAGCGCCATCCGTTCCCAGGTCCGGGCCTCGCAGTCCGCATTCTGGGCGATATCACCCCTGAGAAAGTACGCATTCTTCAGGATGCCGATGACATCTATATCCGCAACATGCGCGAATATACCATGCCCGACGGCACCAAGCTCTACGACAACATCTGGCAGGCAGGCACCATCCTGCTCTCCACCGTCAAGAGCGTGGGTGTCATGGGCGATGAGCGCACCTATGAGCATCCTGTAGCCCTCCGTGCCGTCACCAGTACCGATGCCATGACAGCCGACTGGGCACACCTACCCTACGATTTCATGGCAAAAGTCTCCAACGAGATAATCAACAAGGTCAAAGGCGTCAACAGAGTATGTTACGACATCTCTTCAAAACCGCCTTCGACAATCGAATGGGAGTAACGGTTAGCGGTTAACGGTTATTGAAAAAGGGCAGAAACTGCAATCACGCAGCTCCTGCCCTTTGCTATCTGTAAACGGTAAACTGGACAACTGAGGATAAGGGCGGGGTTTTTGCCCATGTCAGTATGTAAGGTCTCTGTAGGAGACTATGATGTGAGGTAGATATTTTTATCTATAAGCTTGTTTATAAGTAAAAATAGATGCCTTGCATCGTAAAGAGCTGTAAGCACTTACATACTGATATGGGTGTTTTTTCGGTTTTTGTTGAAATATATAAAAAAATAGCGATTCGAGCGGGAAATATTAAAAAAGAAGGGTGTTAAAAAGGCCACGTTTTTAACACCTAATTGTGGATTTTCTAACACCATTCTCAATTTTTTAACACCTTATTTAAAAAATTTTTCTTACCTTTGCAGGCGTTTTTGGATAAAATCACTTAACACAGAACACAAAACATAAAAACAAAAATGGAGAAACAAGACAGAAAATTGTTTTCAAGGGCAGCCCTGATGCTGCTCATGATGATGTTCACGACGGTCACGACGTGGGCGGAGCACTTTGACTTCCCCTCCGACGGCAAAGTTAAGGTGAATATCAATGGTGAAGGCACGGTGACGCTAACGAACGGTGGTACAGAAGTCGTAGTCACGAGCGGCACCACTTACGCAGTCTGCGACCAATACACCCTAAAGTTCCTGCCATCAAGCGACAATGTCGTCAATAATGTGACGAAAAATGAAGTGCTTGGTCCCACTGACATCACTGACAAGCTCAGCAACATTGACGGCGGCAAATCATACAGTACTTCACCCTCAGGCCCCACCGATGTGTACACTGTCACTTTCGGGCCCCTTTCCTCTGACGACCCCATTTCTTCTGACGATCCCATTTCTTCTGACGATCCTCTCCCCCAAAACAGCTACCGCGTCCACTTCGATGGTAACGGTGGCATCTTAGTCTCTGGCTCGATGGCCGACCAGATATTCACCATCGACGAGGAGCAAGCACTGACGAAAAATGCATTTAACCATGGCGATCTAGATTATTCTTTCTCAGGCTGGAACACCAAGCCTAACGGCCTTGGTGTCAGCTACACCGACGGCCAGAAGGTCACCAACATCGCTGCGGATGGTGAGACCATCACGCTCTACGCACAATGGCATGATATAAACGAAGATGTTATTATTATACAATTTTTCGCCAACGGCGGTACGGGCTATATGGCCAATCAGAAGATTAATAAAGGCGAAGCAAAAGAACTGACTGCCAACACCTTTACCCGTATAGGCTACAGATTCACAGGCTGGAATACCAAGGCCGACGGCAGCGGTGACAGCTACACCGACCAGGAGCAGCAAGTCTTATTACTGGGGAACACCAAACTCTACGCACAGTGGACACCCCTTCCCCCAAACAGCTACCGCGTCCACTTCGATGGTAACGGTGGCATCTTAGTCTCGGGCTCGATGGCCGACCAGATGTTCACCATCGACGAGGAGCAAGCACTGACGAAAAATGCATTTACCAAGTCCTTATGTTCTTTTTCAGGCTGGAACACCAAGGCCGACGGCAGCGGTGTCAGCTACACCAACGGCCAGACGGTCACCAACATCGCTGCGGTGGGTGAGACCATCACGCTCTACGCACAATGGAAATCTAATTCTGATTCAGTCGATCCAATTTCTTTATATGGATCTCACGCAGTTTACTTTGACGCCAACGGTGGCACGGGCTATATGACCAGCCAGATGACTTATTTTACTGAGACAAATAAACTGAACGCCAACACCTTCACCCGTGACGGCTACAGCTTCACGGGCTGGAACACCAAGGCCGACGGCAGCGGTACGGCCTACACCGACCAGGAGAATATCAGACCAGAAAATACCATAACGCTCTACGCGCAGTGGAAGCTTGAACATGACCTCTATGTCAAAGGCGACACCTATACCGTCAACACAGTCACGGGCTGGGATAATTTCTGCAATCTGCTGGCTGAGAAAACCAAAGGCTACTTCACCGGCAAGACCGTGAAACTGGGCAACGACATCAGCGTGATCCGCATGGCGGGTTCAAGCGATACCCCCTTTACCGGTACATTCGACGGAAACCGCAAGACGCTGACCGTCAGCTACGAGAACACGGACAACAATACCGGAACTGCACCATTCAGCTATGTCGATGGCGCCACCATCCAGAACCTCATCGTAAGCGGCAGTATTACAGGTTCTGCTTATCGCGCCGCCGGAATCATCGGTGAAACTGGCACGAACACGAGCTACATCACCAACTGTGTGAGCAGCTCCACCATCAGCGGCGGACGCTATACGGGTGGCTTCAGCATCGGCGGTAACGTGGAGATAGAGGGTTGCGTATTCGACGGAAAAATCAACGGCACTGAACTTAGCGGCGGCTTCGTGGGCCACAGCAATAGCAAGCTAAAAATCACCAACTGCCTGTTCGCCCCGAAGAGCGGCTCCAGCATCAGCGGTGGCACGTTCTACTATAACGGCGGCGGCGACATCACGCCCACCAACAGCTACTACACCGAGCCCCTTGGCACCGTCCAAGGCACCAAGGCTTATGCCATTAACGTTGCCTCTAAAAACCTCGGTGCAGCAGTAACAGACGTATCATACACCGTGATGACGACCTACGAGAACGGCGTGCTGTTCGACGGAAAATATTATATGGCTCCCGAGGCAGTGACGCTCAACGACAATGCCGACAACGACCTGAACGGCGTGGACGGTTACTTAGCTGACGTGACCCTCGCTGGCCGCACGCTGTACAAGGACGGCGACTGGAACACCCTTGTGCTGCCGTTCGACGTGACCGTGGGCAGCGGGCAGATGGCGGGCGCTACGGCTATGACGATGAATACCTCGACGTCGGACTTCGACGCCACTACGGGCACCCTGACGCTGAACTTCGACGAGGTGACCTCGGGCAATACCATCGCCGCCGGCACGCCGTTCATCGTGAAGTGGACGGGCACGGACATCACTG
>CACYKA010000047.1 GCA_902774795.1 uncultured Prevotellaceae bacterium | reverse complement strand
AAAAGTTCTCTTTCAATACCTTTGTTGCGTGCTTGCTGTATTCTCTCTTCTGCATTCCATCCAAGATCTTTTATAATATCCCCAGCAGACGTAACAAGGGTCGCCTTGTTGTCGCGGATAAGGGCATTGGGACCTTCACTCATGGGAGCCGTAACATTTCCCGGAATGGCAAACAGCTCCCTGCTGTAATCTACCGCCAGACGCGCCGTAACCATGCCGCCGCCGTGAATGGCACTCTCAGGCAGCAGCGTAGCATCGCTCAAGCCGGCGATGACACGGTTGCGCTGCAGGAAATTCCGTGCCTCAGGACGTACGTCATGAAAAAACTCCGTTATCACCGCACCATTGCCCAGTACCATCTTGTTCGCCTCATTCCTGTGATGTGCAGGATAGAGCATACCCTGTCCGTGGGCAACGACACCGATAGTAGGCAGGTTATTGTGCAGGGCAGCCCTGTGGGCAGTGATATCGACACCATAGGCCAGGCCGCTCACGATATGAACATCGGGGCAGTTTTTTGCCAAATCATCGACAATGCCGTTGATGCAGTCAGTGCTGTAAGGGGTATTCTTGCGTGTGCCGACAATGGAAAGCATCTTGGGCGCATTGAGATCTGCAGTGCCCCGTACAAACAAAACCAAGGGAGCATCACAACATTCCCTTAGCCGACGGGGATAGTCAGGGTGGGAGATAGGAAGTATGCGGACTTTATTCTTCTCACACCATTCAATCTCTTCCTTCGCCCGCCGCTCAAGGACAGCATAGTCGGCAGAAAGCTGCGAAGAGATATATTTCAGCGCAGCCTCCTCCGAGCCTTCCTCTTCGTATGCCTTTTTTGCATCAAGAAGACTCAATTTGCTGAGTGTCAGCTGGGATATGATCAGTGCTGGGAGCACAGGTATTGTATCAGTGTTTGTCCGACAGCTTTGAGGGTAAACTTGTCAATATGCTCCATGTCATCGTAGATGGTATGCCATGTAGGACCAAATCCGCTCTCTTCGCAGTCAGGATAATATGGTATAATGTCTATAGTCGGGATACCTGCTTCATTAAGGGGCTTGTGGTCATCGGTTATCGTGCCGCCTCTCTCATACAGGAAGTAGGAGCCGTAGCCTGCCTCGTTGGCAGCTTGCCAGACGGCCTCTACCGTACTGGGGGCATAGTGCAGTGACATTCCTTCCTGATAGAAGTGTGCTCCCTGTCCACCTACCATGTCAAGAAGGATGGCGGATTGCCAAAGAAGTGAAGAGTGAAGAGTGAAGAGTGAAGAATCGGACTTGTTAGCGTACTGCTGGGCAAAATGCTGTGCTCCGAGGGCCCAGGAATCATCATCGTGGGTGTCTGCCCATTGCGGAGAGCCATAGTCTTCGGCATCAAAGCATATAAAGTCGATACCGATGCTATCGCCTATAATCCTTGCAATTTCAAGCATTACGGCAACGCCGCTTGCTCCGTCATTGGCTGCCATGACGGGGGTGTGGTGGTTCTTCTCGTCAGGGTCGTTGTCAGCCCATGGGCGGCTGTCCCAATGGGCGCAGAGCATGTAACGCGGGGTTAAAGACGGGTTCAGGCTTGCTATGATGTTGGTAGCATGGAGTGTAGTGCCGTCCCAACCGCGTAAGTCGGCTTTCTGGGTAACGACGGTGCAACCATAGCCTTTGAACTTGCCTATTATCCATTCTGCACATTGCTCATGGGCTTCGGAATTCATGGTACGGGGTCCGAACTGACATTGTGCAGCACAAAAGGCATAGGCACTGTCTTCGTTGAAAGCAGGTCCTACAAGGGCTGATTCCATCGTCTGCTGCTTACTACCGCATGCAACAAGGAGCAGGAGGAGGGTGAAGAGTGAATAGTGATGAGTGATGAGTGATGAGTTATGCATTTTGAACTTGTTTCATTACGCGGAGCCAGTTGCCGCCCCATATTTTTCTGATGTCTTCATCGGAGAAGCGTTTACGGAGCAGGTGCATGGTGAAGTTTATTGCATCTGACGAGCATGCCATTCCAGATACTCCTCCGTCGCCGTCAAAGTCTGTTCCGATGCCTACGTGGTCTATGCCCATAATTTCTATGGCATGCTCCAAATGGGCGATTCCATCGAGAATATTTGCCTCACAGTCTTTTTTCAGGAAGCCTGGATAGAAAGTAGTGTGTGCAACACCGCCTGCCTTGGCAATGGCACGGAGTTGGTCATCGGTAAGGTTGCGGGGATGGTCGCAGAGGGCTTTGCAGTTGGAGTGGGAGCATACAATGGGAGTCTTGCTTATCTCCAAGGCGTCATAGAAAGATTTCTCTCCCCCATGTGACAAATCCACCATGATGCCCAGGCGATTCATCTCATGTATAACCTGTTCTCCATATTCAGAAACACCGCCGTGGGTGTTGTTTCCCTTGGCAGAGTCGCATATCAGGTTGTCCCCGTTATGGCAGAGCGTCATATACACAATTCCCCTGTTGGCAAAATGTTCCAGATTCCTAATGTCATCTTCTATGGCAAGGCCGTTCTCGATGCCGAGGATGATGCTCTTTTTACCCTCTTCTTTGTTGCGGAGAATATCTTCTTCTGTTTTTGCAAAAGCTAGATGATTGGGTGCACTGTTTACAATTTCTCCGATTTTATCGAAGATGCTGTCTGCATATTCCTTTGGTGAGCCGTCCTTGTAGTTTTGGGGAATATACGCCACCATGATGGTTGCATCCTGATGTCCTTCAGTCATTTTAGGCAGGTCAACCAATATGCGTGGGTCACGTTTGAGGAAGTCTATGCCCTGCGGAAAGAACATCGGGGTATCGCAATGTGTGTCGAGGGTTATGATGCGACGGTGCAGCGACTTTGCCTGCTGGAAGGTATTTGCCTCTCTTACCAGCCATTGGAAAATGGGCAGGCCGTCCTTGCCCAGCCATTCCGGATGCCACTGTACGCCCAGTATGCTCTTGTGCTCCGTGCTCTCAATCGCCTCAATGATGCCGTCAGGAGCTGTGGCGATGGTGCGGAAACGTTTTCCAGGGTTATCGACAGCCTGATGGTGGAAAGAATTGACGTTCAGTTTGAGTGAAGAGTGAAGAGTGAAGAGTGAAGAATAAATAGTGGATAAAGTAGAATCTTCAACAATGTTTACCTCATGGGTGGTGACGGGGCGGTCTTCTTCTTGTGAATGGTTGTGTGTTGTCTTGTCGCTGATGTCCTGTGCTATGTGTCCGTCCAAGGCGATGGCAATAGTCTGTACTCCCCTGCAGATGCCCAGCATAGGGATATTGCGGTTATATGCATGCCTGGTTATGAGCAGTTCTGCATGGTCGCGCACGGCATTGATGGTGCCGAGTTTGGGATGAGGCTCTTCGCCAAACCATTTTGGGTCGAAGTCACCGCCTCCCGTAAGCACCAGTCCGTCAAGGCGTTCCAGTGTATCGATAATGACCTGCTCATCATCCACGGGAGGAATGATAACAGGTACTCCACCGGCTTCTACTATCTGCTTGTGGTATGCATCCCTCAGTGTCACGTCTATGTCACTGTGGTTGCCAGTAAGTCCAATAAGAGGTTTCATTATCAATCTTCAGTGTGTATTGGAACGTCACGTTTTATAGACTGGTCGAGCGAGATGAGGGTCTCTGTCGATACCACGCCGTCAATTGACTGCAACGTGTCGTTGAGCAGCTTCATCAACTGTTCGTTGTCACGCACATAGGCTTTTACCATCATGGTGTATGGGCCGGTGGTAAAGTGACACTCCACAATCTCAGGGATGTTCTGCAGCTTCTTCACGACATTTTTGTACATCGAACCGCGTTCGAGCCTAATGCCGACATAGGTGCAGGTACCATAGCCGATACTCTTGGGATTGATGGAGAACCCACTGCCGGTGATTACACCGTCTTCCTTAAGACGTTCTACACGCTGATGAATGGCAGCGCGTGAAACACCACACTTTTCTGCAACGTCCTTGAAAGCAATACGTGCATTCTGTGCCAGAATAGACAGAATCTTCCTGTCCAGTTTGTCTATCTTTTCCATAGTTTTAGAGCTTTATTTTCTTCTTTTTCCATGATTTCTCTTTCTCCCGGACCTTTGTCGTTGATGCCGCAAAGGTGCAGTATTCCGTGTATTATGACACGATGGAGTTCCTCGTCGTAATCTTTTTTGTACTTTTCGGCATTGGAGCGTACTGTATCTAGTGATATGACGATGTCCCCGTTTATTGTCTTTCCTTCGTCATAGTCGAAGGTAATGATGTCCGTGTAGTAGTCGTGACCCAGGAATTCGTTGTTCACTTCCAGGATTTTCTCGTCATTGCAGAAGAGGTATCCCACATCACCCACCTTATATCCATGTAACTGGGCAACCTGCCTTATCCAAGCAGTGGTCTCACGGCGTGGAATCTTGGGGAACGGGATATTTTCGTTGCTGTATGTTATCATGGCAATAAGTCGGAAACGTCTTTCCCGAATTTTTTCAGTGTACGTACTATTGATGACGAGAGGCTGGCATATTGAGGGTCAGCAAACAGGATGACGGTCTCTATACCATTGCTCATCAGCCTGTTATATTCTGCCTGAGTACGTTCATATTCATAATCCTGTACGCTGCGTACCCCTTTTACTATTGCTGTGGCATCATGTCGCTTTGCAAAGTCGATGGTGAGGTCATTGTATGCCTCTACCTCCACGCGTTCATTATTATTATATATAGCAGAAATCAGCTCTATGCGCTGCTGCAGGTCCTCCGGCTTCGGCTTGTCGGGATTGTATCCGATGCCTATCACCACCTTGTCAAAGATGGTGAGTGCCCGACTCACGATGTCGTAGTGTCCTTTAGTGAACGGGTTGAATGATCCAGGGAAAATAGCCGTTTTCATTTAGTTGAATAGTGAAGGGTCGTTTGAAGAGTACATATTTCTTCCGAGATGTCTGTAGGCAAGTTCTGTCACCACGCGTCCCCTTGAGGTGCGTTTTATGAATCCCTCCATGATGAGGTAAGGCTCATAGACATCCTCTATAGTGCCTGCTTCCTCGCCGATGGCAGTGGCAATGGTGTTGATGCCCACAGGGCCGCCGCCGAACTTGTCGATGATGGTAAGCAGTATCTTGTTGTCTATTTCGTCAAGACCGTAGCCGTCAATATTCAGCGATTCCAGCGCCAGACGCGCAATCTCCATGTTGATGCTTCCATCGCCCTTCACCTGTGCAAAGTCGCGCACTCTCCTCAGCAGACTGTTAGCTATTCGCGGCGTACCACGGGAGCGACGTGATATTTCGTCACATGCAGCATCGCTGATAGGCACATGAAGAAGATTAGCGGAACGGCGTATTATCTTCGACAGAGTCTTCGGATTATAGTATTCCAGATGCAGATTGATGCCAAAGCGGGCTCTCAATGGAGCCGTGAGCAGACCAGAGCGCGTCGTGGCTCCTACAAGTGTGAAGGGATTGAGGTCTATCTGTATTGAACGTGCCGATGGTCCTTTGTCTATCATGATGTCAATACGGTAGTCTTCCATGGCAGAATACAGGTATTCCTCAACTACTGATGACAGTCTGTGTATCTCATCGATGAAAAGAACGTCATTTGGCTCAAGCGATGTCAGCAGACCGGCAAGGTCACCCGGCTTGTCCAGAACAGGACCAGAAGTAATCTTGAAGCCTACGCCCAATTCGTTGGCAATAATGTTTGACAACGTAGTCTTTCCCAGTCCCGGAGGACCATGAAGGAGAGTGTGGTCAAGCGGTTCGCCACGATATTTTGCTGCTTCTACAAAGATACGCAGGTTGTCCACAACTTTCTGCTGACCAGAGAAGTCATCGAAACGAAGCGGACGGAGGGCTTTTTCAAATTCTTTTTCAGAACTGTCCTGATGATTGTTGTGTATGTCAAAATCTTCTTGCATTCTAGGATGCAAAGTTACAAAATAATATCTAAATTCCAAAAGAAAGGACAGAAATTATTCTTTTTGCTTGCATAATTCATGGAATTTATGTAATTTTGCGGCAAAATGATATTTAGGATGTCAAAAAATAAGAACATAAATAAAGGTTTTCTCGCTGCAGAGATAGCACAGTTTGCGTATGCTACGCTGACAGTGCTGCTGATTCTCTTTACATGGACTAATTTCCAGAATCCCACGGCCCTGCTTTGGGAGAGGGTGACGATGGTGTCAGGAACTGTAGCATTGTGGTTTGTATATAGGCTGTGGCCGTCAAAGATCATAATGTTCTGCAGAATCGGTTTTCTGCTCCTGATGCTCAGTTCGTGGTATCCCGACACTTATGAACTGAATCACCAGTTCGGTAGCTTCGACAATGTCTTTGCAAAGTACGAGCAGGACTTTTTCGGCTTTCAGCCGGCATATGTCTTTTCTAAGGCTTTTCCGTCAGCGATAGTTTCAGAGTTGATGTATGCGGGATATGTGTCCTACTATTTGTTTTTCGTATTCACGGTATTCATTGTGTTCTTCAGGGACTATAAGCAAGTAGAGCATGTTACGTTTATGGTGATAACAGGATTCTTCCTCTGCTATGTCATATATATCTTCATGCCTGTTACGGGACCGCAGTATTATTTCCTTGCCATTGGTGAGGAGAGTGTCAGAGCAGGAAATTTTCCTGATGTAGGGAAATTCTTCTCAGAGACTCAGGAGTGTCTTCCTGCGCCAGGGTGGAGCGGAGGCTTCTTCTATTGGCTTAACCAACTGGCACATCAGGCGGGAGAGCGTCCGACGGCGGCATTCCCTTCCAGCCACGTGGCTATCGCTACGCTGGTGATGCTGATGGTAACAAAGATGAAAATGTGGAAATGGCTCATGATTCTTGCCATTCCCTTCCTGCTTTTGTGTCTTTCAACGGTATATATCCAGGCGCACTATGCCATCGATGCCATTGCCGGCATGATATACGGCACAGTGCTGTTCATTGTTCTTGGAGGCCTAAAGCTGAAAAGATGTGGTGGATAACGATGCCGGCGGTTACTGACACGTTGAGCGAATGCTTGGTACCGAACTGCGGAATCTCGATGTGTCCGTCGCAGATATCAATAACCGACTGACAGACTCCCTTTACTTCATTGCCGAGGACAATGGCAGTCTTCTCCCTCTTGAATTTGTAGTCATGGAGCATGGTAGAACCTTGGCATTGTTCTATTGCAAGAACATTATATCCATCTTTTTTCAGTGATTCTACCGCACTTTTCGCATCTTTGAAGTATTTCCATGTGACGGTATCCTCGGCTCCGAGTGCTGTCTTGTGGATTTCCTGAGAAGCTTTCAGTGAAGAGTCAGGCGTTGCCGTAATGCCACAGAGGAATATTGCTTCCACCCGGAAGGCGTCCGAGGTACGGAAGACACTGCCTACGTTATATAGAGACCTCACATCGTCAAGAACTACGATGAGCGGAAGTTTTTCAGCGTTGTGGAATTCCTCAACGCTCAGGCGATTCATCTCTAATATTGTGGTCTTTTTCATCAGAACATCTGGCTTACCCTCTTGATGCCGTTCACGAGGATGTCAATCTCTTCTTTTGTATTGTATAATGCGAAGGAGGCACGTACCGTACCGTTTATTCCCAGACGGTGCATGAGGGGTTCTGCACAATGATGACCTGTGCGCACGGCTATTCCGAGACGGTCAAGGAGAGTGCCCATGTCAAGATGGTGTATGTCGCCTACGAGGAAAGAGATTACGGCATCGCGCTTTTCTGCGTTGGTAGGGCCGAAGATACGCATGCCGGGGATGGCCTGCATCTGTTCCAGGGCGTATGAGGTAAGCTCGCGTTCGTGGGCTTCGATATTGGCAAGACCAATCTCTTCTATAAAATGTATCGCTGTAGCAAGACCATGTGTTGCCACATAGTCAGGTGTGCCGGCTTCAAATTTGAAAGGCAGGTCAGCGAAAGTGGTTTTCTCAAAGGAAACAGTACCTATCATTTCTCCGCCTCCCTGATATGGAGGCATCTCTTCAAGGAATTTCTCTTTTCCATAGAGCACGCCGATACCTGTGGGACCGTACATCTTATGCCCTGAGAATGCAAAGAAGTCGCAATCCAGTTCCTGTACGTCGATTTTTATATGCGGAGCACTCTGCGCCCCGTCCACCATACACGGAATGCCGTGTTTGTGGGCGATAGCAACAATCTCCCTGATGGGGTTTATTGTTCCGAGGACATTGCTGATATGGGTAACGCTGACCAGCTTTGTGCGGTCTGTGATGAGGTTATCCATAGCGGAAATATCCAACACGCCGTCATCAGACATTGGTATGACCTTCACGACGATGCCGTTTTTCTTCGCCTGCAACTGCCACGGAACGATGTTGCTGTGATGCTCCATGGCTGTGATGAGCACTTCGTCACCGGCTTTCATGTATGCCTCGACAAAACTGGAAGCAACAAGGTTTATGGATTCCGTGGTGCCACGGGTGAAAATAATTTCAGACGTGCTGCCGGCATTGATGAACTGGCGCACGGTTTCCCTTGCCTGCTCATGCAGGTCTGTAGCTTGCTGAGACAGATAGTGCACACCACGGTGTACGTTGGCGTTGACATTAAGATATTCTTCCCTCATGGCATCAAGCACACACAGAGGTTTCTGTGTAGTTGCACCATTGTCGAGATATACGAGGGGATATTTGTCGTAAATTTTTCTCGATAAAATGGGGAATTTCTCTCTTATTTGCATATCTTGCATGTTCCGCATCTTTCTTCTTTGCTTAGTCGTTTATCTACAAGTATGTGTAGCCTGTCATGGAAGGCTGCCCACTTCATCTCGTCTATAACCTGTGAGATGAAAGCATTCTTCAGCAATGTGCGTGCCGTTTCTTTGTCTATGCCGCGCTGCTGCATGTAGAATACAGCCGCCTCGTCCATGACGCCGACAGTAGAGCCGTGCGCGCA
>CACYKA010000046.1 GCA_902774795.1 uncultured Prevotellaceae bacterium | reverse complement strand
TCACCAATCCACCAAATTTTTATAGAACTATTTTCAAAAAAAGGTTCATTTTCGTGTCTATTTTGACCCAAATCAAGGAAAAAGCCCCTCCGAAAAGGGACCTTTTACTCAAAAATGCATATTTGTGCAGCCAATTTGGGGCAAAAAACGCAAAAAGCAGAAGAAGAGCGCAACATCAGGCACGTAAATCACTAGAAATCAAATCTATATATTATAACAAACTAATACAGCCTCGCAAAAATAGCGATTGCGAGGCTGTATATTATAGGATATATATATTTAGTTTTAAAGGTTGGCATCAAATTTTGCCTGGAGGGTAGCTTTGTTGCCGGCACCTACGAATCTGTCAACAATTTCGCCATTCTTGAAGAAGATGAGGGTTGGAATATTGCGAATGCCTAATTCCATTGCGATGTCCTCGCAATCCTCAACATTGCACTTGCCAACGACCATCTTGCCGTCATACTCCTCAGCAAGCTGAGAGATGACAGGACCAATCATCTTGCATGGGCCACACCATTCTGCCCAAAAATCTACTACGAGCGGCAAACTTCCGTTTTTCAGAGACTCAAAGTTCTCGTTTGTAATTTTAACTTCCATAGTTTTTTCTCTTTTAATAATTAATAATGTATATAATATTTTAGAAACCGTCTAGTTCGAAGTATTCATCTTCGAGGTCGCGGGTGGATTTCTTCTCATCTTCTATGATTATTTCATATTCTTCTACTGGTGTGCCTGACGGGTCTTCTTCCTCAATGTCTATTACCTCAACGTCCTCAACCGGCGTCGGAGTATCATTGCTTTCAATGACAAACTCTTCCTGCTGCGTTGCAGGCGTGTTTTCGACTGGAACAACAACCTCGGTATTCTCAGTAGGTACTACGACCTCTGTCTCAACAGGAACAACAACCTCGGTATTCTCAGTAGGTACTACCACCTCCGTCTCAACAGGAACAACGACCTCAGTATTTTCTGTAGGTACTGTTACTTCTGTCTCAGCTGGAACAACAACCTCGGTATTCTCAGCAGGTACTGTTACTTCCGTCTCGGCCGGAACGGTTACCTCCGTATCTTCTTTTGGAACGACTATTTCAGTCTCAGCAGGAGCCACGAAGGTATTTCCTTCATTCTGTTCAGCCTCCTCTTCTTCGGCAGTCTTTGGTTTCACTGGCAGAGCCAATCCAGGAGCCACATCCTCAGCAGGCAGTATAGGCTTTACTGGGTCTTCTTCCTCAGCAGCCTTCATCTCCCTGCGTTCCTCCTCACGCTCATCGTCAGGAGCACTGTTATCCCTCTCCTTTACCTCAACAGGCAAAGGCTCATACAACTTATCAATATTCTGAGGTGGCAGAGGAGCAAAGTTGGCGACATAGAACGAGTCATAGTCATTATACGAATACCTGCCGTTGATGAGTGCAAGATTTGCCTCGCTGATAACGAATGGACGCGCACCTGCTGATGCTTTCTTGATACTCTCCTGCTGCAGGAGCAGACGCGAATACTGGCGTGCCTCATCGAAATTCCTGAAGCCGCTAACCACCATGTGGTGCATTCCGTAGGAGTCCTCAATCGTCATTACGAAATTACGCACCAGGAAATTGGTAAAGTTATAGCGTGCCATTTGGAACAGCAGACGGTTCTCATCGAGAGAGTCAGGAGCGTAGGCAAAGATAAAGTTGAAGTTCACATCACGATCCTTCGAAAGTCCTGTCTCAGCCAGGCTGTCGCCCTCGTTTAAGAAGATGTTGCGCCTGTCCCACATATTAGCGAGGTCGAAATTAGAACCTCTCAGCTGACGGCCCGCCTTCACACCGTTTATTATCATTCCGGCCATCTCACTGACCTTACTCTGCGGATATTCTGACACTACCAACTGCATAGCCTCAAGACAGGCGTCAGGATTGCCGTCGTTAAGTTTCGTCAAACCTTCGATGAAGATAAAGCGGTCGCGGTTGTCACCCAATGGGAAGCGTTTTTCTGATATCTCGCTATTGCCATACACCTCAGAGAATCTGTCACCCCTGAATGCCTCATACGTAGCACCATAAAGCGAATCTTCCATCTCCTTTCCGAAACGTGCATTGTCAGCAAAATACGGGTCGGTAAGCAGAATGGTCCATTTCGATTCCGGATAATACTGACTCAGGCTATCCACATAGCTTTGTGCCGTCTCAGGCTCATCGGCCCTCGAGTGCAGCAGGAACAGGTGGTAATACAGTTCATCCTTGGGCTCAAATTCAGGATAGTCCTTCATGAGCCTGTCGAACTGCTTCTTGCTCAACGGCAGATTGTCGAGCTTATCCTTGAATATGACGCCTGACTTATACAGTCCATCCTTTATCACCTCATGGGCAGCCGCTTTTGCCTCTTCCGAGAACGGTATCTGTGCGAGGTAATACTCCCTCTTATGCGGATCGTTGACAGCCGAGTCCATACGTTCCTCTTCCTTTTGGCGTTCCTCTTCGACAACGGCTATTGAATCGCGCTGTTCATCAGTCATCTCCTCAAGGCTGTCAGTCTCAAACACGCTTTCCACCACCGTCTTGTTAAATCGCCGCCAGTCATCGACGTTGTCACGTTTACCCCATGTACGCTGGAAGGTCTGCTTACCCTGCAGCACCAACTGCGGATTATAGAAATACCACATTGTTGAGCCGCCAGTATTCATCACAGGCATCGTTGGCGTATCATTCTTGTTCAGCGGACTGTTGTTACCATATTTCTGCTGCAACTCCGCTGCCTGCTGCTCAGCAGCCCTGGCTTCCTCTTCCTTCTCTTTCTCACGCAAAGCCTTGATGACCCTGTCTATCGCCTCGTTTCTGGCATCCTCGTCCATTACTGACAACTCAAGAAGTGAGTCCTGCAGATGTATGGCATCGGTATATGGCACCAATTCGTCAAGTATCTTCGAACGGTTCGACAACTCCTCATAATCAGGACGCTCCTTGTCAAGCAGACCAATCGCCTCGCCGTAACACCTGCGGGCGTCGCCATATTTCTCCAATGCCCAATACAGGTCGCCAAGATGCAGCAGAAGCACACCCTTCTCTATGCCTGAGCGTGTAGCCTTCTCGTTACCCTTCTCATAAGCAGAAATGGCGTTGGCAGTATCTTTTTCAGCAAGATATATATTTCCGATGGCATAATATACCTGGTCGAGATATTCGCTGTTATTCCTGTTGCGGGCCATACGTTTCAGGCGAGAAATCATCTTCTTTGCCTGTCCCTCAGCCAACACCTCAGTCATAGAGATACGCGCATTGAAAGCCAGCACATACGGCGGATGTTGCCTCAGCACCTTCTTGAATGCCGCATAAGCCTGCTGCTTGTTGCCCATAGCGCCCTCTATCTGTCCCAGCAGGTAGTACTCACGTGCCCTCTGCTTGCTGCGCATCTCGTGCTTTATGACCTTGCGCAGATATTCCGCTGCCTTGTCAAGTTCTTCGGTGTGCAGATAATAGTCGCAAAGCGTATAGTCCCATTCCTTCTGTGCCCTCCAGTCAATGCTGTCACGCTGCATATTGCGTATTACGTCTTCGGCATCATAGAGGAAATTGTTCTCGATGAAGCATTTTGCCAGCCATGCCCTTGCCTTGCCGTAGATGGAAGGCTGTCCCTTGTACAGGCGAGACATGTAAGCAAATGTTGCCGCCGCCTCTTCAAACTCTCCCTTATAGAACTGCGAGCGTCCCATCAGCATCCATGCACGCCAGATGAAGGGGTTATACTCCTTTCTCGAAAGCCATTCTATGTCCTTGGGAGTCTTGCGGCGGTCCTTGTTCCATTGCGGCTTTGCCTTGATACTGTGCAACTGAATGGTCTTCTGCGACTTCTCTATGGCGAGGTCGTAACCAGCCTTTCCTATGTCGCGCGATTCCTTGTTGCCAACGGTATAAAGCGGTATGCGCTCAGTGAAGTTATCCTTGTTACCTTTCTCCTTCTCAAGCGATGCATCGATATATGCCACCGTACCGTTATAGTATGTATTATAACGGCCAGTGAAAGCATGCCAACGACGCGTCATGCCCGTATTTTTCTTTGTCGAGCACGATGCTACCGCCAATAAGGCAATACCTATTAAGACTATATATTTAATTGAGTTCTTCAATTACAAATCCTACTCGTTTCAAGTCGTTCCAGAATTCAGGGTAGCTTTTGCTCACCACCTGCGGATTGTCCATCTTCAGCCCTGGGAACATTATACATGCCGGAGCAAATGCCATCGCCATACGATGGTCTTCGTATGTGCAGATTACAGGGTCTGCCACAGGCTCACACCTTGTGCCGTCCCATTCCAGCGTACCCTCGTCAGAGTCATCCAGAACATATCCCAGCTTTGCCATCTCCTGCTTCAGCGCCATGATGCGGTCCGTCTCTTTTATGCGCAGCGACTGCAGACCCGTAAAGCGGAACGGCAGATTCATCAGGGCCGTCGTCACTACAACCGTCTGTGCCAAATCAGGGTGATTGATGAAGTCAATATCCAGACGTGGCAGCATTCTCTTGTGGAGAGTCAGCACAGCCCCTTCCTGTTCAAAGCGTGTCTTTACGCCCAGCATGCTGAAGATGTACCTTATAGCAGAGTCACCCTGCCTGGACCCGTCCAGCAGGCCTGGCAATGTAATGTTCCCCCTACCCTCGTCTTCCGGACTTGCCACCTTTCCTTGCAGGGCAAGAATCTCATACCAGTATGATGCGGCACTCCAGTCGTTCTCAATCGTAAACGGCACAGCCTTGTAAGGCGTAGGCTTCACTGCGATTGTGGCGCCGTCTAGCCACTCCACCTCTGCCCCGTACTCCTGCATGGTGCATACGGTGAGGTCTATGTAAGGACGTGAAATGATGTCGCCGTCAAGATGCAGCGTCAGTCCCTGCGTCATTACAGGTCCTATCATCAGCAGGGCCGAGATATACTGCGACGAGATATTTCCCATTACCGACACCATGCCTCCTTCGAGGTGGCGTCCTGAAATCTTCAGTGGCGGATAGCCCTCCTCTCCAACGTAAGCTATCTCTGCTCCGAGGCTGCGCAATGCATCCACCAGCACTCCTATCGGGCGATGCTTCATTCTATCGGTACCGGTGATGACGTGTTCGCCACAGTCGGAAGCCGACAGGTAGGCCGTCAAGAAACGCATGGCGGTGCCACAGGCTTTGATGTTAATTTCATACGGCATATCCTTCAGGGCAGCCACCATGACGTCGGTATCGTCACAGCAGCTGAGGTTGTCGGGATGTGCATTGCCTCCTGCCAGTGCATTGATGATAAGAGCCCTGTTACTGATGCTCTTCGATGCAGGAAGGGTTATAACTGAGTCAGTATATTTTGGTGCGGATAAAACAATTTGCATACTGCAAAGTTAAGATTTTTCTCTTATCCACACAAACATTCCGAAAAAAATGCGCATTTTTCACACTTTTTCACGAAAAAATAGCAATACGCACTTGTAAGCATCGTTATATTTTAGTACTTTTGCACCTGAAAATCAAGCCTCGACGCAAAGTTTCATCGGGATGTAGCGCAGTTGGTTAGCGTACACGTCTGGGGGGCGTGTGGTCGCCAGTTCGAGTCTGGTCATCCCGACAATACAATCGTTCTGTAGTTTTTTTCACCTGCTATGATACAATGCATAGCAGGTGTTTTTCTTAAATAAGGATTATCCGCACGTGAAGAGGCAACTGAAAATAGCACTTATCCTTGCCGCTGTGGCAATAGCCGCAGCCTCACTTGTTGTGAGCCACTATCTTGTGCGCGACCTTGAGAATGAGGAGCGTGCGCGCATGGAGATATGGGCAGAGGCCATGCATACCCTGAGTACGGCAGACGAGAATGCCGACCTCAATCTGGTGCTGAAGGTGCTGGAGCAGAACCACAATATCCCCGTCATTGTTACCGACACCAACGAAGAAGTGCAGATATCACGCAATGTGACCAGCGTCACCAGCGTCAAGGACATCACTCGCGAGGACAGCCTTGCCCGCCTTAAGAAGATGGCTAAGGCAATGGAGGCACAGGGGCGTGTGATAAGGGTGCAGATTGGTGAGGATAACAAGGATTTCCTTAAGGTGTGCTACGACGATTCCCTGCTGCTCACTCGCCTGGAATACTACCCCTACATACAGCTTGCCGTCGTGATGCTGTTCATCATCATCGCCATCTTTGCCCTTCTCGCTTCAAAGAAGGCCGAGCAGAACAAGGTATGGGTAGGACTGTCGAAAGAGACCGCCCACCAGCTTGGCACCCCCATCTCGTCGCTCATGGCGTGGACGGAGATACTGCGCGAGAACTATCCTGACGACGACCTGATACCCGAGATGGACAAGGACGTAAAACGCCTGCAGCTCATTGCCGACAGATTCTCCAAGATAGGCTCTGCCCCTGAGATGAAAGACGTCCAGCTGGGCGAACTGCTGCAGCACGTGGTGGAATACATGAACCGCAGAACTTCGCAGAAAGTAGAGATAAAATATTCCACTCCCGAAATCACCGTCAATGTCAATCCGCAGCTTTTCGAATGGGTCTTCGAGAATCTCTGCAAGAATGCCGTCGATGCTATGGAGGGTCAGGGTACGATACAGATTACCGCCCATGCCGACGAGCGTCTCATCATCATCGATGTCAGCGACAACGGCAAGGGTATCACGAGCCAGAACCTGCAGGATGTCTTCAATCCAGGCTACACCACGAAGAAACGCGGCTGGGGACTGGGTCTGTCGCTCGCAAAGCGCATAGTGGAAGAATATCACCACGGAAAGATCTACGTCCTCGCTTCCGAAAGAGGCAAAGGAACGACATTCAGAATAGAGCTGACGCTGAAATAACGACCTCCACCCGACCTCCCCAAGGGGGAGGAGAATTGTTAATTGTTAATTTTTAATTGTTAATTTAAACATAGTGACTATACTATACGACAGCCCCATATTCGGCCCAGTACATTCAAGGCGCCTCGGCGTTTCGCTGGGCGTAAACCTCATGCCAGCCGATGGCAAGATATGTTCTTTCGACTGCATCTATTGCGAATGCGGCCTTAACAGCGACGGACGCACCAAGAGCCGCCGCCCTACCCGCGAAGAAGTGCGTGAGGGACTCACCAAGGTGCTCCGTGAGCGCCACGAGAAAGGTGAGCCGCTCGATGTCATAACCTTTGCTGGCAATGGCGAACCCACCTGCCACCCCGACTTTGCCGGCATCATCGACGACACCGTCGAAGCCAGAAACCGCTATTTTCCCGATGCCAAGGTATCTGTGCTCAGCAATGCCACCATGCTTCACAAGACCGATGTCTTCGAAGCCCTGAAGAAGGTCGATAACAACATCCAGAAACTCGACACCATCGATATGGCATACATCAGCAAGGTTGACAAGCCCCAGTCGCCCACGTATGACGTCACCAAGGTCATAGAGCAGCTTAAAGCCTTCGATGGCAAGGTCATCATCCAGACCATGTTCATGCGCGGCGAAGGCGTTGACAACACCGGTGAGGAGTATGTAGCCCCCTGGATAGAAGCCGTAAGACACATCGCCCCACGTCAGGTGATGATATATACCATTGACAGAGAGACGCCCACACAGGGCCTGCAGAAGGCAGAGCCAGCGGTGTTGGACGCAATATGCGAACGAATAAAAAAACTTAACATCCCATGTACAGCAAGCTACTGACCCTAGTCACATTATTGTGCCTTTCCATGTGCGGCTATGCCCAGAATCCCATAGAGCTCGCACAGCGTGCCAACAACTATTTCATGGCAAAGTGGAGCGACCCCACTGCGCCCACCAACTTCAAGAAGCTCCGTCCCAGCAATCTGTGGACGCGAGGCGTGTATTACGAAGGTCTCATGGCCCTTAACGAGGTGGCCCCCGAGGCGCGCTACATGGAGTATGTTGACAAGTGGGGAGCCTTCCACAAGTGGGACGTCTATGGCGGCAAATACACCACCGTCGATGCCGACCACCAATGCTGTGCCCAGACCTATATGGCACGCTACAACATGATCGGGGGAGCAGAGAAATATGCTGCCATACAGAAGAATTTCGACAACCAGGTAGCCAACGTCGCCCCTCATTGCTGGACGTGGATTGATGCCATACAGATGGCAATGCCCGCCTTTGCCATGATGACGCAGATTACGGGCGACAGAAAGTATCTCGACTACGCCATGAAGTCCTACCTCTGGACGCGCGACAGCTGCGGCGGCGGACTCTTCAACATACCCGAGGGTCTGTGGTGGCGCGACAAGAATTTCGTAGCGCCCTACAAGGAGAGCGACGGCAAGAACTGCTATTGGAGCCGAGGCAACGGCTGGGTATATGCCGCCCTGTGCAGGACCATGAGCACCCTCGACAAGAAAGACCCATATTTTAAGCAACTGAAGAAAGACTACCTTCTCATGACAAAGGCCCTGGAGCAGTTGCAGCGGGAAGACGGCTTCTGGAATGCCAGCCTTGCGTCTCAGGACTATGCAGGTCCGGAGCTCAGCGGCACGTCCCTCTTCCTTTACGGCATGGCATGGGGAGTCAACAACGGCCTCCTCAAGCGCAGCAAGTACCAGCCCATCCTCGACAAGGCATGGCAAGCCTGTGCCACCTGCGTCCACGACGACGGTTTCCTGGGATATGTTCAAGGTTCCGGCGACAGACCCGCCTCTTCGCAGCCCTGCACCTACGTCAGGGAACCCGACTTTGACGACTACGGCCTCGGCTGCTTCCTCCTCGGAGCCACCGAATACGCCAAGAGCCGGTAAAGACATATACTTCAAAACACAAAGCGGAGGCCGCATCAATAAAATGCAGTCTCCGCTCTACTTTACCACTCCCCTTTGACTTCGTCGAACTTCTTGATACCTTCTTTAAAACTTCAGCCTCCCCGCAGGGGCATCTTCGGCTGGTTTTAATATCGGCATCTACGAACTTTCACTCCTCTCTCACTCCTCTCTCACTCCTCTATTAGAAAGGTCCATGCCCCATGCACGAGGTGGTTGTTACTGCTGTAAGAGCAGCTGTGAGTACAGCTACTATCATCTTAGCCAGTATGTCGAAAATTCTTTTCTTGTCCATTTCGAAAATTGAAAATTGATAATTCTTTTAGTCTGCGTTCCGCCTTTGGACTCCGAGCTTGCTCGCCTGAGCACCTGCGGAGCGCAAGAAAAGCGGCAAAGCCGAGCGGAAAATTGAAAGTTAAAAGAAGTGAGGGTTAGCCGCTAACCGTTAACCGCTAACCGCTCACATCTTACATCGTCTAGTCGTTAGAAACACCTCCGTTGGTTTTGGTGAAGTCCTTGGCGCTCACCTGGCTTGAATTGCCGTCCTTGATGGCGATGGCCTTCACGTTAGCTGATGCGCTCAGGGTGAATGGCTCACTATAG
>CACYKA010000045.1 GCA_902774795.1 uncultured Prevotellaceae bacterium | reverse complement strand
GGACAAGCGTTTCCAGAAATGGCTAACCGGTGAGGAAGTTTGTGCTATCCTCAAGATCAGTCAACGGTCATTGCAGACTCTGCGTAGCAAGCATAAAATATGCTATGCTCAGTTAGGGCGTAAGTTCTACTACCGTCCCGAAGAAGTGGAGTTGGTTATCCGTCAGTCGGGCAAGTATCATAATATATAATAATGAATAAGGAAATGGAAGAAAGAATACTCACAATCAAAGATGATTTGATAGCAGAGACATTGGAGTTACTGCGAAAGGCTAACCGAAAAGTGGTTAAATTGATAGATGATTATAAGCCTGTCCTTCATGGTGAACGTCTAATGACAGACGGGGAACTGGCAGCGGTTCTTCGTGTCAGTCCCCGTGCATTGCGTGATTACCGTAACGACGGCATCTTACCTTATATCCGTATGAAAGGAAACATTCTCTATAAGGAATCAGATATTGAAAAAGTGCTCAAGACCCATGAGCATAAGGAAATATAACCAGAGAATTGCAACTTATAATGTGTCAGCTAATTATAATTTAAACGGTAGAAAAGTGCTTTTGTGAATTTTGAAGAAGTGAAGATATATAAAGATTAACGTTTTAAAATATCTCTGTTCTTTAGTTGTTTCATTGCTGCATCATGCCACGCGCCCCTTCATAAGAACAACTCTCAGCACCTACTTTCTGCGCTTCTTTCAGAGCTGTTTCCAAATCTGATTCTAAGAGATCGCATATTCCAAACATTACTTTGTCTTTGAACAAATTATTAATCAAAGCAGCCGCTGTCCAATCACCAGCACCAGCGGTATCCACCACTTTTTTATTTGCAACAGGTTCCAAGTGCTTCCAATCGGCACTCAAGCGGTAGTTCAAACCCTTTGCCCCTTGCGTCTGGATAAACAGCTTATTCTTATAGTCTTTAAACTGGTTAATGTCTTTTATCCTCTGTTCCGAGAACTTGACTATATCAGATACCTCAACACATTTGTTGAATAGGAAGACATTACCTCCTCTGCTGGAAGGCTCAAAGAATATCACCGCCCCCTTTTCCTTAAATGTACTGGCTAGCTTCAAGATGGCGGGTGAAACCCTGTCAAAGAAGAATACCTTTGGCACAAAGTCTATTCTCTCAATCACCTCATTCGCCTGTTTCAGCGTCAGCGACTTGAAGTCCAGATAGAATCGCCCGATATTGTTACGCGATTCAAACTTGTGTGTGGGAACACCATCCTTGTTAATGAAGTTACGCTGCACGATCACCGGTGTCTTACCGTCTTGGGTAGAGACAAAATCAGTGTGTACACGGTGCTTTTTCATGTCATCCAACACTCTCACTCCGTCTTTCGTGCCATCCAGACGGGCTATGGGATAGACATCCCAACCCATATGGGAGAGGATCATCATCACATTACCGCATGTGCCACCCACATAAAATGACACAGGGATGCGGTTTCCTTCCCAAATCAACACATCCAGACTGATCAGGCCTGCACCAACTATGATATTATTTGTTTCAAGTTCCATGTTTCAAGTATCAATATTCATACTTCAGTATTAAGCCTCTCCACCAACTCCGC
Source organism: uncultured Prevotellaceae bacterium (assembly GCA_902774795.1). Lineage (GTDB taxonomy): Bacteria > Bacteroidota > Bacteroidia > Bacteroidales > Bacteroidaceae > Prevotella. The sequence goes on along the minus strand of CACYKA010000045.1, from coordinate 9,960 downwards.
TTTCACCTTTTCCCACGCCACCTGTGGGTCATACTCCACCTGTGGCCCAAGAATCATTTCCGTGTCCGTCAAGAATTCCTCATCCTGTAGTTTCCCGTCCATATTCAACAAAAACTCTTTGTATGTTGGCAAGTGAGACGCTGTAAAACCCAGATACCGCTCATAGCTCTCCATCACTTTCTCTTTATCCAATTCGGGGTGCATTGACAGTATCTTCCACAGGTCAAACAAATCACGTCCTTTTCTCCGCTGATACACAGCCCTCAATTTCGTTCCTGTCAGCTCTGCCAACTCATAGGTTAACACCTCGCAAGCACTTTTGAACCACGAACTATTCACCGCAAAGGGAATCCTAACCATCGGATATACCGAGAAATGCTCCTTGCAGTTAATCTCCACCTTCAAGTGAATCTCCCCCGCATCCATATCCGTCGGCTGCACCTTGAATACCAGCGTATTGTTGTGCTTCTTTTGCTTCACCACTGGCTCGCCCAGCCAAGCCAGCGCATCCCTTAGATGGTCTATGGTCTCTTTGATGGGTTCTGCCTTCACTTGCACCAGATCGATGTCCTCCGAGTATCTGGGCTGTGGCTTCAGATACAACTTACCCAATGCCGTGCCGCCTCTGAACGCCAGATGCTCCGCAAGAAATGCATCGCTATAAATAGATACTAACGCACGGCAGACTATCAAATCCTGTTCGATGAATTTATTCACCACCCACGGGGCCTGCTCACTCCATTCCGTAATATATCGCTCTGGTATCATAACTCGTCAATCTCGATGGTTTCGTTCACAATAATTCTCCACTTGGCGTTCCTTTCGCACCCCTCGCTGCTCTTTCCTGCCTTTAAAGGCACATACTGAAGCACGAAACTGGAACACTTCAACAGACTGTACACTGACTCTGCCACTTCCCCTTCTTCCAGCACCTCGTCCAGAATATAGCCCAGACGCTGCAGACTGGTTACCGGCACCTCCTTCACGAAGTCAGCCGCCAAACGCCCGAAATCCAGTTTCTCTGCCAGTTCAGCCAGAACAGTGGCTGCCCGCGAAACGCTGCCAGTCTTAGCCTGATACGTCAGCAAATCCACTGCCGTCAGTTCAGGACACGACACGTTAATGTAGCCCGTCCGCGTCTGTCGTCTCTCCACGTATGCCTCAGGAATATGGCTCTTGCAGAAATAATGCGTAAGGTACTTCTCTCCCTTCTTGTCACGCATGGCGGGAGGCTCTATCATCACGCTGAACCGCAGCGGCACCTGATGTGAAGCTCCGTGATAGCTTGCCGCACTCAGCAGAGCCACATAGTATTTGCGTCCCAGGTGGTGCATCATGTCGTCCAAGTAAAACGACTGCGGCACAGCCCCGCGTAGCACATACTCATCCGGCACTATGACGTAGAAGCCGCGTAGGGGCGACATAATCCGTCCCTTGCTCACCTCCCTGGTCAGTGCCCGTGCAATACTGCCGGCACTCATGCCAGGGAATGCCTGCGCCACCTCATCGTGTGTGAAGGTGTAATTGCCTCTAAGCGGCTTATCATATATCCAGCTTGCTATGCTCGCCATTATCTCGTGCTTGTTATTTTGTTTGCAAAGATAGACATTTTTTGTCTAACTGCGCAAACTATTAACGTTTTTCTTTTTCAATTATTGCGTATTGACTAATTTTATTGACCAGCATCAATTCTCATTGTACGCTTCCCCAGTAATCCAAAGTAGAAAAGGCTCACTTGACTTATTGAGTTCCTTTAAGGCATTCGCATCCTCTATGGTGTAATCACGGGAACTGACATTATAGATGGCGACACAGTCGTTGAACTCTAAACCAATTAACAAACCGCCCAACGACAGGAGCTTGCTTGTGAGCAGGGCGATACCAAAACAGACGTTCTCACTGATGGGCTTTAAAGTTTTCTTGTGCTCACGTATCATCTGAGATACAATACGGTAGAGTTCAAAGGGGTTCTGCTCATCAGCGTAGGTAATACTCAATGGATCGTGAAACAATTTCTCCTCAAAGAACTGGTGGTATTCCTGCATCAGGTCATCCGCTCTACGTGGACTATTATTGGATGGGAACGGCAAAACCGGGAACATATCCGAGGGTTTGAAGGTATCATAAATACCTCTCAACAATTTCACATGACGTTCCCCAATCAAGGCTATCAGAATGCAGATTCTGTCAAGAATAGCCTCAACGCTCAACATAGACTTAAAACCAGGCAAAGCTTCCACGTTGTCAGTAGCTACATTGGTCTCAATGCCTTTGTCAATCTCCACATTCTCAGACACAGTGATGAACAGGTTCTTGGCCTTTTCATCCTTCATCTTGTTGAACAAGGCCTTGGCAATGTTGAAATAGAAGGCTCGGGGCAGCGAACTCACATCCAAAATCACATCACGATACGGGGTCAGATCACGCTCAGACACCTGACGACTCATCATGGCAATGCGCTTCTCCCAACTTTGGGTGGTGTCAATCGGAATCTCAAAAAGCGAGAATCCATATTTCTTCTGGAGGGCTTCCAGCTCCTTAATGTTGTCCTTATAGAGTTTGCGGTTCTGAGCATGGTTGCCACTGTCGGGGAAATCGAAGGTGAGGCAATCCAACTGTAACCCTTTCACGTTTTCAAGTAACAGAGCCAGCGTATTGTTCATACGGGGGTCAAAGCCCTTGCCCAATAGGAACAATACCTTCTCTTTAGGATTGTCACCGTAAAACTCCTTGCAGAATTTTACCAACTCATCCTTTCCGTGGTATTTAACGTATGATTCCCATCTATACTTCATCGCAGTGTCTCTTATTTTGCAGAATGTGCCCATTGATTCAGGCGGTACAATGACAGTTTGCGCCAACCGCCACGACGCAGGGGCAGGTGTGCATAGGCGCACAACCATTCGTTCAAGTAAAATACAGCCCAATTCTGATCTTTCTTACCTTGTGTACGGGGTACTTTATAAAGCAAGTTATTGGCCATACAGTCTTTCAGTAAAGTTGCCAACTCTTCATTGGTCTTGTCTTGGAACCAGAAGCCATCCTGACCATACTGGCCAGTGTTCTCTTCCTTCACGGCAAAACCACTTACCGTGCGGTAAGAATAGGTGGGGCTGAAGGTCTGCTCACGGCAATATTCAATCAGATGCATCAGGAAGGCGTAGATTTTGTTTCCACGTTGCAGTTGCTTGATGTCCTCCAAACGACTTTTGCAGTATTCGTCCACAATTTTGTTCTGGTCTTCAGGTGTAAGGTCATAACGGGCAGTATCCATGATCTTCTTGGAGAGTAGCATTTCATACATTTTGGAGGCTATGCTCAGGAATTGCTCAATATTACCGGAAGCCAGGTCAATCAGGGTCTGCTGTCCGTAATACTGTGGCAACTTACTAATTTCACCTGGCAGCAACTCTTCTGCATAGTCGTTATAGTCCTTGCTCAGAATGCCCATGATTTCCTGATAGTCATATTCAAACAGACGGGGAGCATTATCCTCACGGGAAGCGTAAATCAGTATGGCCCGGCTGTGCTTGGCCCGGTCATATGGGTCTTCCTGACTGATAGCTTTTAGACATGTCTCATAATTGGGATAGCTTGCCAACTTTTCTAGCAGGGCAAAATATCTCTTACTGGCTTCGTTATAAACCGCATTATAGTTTTCTGTGGATATCTCAGACAGATAAGTGAAAAGATCCACCCCATCGTAAGACACCTTGGAACGCATGGATGCCACGCCCTTGGCCATCTGATTGAAAAGACGCTGGGAAAGCATCTCCAGCTTGATGACTTGATAATCGCGGCCCTGAACGTTGTTGTCACTCAGGATATCCTCGGTACTCAAGGTTTCCAGACGCTCCGCAACCCACAAAGTAGCATGGATGCGACGCTCAGCTACCTCACCACGGATGATGCGCTTCTGGAGTTCAGTAAGCTTATGGGCATCGTCTATCTGGAAGATAAATTCACCGCACAGAGGCTCACCCTTATAGCTGAACCATTCAGCTTTCATGGCATTCAAGGCAAACAGTTCATCGTTGCCATCAATACCATCAGCAGGCACCACAAAAGTATCCAGGAACTCACAGACCTTCCGCTCCTGCTTGGTCGCCCAATCGAGCAAATCCTTGCCCGTATAGCTTTCCCTCAGCTCCCCGAACTGGTGTATTGGATCTTCGGGGGTATAGACAATATCTTGGAGGGAAGTATATTTGATACTCGCTAGCGTCATGCAAGTCTTGAGGGTTGCCAGCACAATACGTGCATTGAGCAATGAGAGGAAATAGCGCCGCTGCTCTCTGCGGCCAAACAACTCATCGTCTTCAAGGAACTCATAGTCGCGCCCCATCAGGAGATAGACGCCGCACTTCTGAATCAGACCATTATTATCCTTTACGCCAAGTTTTACCAATTTCTTAAAAATGATATTATGGCTCTTGGCCGTAACACGTTGCAGAACTGAGGGCGAGAAGAGTCGTAACAGGGTGGTCTTACCCGCCCCCGGTGAACTCAGAATATATGTCAGCGTACCCCATAGCGAATCATTCGCATGGTTATCCTCCAGATATGACAAAGGCTCTACGGAAAACAGTTCAAGGAACCGCTCGTCGGTCTCAATCCTTTCAGAGGCTCGTATGGCAAATGGGTTCTTGTAATTCATACTGAGTCAATTAATGACGGCTAATACGGGGGAACAGTCCTTTAAACTCCTGGTCATTGTCGGTATCCTGCCACAAGATGGGCAGTGAATTGTTAGGCGTGTTGTGAGACAGCACCACGGGCAGTGCACACTCATCGAAGCCTAAGTAAGGTTTGTTGACACTGCCCACCTTGTAGGCTGTATCATCTTTCAAGTTTTGATGTAGATACTTTGGGTTCTCCAACACTTTCATCAGTTCAGGGTCACCGGTAATATCTGTACTTAAAGATTCATCCAACTTCTGCACAACGTGGATGTGATACTTCACCTTGTTATAACCCTGTTTATCTAAAAAGTCATCAAGCCCCTTACTAATGTTCTTCACAGCCTTATCTGTAGCCATGCAGAACAGTATGTCAATATGAATTTCAGGTTGGTTGGCATCCAGCAGATAACTCAAGTGTAGTTCTTCCTTTTGCCCGGCAGCTATTTCTTCATCTGTACGTTCTATGTTTTTAGCACAAAGCTGGTCGATGATCTTAGATAGTTTTCCTTTGAACTTCTTCGCATTTTCATCATAGCGCACAAAACTCTTACCACTGGCCGTGAAATCGTCAATCAAAAATATGTTGCGGAAATAAGTTCTTTCAACTCCCTTCAGCTTTTTGTCTTCTCTCAAATCCAATAGCATATCTTTGAGTTTTTTTTCATCGGGATAATAGTTGGTGAGCACCTGCTCATTGCTAAAACCAGCACTGCGGCGCAGGATGTCGGTATGAGCACCGTCGCTGAGTCCAACAACTAATGACGAACGCTTCTCAATGTCAAACTGCTTCTGAACCTTTTGATTACACAGCATATAGGAAGGCATCTGGGCGTTCTCCGTAGCCTTCTTTAACAGAATAGGACGGATTTTGGAGTCGTAAAGTAAGTCCACCAGATAGTTCATCTGGGTGGAAGAGATGAACACCAGTTTCTTTTTCACGAAATTGAGCGCAGTTTCTCTATCCTCTTCATCAAACTGGTTCAGCCATTGTACCAAACTGCTCATGAAGCGAGTACCAGGCATGAAGCGGTCATATGCATCATATTTCATGCTGCCCATGAATTCGAGCTCAGGACGTTCGGAGTTTAATCCCACATAATCCCAGTCCATTACGCTTGACAATAGCAGGCTGGCTAAATTACTATTCATACACTAAACTTACATTTGATGATACCGCCACTTATGGCGAGATGGCTTAAATAATATAAGGTGGCGTCCAAGCCCTTCATACCTGACGGGGCAATGTTCCAACAACTCTTTGCATTCTTTGATACACGGTCAACGCTCAATGAAAACTTACTGGTCAGCATTTCATAATCGTTGCCTTCCACGGTTCCGTAATCACCAATACACAAGGTGTGATTAGGATCTTCTATTACTCGTAGTTTGCTCACTTCACGGAAAACCACAATATCCATGCTGTGACTGCTGCGCCAAACACGGATGCCTTTCATCTGCTTGTCCCAGATGATTTCACGGCAGGTCTCATAAACCAGTAGTGATTCCGTCTGGGTCATTTCTCCCTCAATGGACAGTTGAAGGCTGCGCTCTTCAAATTTGTAGTCCACACAGCCCTTAGGGAGTCTTTGTTTCAGTTCATCCTCCAGCGCTTTAAGTTCACTGTCGAAAGGCTGGTTCTTCCATTCTTCCAGCTTTGCCTCATCGCCTAATGCCAAGAGGCAAGCACCGTTGTAGTAGCCCACCTTGATTTGTGGCCAATACTTGCAATCGATGGTGTTTATGAAAGATTCGCCTACTGACTTTCCACGGCCTGTAGCCACCACAATCTGTGCTCCGTTTTCCAAGATTGGTAGCAAAGCATTCGTGATTTCAGGACACAACCCCTTTGTGTAACGGCTTGTATGGTCGGAGGCAGAGAGAGTACCATCGTAGTCGAAGGCTACGGAGGAAAATTTGCCCCTGTTCAGCTGACGCACAAAACGCTTACATGCATCGCTGTAATGATTCCACAACGGGGCATTATCCTTTCCAGCAAGACCCAGTTTGCGGAGAACAGCCGCTTCGAGTGTCTTTTCTGAGGGAAGGATGCGGTTGGTCAACTTGAAATAGTCCAGATTGTACAGCACACGGCCATACCCTGGCACTCCGGGTTTGCCGGGGTCTATGCCACGGGCTTCGCCCAAATTGTTGACAAAGCGGAATGCCTTCAACAGCATATCGATGGATGCTGCTGGCGTTTCCAGTTCTGTTTCTATATAGATAACAGGTACTTTCTTGGGAAGGCAACCGATGGTTTTTTGTGCCAAATCTTTTTCAACGGGCGTGACCAGTGCAATGATGCATGAGTTCTCTCCCCGCTTATCGAACCAATGGTGACGGCCATGACCGAAGTTGCGGTAGTCGCTCAACAGGGCTGAACCTAAAGCTGCCTCTGTGAGTTTGGATTCAATATCCCATGCCACTGGCTCACCTACTGCACCATAGAGAACAATGAAGTTCTGGATGGAGGACAGTTCAAGGTTCAATGGCCTTGTGGCCAGCTCAAAGTTCAAAGTGTCATGCAGATTCAAACTTGAATCTTGAACCATGTAACCTGCCGCTTTGCAGAGCAGCGTGAACGTAGCAACCAACGAATTTGTGGCTAAGAAGCCATCTTTCTCACTAGGAATGTCCTCGCACCAACGCTGTACCTTGGGGTGCTGTTCCAGAAGTTCTTCGATAGGATTGTTCTTGCGGAGGGTCAGGCTCATCATGTCTGTCTCGTTATACTTTATGCCATACTTGATGGCATTCAGTATATCTTTGTTCTTTCCACTGGCACTAAGGAAAAGCAGTTTGCTACTACGGATAATATTATGTCCTGCATACATCAACTGAAGTGGGGTCATCGCCTGTGCCAGCACACCGTTGCGCTGCTGATAGAGCTGGGCTGCATAATGGCAAGCACTGAGCGAACCGCCAGAGCCAATGCACACCAGAGGTATCTGCTTGTTCTCTGCAAACAGAAACCGTGCAAGACGCGTCACATCTTGTTGCTCAGCCCATCGAATGGTTTCAGAAAGCTTTTTCAGCTCTCCCTTAAATGGTTTTCCCATAATTAAAATTTGAGTCCACTTAAATAGTGGCATTAATTCAATTTGCAAAGATAATACTTTTTTTCGAAATGGAAGCATAAAAATACCGTTTCGTGTGTAATTTAAGCATTTTTGTCTAAACCGCCGATTTTTGATAATTTGTTAACTTACGGTAATGATTAGAGCCAATATTGGGAGAGGTCACCAAATAGTTACTTTCTGGAGTCCGAAATCCTTCGCAATTTTTGTAAATATCAACAACTCTTTATTGACCTCAATTGCTGGTCCAAAAATACAAATAATAGTTGAATCTACCTATCATCTTGCAGAGATTCTTTCCTCTGAGGTCCTTTATAATTCGAAAATATTAATCGTTGAAATTCCTATTTTAGTTATATCAAACTACAAAAAGATGAAAAATAATATAGACTAATGGTTAATAATCCATAAAAATCAGCCAAACAAACATACCGATTGGTATTTTATATATTTATTATTCGTATATTTGCTGTTGAAATAGTGTTTATTCATTAATTTAAGTTTATATGGAGTACATAAGACACTAGTGTCCACTAAAAATGGACGAGTTTAAAAATTAAATAAATTAGGTTCACTTGAACCGCTTCGGTCTTTGTCATTTTTGAATATAGTTTTGTCGAAGAGATCTCTCAGATGCGTTGTGTCAGTGAGTGACATGCTGAGGATTTGTAGTACCTCATAGGTGCTTCTATCCAATCGCATATCATGCTGTACGATAGCAACGAGACAATAGGCACAGATGGCAGAGTAAATCTGTATTCTGACAGCATTTTCAGTTGTACCCCAGAATTTCTTGATTTTGAGGTGCTGCTTGAGCCACTTGAAGAACAACTCTATCTGCCAACGATTCTTGTAGAGGTCCGCAACCTGCAGTGCAGTCAGTTCCATCGCATTGGTCAGGAACATGAACTCACGATCTTGCTCATCATCGAAGAATCGTATAAGCCTAAGATGCTCCGGGTAGCCTTTCTGACTGCCATGGATGGTCAGTTCTATCTCTGCATCAGTCAGTATTCCCTTGGATAGTCTGCGTCTCCACTTGATGCACTTGTACTGCAAATTGGTCTTAGCCCTGACAACAAAGAATGACTCCGCACGATGGATGCGATAGAGTTCCTTGAAGTTGTTGTAGCCACGGTCAAAGATGTAGTAAGCACCTGTCTCAATGGGGATTTCCTTCATCGCCTTGGAGTCATGAACTGATGCCGTAGTGATATGAAAGAAGGCAGGAATCTGAGTTTCCAAGTCATACAGGGTATGTATCTTGATGCCACCCTTATGTTTGCGGAACTTAGCCCACCAAAACACATCCAGACATAGCGAGATGGTCGTAGAATCAAAAGCATAGACGTTACCGTCAAGCTTGAAGATATCCGTAGCCCGCTTGCGTCTGGCCTCACTGACAAGGTGGTATGCATACTCCTCGAAGATGCGATAGTCACGGTTGGTATTGGCTTTAGCCAGATTACTTCTGCTTACATGCTTACCAAGTCCGAGATGATAGCACTTCTGATGATGCGCCTCAATGGCGACAATCAAGTCTCGCATGCTCTCTCGGTTACCAAGTTGTCCGAACATCAATGTAAGAAGTTGATTCCAACATGTGAAATGCTTCACATAGCGGTTACCACCGTACTTGTCAACGATGTGACGAAACTTATCTGAGTCCATAAAAGCGACCAATTGGGAGAAAACGTATTTGGGCTTGTTCATATGCAGTCATCCATTTTGACTGCAAAGATACAAAATCAAATCGTCGCACCCTAAAAATCTCTGTAACTAACTATATTTCAATCATTTCAAAGAACGCTTAGCGATTTTTAGTGGACAGCAATGGTACATTATATCAAAGTTCTCGCGACGACGCTTTACGATGAAATCCAATTTCTCCAACTGGGCACAGCCAATGGCAGCCTGAAGATCTGTAGCCTTGAGGTTATAGCCTAAATGGCTATAAACATACTTGTGATCATAGCCCTGAGGCAGTTGACCAAACTGCCCTGTGAAGCGACAACCACATGTGTTATCCACACCTCCTACACACCAACAGTCACGCCCCCAATCACGGTATGAGTTCACATACTTATGGAGTTCTGGATTATTGGTATATACAGCGCCACCTTCACCCATTGTCATATGATGAGGAGGATAGAAACTACTTGTGCCAATGTCACCTATAGTACCTGTTTTTTTCCATTCTCCAT
>CACYKA010000044.1 GCA_902774795.1 uncultured Prevotellaceae bacterium | reverse complement strand
TCAACCTGAATTCTGACGAGAGTACCGGTATTGACGAAGATTACATACCTCCATTTACACTCGGCTCAGCTAAGTATCCTATTGTGAAGACGGTAGGGGTGGAGAGTCAGCTGACAAAGGCCGGTGTTCCGTATTCTGACGGCAATATCATCGGTGCCTTCGTGGGTGAAGAGTGCCGTGGCCTGGCAAAACTCTCAGCGACGGGCAATACACCGCTCGTAATCTACGGTCGCAGTGCCGGAGAATGGGTGACACTGAAGTATTACGATGCAGCAAAGGGTATTCTTTACACAATCCCCGATGCTGTGAGGATATAATTGTTTAGGCAGTATTCAGGCGTAACAACAAACTCGCCGGGAGATCACAAAAAATGATACTCTCGGCGTTTCTTTTTTGTAAAAAACTTTAACCTCTAACCTTTACCAAAACCTCCACGTCATGCCGAGGACGAGGGCTCGGTTGTAGTAGGCGTCATCAGTATGGATGAGGGGCAGCGTGGGCATGCCGGCGATGTTGCGGAAGTCGGCATAGACATTGCAGTGGCGGCCCAGGTCTTTGTTGAGCTTTACGGAAGCAAGCAGATGGGCGTGGCGGTCGGAGAACTTCTGGCGGCTCCGATAGAGAAGGGTAGAAGAGAGCCGAAAGCCCTTACCCAAAAGCAGCGTAGGCGACAGCTTCAGGTTGTAGTAGTTGTCGTAGAGGTTGCTGCCGTCATCATCAGACTTCAGCTGGTCGTGGACATAGTCTGCCCCCGCTGTTATGCGCAGTGCTCCCTTATGCCAGGTCACCGATGTGCGGATGCCAGTCTGCCTCTCGTAAAAGGAAAAACTGTAGTCTCGCCACGAATGGTGGGCGCTTGACGACCATGAGAAACTGCCGTGCTGGTATGTGTAGCGCAGCTCAGAGCGCCACAGGGTGTTCTGGATGGGGATGATATAGTTGAAGGTGTTGCCCATGATGTTGGAATAGAAATCTTCCGTACCCGGTATGTAGGTGTCGCGGCCTATGGAGCCCAGCACGCGATGGCGCCCCTTGCTGTATCCGATACTGGCTGACAGGTAGTTGTTGTTATTGTGTTTTGACAGGCGGGATTCTTCGAAGTCGGGATTGTAGGAGTGCTGCCAAAAGCCGAGGATGTTGAGACGGTCGCCCAGAATGAAGGACCACGGTCCGTGCGAGTAGCAGAGCTGCACGTAGAGGTTGTTCTCAAGCATCTGCCGGCGGCTGTCGCCCCGCGTCCAGTAATTGTCGTAGTCTATCTCCCAGCCTGCAAGAATCTGCAGGTCGTTGTTGAGGCATGGTATGCTCAGCTCCGTATAGAAGTATGGGTAGCTGTCGCGCACCCGCTCGCCGTCCTCCTTCATGCTGAGGTAGTCGCAGCCGCCTTCGACAACAAGTTCAGCCCCCTGACTGCTGAGGGCACGGGTGTAACGCGCTGCGATGTCAGCATATCGCTCCATCATCGGGGTGACGAATGACTCATCGGGGTTGTCATAGTTGTAGCGTTCCTTATGGTCGAAGAACTGCTGATAGGCTCTTATCTTCAGGTTGTCCTTGGGGCTGATGTCCCAGTCGAGGCTAAGGTGCGCATTCTCGGTGTTGTGGCGTGACGAGAACCATCCGCCCCCGTACATTGAGCCTTTGGCATATTGCAGATTAGCCAGTGCACCGCCCCTGACGGTAACGTTTTTCTGCTGCGTGGCAAAGTCGGCATAGAGTTTGCCGTTGCCGTACGTGCTGCCCTCAAGCGCCACCTTGCCGGAGGTGCTGGAAGGAGCAGGCTGCTTGTAAGTGACGCTGATAAGCCCGGTGCCGCCGCTGAAACCATGCTGCACGGAGGCAAAGTTATATACCGTAACGCTGCTGATTTCCGAGGCTTTTGTGTAGAGAAAAAAGGTTTCTGCATCGACATAGTGGTCTATATCATCGACTGTGATGACGTAGCTGGCACCTAAGTTCCCGCCGTGGGCAGAGACAAACTCTGGACACATGTTGAGCACATCCATCAGCGTCATCTCGCTGTCGGGGTGCAGGGCATCCACATTTATTATATAATGGTCGCCGTCGTAGGAGATGATATCCTCGTCTGCCCACGCCGCCATATTACACGTCAGCAGCAAGGCGACAAAGAGGAGTGTTTTGATGCCTTTTTTCAACATATCGGATAAATTTTGGTGCAAAGATAAGATTTTTTTTGTAATTTTGCACCCAAAATTCAAGAAAATCGAAAAAAGATGATACGACTGATAGCTTTTGACCTTGACGGTACGCTGACGAATGACGACAAGATAATAACCCCTCTCACCATGGAGGCATTGAGGACTGTGCAGCGACATGGCGTAAAGCTGTGCCTGGCATCAGGCCGCCCGCCATACGGCATGCGCCCGCTGGCTGAGGAGATTGGCGGCGAGGTGCTGCTGCTGTGCTATAACGGCGGCTATGTGGAGATTCCGCATCAGGATGCAAAGCCGGAGCTGATTATGGAAAAGACGCTGCCGGAGGAGGCTCTGCCCTTGCTGAAAGAGTTTCAGGACAGGTCGGGTTTCAGCCTGATGACATATTATGAAGACACCATATTTACGGAACATCCCGATGACCAGTACGTGGCTGTCTCTGCCAGAAATAACAAGATGAGGGTGGAGCGGCTGGAGGACTTTGTGCGCGATGTTCCGCGCCCCCTGCATAAATGCCTCGTGGTAGGTGACCCGGAAAAGCGCCCGTATTGGGAGGAGCAGATGAGGGAGGCTCTCAAAAACATCTATATTTGTCACTCCACACCTTATTTTATAGAGTGTCTGCCAAAGGGCATAGACAAGGGACCCGCACTGGTTGACCTTGCGGCGCACTTGGGCATAGACATGGCGGACGTGATGGCCTTCGGAGACAGCAACAATGATGTCGCCATGCTCAAGAACGCCGGCATAGGCATAGCTATGGCCAATTCGGAAGAAAACGTAAAAGCCGTGGCTGATTATACCACGGCTTCTAATAACGATGACGGAATAGCACTCAGTCTGCGAATTTTTTTCCCTGAATTATTTTAATACCCGGAGAATTGGCAGAGGTGCGCTTGCCGGTAAGGTCATATACAGACGGGGCAGCATCGCGGACGGTCTTCTCTTTGTTGGAAACCTGTGGTACTGACGTGGGCAGTTCACTCTTGTAGAGTCTGAAGTTATCTATCTTGAACCATGTCTCTGCCGGTGCATCGGATGTAGCTACGCCAATGTCCATGGTCTTGCTGTCGTCTTCAACAACGAAGGATACATAGATGGTCTGCAGAGGGTAGTTGTCGCCCACGCCTGGAATGCACTGGTCCTTGAAATAGCCCTTGTCGTCGCCGGCAAAGACGCGCTGGTTGCCCAGACGCACGGTATTGCTGCGGTTGGATGCATGCATATCCACGCTGAGGACATATTTTCCCTGTGGCAGCGTGACACTCTGGGAGAGCGTTACGGGAAGGCTGGAGCCGTTCCATACTCCGAACAGGCGAGTGCCGTCGGTGGGGTTGTCGTCGTTGTTGTTCCTGACGTTGATGCCGTACCATGCCAGCGACGTATTGCTCAATGTCCATGAAGCGGGCACTTTCACAACGTTGCTGGTGTTGCCGTCGGCCTCAAAAGACGGGTTCTGGATGTATGTGGAGGTGACATCGATGCCAAGACTTTCCTTATCCACTTCCTTGCAGTCTTTCGTAAGTCGGAGGTAATACAGACCCGGGCAAAGAGTTCCCTGGTCGGCCTGGATGCGGAAGGTCAGCGTCTCCTTTGCGGAACCATCGCTGTTTGTAACAAGAGATTTCGGCAATGCCCATTCCTTATTGAAGAATCCGTTGTCTTCCTGCAGGCTGAACGATGACGGTATGGTGTAGGTGTCTATCAGCTTGCCCTCAACATAGATTGTCGCCTTGCGTCCTGCATCGGCTGTCTGGAAACGGCATACCAGCCCCAACCCTTCAGTGACTCCCTCGTGGTTGGTAAGTATGTACTGTATCCAGCCGCCTGCCTGTGCATCACGATATACCTCATCGCGGAAAGTGCCTACGCTGGAATCGGAAGAATAGCTCGTGATGCCTGCCTCAGACTGCTGCTCGCCAGTGCGGATGAAGTCGATGGTACGTCCGTCGAGTTCCTCTTTGGCCTTCTCTGCCTTTGCCCAATCGCTGTTGGCATAATCCTCAGCAGTTGCCTGATACCAGTAGTTCATTACGCGACTGTGGTGGATGGTGTAGTAGGGGACCATTGTCAGCGTGCCCCATTCTGCTCCCTCACGGCTGGCATCTATTTCAAAGCTAAGGGGGGAGATGGTGGTAATCTTGCTCAGGACATCGGCCCTGTCACCGATAAGAAGCGGTGCAGAGGAGAGAGACTTGGTGGTAGTATAGCTGTCTTCGGCATGTCCCATGCGCTCTCCTGCGGCGTATTCATGGACAAGGGCTTCGTAGTCTTCTGACTCTGGGTCTGGGGATGTGGTCGGAGAACCAAGGAGTATCGGGCCATATTTGAATGCAATATAGTCTTTCAGGTTGGGGCACTGCTCATATCTCAGTGACATTGGCAGGTTGACTGTTATCACGTCGCCTTCTTTCCAAGTGTTGCTGACGTAGCAGTATCCGTTAGTTGTCGTCATGTTTCCGGCATCGACTTTTGAGCCGTTGAGGCTGATGGAGAATTCTTCACCCACCCATGACGGCTTGCGGATGGCGATGGTGTAGGTTGCTCCCTTGTTGATAGTCAGCTTCGTCTGCTGCTCGTAGGGGAATTCTGTTTCCTGTGTAAGTGCAAAGTTTGCGTTCTCCAGCGTTGACGGCGTGAAGAGGTTTACATACAGGGTGTTGTCACCATCGTGGGTATAGATAAAGTGTCCGTATTTGGAATGGTTCTCCATGCCTGTGCCGACACAGCACCACATGTCCTGATTTACTTTGCTGTATATGCGGTAAGCCTGTGGACGCAGCGGCGTGAAATAGACATAGCCGCCAGTCGCTGGGTCGATGGTGGAAAGAATGTGGTTATACATGGTGTTCTCGTAGAAATCAGCATATTTGCTGTCGTGCGTTGCATCGAAGAGGGTCTCTGAGAGTTTCAGCATATTGTTGGAATTACAGCTCTCAGGTCCGTTGCACTCGTTGACATAGCGGCTCGCTGCCGATGATGCCATGAACCACTCATTCATGGAGTTGCCGCCGATGCAGACGGTACGGTTGCTCGCTACGTCTGTCCAGAAATTCTGTGCCGCCTTACTGTATGTCGTCATGGATGCGTCCTCCTGGGCTATGCGCTCAAAACCGATATACTTAGGCACCTGGGTGTTGGCATGTCTGTTGTCGAGGAAGGTAGTGTTGACGCTCTGCATGCCGCTGACCATTGTGGTGTGGCTGTATTTCTTCGCGCCATCAAGATATTTTGTCTCGCCGGTGATTTTGTATGCGTCGGCAAGCACCTCGTTGACACCGCCGTGCTCTGTGTCCAGAATACTCTGCATGGTAGAAGTGGAATATTTGGCTACAAGATTTACGGCCCAGTCGCAAATCTTTATGAACATTGGCTTTGCCACTGCTGCCGTCTCGTCATCACCATACAGGTATGCATCGCGAAGTCCTGCCATCACTTTGTGCTGAACATAAAGAGGTACATTGCCTCGGGCGTTGTTGAACTGTGTGGTATTACCTGCAAACATGTCTGTCCACAGCGCATTGTTGGGATAGCCGCCGATATATCCATACAGGCCGGAAGTGTTCGTGTCAAACTTGTCCTGACAGTCTTTCATTACTTTGAGCATATAGTCCATGCGCTCTTTCAGAAGAGTCTTCGTGTCTGACTCGTGGCAGGCAGCGTATGCAAGTGCCAGGGCCGTGAGATAATGGCCTCCCACGTGGCCGTCGAGACGGAAGGAGCCCGATCCCCAGTTATCAAAGTTTGGGTGCAGGGTCGTCCAGTTGGCGTAATCGCCGGTATTGAGGCCGGCCTGCCTCACAAAAGGAGTGAGGAGCCTGTCAACATCGTAGGCAAGGAGGGTCTTGAAATTCAAGTCCTGAGCCTCTTTCAGCGGACCGTTTGTCACTGTTACCTCGCAGAGGTCGAAATGCTGCGGGTAAATCTCACTTTGTGCCTGTGCTTTCTGCGAGAAAGACAGAATCAGGCAGCATGCAGCTAAAATAGTAGTTCTTTTCATAAATTGTGAATTATGAATTATGAATTGTGAATTCACTTTGTGGTTATCGTTGTCGTGCCTGTTATAGGAGCAGATTTCTCCTTTTTGTTCTTTGTCTCAGCAGGAACGGTGCTTGCCGTAACCTTTATCTTTCCTGCTTTGTCGGTACTCTGAACGGTGAGTACGAGCATGCCGTTGAAGAGTCGCATAGTTGGCTCCGTGAAAGATTCCAGAGAAGTGGCGTCGCCGTTGCATACGCATTTGAAGGTTCCTTCACCCTCCACGTTGAACGTCAGCTGGTCATTGGCATTCGGGCATAGGTTGCCGTCGGCATCAGTCATGGAGATGGTGATGTATGCAAGGTCATTGCCGTCGGCCTTCAGCTGTTTGCCTGCTGTCCATACGTCCATCTTCAGCTTTTCTGGCTTGCCGGCTGTCTTGACAACCTCCTCCATAGCGACTTTGCCGTCTTTGTCGTAAGCCACTACCTTCACTTCACCCGGCTCATACTTCACGTCCATCCAGCGCAGGCGGTATCTGTCCAGATTCGGGGCTGCTGCGCCCTTTGCATTGGGATTGGTGCTCTCCTGACCGGCGTTAGCATTAGGGGTGTGGTTCTTGGTACGGCGACCCTGTGACTTGCCGTTGATGAATAGCTCTGCTTCGTCAAAGTCGGTATAGACCTGTACGGGAACGTTCTTGCCAATCATCTCCTTGCCCCACGACCAATGGGGAGCGATATGCAGGGTGTGGGCATCCTTGTTCCATACTGAGCGGTAGAGGTAATACCTGTCCTTGGGCAATCCTGCGAGGTCGCAGATGCCGAAATATGATGAGCGGCTGGGCCAGTATTCATCATAGGGCGTCGGCTCGCCCAGGTAATCGATGCCTGTCCATACAAACTGTCCTATAGTCCACGGCAGGTCGTCCATGTTCTCGAAATCGACGTCAGGCAGGTTGCTCCAAGAACACCATTCGTTGTCGTAAGAAGAACACTGCCCGTCACCGTAAACTCCATGATTGGTGGTATTGTATGGCAACTTATATACTCCGCGTGAGCTGACTGTAGATGCGGTTTCAGACCCTAAAATAAAACCCTTTGTAGTTTGTTTGTAAGCCTTGTCGTATTTGTGTGTGCGGTAGTTCAGGCCCACTACGTCCATTACTTCCGCAAAACCGCTCTTGAGGGCATTGTCCACCCTGTCCATACCCTGTGTTACGGGTCGGGTGGGGTCGAGCCTGTGGCACAGATCCTGCAACTTCTTCGCCCATTCCACACCCACATTCTTGTCCCACTGCTCTGGTATCTCGTTGCCGATGCTCCACATCACGATTGACGGGTGGTTGCGATGGTTCAGTATGAGGTTGGTGATGTCTTTCTCCGCCCATTCCTTGAAGAAGCGGGCGTAGCCGTTCTTGCACTTGGGGTAAATCCACATGTCGAAGCTTTCTGCCATCACCATCATTCCGAGGCTGTCGCAAAGGTCCATCTGCATTGTGGAAGGCATATTGTGCGAAGTGCGTATGGCATCACACCCCATCTCTTTCATCAGTTTTATCTGACGTATCAGTGCAGCCTTGTTAACAGCGGCTCCGAGTGGACCGAGGTCGTGGTGCAGGCAGACACCTTGTATCTTGCGTGACTGGCCGTTCAGCATGAAACCGCCTTCTTTGCTGACGCTGATAGTGCGAACGCCGAGGTTTGTTATGGTTTCATCGACGACCCTGTTGTCTTTCATCAGGCGTGAGCGGATTTTGTAAAGGTGAGGTGTCTCTGGTGACCAAAGCAAGGGCTTGCTCATTGTCAGCTCTGTGTCAATCTTGCCGTCTTCTGGAACGTCAAAGTGGTTGCCTGTATAGAACATTCCTTTATTGTCCAGTATTTCCACGACAAAGGCATATCCTTTCCATTGTGCTCCTTGCGGCTTTATCAGCTGCGTCTCGTATGCAATCACTGCCTGCTGTTCTGTCTCGCCGTGGTTATCGACTCCCTGACGCAGTTCTTTTGTTCGCACTGCCGTTGCCCAAGGGTCAATATGCGCCTTTGGTGTCGTGACAAGTGCTGCAGGGCGGTACAGTCCTGCCCCAGGATACCAGCGGCTGCTCTCTTCGCGGTTGTTCAGTTCTACCTCAATGACATTCTCGCCAGTTTTCAACAGGTCAGTAACGTCCAGACGGAAGGCATTGTATCCGTATGCCCAAGAGCCGGCATGCTTGCCATTGATAGAGACGGACGGCTCTGACATCGCTCCGTCAAACTCCAGCTGATAACATACGTCGCCTGCTGGGTTAGGGGTGATATTTACCGTAGTGCGATAATAACCTTTTCCAATCCATGGCAGCGCACCAGACCTGCCGCTCTTCTCTGTGGCATTCTTCTCTCCGTTCTGCTCTATGGCAACAACCTGCAGATCCCACTTCTTGTCGAATGGCCCGCTGATGGCCCAGTCGTGGGGGATGGAAACTTTCTCCCATTTTGCCTTGTCTTTGGAAAATTCCCAATTGTTCAGTGACAGGACATTTCTTTGGGAGTATATCTGCAAGGGAAGAGATAAAGAAATAAGTGTAGTAACAATTAATAACCTGATAGAATTCATATTTGGATTATTCATGTTGTTTAAAAGTAATAAGTAGATAATTATGTAGTTTTGAGGGTGCGAAGTTACGATTTAGTGTTTAAAGTGCCAAATCTGAAGAGAATTTTTATGTTTTTTTCACTCATTGGCGTCAAAGTAGTGTTATATCTTTCCTAAAGAAATCTTAAATTCGTTACGGAATTGATTGTAATTGAAATTTTTTATCTAAATTTGTGCCCACAATACTTACCTAACACATTTATAGTCATGAAAAAGAATTTTTTTATACTGATATGTCTGCTGGTGGCGGCATTCAGTTCGTCGGCCTATGCGGGTAAAGGTGGCAAGCAAGATGAAAAGGTGGCGTATCTCTTTACCTATTTTAATGGAAATGCTCCTTGGCAGGAACAGATATGCTATGCCTTGAGTGATGATGGATATAACTATACCCCGCTTAATGATGGCAAACCTGTCATAACGAGTGATACCATTGCATTTACGCAATGCGTGCGCGATCCTCATATATTAAGATGTGAGGATGGAAAGACTTTCTATATGGTCGTTACTGATATGCGCTCTGAACTGGGTTGGTCCAGCAACAGGGGTATGGTTCTGCTTAAATCCACAGACCTTATTAATTGGGAGCATCATGCGATAAATTTCCCTACACGATATACGAAGACATGGAGTAAGGTAATACGTGTATGGGCTCCGGAAACCATATATGACCACAAGGCAGGAAAGTACATGGTGTTCTATTCTCTGCGTACCAGCGACAGTGACTCGTATGATAAAATCTATTATCAATATGCAA
This sequence comes from uncultured Prevotellaceae bacterium, assembly GCA_902774795.1. Lineage (GTDB taxonomy): Bacteria > Bacteroidota > Bacteroidia > Bacteroidales > Bacteroidaceae > Prevotella. The sequence continues at coordinate 606 of CACYKA010000044.1, read as the reverse complement.
ACAAGGCGTTTACAGACCTGGAGGGAGAACCTAAGTGGCTCTTTGATGCAGGAAACGCAACAATAGATGGAGACATCGTATATAATGATGCAGACAAGATGTATCACCTCTTTTATAAGCAGGAGTCAGGACGCGGCATTTATCAGGCTGTGGCAAAACAACTCACAGACAAGTGGGAAATGCTTCCTGGAAATGTGGAACAGACTAAAGAGTCGGTAGAAGGTGTCGGAGTTTGTAAAACGATAGACGGAAAGTCTTGGATTATCATGTATGACTGTTATGGAAACGGACATTACCAATTCTGCAGCTCAAAGGATTTGAAGACATTCCAGTTCGTACAGAATACAGCAACACAGGGTGCTTTCACTCCCCGTCACGGAACGATAATTCCTATCACAAAAGCAGAGAAAGAACGCCTGATTTCGGCTTACGGGAAGTGATTTTATTCCGTTTTTAATCAAAATAGCCCAAATTGGCTGCACAAATATGCATTTTTGAGTAATAGTCCCCTTTTCGGAGGGGCTTTTTCCTTGATTTGGGTCAAAATAGACACGAAAATGAACCTTTTTTTGAAAATAGTTCTATAAAAATTTGGTGGATTGGTGA
>CACYKA010000043.1 GCA_902774795.1 uncultured Prevotellaceae bacterium | reverse complement strand
CTTATAGTAACAGGGTGTATATTAATTGCGAGGTAATATGAAGCGTATCTTTCTTTTTCTTCTGACGGCGCTTATCACGCTTGCTTCTTTTGCACAAGATAACAGCCAGCGCATTATCAGCCAAATAAACGATGCAGCAGCAAAGCTGAATACGATGCAATGCAACTTCACTCAGACAAAGACCGTAAAGCTGCTGAACGAGAAAATGGTTTCCAAAGGCAGGATGCATTACCAACAGCCTAACAAGCTTCGTTGGGAATACACCACGCCATATACATATACTTTCATTCTTAACGATTCGAAAGTCTCGCTAAGGAAAAACAGCCGACACGATGTTATTGACATCAACCAGAACAAGATGTTCCGAGAGATAGCAACCATCATGATGAACAGCATTGTGGGCAAGTGTCTGTCTGACAAGAAGAGCTTCAAGACAACAGTCAAAGATACGCCAACGGAATGGGTTGCAACACTTGTTCCGCAGTCAAAGGAACTGAAGCACATGTTCACGAGCATTATTCTTCACTTTAACAAAGAAAAATCTGTCGTTGTCAAGGTTGAGATGTACGAGAAAAATGGTGACACAACAGTAATCGTCCTGAACGACATTATAAAAAACAAGAAAATAGATGCAAAGACTTTTTCTGTTAATTAGCATAGCCTGCCTGACAATATTTTTTGCCCCGTCAGCTCTTGCCCAAAACACCTCATTCCCGCTAACGCGCCCGCTCGACCTATGGTCGCTTGCAAGGCAAGAACCCGTAGCCTTTCCGTCAAAGGAGGGGGAAAAGTGCCGCTATTCCGTACAGATAGACTTCAGCAAGGCATACATCAGCGGAGTAGGTATAATAGCATATACCGACAATCAAATCGCGGGCTCTGTCTTTAACGAATTCGGCGTTTCAGCCCTGTCTTTTTCATATAATCCGCAGAAAGAAAAAGTGAAGATACTGAGTGTGGCAGGCAAGCTTAACAGATGGTATATAAAATCTGTCATAAAGAAAGATTTGAAGAAACTGATAAAGGTATTGCAAGAGGGAGGCACATCATATAAAAATCAGAAATACAACATCACATACACTTTTGTTCCATTAGCTGTTGAAGATGAAATTACAGAGTAACCTCTATACTGTTCTAAGCGCCTGCCGGCAGACTGGTGTCTGTACAATTCACCTGATAGAGGATTGTATGATATACCAGGCTCATTTTCCTGGCAACCCTATAACACCAGGGGCATGCATAATACAGATTGCCCAGGAGTTGTACGAACAGTTATGCGGACATTCTGTAGAAATATTGGAGGTGAAGAATGCCAAATTCCTCAAAACAATAACTCCCTCTCCCGACAACCGATACCATTATTCTTTCAGCAATATTTCTGCTGATTCTGATAACGATAGGATGCAAGTAGTTGTTTCGGACGATGATTCTTCGACTAGCGAAGCGGCAGAGCCGATTTCCATATATGCAAAGTTTTCCCTTGTATGCAAGAGCAGATAGATACAGACAAGACGTTACAACGACACACGCTTCGTGAGCGAGGAATTTGTGTTGTCATACCGACATACAACAATGGTGGCACCATCATTGATGTTGTCAATCGCAGCAAGAACGAATGCGATGACGTCATCGTTGTGTGTGACGGCTGTACCGACTCTACCCTGGAATTGTTACAAGAGGTCAAAGATATCACTATCGTAACAAACACTCGGAACCAAGGTAAGGGAGCCGCCCTGAAACGCGGTTTCAGGAAAGCGATGGAAATGGGCTTCTCGTATGCCATAACCCTCGATGCCGACGGTCAGCATTATCCAGAAGACATCCCCGTCTTACTTGAAGCCAACATACAACATCCGGGTGCGTTAATAGTAGGACAAAGGAAAGGTGTGGAAAATGCGGAACGCTCTTTCGGAAGTAATTTTGCTAATGCCTTCAGCAACTTCTGGTTCTGTGTCCAGACAGGACTGCGGTTGGCTGACACCCAGACAGGATACAGACTATACCCTTTGAAAAAACTGTCCTGTCTCAGTCTGCTTACTTCCAGATATGAGGCCGAACTGGAGCTGATGGTTTTTGCCAGTTGGCATGGGGTGGAGATTGTCTCGAAACAGGTTGACGTCTTTTATCCTCCCAAGGAAGAGAGAATATCACATTTCAGGCCGGTAAAGGATTTTTCCAGAATCTTTGTTTTGAATACCTGCCTCTGCATTCTTGCTATCGTATATGCCCTTCCTCTGAAGATAATTCGTTTTTTATTGACTGCGGCAAGGACTGTATATTCTCTGCTCCTGTATCTTGTTGTCTGTCTGTTTGTCTTTATACCTTATACCACTATCCTGAATTTCCTTCATATCGGAAAGCAGGAAAAGTCTTCAAAGCTACGTTCCATCTTGTATCACATAGCACGGTTTGTTATCTTCCGGCATGGTATTCCCGGAGTGAACTGTAAGGTCGAAAACGGTGGAGAGACATACAGCAGGCCTGCTGTCATAATCTGTAATCACCAGTCACATCTGGATTTGATGCTGATGTTGTCCCAAACGCCGAAGATGATAATACTCACCAATGACTGGGTATGGAACAGTCCTTTCTTTGGCAAGCTGATACAGAATGCAGAATACTATCCTGTCTCTATGGGGATAGATACCATCATACCAAAGCTGCAGTCTCTTGTAGAGAGAGGCTATTCCATTGCCGTTTATCCTGAGGGTACGCGTTCAAAAGACTGTAGCATAGGGCGCTTTCATAAAGGGGCTTTTTATATAGCCTCGACCCTTAAGACAGACATACTGCCCATAGTGGAATATGGTGCCGGCAGAGTATTGCCCAAAGGCGGAAAATATCTTCGCCAAGGAAACATACGACTCCACGTGAATGAGAGAATCCCCTATGAGGAATACAGCAAGTATGGAACTTATCAGGACATGGCCTCAAAGTTCAGGCAATATTATAAAACACAGTACAGACTGATGTGTAACAAATACGACCAGGATGCTTAGGCTTAAGATTATAGTAATATCAGCACTCTTGATGCTTACATGGCAGATGGGGCTGGCTCAGACTTCTCAGGAAATGGTAAATATCTGGGAGCATACGGATGTCAGGAAGAAGGTTTTTCTGACGCCGTATATTGCTGAGGGCAAAAATAATCCATGCGTGATTATCTGTCCTGGCGGAAGCTATTTCTGGCACGATACTGATAATGAAGGCGTAAAGGTTGCTGAATGGTTGCAGTCTAACGGCATATCAGCCTTTGTGCTGAACTACAGAACTGCATACGTACCGGCATTCATGTTTCGCACCAGGTTGCTTGTCCGAGGCAATCAATATCCTGACCCACAGAACGATCTGCAGCAGGCGATAAGATACATCAAGGAGCATTCCGCTCTGTATGGCATCGACACAACAAAGGTGGGAGCTATGGGCTTCTCGGCAGGAGGGCATCTGGTGATGTCGGTGGCAGAAAAATATGATTCTCCTTATTCCCGTCCGGCATTCGTTGCTGCGATTTATCCGGTAGTGTCCTTTACTGCCGACTGTACACACAAAAGATCCAGAAGGGGACTGCTGGGGGAATACGGAAAAAACAACAAGGCAAAGCGAGAAGCATTGTCTTTGGAAAAACATGTCCCTGCTGATTGCCCTCCAGTGTTCCTGATGAACTGTGTTGACGACCCGATAGTCGATTATCGCAACTCCGTACTTCTTGACTCTGCGTTGACGGCACAGGGCGTAACCCATAAATATATTCAATACAAAACAGGAGGACACGGATTCGGAGCTTCCTCGGAAAAGGGAACGCAAGAATGCAGACAATGGAAAGAGGAGTTTATAAAATGGCTCGCCGCAGTCAATAAATAATTATGCATTATGCATTCTGAATTATGAATTGTATATATGATTTCTTTCGTACTCACTATGTGGTAAGGTGGACGCTGCTGGCTGCCTTGACAGTGCTGTTGGCGGTTCTCGTTTCACGACTGACATACGAAGAGGACATATCAGACTTCCTGCCGCTGGGTTCCAATGACAGGGAGGCGCTCGCCATATATCAGGACATATCGGGGGCTTCACGGATAATCGTAACCTTCGACAATCCGGGCGATGCCGACATGACCACTGAGGCGATCGAAGCCTTCTGCAATGAGGTTGACTTGATTGATACGATGGGTATCAAGAATAATGTTATCTCAAAATTCGACATCGAGGCGCTGGCAAACATTACCGACTTTGTGTATAACAACATACCCTACTTCCTTAACGATGCCGACTATCACAGGATGGACAGCCTGATGAGGGTGCCTGGGTATGCAGGGGAACAACTGGACAGGGATCGTGAGATGCTGATGTTTCCCTCGGGGGGAATGCTTTCAATGGATATTGCCAAAGACCCTTTGAATTTGTTTACGCCGGTTCTCGGCAGACTGAGCAAGGCCCAGAAACAGTCGCACTTTGAGACATACGGGGGATATATCTTTTCACCCGACATGAAGAAGGCCATTGTCATGGTGAATTCTCCGTACGGCAACAGCGAGACGGCTAATAATGCCAAAATAATATCTCTTCTTGAAACGGGAATCCAGAAGGTGAAGGAGGATTTCCCGAAGGTAGGGATACATCTTACGGGAGGCCCTCGTATTGCTGTTGACAATGCCAGCCAGATTAAGCATGACAGCATGCTGGCGGTGGGCATCGCCATCGTACTGATTGCCTTGCTACTGGTCTATGCATTCCGAAGCCTGAGGAATATTGTCCTCATAGTTGTTTCGATAGCATGGGGAGCGCTGTTCGCCTTGGGCTGCGTGGCAGTTGTTCATGACAGGATATCGATTATCATCTTGGGGTTGTCGAGCGTAATTATCGGTATTGCCGTGAACTATCCCTTACACCTGATAGACCATTCTAATCATGAGCCTGACATCAGGAAATCCCTGAAGGAGATTGCCACTCCGTTGGTCGTGGGCAATATAACGACGATAGGAGCATTCCTGGCATTGGTGCCGCTGAAATCCATAGCATTGCGCGACTTGGGACTGTACGCCTCGCTGCTGCTGCTGGGAACCATCGGCTTTGTTCTCGTCTTCCTGCCGCAAATGCTGAAGGCCCCTACCCTGCCATGTGCAGAGGGTACAAGCGCCAAGGGGCATGGACAGTTATTCCGCGCCATAACTGAATCAAAGATTGAAAACAAGCGGTGGCTTGTTGCAGTGGTATTGGTGGTGACGGTGATTCTCTCTTGGTTCAGCCTGAAAACGGAGTTTGACTCTGACATGTCGAACATCAATTATCTGACCGAGGAGCAGAGGGCTGACATGAAATATTTCCAGTCGCTGCTGATGCCTGACAGTAACGGCGACGTAGAGCAGCTGTTTGTGGTATCGTCGGCAAACAGCATGGACAAGGCTCTTGACGGATGCAGGAAGCATGACAGGACGGTGGATTCTCTCATGGCGTGCGGCACAGTGACAGGCAGGGAGAATACTGCGGATTTTATCACTTCTAAAAAGGAGCAGCAAAGAAGACTCCATCGATGGCAGGAATTCGTGCAGGCTCACTCTGAATACATAAAACGGGAATTGGGAAGGGAAGCTTCGCTCAAGGGCTTCAACGCAGGGGCGTTCGATGATTTCTACCAGATAATGGAGCGCCATTATGAGCCGAAGGGCTTTGAGTATTTCTCTGCTTTGACGAATACCGTGTTTGCCGGAAATTTCAGTATCGACGAACTGAACCGCAGATACTATGTCGTTGACCGAGTGTTTGTCAAGTCCGACCGCCTGAAGGACACAAAAGGGCTTTTTGGGGACTGTTTCGACGTCAGGAGCATGAACAGCGCCATTGCCGACAGCCTGTCAGAAGACTTCAACTACATAGGCATAGCATGCTCGCTTATAGTGTTCGTGTTCCTGTGGATGTCATTCGGCCGCATAGAGCTTGCCATAATATCCTTCCTGCCCATGGCGGTGAGCTGGATATGGATATTGGGACTGATGGCAATCTTCGGCATCAAATTCAATATCGTAAACATCATACTTGCTACATTCATCTTCGGACAGGGCGATGACTATACGATATTCATGACCGAGGGCTGCACCCATGAATATGCCTACCGCAAACCGATGCTTGCATCATATAAGAACAGTATCATCCTGTCGGCACTGATAATGTTCATAGGCATCGGCTCGCTTATCATTGCGAAGCATCCTGCACTGCTTTCGTTGGCAGAGGTTACAATCATCGGAATGTTCAGCGTGGTACTGATGGCATACCTCATACCGCCGTATCTCTTCAACTGGATTACAAAATCGGAGGGACAGTACCGTAAGCGTCCGCTGACGCTCGGTGCCCTGGCAAGGACATGGTTCTGCGGCTGCTGGTGGCTGATACAGCTGTGCATCGGATACACCATAGGTTTTGTGCTGTTCGCATTGTGTGGCAGGAATGAGAAGACAAAGGCTGTCCTGCACAAAATAGTCACCTGGAGCCACAGAGTTGACCTGAGACTGTTCCCCGGATTGAAGAACGAAATAAGAGATCCCTGGCACGAAGCGTTCGACAAGCCCTGCATCATAATATGCAATCACCAGTCTATGCTTGACCCCGTTTACCTCATGGCGCTCTCCCATAAGATAATAATCGTGGCCAATAAGCGGTCGAGCTGGAATCCTGTCATAAAGAGAATGTTCAAGTGGCTGGATTTCTATACCGTTGTGGAAGAGCAGTTTGAAGATGACATTCCGATGTTTGAGAAATACGTACAGGAAGGATACAGCATCGCCGTCTATGCGGAAGGAGAGCGGAATCCGGAATCGACGATACTGAGGTTTCACAAAGGAGCCTTCCTGCTAGCAAGCAGGCTGAATCTTGACATCCTGCCAATATACCTGCATGGTCTGAATAATGCCATGCCTCGCGGCAGCTTTGCCGTAAACCGCACTAAGGTGACAATGACCATCGGACAGCGCATATCGGCTGACTCTCCCCTTTGGGGAAATGACTACCAAGAAACGACACGTCGCATTCACAGGCATTTCCTTGCCGAATATAACAAGATAAAAAGTGAACTGGAGACGCCGTCATACTTCTTGCCACTGGTAAAGGAACGCTATCTCTACAAAGGCAGGACAGTTTATTCCGAAGCCTGCAAGGCCCTCAGCAAGGAGAATCTCGAACGTATCGATAATGCCGGTGACAGTCCTACGATAACCATCAAGAACTGCGGCGGAGGAGCGTTGGCTCTTATGGCAGCCCTGGTACATCCCGACAAGACCATATATGCCATCGAAGAAGACCCCGACAAACAACTCCTGGCACAGTACTGCGCCCACGGCTTGGTAAATAATGTGAAAATATTGAATACTGAACATTAGCTTTTGACCTTTGACCTTTGACCTTAAAAGATATGAAAGAAGAAATAAGAAAAATGTTGGAGGAAGCACTTCCACTGGTGGATTTCGACTCAGATTTCCTGCTAGGAGAACTGGACTCCCTGGGAGTTACAACCATCTTTATGCTTCTCTCCGACAAGTATGGCATAAAGTTAGAAACATCTGACATAACACCACGAAACCTCAAAAACCTCGACAGCCTGGTAAAACTGATAGAAACAAAACTTGGTTGTTAACTGTTTACGGTTTACAGTTTACGGTTTACAGAAATCATGCAATATAAAGCGATCCTACAACAAAATTCCTTGCTTTTCGCAGACAAAAAAGCCTTCGTCTGCGGAAAGGAAAGCATAACCTATTGCGAGCTGTACTCTGCGGCAATGAGCAGAGCAAGAGAGCTGGCTGCCGGAGGCATGTCCGAAGGAGACATAATCCCCCTCAGGGCCGTTCCCACGATAGAGTATTTTGTGGAATATTTCGCCATTCATCTCAATAACGGAATCGCAGTGCCATTGGCAAGCGATATCTCCGATGAGTCATTCAGACGCTACAGTGATGAGCTGCAGTTCCGCGAAGCGCCTGAGCACCTACCGGAGCGCAAGAAATCAAAGGTGCCGGAAGGGATTGCCGATATACTCTTTACGACAGGAACCACCGGCAAGTCAAAGGGAGTCATTATCAGTCATGAGGCTGTCATGGCAAATTCCGAGAATCTGATTGAGGCCCATAAGTATGATGAAAATCTGTCGTTCATCATCTGCGGTCCGCTGAACCATTACGGATCATGGTCAAAAGTCTTTCCATGTATCATCAAGGGCATGACCATCATCTTGATGGACGGCATAAAGATTATGGACGACCTGTTTAGCGCAATCGACAGCGCAGAGGGCAGAGTCGCAACATTCATGGTGCCCTCAAGCATTAAGATTCTAATGCTGATGAGCAGTGAAAAGCTGTCCGAATATGCAGACAAGATAGCTTTCATTGAGACAGGTGGAGCACCCATGTCTGAAAGCGACATGAAACATCTGTGCCAGCTGCTCCCCCACTCTAGTCTGTATAACACCTATGCCTCAACCGAAAGCGGCATAGTGACAACATACGATTACAGTTCCCAAAAATGTATCCCTGGCTGTGTGGGTGTTCCGATGCGTAATTCATCCGTAACGGTGTCGGCAGACGGGCATATCATGTGTAGCGGAAAGACACTGATGAGCGGATACCTTAATGACCCGCTCCTGACAAGCAGGATATTGAAAGACGGTGTCGTTAAGATGACCGACAGAGGGAGAATTGACGAAGAAGGGAGACTGCATATCATGGGAAGAGACGACGACATCATTAATACTGGAGCATTCAAGGTCAATCCTCAGGAGGTGGAAGATGCAGCAAACGAATATGCCGGCATTAAGGAGTGCATCTGCGTAGCAGCGCCACACGTCGTGCTGGGGACAGCACTGAAACTGCTATATACCACACATGATGATAAGGAGATAAGCAAGAAAGACCTTGCAGAATTTCTTAAATCAAAGCTGGAGAAGCACCAGATACCCCTGATGTATGAAAAAACCGCTGCCATCAAGATGACCTATAACGGCAAAAAAGACCGCAAGTATTACAAGATGGATTAATTTTTACTATATTTCTTAATATTATGGTTTTATTTAAAAAAAAATGAAAAAGAAACTAAGATTTATCCGGCTGTCTCTATGCAGCAGCCTGATGCTTCTGTTATCATCTTGCTTTGAGACACATCCCTATGATGTGAAAATCGAAGGTGATTCAGACATCAATGCACGTCAGATGGCTCTCATTGAAAGCCAGTGTGCAAACAAAGGAACTTTTCGAGTGGCGTTCATCAGCGACAACCACCTGTGGTTGAATGATCTGCGCGACGAAGTGGAGGATTTGAACCGCAGAGGCGACATCGACTTCGTTGTCCATTGCGGCGACCTGACCGATACTGCAACACGCGATGAGTTCGAGTGGTCACGCGACATCCTGCTGGGACTGCATTATCCGTTTGTGGTTCTTATTGGCAACCACGATTTCCTTGGTACAGGCAACCAGACCTACAGTCAGATGTACGGCGAGATGAACTTCTCGTTTATCGCCGGACGTGTGAAGTTTGTGTGCCTGAACACCAACGCTACTGAATATGACTATCTGGCTGCCGTCCCTAACTTCGACTATATGGAAGCCCAGATGACTGAGAGAAGGGAACAATTCGACCGCACCATCGTCGTGATGCATGCACCTCCCTTCGGTGACCAGTTCAACAACAATGTCTGCAAGGCCTTCCGCCGTTATCTCGACCTGTTCCCGGGCCTGATGTTCTGCGTCAACGGCCATGACCACGGCGACAAAGTCTCTGCACCATACAATGACAACCTGATTTTCTACGGTATCGACTGTGCTACACATCGCAATTACCGAATATTCACCATAACACCTGACAGCTATGAAGTGGAACAAGTTTATTTCTAGTATAGTGATGATGCTGCTGTGTACGATGTCAGCAGTAGCAGGCGACAGCATAACTGTTCATCAGCAGGAGAGCACGTATGAGCACAACATGGAGAGAAGGCAGCGGGTTTGGGCATCGCTCATCCCGACCCATTTCCTCATTCAGAATGCCGGCAACATGGGTACGCTGTCAATCGGTGTAGGTTGGAGCTACGGCAAGAAAAGAAAGTGGGAGACGGAGCTGCTTTTCGGATTCATTCCTAAGCACGACTCTTCACGCCCCAAGCTGACAACCACCATCAAGGGCAACTTCGCCCCTTGGAGCGTATGCCTGAACCCAAACGGCTCATTGACAAAGGGGCTGTGGCACTTCGAGCCCCTGACGACGAGTCTCTACATCAACACCGTCTATGGTCACGAGTTCTGGAAGAGTCAGCCAGGGCGCTATCCTGACGGATACTACGAGTTCATGTCAACCAAGTTCCGCCTGAATCTGGCATTTGGTGAGCGTATGACCCTGAAGATTCCGAAGGAGAAGCTGAAGTACTTCAGTCGTATCAGTCTGTTCTACGAACTCAGCACGTGCGACCTCTACATCCGCTCCCTCTTCCAGGGCAACGGCGTAAAGTTCACGGACATCTGGGGCTGCTCCATCGGAGCGAAGTTCTATACGAGGTAAGAGATAAAGTGGCCTTCTTTTCAGAAAGCCACTTTTTATTTTGTTCATTTCAGGCTCCTCAGGCTGAAAGCATTTTTGCTATGGCTTGCAGGACGCGCTGGTAGGGCTCGGACTTGGTATAGCCGAGGTTTTTCTTCAGCATATCACTGATATCACTGACGGAGCGCATATAGGCCGAAAGCTC
>CACYKA010000042.1 GCA_902774795.1 uncultured Prevotellaceae bacterium | reverse complement strand
GTCCAGCATTCCATAGTACGGCCGCTCTTTGGATCCTCAACACGAACTGCGAATGAAAGCTCACCGACTTCCTTCTTGTTCAGTACCCAGCAGTGGTCGTAACCGGAACCGTTCTTAATCTGCTCGTTGTCGGCATTGATCTCAAGACCGAAGGCCTTCTGCTTACGGAAGTCGAACGGTGTGCCCTCAACCTTCAGGATCTCACCTGTTGGGATAGATGTCGGGTCGATAGGCAAATAGAAATCACCGTTTACCTCGCACAGCAGGTCGTCGATGGTTGGTGTAGGGTCTGCGATACCTGCCAGTGAGAAGAATGCATGATGGGTGAGGTTGATTATGGTCTTCTTGTTGGTTGTTGCAAGATAGTCAATCTTCAACTCATCATCGTCAGTCCAGGTATATTCTACATTAACGTGTACCTCACCTGAGAAACCCTCGTGGCCGTATGGCTCTACGAAGCTCAGTGCGAGAGTATTGTCGCTCATCTGAACTGCATCCCACACCTGTGCATGATAGCCTGTAGGACCGCCGTGAAGGTGATTTGGACCATCGTTGGTAGCCAGCTGATACTCCTTGCCGTTAAGGGTGAACTTACCCTTGCAGATACGGTTGCCGAAGCGTCCGATCAGGGTTGAGAGGAATGGCTCGTTACCCTTCAGGTACTCCTGAATGTTGTCAAAGCCCTGGATGACGTTTCCGAGGTTACCGTCGCGGTCAGGAACCATAATGGCTGGGATAGCACCGCCATAGTTAGTTACTGCGACTTCATTTCCCTTGCTGTTTTTCAGAATGTACAGCTGAGTTGTCTTTCCCTTTACGGTTGCCTGAAAATCTTTTGCGTTCAGTCCGCACTTGTTTTTCATTTCGCTCATTGTTTCTCTGTTTTTGGTTAGAATTATGATTATTGTTTTTATTATTTCCTGCGCCGTGGCGTTTTGAGCCCCTGCGCTTGTTTCTGTGTGCTGTTGTAGAATGGTCCTTGTTGGCCTTATAGTCGGGTGCCTCACCGAGTTCTGCCGGCAGAGGATTCTTGACTATCTCGCGTCCAAGGAATTTCTCAATGCGCTTGAAGAGGTATATCTCATCGTCAGAGACGAGTGTGATTGCTATGCCGTCACGCTCTGCACGTGCCGTACGGCCTATGCGGTGGACATAGTCTTCGACGTCGCGCGGCACGTCGTAGTTGATGACCATCTGTATGTCGTCGATGTCTATACCGCGTGCTACGATGTCGGTAGCCACGAGTACGTCGATGTTGCCTGACTTGAAGCGGAACATCATCTCGTCACGCTTGGCCTGTGAGAGGTCGGAGTGCATGGCGCCGCAACTGATGTTCTTCTTCATGAGATGTCTGTATATCTCCTTCACACGCTGCTTCTTGCCTGAGAAGATGATGACACGTTTCTGCTGGGTCTTGAATATCTCGCTCAAAATAGCTTCTTTCTGAGGTGAATAGCAAACGTATGCAGACTGCTGTATCTTCTCAGCAGGCTTGGATACGGCTATCTTCACGTTCAGCGGGTCTTTGAGCAGTGTCCTGGCAAGGTCTTCTATCTTGCTCGGCATAGTGGCGGAGAACATTATTGTCTGGCACGTCTTCGGAATATGCTTGGCAATGGCGAGGATGTCGTCAGAGAAGCCCATGTCGAGCATGCGGTCAGCCTCGTCGAGGATGAAGAACGACAGATGCGAGAGGTCGATATTGTCCATCTGCATGTGGGATATCAGTCTGCCCGGCGTAGCAATAACCACCGATGCGCCTTTCTTCAGTGCCGTCAGCTCGTTGTTATATCTGTTGCCGTCATTGCCGCCATATACCGCCACACTGCTTATGCCGTCGAGATAGTATCCGAATCCCTGCATAGCCTGGTCTATCTGCTGTGCCAGCTCGCGTGTGGGAGCCATGATGAGACAGTTCACCGCATCCTCCCTATAGCCTCCGTCGTCAAGGCACGAGATGACGGGAAGCAGATAGGCTGCCGTCTTGCCGGTGCCGGTCTGCGCCACCCCCATGATGTCACGGCCCTCGATAATAGGGTCTATACATGCTGCCTGAATGGGAGTACAGGTCTCGAAACGCATGTCGTACAGGGCATCGAGGATGTTGTCGTTAAGAAGGGTCTCTTCGAAATATTTCTTTTGCATATTCTTATCCCATTATAATGTCTGTCAGCCAACTTATGAGGTAGGCTCCGTATATCAGTACTATGTATCTTACCACCTTGCCGACGGTGATGGAGACGAACGTGATGACGGGGTTTGCCCTCATCAGTCCCAGGAGGATGGTTATTGCCGACCCCAGCAGGGGTACGAAAGCGAAGAATCCCATGTATGCTCCCCGTCCACGCATGAAGTGGCGCGCTCTGTCCATGTCTTTCAGCGACACATGCAGGTATTTCTCGAACCACTCTTCCTTGCCCAGCATGCCGACGCAGTAGTTGAACCCCGAACCGAGGACATTGCCGGCTGTGCCCCAGAGTATCAGCTCCCAAGGATTAACGCCCAAAGCCATCAGGGCAAGCATCACGGCCTCGGAAGAGAACGGCAGGAAGCTGCCTGCAAGGAATGCCGCAATGAACATTCCGTAGGGACCGAGTGTGACCAGATGCTCTATCATAGGAATAGCCAGTATGGCAGCATCAGCCACAGTGGAGCCAGCGCTCCAAGGGTGGCAGAATAGAATATCTTCTCGTTGTTAATCTTCATGGGACTGTAGAGGTACCATATCAGCAACGGCAGTGCTGCGAACGCCCACAGACTGGCAATGGAGGCACACCCAACGGCAAAGCCGCAGGTGAATGCCTTACGCAAGCCTCGGAAATCCTTATACATAGTGCGTGCTATCAAGTAGCACACTATCAGGCACAATGTTATGATGATTCCTACTGTCATTACAGGTCTTTGCCGATGTCTCTGCGGAAGTACTTTCCCTGATACTGTATCTTCTGAGCCTCGCGGAAGGACTTTTCGAGGGCCTCTTCCTTATTCTGGCCATAGGAAACAACGCAGATTACCCTGCCTCCGGCGGTCACTACCTGTCCGTCCTTCAGGGTGGTTCCTGCATGGAACACTATGCTGCCCTCAACATCATTGATGCCACTGATAGGGAAGCCCTTTTCGTAGCTCTGAGGATAGCCACCGCTTACCATCATGACACAGACGGCAGAACGCGGGTCGAACTCTATGGTCTTGGTGTCGAGATTTTCGGCTGCAACGCCCTCGAAGAGGTCAACGATGTCGCTCTTCAGGCGCAGCATGACACTCTCAGTCTCAGGGTCGCCCATGCGGCAGTTGTATTCTATCACCATCGGCTCGCCATTGACATTGATAAGTCCGAAGAAGATGAAGCCCTTGTAGCAGATGCCGTCAGCAGCCAGGCCATTGACGGTAGGCTTGATGATGCGCTCCTCAACCTTCGCCATCCATTCCTTTGTAGCAAACGGAACAGGAGTAACACTGCCCATACCGCCGGTATTCAGGCCTGTATCGCCCTCACCGATGCGCTTGTAGTCCTTCGCCTCAGGCAGAATCTTATAGTTCTTGCCGTCGGTAAGCACAAAGACAGAGCACTCGATGCCGCTGAGGAACTGTTCTATCACGACCTTTGAGGAAGCATTGCCGAACATACCGCCAAGCATCTCCTTCAGCTCCTTCTTTGCCTCATCAAGGGTTGGCAGTATCAGCACACCCTTACCGGCGCACAGGCCGTCGGCCTTAAGCACGTAAGGCGGCTGCAGGGTCTCAAGGAACCTAAGTCCGTCCTCAAGGTGTTCGCCGTCGAAGGTCTCGTAAGCCGCCGTCGGAATGCCGTGGCGCTTCATGAAATCCTTGGCAAAGTCCTTTGAACCCTCAAGAACAGCACCAGCCTTTGACGGACCGATAACAGGAATGTTGGCAGTACGGGGATCACTCTTCAGGTCATCGTAGATGCCCTTTACCAGCGGGTCTTCAGGACCTACTACTACCATCCCCACTCCATTTTCCGTAACAAACCGCTTTATGGCCTCAAAGTCATCGGGCTTTATGCTGACATTCTTTCCCTTGCCGCCAACGCCGTCTGTGCCGGCATTACCTGGTGCAATATACAGGATGTCACATTTCTCACTCTGCGCTATCTTCCATGCAAGCGCATGTTCACGTCCTCCGGAACCTAATAGTAATATATTCATCTTCCTTATAATTGTTTTATTTCAAGTAATCGTTAAAATATTGTGTTATGCGTTCGTGCAGCACCACCGACTGGTGCTTCTTCATATTATGCTCCTCGGCAGGGAAGGCATAGAAGTCGGGATATGTGCCTGCGAGGTTACACTCGTATATGAAGTTCAAGCAATGCTGGGGCACTACGGTCTTGTCGTTATATCCGGTAATGATGAGCAGCTTGCCGCTAAGGTCTTTCGCCTTTGAGAGCAGGGAGCATTTGGCATAGCCCTCAGGATTATCCTGCGGAGTATCCATATAGCGCTCGCCGTACATCACCTCATACCATTTCCAGTCAATCACGGGACCACCTGCCACGCCGACCTTGAACACATCCTTGTAGTTCGTCATGAGCGAGATGGTCATGTAGCCTCCGTAGCTCCATCCGTGGACGCCGAGGCGGCTGGTGTCAACATACGGCAAAGAAGAGAGGAACTCAACACCCTTCATCTGGTCTTTCATCTCCTCCTGACCCATCTGACGGTAGATGACCTGCTCAAAGTCCTTACCCCTGTTCTCGGAGCCCCTGTTGTCGAGCACAAAGATTATGTAGCCCTCACCTGCCATGTATGTCTCCCACGGACGTGATGCCCAATGCCAAGAAGCAGCAATATTATGGGCATGCGGACCGCCATAGACATAGACTACGGTAGGATACTTCTTATTCTCGTCAAAATCCTTCGGCAACACCATGCGGTAGTGCAGTTCGGTCTTGCCGTCAGCGGCTGTCAGAGTACCATGTTTATAAATAGGTATATCATAGCCCTCCCACGGATTGGGGGCAGAAAAGACTTCCTTCCTCTCCCCTGTTCTGGTGTTTATGGTAGCATAGGCACGAGGCACATCAGGCTCTGTCCAGATATCGAGCAGCATAGTGCCGTCATCGCTAAGCACGCCTCCGTGAACACCCTTGCCGTTATCGAGCAGGGTCATCTTTGCACCTTCGCCCTTTGACGGCAGCTTGCTGAGGTCCAGGCGGTAGAGGTTACGCTGTATGTGGTTTTCCTTGTTGGCAGATATGATGACCGACTTGTCCTTCTTACAGAAGCCTATGATGCTCATCACCACCCATTCGCCCTTGGTGAGTTGTATGAGGTCAGTCTTCTCACCCTTCTTGCTGTTCAGGCTTCCGAGGTACAAATGCCAGAAACCGTCTTTCTGACTCCAATATATATACTTGCTGTCGTCCCAAGGCAGGAACGTGATGGGGTGCATCGGCTCGACATATTTGTCATCGCGCTCAATAAACAGTGTGGCCTTTTTCTTGCCTGTCTCAACATCGTAAGCATCAAGATGGGACTCGTTCTGGTCTCTGTTGAGCTCGATAAGGTAGAGAGTCTTGCCGTCAGGAGCCCATGAAATATTGGTGAAATACCTATCGGTAACATCACCCAAATCGAGGTATCTGGGCTGAAGGTTGTTTCTGTCGGTAAGGTCTGTGATGCCTATCGTCACCTTGTGACTGGCAGTTCCTGTCATAGGGTATTTGTCAGGCTCATGCTTGGCCTCATAGCCGATGATGCTTACCTGCGGATAGTCAGTCACCATCGACTGGTCCATGCGGTAGAAAGCCACTTTTGTCCTGTCTGGAGACATGAACAAGCCAGTCTCTATACCCCACTCGTTTCTGTGTACTGCTTCGCCATAAACCAGCTCACGGCTGCCGTCGTGGGTAAGCTGTACCTCTTCCTCGCCGTCCGCAAACTGTACATATATATTATGGTCGCGCGAAGTTACCTTGGGGAATTTTGCCTTTTCAGGCTTGCCGTCACTCTCCACCAATTCGTTGCCCACCCATTTATAGTGTTTCTTTACGGGCGACATCGTGGCGTAATTAGTACCGCCGGAATTAAGGTCTTCAAGTGTCAGTCGTTTCTGTGCCATCAAATTAATAGGTAAATACCCGCACAACAGAAAAAATATTATGACATAGCATCTTATCATCTCAATCTCTGCTCCTACTTATTTCTTTTTCTGGAAGAACTTCTTTCGGTCTTCCTGCCTTTCGTCACGTGACTTGTATGGCTTTCCCTTGAATTGGTGGCGGAAGTCATCGTCCCTGTCCTGAGATTTCCAGTCACGATTTCTGCCTCTGTCGCGGTCTCGGCCTCTGTCACGGTCATAATCCCTGTCATGGTCTCCGCGTCCACGCTGTTTCTTCAGCGAGTGGAATTCAAAGGACAGGATGTCAGCATCCTCATTGCTCTGCCTTTCCTCACGACGCTTCTCAAAGTCGCGCTTCTGCCAGCTCTTGCGCTTCTCTGCCATCCTTCTCTTCTCCTCGTCGGTCTTAACGATACCACCTTCTTCCCTGAAGTTCTCCAGTCGTCCGTCGAACATAAGGTATTTGCGGTATTCGCACTCCAGCGAGCCATTATAAAGAGGTATCTTAAGCGAAGGCTTCAGGCCAATCTGGGCGAAGCACTCTTCCTTGCATGACAGCACCCAAGCCTCACAGCCCTTGAAATTATGCTTCAGCTGCCTGCCTATCATCTTATATGTCTCAAGCAAGTTGGGCGTAGAGATACGCTCTCCGTAAGGAGGATTTGTCACGATGAGCGCCAGTCGGTCACCAGTGAGGTTCTGCTCCATATACTGCTCAGCATTGGGCAGTCCGGGCATATCGGCAAAGTCCTGCTGCTCAATAGAGATATCTTTTGCAAGACCTGCACTTTTGACGTTTTCTCTGGCTATATTAACAGCCTTGAAATCAATGTCATAACCATAAATGTGGTGAGTAAATTCCGTTTCCTTGGAATCATCATTGTATATCTCGTCAAAGAGGTCTCTGTCGAAGTCTTCCCACTTCTCAAAGGCATACTCTTTTCTGAATATTCCGGGGGCCATGTTTCGCGCTATCAGGGCAGCCTCTATCAGCAGCGTTCCTGAGCCGCACATAGGGTCGATAAAGTCAGTCTCGCCCTTCCATCCGGTCATCATTATCATGCCGGCAGCCAGCACCTCGTTCAATGGTGCCTCAACCTGATCACGACGGTACCCCCTGCGATGGAGCGATTCGCCGGACGAGTCGAGCGCCACTGTACATTCCGTATGCTTTACCCCACCCTCATCAGTACGCTCACCGATATGGATATTCAGCCTGATGTCAGGGTCTGTGATGGAGATGCTCGGACGGCGGCCCGTCTTCTCCCTGAACTGGTCAACGATGGCGTCCTTAACCTTATAGGTTACGAAGCGCGAATTGTTAAAGCTGTCGGAATATACCACAGAATCCACTGTGAAGGTCTTTCCCTCGGCAATATACTCGCTCCAGTCTATTTCCTTTACGGCATCATATACATCATCTGCACTCTTGGCACCAAAGGTCTTTATAGGCTTCAGTATGCGTATGGCTGTGCGCAATGAGAAATTAGCACGATACATCAGAGCCTTGTCGCCCTTGAACGAAACGACTCTGCATCCTTTAACTATATCTTCTGCCCCCAGGTCTGTAAGTTCCTGAACCAGGATGTCCTCCAATCCCATGAAGGTCTTTGCAATCAGTTCCACGGTGTATGATATTATTGTTTGTTTATAAATTTACTTTCCACATTATGCTTTTAATATTACACTGGTAGCTCCGATGGTGAACAAGGTTCCGTCTGTTATTATACGCTTTTCCTTGTCACCTAAAATCTTATTATCTACAAAAGTACCAGTATTTGATGGTCCGTCGCGAAGAACATATTTCAACTGACCATCCTCGCCCCTTGACACATTGATAACACAATGGTTCATATCAATGCTGGGGTCATCAGTTCTTATCGGGCAATGGCAACGACTGTCTTTCATGTATCGTCCTATAACATTGTCACCCATCTTGAGGGGGAATTCCTGCTTATAGTGAAATACGTTCTCGATGACAACTATGCTGCCAAAACTCTTTTCCTTAAGCTTTATACCAAATTGCTTACCACACTCTGTACACTGAAACACCAAGGTTTGTCCTCCTTGGTATTTCGTCTCGTCAAAAACTATATGATTACTACATTTGGGACAACGTATCCGCTTCATGGGCCATTTCGTGCTCTTCTACTACTTTCTTCATGTCATCATACGAGATGTTGACGGTAACTGATGGAGGAGCAGCTGTGACAATCTGTGTAGTCTGTACGTTCTGTTGTTTTTGAGCATTGTTGACAGGCTGAGGCATTTCTTCCTGCATCCTTGCCTGCTCTTCATTATATACAGCCTGCTCAAACTGTGCTATTTCCTCCTGAGTGACAGCAACACCATTTGCTGCAGGTGATTCAACAATAGAGTGAATCACGTCAGTGGACAGTATAGAAGCCTGTATAATCTTTGTGTTGTCGCTTCCATTCCCGGCAGGTATCGATATTAAGGAGAAGCCCACCAGTACTGCTACAGCTGCTGCTGCAACCCTCTTCATAGGTGTGAGGGTCTGTGTAAATGGAGCAATGGAAATGATGCGTGCCGTATGTTTCTCCGGCTTGCTCTCAGCAACCTTATTCAGAGACTTGAACTCAAAAGTGCTGAGACCGAACAACTCAGGAGTAGCAATTCCTGCCATATCTGCCTCGAAAACGAAACTCTTATCCTCCAGACGGGTCAGTGTGCCGACACCCTGGAAGTAATATGAACCATCCTCCTGCAGCTGGGTAAGCATCTGGTTGATGTCTTCGTCCATCACCTTCTGCGCCTCAGGCATACTCATATCGCACGCGTCCGCGTAAGATTGAATAAGAAGGGTATCACATGCTGCCTTGTCGAAAGAGAAATCGACAATGCGCTTAGGAGGATAGAATAGGCCTGTGGCCTTGACATATTCAGCCGCTACATTCTCAACGGTGAAAATGCCAAAGGACGGTACTGCCACTTTGTTGTTGGTTAGCAGGAGTCTCTCGATGTGTTTGGAGATATTATTACGTTTTTGCATCATTAGTGTAAGTACAATATTTTATATTGTTCGTGTCTTGCTCATTTGAAAAATTCCAACTGCAAAGGTAACTAAAAAAACTTTAAAGAACATCGCTCAAAATATTGAATTAGGGCAAAATAACTTTTTTTTGAAAAAAATCTTCCAAAAATTTTGCATCTTTACGAAATTTTATTACCTTTGGGCTCTTGATTTTTCATGCATACAATTTACTCAAATAATACACACAATTCTATGAGATTTGCTGATATTCAGATGCTTCGGTACAACCTCCCCGGTTTTAAAGAGCTCTCAGCGCGCCAGAAAGCATACATATATTTCCTGTCAGAAGCAACCCTATGGGGCAGAGATATAACATTCGACCAATTTGGCAAGTATAACCTGCTTATACGCAAAACTTTAGAAGCAATATACAAAAGTAAAAAATGGGACAAAAATGACGCAGAATCAGCTGCTTTTCTTACTTATCTGAAGCGAGTTTGGTTCTCCAACGGCATATACCATCATTACGGTTGCGAGAAGTTTTCACCTGAATTTTCCAAGAATTATTTCATTTCGTTGGTTAACGAGACCGACGAAACCAGCCTGCCTCTTCCCAAAGAGCAGCTGCTGAGCATCATCCTGCCCGTCATATTCAACCCTGACATACTTCCCAAGAGGGTTAACAAAGCTGACGGCGAAGACCTCGTAGCCACATCGGCATGCAATTACTATGACGGTCTGGTTCAGGCAGAGGTAGAGAAATATCCTCACTCCCACCCTCTCAACTCCACACTTTGCAAGAAAGACGGTGTGATAACGGAAGATGTGTGGCGCATTGGCGGCAAATATGGTAAGACAATAGAGAAGATCGTTGAGAATCTGCAGAAAGCAAGCCAGTATGCTGAGAATGAACAGCAGAAGAAAATCATTTCACTCCTTATTAATTATTATAAGACAGGTGATGCTGAGACATTTGACCAGTATTCCATCGAATGGATTAAGGAGACAGAGGGCCGTATTGACTTCATAAACGGTTTTATTGAGGTATATGGTGACCCGTTGGGTATCAAGGCTTCATGGGAAGGCATCGTAGAGTACAAGGACATCGAGGCCTGCCGCCGCACCCAGACCATCAGCGACAATGCCCAGTGGTTCGAGGACCATTCTCCCGTCGCGCCTCAGTTTAAGAAGAAAACCGTACGCGGTGTCATCGCCAATGCCGTATGTGCCGCAATGATAGGAGGCGATGAATATCCTTCTACCGCTATCGGCATCAACCTGCCCAATGCAGAGTGGATACGCGCCCAGTACGGTTCGAAGAGCGTCACGATAAGCAATTTCATGAAGGCATATGACGAAGCATCGAAGGAGAGCGGCTTCCTTGAGGAGTTTGTCTGTGACAGCGATACCGTAGCCATGATACGCAAATACGGAGAACAGTGTGACAGTCTGCATACCGACCTTCACGAATGTCTCGGTCACGGCAGCGGACAGTTGCTCCCTGGAGTAAGCCCCGAGGCCCTGAAAGCCCCCTTGGTCTTGTGCCGGATATGGAAGCCTACAAGGCAAGCTATTACACATACATCATGAACGGCCTTCTCACACAGGCGGTACGTATCAAGGAGGGAGCCGACTACGAAGAGGCTCATATGCGCAACAGAGCCCTGATAGCAGGATGGGCGCTGCATCATTCCGATGGCAATATCCAAATAAAATCCGCTGTTATTGACGGAGAAGAGAAACATTTTATAGTAATCAACGACTATGAAGCCCTGCGCCATTCCTTCGGCATACTGCTTGCAGAGATACAGCGCATCAAGAGCGAGGGCGACTATGAAGCAGCACGTAGTCTTGTCGAGACCTTTGGTGTTAAGATAGATCCTACCCTACATCATGAGGTGCTCCAGCGCTATGCAAAGCTCAACATTGCTCCATACAAGGGTTTCCTGAATCCGAAGATGACGCCAGTCTTTGACGGACAGGGTGAGATTACCGATGTCACGCTCGACTTCACGGAGACAATGGAA
>CACYKA010000041.1 GCA_902774795.1 uncultured Prevotellaceae bacterium | reverse complement strand
CCATGCTGCCGACGTACACATCGTAGGTGATGCTCGGCTGGCCCTGGTAGGGCAGTTCGTCGGCCACGTAGTGTCCGCTCTCGTCGGTGCGGACGCTGATGTTCACGCTGCCGCTTGAGATGGTCAGTTCCACGTCGGCAATGCCGGTGCCGTCATTGAAGCGCACGTAGCCCTCTAATCGGCCAGTATTCTTGCAGGCGCCGTCCGCAGACAGGGTCTCGCTGGTTTGACTGCCCTCGCAGTCGGATGTCGCGCGTACCTTATATTGATACTTCTTCAGCGGCGAGACGGTCTTGTCCTCGTAGGTCATCTGGTCCAGGTTGGTGGCTATCTCCACCCAGTCGTTGTCGCCCTGGCCGGCCTCGCGGCGGTACACGATGAAGTAGTCGACGGGGTTGCCGTCGGTGTTCCATGTCAGCACCACGCTGCTCTGGCGCGTCTCGGCCAGCAGCTGCTCGTCGATCTTGCCCGTGCCCGAGTGGTAGAACAGGTCATAAAGATTATTTGAGGTTCCATCCGGGTCAACGATTGGCGTCACTATAGGATTGAGTTTGTCGCCTTCCAGCTGCCATTCATTAACAAGTTTGTCCTTGAAGTCACTCTCTGGAACGGGGGAACCATCTGCTGATTCTGTTACCATAACAGGCACAGCCTTACCGTCTTTTATTTCCCATGAGCCAGCCATTGCATTATTCATAAACTCCACCACCTTATTCTGGTCGGTGATGTTACGTTTATCTGAATCGACTTCACCCCAACTGTGGGCTGAGACAACATTGGTGCCGTCGTTATATATTTCTTCACGGGTAACGCAATTTATGCCCAGATTACCAAAGGCTTCGTAAGTACCATTCTCATATCCATTTCTGAACATATTGGTTGTATATGGTTTACTGTAAGTACAGAGGAATGCACCAGCATCAACATTATTTTTACTGAGTTGCGTGGTTTTAAGAGAGCCATCGAACCTACAGTTAATCATATCTGCTATGCTGTTTTTGCTATTTAGATCGCCAACAATGCCTCCCAAATAGTCTTCAGTTGTGGTCACCTCTACAGATACCCACACCCTTTCTAATCTGGCTATGCAATCGATTTCGCCTATAAGTCCCCCAGTGTAATTACCACCCTTAACAGAACCAGTAACATGCAAATCCTGAAAATAAACCATGTTATTTTCTTTACCAACAAAGCAGAACGGAGCTACATGTCTGTCATTGCCACCATCTATATTAACATTCAGCGTATGTCCGTTGCCGTTGAAGGTGCCAACGTAGGGAGCACTTGAGGATTCACCAACAGGCTTGGTAACAGATATGTCAGCATGCATGATAGCATTAACAGGTTTAAAGCCTTCAGCTGCCTTAACCACTTCTACGAATGCATCCCAATCCTCAGTACTGCTGATAATATAACGGCCTTTACTGTCATAAGGTGAATACGTTCTGGTAGCATAACTGTTCGTAACATTAATGTCGAATGAAGAGGAATAGCGTACCCATGTTTCGCAGCCTGTGACCTTAGTATTAATATGGTCTGGCGCAAAGAGACAGTTATTAATGTAAACCTTTCCATCGTTGTTCACACCAACAAAGCCTCCGTTGTGACTACTATTTTCACCCTCAAAACTACCATCGAACTTACAGTTATTGAATGTGACATGGGCACTCTTGTGAACTATTGATACAAAGCCGCCATTTGCGGATTCGCCAGTTACAGAGGAATTGAGTGTTACCGATGAGCGAGAGTTCTCAATAGTAACTTTACATTCATCCCTGACTTCTGCAATGAGTCCGGCAGCATAACGACGGTTAGTATTGGTAGTTCCAACTATATGCAAATCACTGAATGTGGCATTGCTTACATATCTGAATGGAGCAATACTCTCTACACCTAAACCAGAACTGTTGAAGGTCAGTGTGTGACAGTTGCCGTCAAAGTGACCATTATAAGCAATATCGGCGAATCTGCCTACCATATTACTCGTATTATTACCATCCACGACAATGTCGGCATAGAGACGGGCGTTCACATCACGTCCATTTTTGGCGTTTGCCACCTTTTGGACAAATGCCTGCCAGTCTGCATTATTATAAATTGGGAAATAAGCGGCTTCAGGACGCACATTATAGGGCGACTCGTTGGGGTCAACATACATTTCTATATCGTACTTCACGCAGGGACGGCTGAGGTCAATAATCTTGTAGCGCTGCTCGCGCTCCTCTTTATTCACCACTACATCCTTTACCTCTACGACGTCGCCAGCAGAGTTCTTCGAGGTAATACGAATCATCATCTTGGCGCGGTCATCCCAGACGGCATTGGTCTCTGGGCGATACTCCCACGATACACGGACACTGTAAATACTCTGGTCTGCCCAATTTGCTATGCAGAAATTATGTCGTATCAGGTGCATATTATTTATAGGGCACTTGACATTGGCAGCGCAGGTATTGTCGCTACCCCACCCCCAGTTTGCTGTTACGCCACGGCGCACACGGTAGGTAAGGTCTTCGAGGTGATAGCCGTCCGTAAGCATGGACGCTGTGACATCATTGACAAAAGTGCTATCTACGAAAGTGTATTCGCTCTGGGCCACGCTGCCGATGCGTGCGAAGGGCACTTTGCCGATAGAGACGAAATCTTCCTCCCTGCCGGTCAGCGAGCGCTCAATCTCGAAGAAGTCTATCTCAGCAATATCAGCATCTGTGATGTTGTCAATGTTCCACTTCACCTCAACCTTTGAATTGACACCAATCGATGGACTGACGGTCATACCGACGGGGCCATGTAACATTTTCAAGTCTATCGCTTCGGAAGCTGCATTTGTGATGAGATACTCGCCTACGGTCTGCGGCTCATAGTAGTCGGCTATGAGGCGGAACTTACGGTGAGGCTCGGTGGCGTTGAGCGTGATGATGCCGCTGTTCGACGTGGTCTTCACCTCCTTGGTGACAGTATGGTTGTTAGCATCAAGATACTCGTAGCGCAGTTTGTTAATCTTCTCTGGCACCATAGTCCAAGGCACCAGAATCTTGCCCACGCTGTCATTGCTGATGTTGGCAACAGTGACGAATGGCGGCGCCACGGGGCTAGCTTCGGGTATCGTGATGGGGTCGGGATCCTTGAGGCCGCCCTTCTCGTTGAGCCATACATCATCACGGCTGTTTCCGTTACGCTGCACTTTCCAACTGAGCGTTATCTTCTTGCCCCGCAACTCCTTGGGCACCACCCAGACGGCAGTCACGCCGAACGTGCACTTGTCGTCGTTGCGGACGACGTTGTAGGTGACATCGCTATTGGGGTTCAGCCGTGTCACATTCTTGGTGTTGCCTAACGTCAGGTTAAAGTAGCCAGGAGCATTGCTGAAGAACGTGACAGGACATGTGCTCTGGGAGTTGTTAATGTCAGCTTTAGCGGCCCAGTGGAAGAGGTTAATGTGTGGTTGCCCCTCCCATGAGGCGTCGAGGTTACCATTGTAAATCCATGCATCTGCACCTTCCATGTCGTAGCACGGCACAGTGATGGTGACGGTATTGGAACCGCTGACGAAGACGTTGTAGAGAATCGTCTGGTCGACAAACGTCTCGTAGGCGTCGTCGGCTGCCGCCCGTTGGGGCACCAGCCATGTGAAGAGAGCTGTCAGCATGAGCATTGAGAGCCCTCGCAGAAAAATAGATTCTTGCTTCATTATTATAATATTTTTATTAAAATTGATTAAGTGTCGATTGTTTAAGCATCGGACTGCAAATATAATAAAAAATCTGCAAAAATACACGCCCCCACCCCCCAAAAAATAAGATTTTGCATATTTTGTAACAAAATTTGCATATTTTGAAACTCGGAAGGTGAAGAACATATTCCCTCACTTGCAAATACCATTTTTGTTTTAATTTTTATCAAATTAAACAGCAACTAAAGATTTTTTACATCAAAAAACACGGAGAAATCGTCATTTTTTGTTTTCGAAGCTCAGTTGACAATTAGAAAAATTATTTATTTTTCGAATCTTTCTCAATAAAAAAAATGAGTAAGTTCTTTATTAATCAAAAACTTTTTATTACCTTTGCAGTTGAATTAATCTTTATCAGAGATGTACGATCAGCTTCGGGAAGAAACGCTTTATATCATGCTTTATGCAGCAGTGACCATGCTATCTTTGATAGCCTGCTGCTATCTGCTGTTCCGCCGAGGTAATGCCTTTGCACCAGACATTACACCTCCTGTACGCCTGCGCCGGTGGATGGCAGCCCTCTTTGCTTCCATGACTTTGAGCCACGTAGTGTATCTGCCAGAGATTTATCTCACCTCAGACGATGATATTTTGCTGTGCAATCTTATAGGCGGATTGATTGACAGCATCACATGCTTCCCTTTGGCCATCATCGTATTGTTCACGATAATGCAAGACCGCAGGCGACCGTTGTGGCCTGTTGCCGTGATGGTTGCGCCGCTCATTGTAGGAATGGTGTGGTGCGTTGTCAGCCGCAGTGATGCCCTTATACCGACGCTGTTTGGCTATCTGCTGCTGATGAGCATTGGCTTAATTATATATATGGTTCGCGAGGTTAAACGGTATGGTCGCTGGCTGCGTGACAACTATGCCGATCTGGAGCACAAGGAGGTGTGGCAGACGTTCGTGGTGCTGGCCGTCGTATTGCTGGCGTTCTGTATCTATGCGTTTAGCAGCAAAGGTCTGTGCTACGAATACCTCCTTCAGTTAATTGTCGTTGTGCTGATTGGCTATCTTTTGTGGCGAGTAGAGACGCTGAGCGACCTGAGTCTCTCCCAGCCTCTGCCCTCTCCTGTCGAGGAGGAAACCATCACCACACAAACCACTTACGAATACATTGCTCCTTTACTACAGCAACATTGCATAGAGACGCAACTCTACTTACAGCACGACCTCACCCTTCAACAACTTGCCAAGGCCGTTGGCACAAACCGTTTCTATCTCAGCCAATATTTCTCTACTCAGGGCACGAATTACAATGCCTATATCAACGATTTGCGCATCAATCACTTTGTCAACCTCTATCATGAGACTATTGCTAAAAAACGCAACTTCAGTACCCAGCTACTGGCTCAGGAGAGTGGCTACCGCAGTTACAGTACTTTTTGTCGTGTCTTTAAGGGCAAGACGGGAATGTCGGTGACTGCCTGGATGAAGACCCTCGATAAAGAGAGTGGAGAGAGAGGGTAAATGAAAGAAACCAGTTAGACTAGTGATACTAGTTAGACTAGTTGGACTAGTGGAACTAGGAAAACAAGAAAAAAAAGCAATAAACAAGAAAGAGAAATGGAAAAAGGCAAGGATAGGATGACCATCTTCGGGAGGGTGGCTAACTATAAGGAGCTGCACGTCTATCAGAAGGCAGAGGTACTGGTTCTTCTGACAGATGTTTTCTGCAAACGTTTCCTGCCCCCTTATGGCGACCGCCGCGTAGACCAGATGAACATGGCTGCCCGTTGTGGCAAGCAGAACATCGTGGAGGGCTGCGAGGATGGCCTGACGAGCAGTCAGATGGAAGTGAACCTTGTGAACGTGGGCAGATCCAGTTTCCAAGAACTGCGTGAGGACTATGAAGACTATCTGAAGAGAAACAATCTTCCCGTCTGGGACCAGAACCATCCTCGCTTCGACAATATAGTGGACTATTGTCGCAAGAATAACGATTGGGATGCATACAAAGACCTTGCCCAGAAACTCTCCGCAGAAGAGTTCTGCAACATGGCTCTCAGCCTTTGCCATATTACCGACAAGATGTTCGAAGGCTACCTGAAACATCTGGAGAAACGCTTTATAGAAGAAGGTGGCATCAAAGAGCGTATGCATGCTGCCCGCACAGGTTATCGTGAGGGCATAGACCGTCGCCTCCGCGAGTTGGAAGCCGAGAACAAACGGCTAAAAGCCGAAAATGAGGAGCTGAAGAGAAGACTAGCTGGGGGATAGTAGCCCTAGATGGACTAGATGGACTAGTGGGGACTAGTTAGACTAGATGGACTAGTGCTGATTTTCAACGGGCGCAAATTTGCGCCCGTTGACTTTCTCCCACGCAGGCCCCAGCTGAAATTTCAGCCCGGCTATTTTCTCCCATGCAGGCTCCATGTTTCAAGAACACACATTGTCACCATTGTCATTGTCATGATTGTCATTAAGGATTTCACAAAAGAGTAGGCATTTTGAAGCCAAAGTATATATAATAATATATATAATATATATTATTATATATACTTTGAGTGATTTTTGAGTCAGAAGTGCTTAATGACATTCGTGACAATGACAATCATGACCACATCAGATGAAAACGAGTCTCCCACTTTCAGTTGCAGACTCGAAGAGCCGACACTTGCACAATCCCGGGAACCGCACGCGCAGACTCCAGAGGCAGCAAAAATTTAATTCATAATTGACTAACGTCGATACCCTCAGCTTCTCCCAAAGTTCTATGAACTCCCCACAGGGGCTACATCGCTCAGAACTTTCATCATAATATATTGTTTAATGTCTTGTTCATGTTCTGCCTCAGTCTCTTTTTCTTTCGAGGTGGAGGGAGGCGTCGCAATAGTTGAGGACGACCTGGCGGTGGGTGATGAAGATGACGGTGCGCGATTTGTCGGTGAGGAGATTCTCAAGCAGCTTTTTTTCGGTCTGACTGTCGAGGGCGCTGGTGGCCTCGTCAAGAATCATAAGCGGACACTTGCGCAACAGGGCACGCGCTATGCAGACGCGCTGGGCCTGACCCTCACTGAGTCCCCCACCCTGCTCGGAGAATGACGTATCGAGTCCGTCGGGCAGGGAGCGCACAAAGTCGGCGCAGGCGGTATCGAGGGCTTCATACATCTGCTCATCAGTGGCATCGACATCGCCCATCTGAAGATTCTCGCGGATGCTACCCGACATCATTGTGTTGCCCTGCGGCACATAGATGATATTGCAACGCGTCAGGGGCGATACGTGGGTCTGCTTATCCTTATTATATATACTCACGCTACCCTCTACGGGCTTCAGCAAAGCGAGCATCATGCGTATGAGGGTCGTCTTGCCCGAACCGGTCTCACCGATGATGGCAGTACACGTGCCGGGCTTGAAGTCGAAGGAGAGGTCGTGGATGATGACCTTGTCAGGTGTTTCGGAATAGGCAAAAGTGACATTCTTGACGGATATGCCGCACGGTCCCTCAAGGAACACCTGTTCGCCCTGCTGCTCAAGGGGTACATCCTCAAGAAGCATCAGTCGCTCAGCAGCCGTGAAGACCGACACAAACTGCGGCGCAAGGTTTGTCAGGGCACGGGCAGGCCGCTGCACCCTGTTCACCAACTGCAGGAATGCCGACATGCCGCCGTAGGTCAGTGTGCCTGCCGCCAGACGAAGAGCTCCCCAGCCGAATGCGAGGATATAGCCGGAGGCAAAGCCGATGCTGACTATCATATTCGAGAACACCGAGAACTTGGTGCGGCGTATCACCTTGCGGTGCAGGTTGTCATGCTGATAAGAGAGCTTGCCGATGACAGTGTCCTCACCCTCAAGGGTCTTGACGAGGATGCGGTTCTGCACCGACTCCTGCAGGATGCTCTGCACCATACTGTCTGAGTTACGCACGTCGCGCGACAGCTCACGCATCTTGCCCACATAGAGTTTGCTCGCTATGAGGAACAGCGGGAACATTACCACTATCAATATTGCGAGCCTGTTGTCGAGAGAATACAGATACCAGAAGGCACCCAGGAAGAGGCACAGCACCGAGACGGCACTAGGGATGGTCTCAGCCACGAAGTTGACGACGGTATTGACGTCGCTTTCAAGGCGGTTGATGACATCACCGCTGTGCATGGAGTCGCGACCACGGAATTCGGAATGCAGAATGCGTCCCAGCATGCGGCGCTGCATGCGGTTCTGGGCACGGATGCCAAGATAGTTCTTCACCCAAGTGGAACAGATGTCGAGCACAAAGGTGCCTGAAATCACCACGCCTATCCACACGACAGCCATGATGACGTCGCCCTCCAGATTATGGGAAGCGATGTCGATGGCGCGCTGTACCGTCCATACCGACAGCAGGGCAAGTACCACATCGAGCAGACCGATGATGGTATTCAGAATGGCCTGCAGGCGGTTGTCGCGGGACGAACTCCATATCCAGCGCAGAATCTGCGCTATGGGATAAGTCTTATTTGGATGGAATATCTTCATCTTTGATCAAGTCCCCACATCATCTTTTCACGCAGGGTAGAGAAATATTTACGGTCAGCGAAACGTACTATGCGGACATTATGTGCAGCCCTGAAGATGCGCACCTCGGTTCCGTCGTGAAGACTCGTCGATTTGCCATCGACAGCAACGAGGACAGAGTGGCTGCGCGTCTCGACCTTAAGGGTTATTACCGAGGTGTCGGGCACAACGATAGGCCTGATATTAAGGCTGTGGGGTGCTACCGCAGTAAGACACAGCGTACCTGTGCCTGGCGCAATAATCGGTCCGCCGTTGGAGAGGTTATATGCCGTAGAACCGGTTGGGGTGGTCACTATCAGACCGTCGGCCTGATAGGTGGTGACATATTCGCCGTTGATGCTCGCACGGATGGAAATCATCGATGCATTGTCGCGCTTGAGGAGGGCGATATCGTTGAGCGCAAATGGGGCTGTATCGAGTTTCTCGCCGCTGGAAGTCTCAATCTTTATGACAGAATGTTCGTCAATGCGATATCTGCCGTTGAAAATATCATCCACAGCAGATTCTATCTCAGAAGGCACCACATCGGCCAGGAATCCCAGCCTGCCGATATTGACACCGATGATGGGGATGTCCTTGTTGCGCACACGTGCCGCAGTCTTCAACAGCGTACCGTCACCGCCCATAGAAATGGCGAAATCGGTCATGAAGTCGTCACCGTCGAAGATGCCATCAACCTTGATGTCCATGTGCTGACCCTCTGTTATGAATTCATAGAACGGACGGTCCACAAGTATCTCTGCATCATAGTGCTGCAGGATGGCGATAAGCTTGAAAACCGCCTGCGATTTCTTCTCCTGATACAGGTTTCCGAAGATGGCGAAGCGAATTTTTTGCGTCATTTTGCTGTTCTTTCAAATATTTTTTGTACTTTTGCCGCTGCAAAGATACACCTTTTCATTAAAAAAAACAAATAAAACCCACAAAAATTATGATTAAGGCATACGAATTCATTGCAAATGGCACTGAAGAGATAGAAGCTTTGACCGTTGTTGACGTGTTAAGAAGAGCTGGAGTGGACATTAAGACAGTTAGTATCAACGACACCGAGGAAGTGGTGATGTCGCACGGTACGAAGATGACCTGCGACCTTGCTTTTGCGGACGCTGACCTGAGCGATGCCGACATGCTGTTGCTCCCAGGTGGACTGCCCGGAGCGTACAACCTGAACGACCATGAGGGTCTGAGAGAGGCTTTGGTAAATCACGCCAAGGCAGGCAAGAAATACGGCGCCATCTGTGCCGCACCCCTCGTACTCGGCGGTCTCGGACTGCTTGAGGGCAAGAAGGCAACATGCTATCCGGGCTTTGAGGACCAGATGACAGGCGCCACATACACAGCGGACGTTTACACCGTTGACGGCAACGTCATAACAGGCTGCGGTCCGGCTGCTACCCTGCCCTACTCTTACGCCATCCTTGAGATGTTTGGTCTGAATCAGGAAGCTGACGCCCTGAGAGAGGGGATGATGTTTAACAAACTAATGCATAATTCATAATTCAAAATTCATAATTGAAAATTGAAAATTGTGCATTATGCATTATGCATTATGAATTAAAACTATGGATTACGCGATAATCGTTGCTGGGGGCAAGGGGCTGCGCATGGGTGGCGAACTGCCGAAACAGTTTCTGCCTGTCGGAGGCAAGCCAATACTGATGCATACGCTGGAGGTATTCAGTCGCTTCGGCGAAAGCATGAATTCCGAGGGTCTGCAGATAATCCTTGTACTGCCGGAAGAGCAGCAGGACTACTGGCTGGACTTGTGCGGACAGCATAACTTCAACGTCACCCACACTATAGTCAACGGCGGCCAGACACGCTTCCATTCCGTACAGAACGGACTGAAGGCGATACCCGATGACGCAGAAGGCGTGGTGGGCATTCACGACGGCGTAAGGCCCTTCGTGAGCCTCGACGTCATAAAGCGCTGCTACGAAACGGCAAGGGAGAAGAAGGCCGTAATACCCGTGATGCCCGTTACCGACACGCTGAGAAACACTGTGGAGGGCAAGAACGTCTATCGCGAGAACTACAGGATTGTGCAGACTCCGCAGACCTTTGACATACAACTGCTGAAGGAAGCCAACCGACAGCCATATACAGAGGAATTTACCGACGATGCCAGCGTGGTGGAAGCCATAGGACAGGAAGTGACTATGGTGGAGGGCAATCGCGAGAACATAAAGATTACCACACCCTTCGACCTGAAGATTGCCGATGTCATCAATTCTTGACCAAGACATAAAATATCTGGCCGGCGTAGGGCCGAGCCGTCAGCAGATGCTCAACAAGGAGTTGGGCATCGAGAGCTTCGGCGACCTGCTGGAATACTATCCTTATAAATATGTTGACCGCTCGAAGATATACACCATCAACGAGCTGACACTGGAAATGCCCTTCGTGCAGATAAAGGGCAGGATACTGTCGTACGAGACCTTCGACATGGGCGTAAAGAAGAAACGCCTCGTGGCACATTTCTCCGACGGCACGGGAGTGATGGATCTCGTATGGTTCTCGGGAGTGCAGTATATCTCAAAGACATATAAGGTCAACAGGGAATACAT
The DNA here is from genome assembly GCA_902774795.1 of uncultured Prevotellaceae bacterium. Lineage (GTDB taxonomy): Bacteria > Bacteroidota > Bacteroidia > Bacteroidales > Bacteroidaceae > Prevotella. Next base: position 3,318 of record CACYKA010000041.1, on the reverse strand, counting down.
CGTCTTCGGCAAGCCCACCATCTACAACAACCGCTTTCAGATAAGCCATCCCGACATTGACGACGCAGGCACGCTGGAGCTGAACGACATGGGTCTGCAGCCGCACTATCACACTACGGAGAAGATGAAGAAGGCCGGCATGACCTCACGGAGCATTGAACGCATCGTGAAGGGACTGCTGGCGAAGCTGCCTCCGTTGCGTGAGACTTTGCCCGATTTCATCGTAAAGAAACACCACTTCATCAGCCGCGACGAAGCCGTCAGGTGCATACACTATCCCCATAACCAGTACGAATTGCGGCATGCGAGGGAGAGGCTGAAGTTTGAGGAACTGTTCTACGTGCAGCTCAACATCGTCAGGTATGTCTCTAACAACAGGCGAAAATACAAGGGCTACCTACTTCCGAAAGTGGGCAGGCTCTTTCATGACTTCTACTACAACAACCTGCCCTTCGAACTGACCGGTGCCCAGAAGCGCGTGATGCACGAGATTCACAAGGACATGAACACCGGCAGGCAGATGAACAGACTCATACAGGGCGACGTCGGCTCAGGAAAAACCCTCGTGGCGCTGATGTCGATGCTCATAGCGGTTGACAACGGTTTTCAGGCCGTCATGATGGCACCGACGGAGATACTGGCAGAGCAACATCTTGCAACGATAAAGGAATTCCTGAAGAATCTCGACGTGCGTGTAGAACTGCTGACAGGCATCGTGAAAGGCAAGAAACGCACTGCCGTACTGGAGGGCCTCGCCAACGGAGACGTGAAGATACTGGTGGGTACACATGCCATAATAGAAGATACCGTTGTCTTTAACAACCTCGGCATTGCCGTGATAGACGAACAGCACCGCTTCGGTGTGGCACAGAGGGCAAAGCTGTGGGCGAAGAATGACAATCCGCCCCACATCCTCGTGATGACGGCGACACCCATACCGCGCACCCTCGCTATGACACTCTACGGCGACCTCGACGTGAGCGTGATTGACGAGCTGCCCCCGGGACGCAAACCGATACAGACCATACACAAATACGATAACCAGAAGGTGAGCCTCTACGACGGCATCAGGCGCGAAGTTGCCAAGGGGCGGCAGGTGTATGTGGTTTATCCGCTGATAAAGGAGAGCGAGAAGATGGACCTGCAGAATCTGGAAGACGGCTTCAAGGACTTGCAGACGGTATTCCCCTCGTACAAGATGAGCAAGGTACACGGTAAGATGAAGGCGGTAAAGAAGGAAGCTGAGATGCAGGCCTTCGTAAGGGGCGAGACACAGATGCTTGTGGCTACAACGGTGATAGAGGTGGGCGTGAACGTGCCCAATGCCAGCGTCATGGTCATCATGGAGGCACAGCGCTTCGGACTCTCACAGCTGCACCAGCTCAGGGGGCGCGTAGGACGAGGTGCCGACCAGTCGTACTGCATACTGGTAAGCGGCTATGAGATAGGTGCCGAAACACGCAAGCGCCTCGACATCATGTGTGAGACGAACGACGGTTTCCGCATTGCCGAGGCTGACCTGAAACTGCGCGGTCCGGGCGACCTGGAGGGTACGCAGCAGAGTGGAATGGCCTTCGACCTGAAGATTGCCAACATCGCCACCGACGGTCAGCTGGTGCAGATGGCACGCGACGAAGCTCAGGAGATAATAGACAAAGACCCCGAATGCAACCTGCCTGAGCATGCCATACTGTGGAGCCGCCTGGCAGAACTGAAGAAATTCTCCATCGACTGGGGAGCGATTAGTTGATAGTTAAGACGCCCAAAAATTGTCGAAATATCGAAATAACGAAATATCGAAATATCGAAAAAAAAATTATAAATATGAAGAAACTCCTTTTTACCCTTGCATGTGCAGCGATGGTCTGCGCCTGCGACGCACAGCACAAAGCCAAGACTAACAAGTCCAAGGCACAGACGGAGGCTGCCAAAGAAGAATCCGACGAGATGATGGCACCTGACTTCACCCTCACCGACATCTATGGCATGCCACTCACGCTGTCCGACTTCCGTGGGAAGTATGTAGTCCTCGACTTCTGGGGCTCATGGTGCCCGTGGTGCATCAAAGGCATTCCAAAGATGAAGGAATACTATCAGAAGTACAGCGGCAAGTTCGAGATTATCGGCATCGACTGCAACGAAACCCAAGAGAAGTGGAAGGCAGCCGTAGCTACGTACAACATGCCTTGGAAGCACGTCTTTAATCCCAGAAGCTCCAGGTTGGTAGCGGATTATGGCATACAGGGCTACCCGACGAAGATTATCATCGACCCTAAGGGACGAGTAGATAGAGTCGTAGTGGGCGAAGACCCTGCTTTCTACAGCTATTTAGATAAATTGTTTAAATAAAATCATGGAACTATGAAAAGATTCTTCACTATTCACTCTTTACTCTTCACTCTTTTCTGTTTCCTTTGCGTATATGCCACGGCGGCAGAATTCGGAAGGGGAAAGATGACCATCAAGAAAGTTGCCCGCAATGCCGTGAGGGTTATATACTCAGAGCAGGACGGAGTCGAAAAAGAGACGCTGCCTGACTGGATATACGTTAAGCACGACGAAGTGAAAAAGTGCAACGTCAAGATTGATGTGGATGACCTCCAGAACGTGACGCTGAAGTCCCGCGACGGCAAGACCGTCTTCCAGACTACGCTCCACAGCGTTGAGGGCGGCGGTGCAAGGCTGGCGTTCAAATCACCGCAGGATGAATTTCTCTTTGGCCTCGGACAGTTTCAGGACGGCTACTGCAACGTCAAGGGTCTGCCGCGCCGCCTGACGCAGGTGAACACCCAGATATCCATTCCCATGCTGATATCGAGCAAGGGCTACGGCATACTGTGGAACAACTACGGACTGACGGAATTCAACCCATGCAGTCAGAGCATAAAACTGGAAGCGCAGATTTCAGACCCAAGCAAGCAAACCTCAGAGGTGGTGAATGTCACCTCTACGGAGGGCGGTCGTCAGGAAGTCCGTGTGCGCAACACCTTTGCTGCCACCATCGACGTACCAGAAGCGGGTGACTATGCCCTGCTCCTCGACGTGGGACAGAAGATGGCACGCCGCCACAATCTTGCTATCGACGGCAAGACGGTCATCGAAATGAAGAACCTGTGGCTGCCACCTACGGCCCCAGCCATCGTACACCTTGAGGCAGGTCGCCATCAGCTGACGGCAGAACTGTCCAACGGCGACAACCCTATATTATATTATGATAAGGTAAAGGACGAGACAGTTTTTTCTTCACCTATAGCGACGGCAGTGGATTACACCGTCTTCTTCGGTACGCCCGACGAAATCATCGCCACCTACCGCGAG
>CACYKA010000040.1 GCA_902774795.1 uncultured Prevotellaceae bacterium | reverse complement strand
TTTAACGTAAGGGCTGGAATCCGACGAAATACAGGGCAAAAAATGAACCTATGGTTCGTGAGTAATTTATACTGGCTCCATGAACCAAGTAATCTTGCTTAATCGGGACATGAACTATAGGTTCATTTAATAGGTCATATTTGACCTTTAGAAATTGAAGCCGAGGAAGACGTAGGTGGTGCCGAGGATGTTGCGGTTGACGACTTTGCCGTTTCCTGACTGATAATAGAAGAAGACGCCTTGTACGCCGCTGAACCAAGGTCCGTTGTTCCATAGTATAGCGATGCGGGCATTGGCGTTGAAGGCCAGATAGCTGTTGGCAAAGTTGTTGATGGACTTGAATATGTCGGAGGATGATTCTGGCTTCTGGGAGTCTGCCTTATGAAAGAGTGCTCCGATGCCTCCAGTCAGCTCTCCTGCTGCAAGCCAGTTGCGGGAAAAGACCCAGTTGTAACCATAGCCTGCCGTAAGGGTTATCTCGTCGTTTTTCTGAGTGCCTGTTACGGCATTGGTCGGCAGATTGGTGCCGTAGGTGGAGTTGATGATGTTTGTCAGTCTGTCCCAATCTACAGTTATGCGGTTGTGAGAATAGGCGGCTCCGAGAAGCAGAGATCCGGCAGACTTCAGCTGTCGGTTTGTCTGAGAGAAGGCTGCCTGATGGCTATATCTTTTGTAGTTGGTGACGTAGTAGAAGTTAATGCGTGTCATTCCGACATTGATACCATCGAATGGAAGGTCGTGGAGGTCAGCGGAATAGTTGACATCATTCATGATGAGGCGTTTGATATTGTAGTTTCCTCCTACACGACGGTAGAAGAGGTCCATTCCGAAGGCAGAGGAATAGACGGAACCTGCCAAATCGATATCATCATGATTGAAGATAGACTTGATGTCGATATTATATCCGAAGAAGGCAAAACGCCATCCGAAGAACGGTCCGATACGAGTACGGATTTTGGGCGCTACACGAAGGAAAAAATCGGAACCGTTGTCGATTTCATACATCTCAAAGCGATTTGTCAGTTGTACCTCTGCACACCAGTTATAGAAGTCTTGGATTTCGATGTATGTGGTATCGCGTGGCGGAGAGAATATCCTGTCTAAAAATCGATAGGTGCGTTTGAAGATGTTATCCTTCTTGGGTGCTTGGGATGATAATGTGAGGGAATCCTGTTGTACAGAAGTGGCGATAGTGTCTTGTAGGGTAGCGAGTCCGAGAGTGTCAATATGTGCCGACGCACATATTGCGAAGAGTAATAAGAGGAATGAAGAAAATAATCTTCTCAAAACTTCTTTAATATTTTATCTAATACCCAGTTAGTAGGTGTGGCGCTGAGTGCCGTACACTGGCAGTCGCTCTTGCCCTGCAGGGTAGATACGATGTCCTGTATCAGTGGTTGCTGCACGTAGCGTGGATTCTCTATTGTGATGTTCTCTACTCCGTCAGAGGTCTGCAAGCATATAGGAGTATAGTCAAAGACGGAGAAGGAAAGGATGCCCTCAGAACCGATAAGCTCTATTCTGTCCTCACGTCCTGACTCGTGTCCGGCAAAGCACCATGAGCCGCTGCCAGGCAAGCCACTCTCGAACTGATAGCAGGCGCTGACGGTGTCCTCTGCCTGATACAGCCCTCCTCTGTTGCAGGAATATCCGCGTGCGTAAACTATCACGCCGAAGAACTGCTGCAGGATGTCAAACTGATGGGGTGCGAGGTCATAGAAATATCCGCCTCCGGCAATGTCTGGCTGTATGCGCCAGGGACGCTGGTCTGGGGCGTTGTAATCGACCTGTCGCGGAGGACAGGCAAAACGTATCTGGACATTGAGCACCTTGCCGATTCGCCCTTCGTCAAGCAGTTGTCCGACTTTCTTGAAGTAGGGCAGGTAGCGGCGGTAGTATGCCACGAAGCAAGGCACGTGGGTCTCTTCAGACACACGGTTGATACGAGCACAGTCGTCGTAGGAGGCTGCCAGTGGTTTCTCCACATATACCGGCTTGCCAGCCCTCATAGCCATAATGGCATAAGTGGCATGCGACGACGGCGGGGTGGCTATATAAACAGCATTGATTTGTGGGTCATCAACAAGGGCTTGCGGATCGGTGTACCATCGGTCAATGCCATGACGTTCAGCATAGGAGCAGGCCTTGTCGGCACTCCGGCTCGTCACGGCAACAATCCTCGATCCTTCGATTTCATTAAAGGCAGGACCGCTCTTCTTCTCGGTCACTTCTCCGCAACCGATTAAGCCCCAACGGATTTCTTTCACTATTTCTTTTCTTCTTTCTTTGCAGAAGAACCCTTCTTATATGTCTTGTTCAGACCCTTGACTATCTCGTCGGTGATGTCGATACCCTTGTTAGCATAGAGGATATTGTCACCGCTCTTAGAGAGAATCATCGTATATTTCTTATCCTTATTATATTTATCTATAAAGTGCTGGATAGAATCGTGCAGCGCCTCATTGAATTTTGCTGTCTCGTTCTGGAACTCAGCGGTCAGACGAGCCTGAAGTGCTTCGAGGTCAGCGTTCTGCTTCTGCAGTCCTGCCTGTACCTGCTCTGCCTGCTCACGAGTATAAGCATTCTGCTGCAACTTCTGCTGGAAGTTGTTGGCTGCTGCCTGCAGAGCCTGACCCTTTTGCTGAAGGGTATTCTGTATGTTCTGACTCTTCTTCTCTAATATGAGAGAATACTCCTTGCAGAACTCATATTGTGTCATGATAGAATCGACTTCTACGTATGCAATCTTAAGAGTGGAGTTAACCTTTGGCTTCTCATCTGATGAATTGTCAGATTTAGGAGAGTTATCGCATGAAGAGAGTGAAAAAAGGGCTACGACTGCTACAGCAATAGCACCAAAAGTAGAAAGTTTTGTCATTTTTATTATAAAAGATTTTGTTAATTGCGTCCTTTTTATTAATTTTGCATGCAAATGTACGAAAAAGTTCAAGACTTTGAGAATTTGTGTGATTAAAGATTATTGTTTTTTAGTTTAATTAAGAAATTGTAATTGTGAATTATGAATTATTAAATCCAAAAGACGTATTTGAGTTTTTTGGCGAGATAAATAAGATTCCTCGTCCTTCCAAGCACGAGGAGAAAATGATAGCGTATCTCACAGAGTTCGGTAACAGTCGTGGTCTTGAGACCATAGTTGATGAGACTGGCAATGTTCTTATCCGCAAAGGTGCAACGCCGGGCATGGAGAATAAGCCTGTGCTTACCATTCAGAGTCACATGGATATGGTGTGCGACAAGCTCGTTGACAGGGAGATTGACTTCATGAATGACCCTATTACCACATATATTGCTGATGAGAATGGTAAGGCAGACCCTTCCGGCGAATGGCTCACGGCAGACGGCACCACATTGGGTGCTGACGATGGCATAGGCTGTGCAATGGAGTTGGCGTTGCTCGACTCTGACACAATAGAGCATGGTCCCATAGAGTGTCTCTTTACGCGTGACGAGGAGACAGGTCTTACGGGCGCCAACAACCTTAAGGCCGGTATGCTGCGAGGAGACTACCTGCTCAACCTTGATTCTGAGGACGAAGGCCTCTTTTATGTGTCATGTGCCGGGGGAAAGACCACTACATCCACGTTCTATTATTCCAAGGTCGAGCCGGACAAAACGAATCGCTGGTTCTTTGTTGAGATGAGTGTCAAGGGCCTGACTGGAGGGCATAGCGGTGACGATATAAACAAGAAGCGTGCAAACTCCATAAAGTTGCTGACTCGTTTCCTCTATATGGAGCAGAAAAAGATGCCTCTGCTTCTTGCAGACTTCAATGCGGGGAAGCTTCACAATGCCATCCCTCGTGACGGCAAGGCGGTAGTGGCTGTGCCGTTTGACGAAAAGGAAAATCTCAGAGCCGACTGGAATGTATATTGTGCTTCTGTAGAGGAGGAATTCCATGTTACGGAGCCTACAATAGTATGGAATATGGAGAGCACGGAACCTCGTAAGGTAATTCCGGCAGAGCTCAGCAATCGCATCATACATGCCTTGCAGGCTGTTCATGCCGGAGTGTTCTCTGTTGTGCAGGATACGGTGCTTGGCGACATAACTGAGACATCGTCTAATCTGGCATCAGTTCAGACATCAGAGGACAGTTGTGTCATAGTATGCTCCCAGAGAAGTTCTGTCATGAGCAACCTTACCAATATGGTAAATACCGTTCGTTCTGTCTTTGAACTGGCAGGGGCTGACAAGATTATACATAATGACGGCTATCCTGCTTGGAAGATGCGTCCGAACAGTCATATCAGAGACGTAGCGCAGAAGTGCTACAGAAGTCTCTTCAATAAAGACCCCAAGATTATCGGCATCCATGCAGGTTTGGAGTGCGGACTGTTCGCAGAGCGTTACCCCAACCTCGATATGCTTTCTATGGGTCCGACAATGCGTGGAGTTCACTCACCTGATGAAAAACTGAATATCCCGACAGTAGGCAAGGTATGGGACTTGGTGAAAGAAATACTTAAGGAAATCTGATGAAGAAATATTGTTTAGACCTCACAGTCCGTTGCGTTGAACATATAAATGACAAATATGTCCTGTTGCGTCTCACCCACGAGCAACCTTTGCCTGAGATGCTGCCGGGACAGTTTGTTGAGGTGCGTGTGGATGGTTCGCCGTCAACTTTCCTTCGCCGCCCTATATCTATAAATAATGTGGATAGGACGAATAATGAACTTCATCTGCTCGTTGCCTGCATAGGCGACGGCACTCGACGCTTAGGTGAATTGGCAGAAGGCGATACCCTTAATGTGGTGCTGCCGTTGGGAAATGGTTTTACGCTGCCTGCGGACAATAATCAGAAACACCTGCTGGTGGGAGGTGGAGTAGGGGTGGCCCCTCTGCTTTATCTTGGTCAGCAGATGAAACTTATGGGGGCGGAGCCTACTTTCCTTTTGGGAGCACGCTCTGCAAAAGACCTGCTGATGCATGATGCCTTTAAGGCTGTCGGTCGTGTGTTTATAACCACCGAGGATGGCAGCGAGGGTGAGAAAGGATTTGTAACAGACCATTCTATCTGGCAAAAGGAAACGTTCAATCTTATTTCCACCTGTGGTCCTGGTCTGATGATGAAGGCTGTGGCTCGCCTGTCGAAAGAGAAGGGCGTTCCTTGCGAGGTCAGCCTAGAGAACAAGATGGCATGTGGCGTTGGTGCATGCCTGTGCTGTGTGGAGAAGACAAAAGATAAGGGTAATGTCTGTGTCTGTACGGAAGGACCAGTATTTAATGCAGAGAGAATATGGTAAAGAGCGACCTCAGAATAGTTTTTATGGGCACCCCGGAGTTTGCTGTGGGTACATTGCAAGCCCTTGTTGAGGGTGGTTATAATGTCGTGGCTGTCGTAACGCAGCCTGACAAACCTGTCGGCAGACATGCCTCTGTGCTTCATGCTCCGGCTGTTAAGGTATATGCTCAGGAACATGGTCTGCCCGTGTTGCAGCCGGAGAAGATGAAAGATGAGGCTTTCCTTGAGGAACTGCGCTCGTACAATGCTGACCTGCAGGTGGTTGTGGCATACAGAATGCTGCCTGAGGTGGTGTGGTCTATGCCGCGTTTTGGAACTTTTAATGTTCATGCTGCATTGCTGCCTCAGTACAGAGGTGCAGCCCCAATCAACTGGGCAATAATAAACGGTGAGACACAGACGGGCGTCACAACGTTCTTCCTTGACCATGATATAGATACCGGCCGCATCATCATGCAGCATCCGTTCGATATTCCTGACGATGCTGATGTGGAATATGTTTATGACGGCCTCATGGTGCTGGGAGCGCAAGTAGCTATATGCACCATCGACAAGATTATTGCCGGCGACGGCAAGGTGGAGAGTCTGCCTCAGCAGGAAACAGGAGAGCTTCATGATGCTCCGAAACTGACGAAGGAGAATTGCAGGATTGACTGGACAAAACCGGCTAAGCAGGTCTATGACTTTGTCAGAGGTCTCTGTCCTATACCAGGCGCTTGGGGCGAGGTGACTCTGCCTGACGGCTCTGCCATCGAGATGAAAATATACAAGACCCAGAAGTGCGGTACCTTGGAGAATATTCCTTCAGTAGCTCCGGGCACAATAATGAGGGAAAAGAAACATATATATATAATGTGTGGCGACGGTCCGTTGGAATTACTTGTCATTCAACCTTCAGGAAAGAAGAGAATGGATGCTATGGCGTTTGCCAATGGGTTAAGGTAGTTGATATTTGTCAAGCAACAACGGGGTAAAACATTATTTTTTCAAAAATAAGTAAGAAAAAGTTGTGTATTTAAAAAAAATATATTACTTTTGCACCCGCAATTGAAAAATTGCAAGCGTTTAATGCGGAAATAGCTCAGTTGGTAGAGCACAACCTTGCCAAGGTTGGGGTCGCGGGTCCGAGTCCCGTTTTCCGCTCTTCTTATTGAAACAACAGGAAATATACCAGTGTTATTTTCTTGGAAAGTATATGCCCAGGTGGCGGAATTGGTAGACGCGCACGTTTCAGGTGCGTGTGCCGCGAGGCGTGCAGGTTCGAGTCCTGTTCTGGGCACACAGAAAAATAACTTATAAAAAAGTCGGAGAGGTGGCGGAATTGGTAGACGCGCTACTTTGAGGGGGTAGTGTCAATTGCGACGTGGGAGTTCGAGTCTCCTCCTCTTCACTTTTTGTTGTATATTTCTTTAATGCGGAAATAGCTCAGTTGGTAGAGCACAACCTTGCCAAGGTTGGGGTCGCGGGTCCGAGTCCCGTTTTCCGCTCTTTTTCCTGTTGTTTTTTTTCGCTATTATTTTTCTTTTTTGTGAATAATGAACTTATATCTTAGATATTTTGATGACGAGACTCTTGTGCATGATGTCGAAGAGGCTCTCGTATTCCTTTCCAATATAGATGAAATAGAGATCACTCCTGAACTGGAGGCTGACCTGCGTGATTATGTGGCCAGCGATGATATGTACCCAAAGCGTTACAAAGTGCGCTCGCGTCAGTACTTTATCATCATTAAGACCGAGGCCGAGACGATGCAGGATTTCAAGGACAAGAAAGCTGTGCGTCAGGTTGCTCCTACCGATCCGAAGGTTGCTGAGCAGAAGCGCCTGCAGGAGATACTGCCTGGATGGTATGAGGGGACTCTCGATTTCAAGCGTGTAGTAGTAAATCATCTGGGTAAGTGCGAATATCGCGATACCACATTTACTGCCCAGTGTAAGGCAGAATCAATAATTGACTGCTATAATCGTATCTGTGATTACCTTCTCACGTGTGTTGACAAGCGCTCACAGTTCCCTGCTGCTCGAGGAAAGAATTTCCATTGCCACTATTTAGGTGCAGAAAAACCTTTATCATGAATAAAGTCATTCTTATAGGTAATGTAGGTGCTGAGCCGGAAGTAAGATATTTCGACCAGGATCAGGCCGTTGCCAATGTGCGTCTTGCTACCACAGAGCGTGGCTATACCCTTGCTAATGGAACAAAAGTGCCGGACAGGACTGACTGGCATAATCTCGTATTCTATCGCCGTCTAGCAAAGATTGTCGAGCAGTTCGTGCATAAGGGTGACAAGATTTATGTTGACGGCAAGCTGCAGTATCGACAGTATGACGACAAGAAAGGTGTTCAACGCCTTGCAACAGAGGTAATAGTTGAGAATCTTGAACTATTAACTCCTAAACCAAATCAACAATCCTGATGGACGACCCGTTATCGCAAATACAATTTATCGCTCCAGGCATAGATGCTATAATATGCCTGATATCTGCAATATTCTTGCTCTTGGTTTCCGGCTTTGCCAGCGGAGCAGAAATAGCATTCTTCAGTTTGTCGCCGAATGATTTGTCGGAATTGAACCCTGACAATACCAAAGACAAGAAAATCCTGATGCTCAGGGATGACTCGGAGCGTACTCTGGCAACCATCCTTATTACGAACAACTTCGTCAATGTGACGATTATCATGCTGCTCAACTACTTCTTCTCTCAGGTAGTTGATTTCGGCACGACATATTGGGTGAAGTTCCTCTTCCTTACTGTTCTGCTGACATTCCTGCTGCTGCTTTTCGGCGAGATAATTCCGAAGGTATATTCGCGTGTCTCACCCCTTGCATTCTGCCGCAATGTCGTCAATGGCATCCTGTTCTTCCGTCAGTTGTTCTGGCCGATAGGTACTCTGCTGCTTGGCTCCGGTATATTGGCAGAGCGTTTCGTACAGCGTACCAATTATGACATTACAGCTGACGAGCTGGAGCAGGCGCTGGATATGACAGACAAAGAGGAGATTCGTGATGAGAAGGAGATGCTTGAGGGTATCATTCGTTTCAGCGACGAGATGGTGCGCGAGATTATGACATCGCGTCAGGATATAGCAGACATCGATATCAAGTCATCATTCAAAGATGTAATAGATAATATTGTGGAGAATAACTACAGTCGTATCCCTGTCTATCAGGGTAGCATCGACAATATTCGTGGTATTCTCTATATCAAGGACCTCCTTCCTCACATCGGCAAGGGTGACTCCTTCCGTTGGCAGACACTCATAAGGCCTGCCTATTTCGTTCCTGAGACGAAGAAGATTGACGACCTGCTGCGTGAGTTCCAGACAAACAAGGTTCATATCGCCATCGTTGTTGACGAGTTCGGCGGCACCAGCGGCATCATAACTCTTGAGGATATTCTTGAAGAGATTGTGGGCGAGATAAGCGATGAGTATGATGAGGAAGACAACAGCTATGTTAAGCTCGACTATAACACCTATGTCTTTGAGGGTAAGACGAAGATTGTTGACTTCTGCCGCATCCTCGACCTCGATGATGACTATTTCGAGAAGGCTGGCGATGCTGATACTCTTGCCGGTCTGCTGTTGGAACTCAAAGGCGACTTCCCTGGCATCCACGAGAAGTTCGAATATGAGAATCTGTCTTTTGAGATTCTGAAGATGGAACAACGCCGCATATCGAGAGTAAAGGTTACAATAAAGGGGTAAAGTTAAATACTTCACCCCTTTTTCTTTTACCTTAAAAGCTTTATTTTCTTATTTTATGATGCCTTGCTCTACGAAAATCTGTTTCAGTATTTCTACAGAGCGGTCAACCTGTTCCTTGGTGTGTGTTGCCATCAGCGCATATCTTACCAGAGTGTCCTGCGGAGCACATGCCGGTGGCACTACCGGGTTGATGAATACGCCTCTCTCAAATGCCAGGGCCGTGATGAGGAATGTCTTGTCGGCATCACGTATATAAAGAGGTATGATAGGAGACTCGGTGTCGCCAATCTCAAAACCTTCTTCCTTGAAGCGCTTGAGTGCATAGTTGGTCACGTTCCACAGCTTCTCGATAATCTCCGGCTCAGCCTTCAGAATGTCCAGCGCCTTCTGTGCGGCAGCTGTTGCTGCAGGAGTATTCGAAGCAGAGAATATATATGTTCTTGATGTGTGACGCAGATAGTTGATGGTGTCGCTGTCGCTGGCAATGAATCCGCCTATTGATGCGAGCGATTTAGAGAATGTTCCCATTATCAGGTCCACCTCGTCGGTAAGTCCGAAATGGTCGCAGACACCGCGTCCGTGGTCACCGAATACGCCCAGAGAGTGAGCCTCGTCAACCATTATTGAGCAGTTGTACTTCTTCTTCAGCTCAACGATTTCAGGCAGTTTTGCGAGGTCGCCTTCCATAGAGAAGACACCGTCCACAACAATAAGCTTTATTGCATCATATGGAAGTTTCTTCAGGATGTTCTCCAGATCATCCATATCGTTGTGCTTGTACTTCAGTTGCTTTGCGAAGCTCAGGCGTCTGCCGTCAACGATACTTGCGTGGTCTCTGTCATCACAGATGATGTAGTCCTCACGACCGCCGATAGTTGCTATGACACCGGCATTTACTGAGAACCCGGTAGAGAAGCACAGCGCCTCGTCTTTGTGTACGAATTCAGCCAGGTCCTTCTCAAGCTTCACATGAATGTCAAGTGTACCGTTGAGGAAGCGGCTTCCGGCACATCCCGTGCCATACTGGTCTATTGCCTGCTTTGCAGCATCGCAGATGCGCTGGTCACCGACCAGTCCTGTGTATGCGTTTGAGCCGAACATCAATACCTTGTGTCCGCCCATTGACACCTCTGTGCCCTGCTTGCTTGTAATCTCACGGAAATATGGATAGACTCCCATCTCCATGAATCGCTGTGGTAAGCGATATGATTCGAATTTCTTTTGTAGTTGTCCCATTTTGTATGTTTACAAAACTATAATTGCGCGTGCAAAGATATAAAAAATATGTGACATAGAGTAATTTTTTTTGCAGAAAATGCTCTTTTTTAGAAAATAATTCACGTTTCTCCTCCTTTATATGTCATTTTAAGCGCCATTTTATTATTTTTGCAGCTCAAAGATGAAGTCAGGACAATTTAAAATCCATGCTTGAAAACAAGAAAATAGTTTTTATCGTAAATCCTATCTCAGGTGTAGGCAAGAAAGACCAGTTGCCTGAGATAGTGGACAAATATATTGACCATTCGGTTAATGAGGTCGAGATAGTTTATACGGAGCATCCTGGTCATGCTTTCGAAATTGCACGTCAGAAGGCTGATATGGGTGTCGATATCGTAGTGGCTGTCGGTGGTGACGGCACAGTAAATGAAGTCGCACGCGCTCTTGTTGAGACCCGTACGGCACTCGGCATCATCCCGTGTGGCTCTGGCAATGGACTTGCCCGCCATCTGATGCTCCCCATCAATATGGAAGGTGCGATGCAGGTTATTACGGAATGTGTCATTCATGACCTTGACTACGGCGTCATAAACAATCATCCCTTCTTCTGCACCTGCGGCATGGGCTTCGATGCCTTCATATCCCAGAAGTTTGCTGATGCCGGCAAGCGCGGCCCCCTGACATATATCGAGAATGTGCTTATCGAGGGCCTGAAATACGAGCCTGAGACATATTCCGTTACTCTCGACGGCAATGATGCGGAGCCTTACAAGGCTTTCCTTATTTCTGTCGCCAACGCTTCACAGTACGGCAATGATGCCTATATCGCTCCGAAGGCGTCAATGAGTGATGGCTTCCTTGATGTCGTTATTATGGAGCCGTTTGATATCCTTGATGCGCCACAGGTGGGACTGGATCTCATGAACAAGACTCTTGACAAATCGTCAAAGATACGTTCGTTCCGTGCCAAGGACATTCATATTACACGTACTAATCCGGGTGTGATACATTATGACGGCGACCCGATAATGGCAGGTAAGGACATCCATGTTCAGCTCAAGAGCAAGGGTATCCGCATTGTTATCAACGATCATGCCGACAAGAGCCGTCGCAAGCCGAATGTGGTTCAGTCCGTTTATTCTGAGTTCTTCAATGAGCTTATGAATGTCCGTGATGACCTGAGCCGCCCTCTTGCCACTATGAAGGCTATCCTTAAGAAAATTTAGATGGAAGATACCTACCTTACCATATCTTCTCCTTCTGAAGGCTATTATACCGAAAAGCGAAGCAAGTTCTATGCCTTCGCCCATCCTGTTGAGACGGCAGAAGAGGTAAGGGAGTTACAGCAGTTCTATCGTAAGAAATACTATGATGCCCGCCACGTGTGCTATGCCTACCGCCTGGGTAGCGACGGCAGCGTTTTTCGCGTAAATGACGACGGCGAACCGTCATCTACTGCGGGCAAGCCCATTCATGGCGCCCTTCTCAGCGCAGGTCTTACAAATGTCGTTATCTTTGTAATACGCTATTACGGCGGTGTCAATCTCGGCACCGGTGGACTTATCGTGGCCTATCGCGAGGCTTCACGCGATGCCATTGCCAATGCTGAGGCAGAGGGAAAAATTGTTGAGCGTCAGGTTGAGGAACAGCTTACCTTTACCTTCCCCTACGAGCAACTCAACGACGTTATGCGCATAATAAAAAACATGCAGCCTCGCGTCCTAAGTCAGGATTTCCAGGCTACATGTTCTGTTACGTTGTCTATCCGTAAGTCTCTTATGCCAGAGCTAACTCAACGATTAAGTCAACTGCGCTCTTAAGACCTTCCGTATTCTTTCCTCCGGCTGTTGCGAAGTGAGGCTGTCCGCCTCCGCCGCCCTGTATCAGCTTACCGGCTTCGCGTACTATCTGTCCGGCATTCTTGCCCTCTTTCACGAGGTCGTCAGACAGCGCTACGGTGAGGCTTGGCTTGCCCTGTGATACACAACCGATTGCTACTACCATCTTTTCAGGGAACTGCTGTCTCAGCTGGAACGCCATGTCCTTGGCATTCTGCGCATCAATAGGCAGCACGGCACTCAGAATCTTTATGCCGTCCTTCTCCTTGGCGTCCTGTATGAGTTTCTCCTTGAATTGTCCGGCCTTCTGTGACTTGAATTCATCCACCTGTGCCTGCAGTTCTTTGTTTTCTGCTATGGCCTTGGATATTGTCTCAAACAGGTTCGGAGCATTGTTGAAGAGACCCTTCAGGTCGTTCTGGAAATCCTGTGCCCTGTCAATCAGGTCTTCTACGGCTTTGCCCGTGATGGCCTCGATACGGCGTACTCCGGCAGCGATGCTGCTTTCGCTCAGTATGCGTACCATGCCTATCTGTCCAGTGGCAGCAGCGTGACATCCGCCGCAGAATTCTACTGACGAACCGAACTTCACCACGCGGACGCGGTCGCCGTATTTCTCGCCGAAGAGGGCGATGGCTCCGAGTTGCTTGGCTTCCTCAATAGGTGTGTCGCGGAATTCCTCAAGTGGGAGGTTCTGGCGTATGCGTTCGTTAACGATATGCTCCACCTCGCGAATCTGCTCTGGTGTCACCTTCTCGAAGTGTGAGAAGTCGAAACGCAGGTAGTCGGCAGTCACGAGCGAGCCCTTCTGCTCCACGTGGTCTCCCAGTACCTCGCGAAGAGCCTGGTCGAGTAGGTGAGTGCAGGTGTGGTTGCTCTCAACGGCCCTGCGCTTGTCAGTATCCACGCATGCCATGAATTCTGCCTCGCAGTTCTCAGGTATCTTGTCAACGATGTGTATAGCAACGCCGTTTTCCTTCTTGGTGTCCAGCACTTTTATCTCCTCGTTCTCGCTTACGAGTACTCCGGAGTCGCCGACCTCGCCACCCATCTCTCCGTAGAAAGGAGTGTTGTCGAGAATCATCTCGTATGCCGTACCCCTCTTCTGCTTCACCTCGCGGTATTTCACGATGTGGCAGGGATATTCCGTGTAGTCATATCCTACGAAGGTCGAAATATTGTTTTCGTTACCGTTTTCGTTTTCGTTACCGTTATCGTTGATCGTCACCCAGTCACCCAGATGCACCTCGGCAGCATTCCTTGCACGATTCTTCTGTTGCTCCATGCACTTTGCAAAGCCCTCTTCGTCAACGGTCAGACCCTGCTCGCGGCAAATCAGCTCTGTCAGGTCAAGCGGGAATCCGTAGGTGTCGAACAAGGTGAAAGCCTTGTCGCCTGCTATCACTGTCTTGCCGGCAGCCTTTGTCTCGTCGGTGATGCCCTGCAGCAGTTTGATGCCGTTCTCCAGAGTGCGCAGGAATGCGCTTTCCTCCTCCTGCATCACCTTCATGATGAGCTTCTGCTGTGCAGGCAGTTCGGGGAATGCCTCGCCCATCTCTGCTACGAGTGTCGGCACCAGCTTGTATATGAATGCCTCTTTCTGTCCCAGGAAGGTGTATCCGTATCTTACGGCACGGCGCAGTATGCGGCGTATCACGTAGCCCGCCTTGGCGTTGCTTGGCAGCTGTCCGTCGGCAATGGCGAAAGCGATTGCACGCAGATGATCCACGATTACGCGCAGAGCCACATCCTTCTCTTCAGACTCGCCGTATTTGCATCCTGCCATGTCGGCCATCGTCTTGATGAGTGGCTGGAATACGTCGGTGTCGTAGTTTGAAGTCTTGCCCTGCAGCGTGCGTACCAGGCGTTCGAAACCCATACCCGTGTCGATAACCTTAGCAGGCAGTTCTTCGAGCGAGCCGTCAGCCTTTCTGTTAAACTGCATGAAGACGAGGTTCCATATCTCTATCACCTGTGGGTGGTCCTTGTTCACAAGGTCCTTTCCGGGCACCTTGGCCTTCTCTTCGGCAGAGCGTGAGTCAACGTGCAGCTCAGAGCAAGGTCCGCATGGGCCTGTGTCGCCCATCTCCCAGAAATTGTCGTGCTTGTTGCCGTTGATGATGTGGTCCTTCGGCAGGAACTGCTCCCAGATGGCAGCAGCCTCGTCATCGCGTGCCAAGCCCTCTTCCTCAGAGCCCTCGAATACGGTGGCATAGAGGTCAGCAGGGTCTATCTTCAGCACATCAACGATATATTCCCACGCCCATGAGATAGCCTCCTTCTTGAAGTAGTCTCCGAAACTCCAGTTTCCGAGCATCTCGAACATGGTGTGGTGATAAGTGTCGTGTCCCACCTCTTCCAAGTCGTTGTGCTTGCCGCTCACGCGGAGACATTTCTGTGTGTCGGCCTGTCTGCGGCTCTTAGGGGTGGTGTTGCCCAGGATGATGTCCTTGAACTGGTTCATACCGGCATTGGTGAACATCAGCGTCGGGTCGTCCTTCACCACCATCGGAGCACTCGGCACGATGAGGTGTTCTTTGCTTTCAAAGAATTTCTTGAAAGATTCTCTTATTTCCTTAGCAGTCATCAAAGTTTCTTTAAACTGTAAATTATAAACCGTAAACTGTAAACCGTAAACGGTAAACTATAACCTTTACTTCTTAGCCAGCAAATCGCGAATCTCTGTCAGCAGTTTCTCCTCTGCGCTTGGCTCAGCAGGTGCTGCAGTAGCCTCTGCTTCAGCATCCTCCTTTGCCTTCAGGTTCTTCATCTTTGTAATGCCCTTCACCATCATGAATACGCAGAATGCGATGATGAAGAAGTTGATGATGGTCTCGATGAAGCTACCGTAATTGATGGTAGTAGGAGCCAACTCTATGCCTTCGTGAACAACTTTTGGCAGTTCCACTTTCAGGTCAGAGAAATCTACTCCGCCAATGAGCCATCCGATAGGAGGCATGATGATGTCGTTAACGATACTGTTTACGATGTTTCCGAACGCACCGCCGATGATCACACCGACAGCCATGTCAATTGCGTTGCCTTTAACAGCAAACTCCTTGAATTCTTTAACAAAATTACCCATGATTGTTTTTATTTTAAATGTTATATAAATTTTTACTCCCTTTTCCACTCCCTTTTCCACTCCCTTTCTTCACTCCACTCTCACTCCCTTCTCACTCCCCTTATTAAAAATTCGCTGCAAAATTAAGAAAAAAAATCCAAACTTCAAAAGAAAAGGGCAAAAAAAAGCAAGAACCGCCTCCAGCTACCCCTGTGAGCCTGTCACAGAGAGCCGTCGGCGGCAGTATTCGTGTACCCCGAAAGTAGTTGAATTAACCAATTAACCAATAAACCAATTAACCAATAAACCAATTAAAAAATGAAAAACACCTTATAAGCTAGGTCAAAATTAGATAAAAACATCTCAAATTCCAAAAGAAAAGGGCAAATTTTTGATTAAATTTGAGCATATATTAGCCTCTGCGAGGTATAAAAATGGCTGAGGAGAAAGCGAATGATTTTTTAAAGAAAGTTAAATAGCAATATCTTAAAAATACTTTGTAGAATGTACTTTTTAGTTCAGTTAAAATGTTGCAATTAGGCATAGTTACAAGCCTTATCGCAATATTTGTCAATCCCTTGCTCACCATTCCAAAACATACACTTTTGTTAACAGATTTTTGCATTTGTTTTTAAAATTGCATGGTTAATTGGTTAACTGGTTAATTGGTTAATTTTTTGCTATTTTGGGGGGCCTTGTTCGAAGAAGGGGGGTGGAAGAATGTATATATTA
>CACYKA010000039.1 GCA_902774795.1 uncultured Prevotellaceae bacterium | reverse complement strand
TTCGATGCTCATAAGCCAAGACAATGACATCGCGGCAAACGTATTGCTCGCAATAGCGCAGTTCCTCACGCTCACCGCGACAATACTGGGCATCGACTATAAGCTGAACAAGTAGGTTTGTGTGTGTTTCATGATTTTGAGTTGTTTGAGTGCTCTTGCAGAGATTGCAAGGGCACTCTTATTATATGTGAAAGCGGAGACTGCATTTTATTGCGGCCTCCGCTTGGTCTATTATCTGCCTTCGTGAGCCTGATGACTACAATACCGTGAGAGAAATGCGTCTTCCCAATCCTGAAAAAATACGGAAGAGTGTGGAGAGCTGCACATCAGCGTGGCCGTTCTCTATTTTTGAGATATAACTCTTCTTCGTGCCAATCTTAGCAGCTAACTGCTCCTGAGTCAGTCCTGCCAAACGACGCTGCTCCTTTAAGCATTCCGCTAAGCAGAATGCCTCGGCCTCAGTTTCAAATTTCTCACGAGCTTCTGTTCCACGCTCACCATACTCAGCATCAAGTAGTTCATCGAAACTTGAACACTCCATAATTGCTTCTTTTTTCTTTGCGTCCATTATTGTGCCTCCTTACTTTTAAAATATTCTTTCTTAATTGCTTCCGCCCGTTTGATTTCCTTCAAAGGCGTTTTCTGTGTCTTCTTCTGGAATCCGTGGAACAGTACTACCACTGCACCACTATCCATACAGCAGAAGATGCGATAGATGTTACTGTCAATTTCAACCTTTATCTCATATATTCCGTCAGAACCTTCAATTATTCTAAAGAACTTTTTAGGAATCATCCTCTGTGTTTCAACCAGTTTTAGTACAGAGTTTATCTTGTCGCGTACCGTTTTTGTCTGCGCCACATAGAAATCCTTGTAATAGTTCTTGAAGAGTTTTATATTGCGAATTTTATCCATGGGCCATTACATTTGCGCTGCAAAGTTAATCAATTAATGAACAACTGCCAAATTTTTTGTGTATTTTTTTATTTTTTTCAAAAAATCGAGTGGCACAGGCTTTGACTTTCACCCTCCCTCTACAGCAAAAGCGGAGACTGCATTTTTTTGCGGCCTCCGCTTGGTCTATTAAACTACTTACGCTCAGCTCTGCTGCTTTTCTTGCGCTCCGTAGGTGCTCAGGCGCAGGCGGAGTCCAAAGGCTTTAGTCGACTAAAAGAACCTTTAAACTATAACCTTTATAAAAAGAGATTGCAGGGGCACTCTTATTTGGTATATCGGTTAATTGGTTTATTGGTTAATTGGTTAATTGGTTAATTGGTTTATTCAACTACTTTCGGGACATACGAATACTGCCGCCGACGCAGGGGTGCGGGGGTGTGCGCGGCGGCTACTCGGCGACGACGGGGGGAGACTATCGTAATAATTGACGAGCAGTTTCTATGATGGTATCCACGCCCTTGGCGAAGTCTTCGTCGGTAATACCAACCTTAACATCCGGTTCCACACCCTCCTCCGTACATATTCCATTCACATCATACATCGGACAGGCTGAGAAACGAATGCTCCAACCATTAGGCAATTCGGCAGAAAACGGCATTCCGGAACCACCGCCCGTCGTATCACCAACAACACGATGACCCATCGCCTTCATATACTTAACAAACTCATTTGCAGCACTATACACACCACGATTGGAAAGTACACAAACTGGCTTCTGCCAGCGGATATTTGATGACGGCTCCACCCACTGCTCCTCTTTCGCGGAGAAATCAGAACGCCCAGTACCAGTCTTATGCGCCATATATCCCACCAACGTGCGGGAATTGCAGAAACGGGCCGCAAGACGCGTGGCCTCACTCAACTCCCCTCCCCCATTATTACGGACATCGACTATCAGGCCGTTACAAGATGCGAGGAAATACAGCACCTCATCAATATTTCCTTCGCCGAAGGCATCGACAAAGCTCCCGACGTAGATATATCCTACATTATCATCAAGAATACGATAGGACAAGCCGCCGGAGATGCCATACTTCGTACCCATATACTTACGCTGCAGGGTGTCAGAAAAGTTTGTGGGGTAATCCTCTTTCCAAGACCAATTTCGGGCCAAATCGAAGGAAGAGGACATATTTACATGTCCGTCCCTCAGCTCGCCAATCATATTACCGAGGAACTCAAACAGCTGATAGCCGGTCATCTTAGGACTCACATTACGACGATAACGCTCATGAACCTCATCCCAATCCACTCCCAACGTTGCCTTCTTCTCGTTGAAGAAGCAGTAGTGCTCATCCATGATTGTCCACAAAGCCTCCATATTGCTCTCGGCATCAGAGCTGTACTCTTCCACATCGACACAGGCTGTAAACATGACTGTCAACAACAGGAAGACAGCATGTTTCAACGAAAAGAAAAAAGAAAACTTCATTTATAAACAGTTGAAAGATGACAGTTTATTTTATTACTCCCCTATTTCACTCCCTTATTTCACTCCCTTATTTCACTCCCCTATTTCACTCCCCTTAAAAAACTACTTCCTTAATCACCACACCTATCGTGGCGGCATTGTAGTAAATATGCTGCTTCAGGTTGTTGGGCTTTGCCTGACGGATGTCTGAAATATATCCGACCCGTAAGGATGTGCGATTCTTTAATGGGATATCAATGCTCACCTGCTGACGCATCTGGAAGGTTGCAAGAGAGGTGAACACTATGTTATGGTCATAGTTGCCCCGCGAGAATATCTCATAATAAGACTGTCCGTATGCGGGCGAGAACATCAGCCCCAGCCAAGGCATACGCATCTGGTAGTTGACCGTTAACGTCGAGAGAAACCTCACAAAGCCCGATGACGGGGACTTTATCAGGTCAGCCAGCTTGTACGACGCCATCACATTAGGGCCTATTGCGAGAGAGACATACCCCTGGGCAGGATTGTTGGCGCTGTTACGGGTGTTATAAGTGAATCCGAGCCAAAAATCCACCATTCCACCGACTCTCAGCGTAAGATTTTCATTAGCGAAAGTCCAGCATTTCATCAGGGCAAAAGTGAAATCATAGTGCCCCGAGAGCTCGTGAGCATTCCTTGCACGATTATGGGTATATGCTATCGCACCCTCGTGCCGGAGCATAGTACTCTTCCTGAGCACCTCAGAGACGAATCGGAATTCCGGACCCCTGTATTTCTCAGGAGAGAGATATGTATCAAGATAGTCAGATTGTCCTACAGCAAACTGTGTAGCGACATCCTGGGCAAATGTGCGAGAACATAATGCTAACAGAAACAACAACGCATATAATATACGACTATTCATCGTCAAATATTCTCAACTGTCCGTTCAGCTCGTCTATAACCTGCTGCTGCGACTTGCCGGCATCAGGATCAAGGTTCTCCTCTTCCTCGCTATCTTCCTCAGAAGGTTCCTCCACAGGCTCAGGGAAACGTGTAGGCTCAAGTTCCTCCACTCCTTCAATCTCAAAAGTAGAGATACGCTTGCCTTTTGCCTTATAGCCCTTAACAGCTATAAACTGCTCACAGTCAATCTCCTGCGGCTCGCGGAAACTGTCATTTCCGCCAAACGTCACCTTCACGCGAGGATATACTGTATCAGTCAAGAGCAGAAGCTGCGACCCATCCTGTATTCCGTTATCGCCGATGAAGTTGCGGTGGTTCTTCACCGCCTCCATCTCAAAGCGCTTAATGTAACCGAACATATTGTTGCTGGCATCCTTGAGGACAGCCGTCCAGACCTTCCTCTCATCCCACTTCTCTATTCGCATGATATTCTGCTCGAAGTGGTTGTTGGGATCAGCAGTAGTAATATAGAAGTCACCACTCGTGAGCACAACAAGTATGGATTCGTCATCATGGAATTTGCCAAGCAACTCACCATGTCCGTCGGTATTCAGACGGTTGACGTCCTTGTCCCACCATATCTCGCGACCTCCTAACGTAGAATGACCGTGTGACTTCAAGCCGATTTTATGAATAGGGATCTTCGACAGCTGATTACCGCGAGCTCCGCGTCCCTTCACCTCAAGAGTAGAGAAGTCATAGTCAAAGAAAATCTTCTTAATCTTTGGTCCCGGCTCGAGGGTGACCTTTATCACCTCTGCCTCACCATTAGCGTTTGCCGTGAAGTATATCACGCGACTGCCCGGAGTACCCATAGTGAAATCATACTCCTTGTCACGCGTACTGGCATCGACGCAGAAACGTTTGACGAAATAGCGCCCTCCCCTGCCGTCACGATAGACAGCATTATAGACGGTACGCTTGTCGCCCTTCTTCCACACCTGCAGATGCAGGACATTCTTGCCTACATCCATCTTCTCGGCTATCTTGGTGACCTTGTATTTTCCGTCCTTATAGAAGATAATGATATCATCCAAGTCAGAACAGTTACATACATATTCGGCATTCTTGAGGCCTGTACCGACGAATCCTTCCTGACGGTCGATGTACAGCTTTCTGTTTGCCTCCACCACCTTGGCAGCCTCGATGGTGTCGAAGTTACGTATCTCCGTAAGACGCGGATGCTCTGCGCCGTATTTTTCCTTCAAGTGCTCGAACCATTCGCATGTTATGTCAACCATGCGGCCAAGGTCTTTCTCTATCTCGGCTATCTCTGCCTCAATCTTGGCAATAAGGTCGTCGGCTTGGTCTTTAGAGAACTTCAAGATGCGCTTCATCCTTATCTCCATAAGCCGGAGGATATCCTCCTTGCGCACTTCGCGTACGAACTGCGGATAGAACGGTGTCAGTCTCTCATCGATATACTCACACGCAGCATCCATGCTGGCAGCATTCTCGTATTTCCTGTCCTTATATATACGTTCCTCTATGAATATCTTCTCCAAAGAGCAGAAGAAGAGCTGTTCAAGCAACTCGTCGCGCCGTATCTCCAGCTCACGCTTCAGCAGAGCCATCGTCTGGTCTGCCGATGCAGCCAGCACGTCGCTGACCGTGAGGAACTGCGGCTTTCTGTCCTTGATGACGCAGCAGTTAGGCGAAATGCTTATCTCGCAGTCAGTAAAGGCATACAGAGCGTCCAGCGTCTTGTCCGAAGACACGCCAGGCGCCAGATGCACCAGTATCTCTACGTTGGAGGCTGTCAGGTCTTCCACCTTACGGGCCTTTATCTTACCCAGATTGACAGCCTTCGTGATTGAGTCAATCAGAGTCTCTGAAGTCTTGGAGTACGGTATATCGCGTATTACGAGCGTCTTCTGGTCAATCTTCTCTATTTTAGCCCTGACCTTTATGCTTCCTCCACGCTGGCCGTCGTTATAACGCGAAACGTCAACACTGCCTCCAGTAGGGAAGTCTGGATAAAGATGGAACTCCTCACCACGCAGATATGCAATGGCAGCATCACATATCTCGTTGAAGTTGTGAGGCATTATCTTCGAGTTCAGGCCTACGGCGATGCCCTCCACTCCCTGTGCGAGCAGCAGAGGGAATTTCACAGGCAGAGTGATCGGTTCCTTGTTACGTCCGTCATAGGACATCTGCCACTCCGTCGTCTTGGGATTGAAGACCGTCTCAAGGGCAAATTTGCTCAGTCGGGCCTCAATATAACGGGGCGCAGCAGCACTGGAACCAGTCAGGATATTACCCCAGTTACCCTGTGTATCAATAAGCAGGTCTTTCTGACCCAGTTGCACCAATGCATCGCCAATAGAAGCATCACCATGCGGATGGAACTGCATGGTGTGTCCTACGATATTCGCCACCTTGTTATACCGTCCGTCATCCATGCGCTTCATCGAGTGCAGGATGCGCCGCTGAACAGGTTTCAATCCATCCTCAATATGCGGAACGGCACGTTCAAGGATTACGTAAGAGGCATAATCCAGGAACCAGTTTTGGTACATACCACTAAGGTGGTGTACGGCGGAAGCATCAAAGCGATTACTCATTGTACTTTAGGCATTTTTTTACCAGGATGACCTATATATACCAACATAACGTCAAACCTCAGGGTGCTGTAGGCAGGAATGGACGAATTGGACGACGTAGTGCCATATCCCATAGTGTATGGCACTATCACCTCAACGCGGTCTCCTGCGTGCATATAAGCCAACGCCGTCTGCAAACCATCCACGAGGTCCTTCATTGCGAACTTGGCAGGTATTGCAGTATTCAGGTCCAACGTCTCTCCATAATACGAAGTATCAAACATCACACCTTCCTTAGCGTATGTCGTGGTATCCTGCACATACTGGTCTCTTGGAATCAGTCTTCCGCGATAATGCATATACACAGAATCCGTTGCCAGAGTTACAGGAGTCTCCTCATCGTGTGAGCATTGTATGATATGGGCAATGACATAATCCGTTTCGGCATTGGAATTTGCAGCCTTATAGACAGACTTGAGCAGTTTCCAATTCGTCTTGCCTGCCGCAACAGAATCCTGTGCCTCCCTGAATTTCTGGGAGAAATACGCTGTATTGCGTGATTCCCAGTTATCATAATTGGTTACGCTGCTTGTATCTTCCTTGCAAGATGTTACAGTCGCTACAAGCATTACCAGGCATACAGCCGAGATGAAGTGAATGTATGAACGCATACTTCGTTTATTGCAGATTCTTAAGTAAAGATGTTATTGAAACCTTTTCTTCAATCATATTGCGCAGGTCGGCGATGTTTACGCGAACCTGTTCCATTGTGTCACGATAACGCAGGGTTACGGTGTTGTCCTCCAGCGTCTGGTGATCTACTGTCACACAGAATGGAGTACCGATTGCGTCCTGACGACGATAGCGCTTGCCAATCTGGTCCTTCTCCTCATACTTACAGTTGAAGTGGAACTTCAGGTCATCGATAATCTCACGAGCCTTCTCTGGCAGGCCGTCCTTCTTTGTCAGAGGGAATACAGCCAGCTTCACAGGAGCCAGCGCAGCAGGCAGATGGAGCACTGTGCGTGTCTCGCCGTTCTCCAGTTTCTCCTCCTCGTAAGAGTGACAGAGCACAGAGAGGAACATGCGGTCAACACCTATTGATGTCTCGATGACATACGGAGTATATGACTCGTTGATTTCCGGATCGAAGTACTTTATCTGCTTTCCGCTGAACTTCTCATGCTGTGAGAGGTCGAAGTTTGTACGAGAGTGGATACCCTCCACCTCCTTGAATCCGAACGGCATGCGGAACTCGATATCTGTTGCGGCATTAGCATAGTGAGCCAGCTTGTCGTGGTCGTGGAAGCGATAGTTCTCTGCTCCCATACCCAGATTCTGGTGCCACTTCATACGTGTCTCCTTCCACTTTGCGAACCAGTCGAGCTCTGTGCCAGGCTTGATGAAGAACTGCATCTCCATCTGTTCGAACTCCCTCATGCGGAAGATGAACTGACGAGCCACAATCTCGTTACGGAACGCCTTACCAATCTGTGCGATGCCGAATGGAATCTTCATGCGACCAGTCTTCTGCACGTTGAGGTAATTCACAAAAATACCCTGTGCCGTCTCAGGACGGAGGTATATCTTCATGCTGTTGTCAGCAGAAGCACCCATCTCGGTTGAGAACATCAGGTTGAACTGACGCACGTCGGTCCAGTTGCGTGTGCCGCTGATAGGACAAACTATCTCTTCGTCAAGGATTATCTGCTTGAGCATCTCGAGGTCCATCTTGTTCATAGCCTCGGAATAGCGCGCATGCAGGTCGTCGAACTTCTTCTGGTTCTCCAGCACGCGAGGATTTGTCTCGCGGAACTTAGCCTCATCGAAGGAATCGCCGAACTTTTTCTTTGCCTTCTCTATCTCTTTGGCAATCTTGTCCTCATATTTCGCCATCTGCTCCTCGATGAGCACGTCAGCGCGATATCTCTTCTTGGAATCCCTGTTGTCAATGAGTGGGTCGTTGAATGCGTCAACGTGGCCTGAGGCCTTCCAGATTGTAGGGTGCATGAAGATAGCCGAATCAATGCCGACGATATTCTCATGCAGCAGCACCATCGACTGCCACCAGTACTGCTTGATATTGTTTTTCATCTCAACGCCGTTCTGACCGTAGTCATAAACAGCTCCTAATCCATCATAAATATCACTTGAAGGAAACACAAAACCATATTCCTTACAATGACCTACGATTTTCTTAAATACATCTTCTTGTTGTGCCATTTTCTTTTTTATTTTCTTTTATTTTCGTTTTCGTTATCGTTTTCGTTAATTCGCATTTTCACTTATATACATCAGCCTTATGAGCCTTATCTCCTCATCGGTGTATGCACCGTTGAATTCCTCATAAGCATCCTTGAGGCTATCTGTCTCAGCCTCAGCAAAATATCCGTAGATGTCGTCTATCTGCTCTTCGTCCATGATGTCTTCGATATAGTAGGTCAGGTCAACCTTCGTACCACTATATACTATAGCCTCAAGCTCGTCGAGCAACTCAGGCATCTTCAGGCTCATAGACTTGGCGATGTCATCAAGAGACATCTTTCTGTCGATACACTGTACTATCTTCAGTTTTCCGATAGAGTTCTTTGCTACGGTCTTTACCCTGATATCTTCCGGACGGATAATCTCGTTTTCCTCGCAGTATTTCTTTATGACGTCCAGGAACGGTTTGCCGAAGCGTCTTGCCTTGCCCTGCCCTACTCCCTGGATTGTCTGCAGTTCCTCCATCGTGACAGGATACATCGTCGCCATCTGTTCGAGTGAAGCTTCCATAAAGACGATATAAGGCTGCACGCCCTTCTCCTTTGCCACTTCGCGACGCAGGCTCTTAAGAATGTGGAAGAGTTCCTCATCAAGTGCTCCGCCTCCAGCGCTTCCTTCGGGTTCTTCGTCAGAGAAACTGTTATCCTCCGTAACATAGAACTCGACGCCTGGCTTGTAAGCCTTGAGCCATTTCTTGCCTGCAGAAGTCACCTTCAGGTTGCCATAGCTCTCGACTTCCTTCTTGATATATCCCTCGACCATCGCTTCGCGGATAATTGGATTCCACAACTTCTCGTTCATGTCTTCCCCGCATCCGAACTCGCGATGTTCGTTATGTCCGTGCGATACGATGTCGTCAGTAGCGCGACCCTTGATGAAGTCTATGACATAAGCCGTCTTGAAATTCTCCTTCACAGCCAGTATCGACGTCAGCACAGCCTTCAGGCCTTCTGCCGCCTCTATCCTTACCTTCGGATGCTTGCAGTTGTCACAGTTGCCGCAGTTGTCATACGGATAGTCCTCGCCAAAGTATTTCAGCAGCATCTTCCTGCGGCATATCGACGACTCCGCATAGGCTGCCGTCTCCTGAAGCAGGTGCTTGCCTATTTCCTGTTCGGCAACAGTCTTCGACTCCATGAATTTTCCAAGCTTCAGCAGGTCTTTGTGGGAATAGAAGGCTATACACAGTCCTTCTCCTCCATCGCGTCCTGCACGGCCTGTCTCCTGATAGTATCCTTCCAGCGACTTCGGAATGTCATAATGTATCACGAAGCGCACGTCAGGCTTGTCGATACCCATTCCGAAGGCTATGGTGGCACATATCACGTCTATGCGCTCCATAAGGAAATCGTCCTGTGTCTCGTTGCGCACAGCCGTATCAAGACCTGCATGATAAGCCGCCGCCTTGATGTCGTTTGTCTTCAGCACCTCGGCAAGGTCTTCTGCCTTTTTCCTTGAGAGACAATATACTATTCCGCTCTTGCCCTCATGCTGGCGGATGAATTTTATTATCTGCTTGTCGATATCGGGTGTCTTCGCGCGTACCTCATAATATAAGCTGGGCCTGTTGAACGAACTCATGAAGTCCTTTGCCTTCGGAATCTCAAGGTTTTTCTTGATGTCGGCACGCACTTTCTCCGTCGCCGTCGCCGTCAAGGCGATAATTGGCGCCCTTCCTATGGCATCAACAACAGGCCGGATGCGTCTGTACTCAGGACGGAAATCATGTCCCCATTCTGAGATACAATGTGCCTCGTCAACAGCAAAGAACGACACTTTTATCTCCTTCAGGAAAGCCACATTCTCCTCTTTCTGCAACGACTCGGGCGCCATATAGAGCAGTTTTGTGATGCCACTCTTGATGTCAGCCTTCACTTGGTCGATGGCCGCCTTGTTCATCGAGGAATTCATGCAGTGGGCTATTCCGTCATGCTCGCTGATGCCGTTTATCACGTCAACCTGATTCTTCATCAGGGCGATAAGGGGCGACACCACGATGGCCGTACCATCCATGATGAGCGACGGAAGCTGGTAGCACAGCGACTTGCCGCCGCCTGTAGGCATAAGGACAAAGCAATCCTTGCCAGCAAGCAGATGCCGGATAATTTCCTCCTGCTGACCCTTGAACGAGTCAAAGCCGAAGTATTCCTTAAGCGGTTTTAGCAAGTTGACTTTCGGCATATTCCTTGGTTACTTCAAATTTTGAAAGATTCTTCGACGGAGCTTCGAACATCGCATCCGTCATTATATTCTCCACAATAGACCTCAGGCCTCGCGCACCCAGCTTGTACTCTACCGCCTTATCGACGATGAAGTCAAGGGCTTCGGTGGTGAATGTGAGTGTTATCTTGTCCATCTTGAAGAGCTTGATATACTGTCTCACGATGCTGTTCTTCGGCTCTACGAGAATGCGTCTCAGCGCATCGTGGTCAAGCGGATTAAGATGTGTCAGCACAGGCAGGCGGCCAATAATCTCAGGTATCAGTCCGAAAGACTTCAAGTCCTGCGGAGCGATATACTGCATCATAGCATCCTTGTCAATATTGCGCACATTCTGCACGCTCTGGTAGCCAACAGTGTGAGTATTCATCCTCTGTGCAATCTTACGCTCAATGCCGTCGAAGGCACCTCCGCAGATAAAGAGGATATTCCTCGTATCCACGTGGATGTAATCCTGGTCAGGATGCTTGCGTCCACCCTTTGGCGGCACATTGACCATTGTTCCCTCAAGCAGTTTCAGCAAACCTTGCTGCACGCCCTCACCGCTCACGTCGCGCGTGATGCTTGGGTTATCTGACTTGCGGGCAATCTTGTCTATCTCATCGATGAACACTATGCCCCTCTGCGCAGCAGCCAGGTCGTAGTCGGCAACCTGCAGCAGACGGCTCAGGATGCTCTCCACATCCTCGCCCACATAGCCGGCCTCCGTGAATACCGTAGCATCGACGATGGTAAACGGCACATTGAGCAGTTTTGCTATGGTGCGCGCCAGAAGGGTCTTGCCCGTTCCTGTCGAACCCACCATGATGATGTTCGACTTCTCTATCTCCACACCGTCGTCATCCTCTGGCTGTGACAAGCGC
The DNA here is from genome assembly GCA_902774795.1 of uncultured Prevotellaceae bacterium. Classification (GTDB taxonomy): domain Bacteria; phylum Bacteroidota; class Bacteroidia; order Bacteroidales; family Bacteroidaceae; genus Prevotella. The sequence goes on along the minus strand of CACYKA010000039.1, from coordinate 4,561 downwards.
TTATAGTGGTTATATACGGCAACGGAGAGGAATTTCTTTGCCTCGTCCTGCCCTATGATATACTGGTCAAGATAATCCTTTATCTCCTGCGGCTTCGGCACCTTCGCCATCGTCATACCCGTTGTCTGGCCGCCAGCCACAGAGCCGTCAGCAGCACCGTTCTTGTCGATGGTCTGAATGATGGAATAAGCCTGCCTGATGCAGTCGGCACATATAAAGCCGTCCATACCAGTGATGAGCAAAGCTACATCGTGCTCATCCCTGCCGCAGAAACTACATCTATTTACTTTCTTTTTTGCCATTCTAACTTCTTCCCTCTTACATCTTACTTCTTCTTCAGCACCTGATCAATCATACCATACTCACGTGCCTCCTCAGCCGTCATCCAATAGTTGCGGTCAGAGTCAGCCCACACCTTGTCGTATGGAGTGTGAGAGTGGTTTGAGATGATGGTATAGAGTTCCTTCTTGAATTTCTGAATCTCACGAGCCTCAATCTCAATATCTGAAGCCTGACCCTGTACACCACCCAGAGGCTGGTGAATCATCACCCTAGAGTGAGGCAAAGCCGAGCGCTTGCCCTCCTGACCTGCCACGAGGAGCACAGCACCCATCGATGCTGCCATACCTGTGCAGATAGTAGCCACATCGGAAGAGATGAACTGCATCGTATCATAAATTCCCAAACCAGCCGTCACGCTGCCACCAGGACTGTTCAGGTAGATAGAGATGTCCTTGCCTGGATCTGTCGAGTCAAGGTACAGCAACTGCGCCTGAATGGTATTGGCAGTATAGTCGTCAATCTGTGTGCCGAGGAAGATGATGCGATCCATCATCAGGCGAGAGAACACATCCATCTGGGTAACGTTCAACTGACGCTCCTCCAGAATGTAAGGGTTAAGATACTGATACTGTGCTGCAACAACATCGTCCAGCGTCATGCCGCTCATGCGAAGCTTGCTCGTAGCAAACTTTCTGAAATCACTTGTTATATTTTTCATACTTTCTTTTTGTCTTTTTGGTTATAACAATCACCATCCGCTTAGCCATTCAGGCTGCGTCCCATTTCCTATGGGGTGCGGATTTTCTGAACAAAATTACAAAAAATCGCGCGGAGTGGCAAATTTTTTAAGAAACTTTAACCACACATCACGCCTTATGAGCACCTCTTTTTCATTTATTCAAGTTTCGAGATGCTATGCATCCGCGAATACCTTGCCGTCTTCGAGAGTAATCTGAAGTTTTGAATACTCGCTGTGGAAATCATGCTCCAGGCGGTCGAGATAGCGGCGGCTCTCCCAATGACACATCGGCAGGTCGTGCAGTAAGTAATTGCCGCAGGCCTCAGGGCGAGTTGCAGGCACCTCCGTCTGGGTAAGAATCCACTTGAGGCATTCTATCGTCAGGCGACGCATATCCTCTACTGTGTAGTTGCCCAACATGATGATATACATTCCTGTCAGGCAGCCCATCGGACCAACATACACCACATCATCCTTCGACTCGATGTTGCGGAACCAAGTTGCCATCAGGTGCTCAAGACTGTGCATCGCCGCAGGAGCCACAGCAGGCTCCTTATTCGGCTCCGTTATCCGCAGGTCGAAAGTGGTAAATCCCTTGTCTTCACGCGACACATAAATGCCAGGCTTCAGCCGAGTATGGTCAATTGTAAAACTCTGAATAACTTCCATTTGTCTACTGTTTTTTCATTCAGTTTGCAAAGTTACGAAAAAAACTTCATTCCACCAACAGTTTACTGTACAAAAATAACAATTTCCTTCAAATAAAAATCTATTGGCAAGCCCAAGATAACGCCTAAATTGTTCAAAATTGCAAAATCTTGCATATTTTTGCATTTTTATTTGGTTGTTTGCATAAAAATTCATAACTTTGCAAACTGATTCGCTTAAAGCATGAATGAATATGCAAAATACGTATAGCAAGAACGACCGCCTGGCGGCATTGAGGCTGTTGCTGACCCAGAATGAGATGAGTTCTCAGGAAGAGGTGATACAGGCTCTTGCAAGGCAACACATAGAAGTGACACAGAGCACGCTATCGCGCGACTTCAAGCGCCTGAAAGTGGCGAAGGCCGCCAATGCGGAGGGGAAGTACTACTACGTAATCCCCAACGAAACGGCATACAAGAGGCAGCACAATCCAGCACACACTTCTCCAAGAAGCGAGGTGACACAAAGTCTGCAAACTGCATACAGGGGTATATCATTCTCTGGCAATATGGCTGTAATACATACCAGTCCAGGATTTGCCAACGGCATAGCGAGCAACATCGATTCGGCTGGCCTGAAGGATGTGCTTGGAACAATAGCGGGCGACGACACCATATTCCTCGTAATAAGAGAAGGGGTGAGCCACGTGGACATTGCCGACCAACTGACGGCGGTGATACCTAATATATAAAGGTTGGCGGTTAGCGGTTATAGGTTAGCGGTTATAGGTTAGCGGTTATAGGTTAAAGAAAAAGAAAAAGATTATTAAGATATTGAATGGAGAATAAAGCAGAACACAACATCAGGATTTTGGTTGCTGACGCTTCGCACGAGAAGTATGTTGACGAGATACTCGACACCATACGCGAGGCTGCGAAGAAACGTGGCACAGGAATCGCAGAGCGCACACATGAGTATGTGGCAACAAAGATGAAGGAGGGCAAGGCAGTAATAGCCCTCGACGAGAACGACAGGTTCGTAGGCTTCTCGTACATTGAGACCTGGGGCAACAAGCAGTATGTCACCACATCAGGTCTCATTGTACATCCTGACTATCAGGGGCTCGGAGTAGCAAAGAACATCAAGGACTATACCTTCACGCTGGCACGAATACGATGGCCGGAAGCAAAGATATTCTCCCTCACATCAGGCGATGCCGTAATGAAGATGAATACGGCATTAGGTTACGTTCCTGTAAGCTTCAGCCAGTTGACTGACGACGAGGCATTCTGGCGAGGATGCAAGGGATGCGTAAACCACGACATCCTGGTAGCAAAGAACAGGAAGTTCTGCATTTGCACAGGTATGCTCTACGACCCCAAACAGCACAAGGGAGAACCAACGCCCTCGCATGTGTTCCAGGAGGTAATGAAAACACTCACGAAGAGGGGGATTGAGTTTTAATGGTTAACGGTTAGCGGTTAACGGTTAGAGTTTAAGAGTTTAAGAAGTTTAAGAAGTTCAAAATTAAAATAAAGATGAAAAAAGTAGTTGTTGCTTTTAGCGGAGGTTTGGATACCTCTTACACAGTAATGAAACTGGCACAGGACGGATATGAAGTATATGCTGCATGTGCCAACACAGGTGGTTTTTCAGCAGAGCAGCTGAAAACAAACGAAGAGAATGCCTACAAGCTGGGCGCAAAGGAGTATGTCACACTTGACGTGACACAGGAGTATTACGAGAAGTCGCTTAAATACATGGTATTTGGCAACGTATTGCGTAATAACTGCTATCCTATCTCTGTCAGCTCAGAGCGTATATTCCAGGCTATCGCCATAGCTCGTTATGCCAACGAGATTGGTGCCGACGCCATAGCTCACGGCTCTACTGGCGCAGGTAACGACCAGATACGTTTCGATATGACTTTCCTCGTAATGGCACCAGGCGTGGAGATTATCACTCTCACACGTGATGGCAACCTCTCACGACAAGAGGAGATTGACTACCTCAACGCTCATGGTTTCTTTGCTGACTTCACCAAACTGAAGTATTCATATAATGTAGGCATCTGGGGCACATCAATCTGCGGAGGTGAGATTCTTGACTCAAAGCAGGGTCTGCCAGAGAGCGCTTATCTGAAGCACCCAACCAAGGAAGGTCCTGAGACCCTGAAGCTGGGCTTCGAGAAGGGTGAGCTGTGCAGCGTGAACGGTGTGAAGTACGACGATAAGATTAAGGCTATTCAGGCTGTAGAGGAGATTGGCGCTGCCTACGGCATTGGCCGCGACTGCCATGTGGGTGACACCATCATAGGTATCAAGGGCCGCGTAGGTTTCGAGGCCGCTGCTCCTATGCTCATAATAGGTGCACACCGCTTCCTCGAGAAATACACCCTGAGCAAATGGCAGCAGTACTGGAAAGACCAGGTAAGCAACTGGTACGGAATGTTCCTGCACGAGAGCCAGTATCTTGAGCCTGTAATGCCAGACATCGAGGCGATGCTGACATCTTCTCAGCGTAATGTAACTGGCGAGGTGACTCTCGAACTGCGTCCTCTCTGCTTCCAGACCGTTGGTGTCGATTCACCTAACGACCTCGTAAAGAACAAACTGGGTGAATATGGTGAGACTGCAAAGGCTTGGTCATCAGAAGACGCAAAGGGCTTCATCAAGGTATCTTCAACTGCTTTACGTGCTTACTATCTGGCACACCCAAACGAAAGGAGATAAGGATGGTAAAAGTCGGAATCCTTGGTGCAGCCGGATATACTGGCGGCGAGCTGATAAGGCTGCTGATAAACCATCCTGACGTAAAGATAGTCTTTGCCAACAGCGAGTCGAACGCAGGCAATAAGGTCTGCGACGTTCACGAAGGACTGATTGGCGAGAC
>CACYKA010000038.1:30288-53259 GCA_902774795.1 uncultured Prevotellaceae bacterium | reverse complement strand
TGCTTTCACATGTGGCAGAGTCTCTGTATCAAATCCTCGTGGTGATGCAACAATATTCACAAGTACAGGACCTCCACCATGACGTTTCAGCTCAATCAGAGCTTTATTTATTATCGTCACATTATGTGATTCGTCCTGACTGTTATTTATTTTATTAACAAAAGCACTAAATTTTACTGTATCTTTAGGAGATTGGGTTCTATCTATTGACTGTGAATGTAAATTCCCAATACTATACTCACCATGAGAACCAGCAATAACCAATATGGGAAGTTTGCGATAATGCGCCTCTGTAAGACCAGGAAAATAGTTACGGGATGCTGTTGCCTCAGTGCATACTATTGCAACAGGTTCTCCGCTTTCTGCAGATAACCCACAGGCCATATAACAAGCACTGCGCTCATCAACACATGAATACATCTCAAAGTATTCATCATGCTGCATACTACCCACAACGGCAATATTTGTAGTACCTGGTGATGCTATAACCTTACGAATATTATGTGCCTTCATCAAAGACAGTAATATCTGGGCATTCTTATCATTTGAGTATTGTTTCATATCTTATTGAGTTATTTCCATCTTGCATTTATCGATTTTGCATTATTGCATGTTATAATCTGACCAGAAATACATCCAGCAGCATCAGATAACAGGAAACATGCAGTCTCAGCAACTTCCTCAGGCAAATATACCCGTCCTAACATATTTTTTTTATAGTATAAATTGCCATCAGTTCGTTTTCCCGTCATATCTGACATTGTAACTCCTGGAGCCACCGCATTAATACGAATTTGGTCTTTAGCAAATAAATATGCGAGTCCTTGAACCATACTATTAACTGCAACCTTTGTAAATCCGTAAGGACGAAAATCCATCATATCACCCGTTTCTGAAGATATAAATAACACATCGCCTTTTAATTCTTTTTCTTTCCAGAGTCTGATTACTTTTTGTGTTAAGAAAAAAGATCCCTTCATGTTAGTATTAAATTGGGCATCAAATGTTTCAGGTGTAACATCAAAAAACGTCTTTTCATGCAACGAGATTCCTGCATTATTAACTAAAGAAGTTATACCACCTAACAATTCTTCTGATTTTTCAATAAAACTATCAAAGGAAGAAACATCTGATACATCCAATGTAAGGTACTGGCAACCAATTTTATCAGCTGTAGCCTTTAGAACGGATTCATTCCGCCCAGCAATAAGAACAGAAGCTCCTTCCTTTACAAACTTTTCAGCCATAGAGGCACCTAATCCTCGACCACCACCTGTTACAACAACTTTCTTACCTTCTAACTTCTTTGAGGAGTCCAAACAAACTATCTTTGCATATACAGGTCTTTGTTTACCATGAAGTAAAAAAGACAGAAACTTCTTCAATATAGACTTAAACATATAAATATTTGAATGAATTGCTACCGTAATAATGCATATTATTTAACCTAATATTTTCACAATTAATGATGATGGATTTGTCAGCATTTTGACATGTGGTATTTTCAAAATTAAACTTAAACCAATGGTTGTTAATATTATTATAACAATAGCTGTATAAAAAGTCATAGGTACATTCATTTTATCAGCTATTAGAATAAGCGGTGGTATTATTGGAGCACTCATTGGTGGTATTACTAGAGCGTGATAAATATAATATTGCATTGACATTCTACCTTGTTGGGCAATCCATGGAGTATTATAACAAACATTCATAAAAGCAACAGACATTGGAATGGCCAATATAAAGGCTACCATGCGAATCACAACTCCATAAACGCTTTTGTAAGGAGTAGCATATAACAGATATGTTATGCGATGAGAATAGAAAAACAGAAGTGCAAGAACTACTATTAGAAACACTATACATAATGGTTTATATTTGTCTGGTAGAAATAGATTCTTATCTCTCATGCAATATCCCAAGAAGAAAAATGGCATTAAAGCAAATGTTCTTTGTATTGAAAGAACTCTGTCAAAGGGAAATAATCCAATCAAAATGCTAATGCAAACTGCGCCAAATATAATTAATCTCGTGTTATTCAAAATCTTATCAGGAATAAACTGTAGCATTAACCTCCAATATATTAAACTAAGCAAATACCATAACATATGCCAAGGAGTAAATATTGTTTTAATTGATATCGAATCTACATAAAATAACAATCCAACAATATGGAATATTATAAGTGGCTCTATTATTTTACATATACTTATCCAAAATTCTATCATATCTTTCTTTCGAGAGAAATAACCGGAAATAAAAACGAATAATGGCATATGAAATATATAAATCCAATTCCACATAACGGCACATGCTTCAGAACTTGCAAATTCTTTTCTCATTAATATATGCCCTGCAATAACTAAGACAATTAGCCAGAACTTTACAGCATCTATTCTATCATCCCGTACTCTCGCGGCTTGCGACTCTACATTTTCTGTTCCTTGGGGGGGGTAAATCTTTATTTCGTTAATTGAGTTTATATCTTTTTCTTGCATATATAATATCCTAATTATATGAATATCCAGATGTAGGTCGTATCCTTATGGTTGGTTGACTGCTGGTTCCAAATCCCAGATTTCAAGTTGATACCCTTTGTAATTATCTTGCGGAAGTGTTAATTCACACGTTGTCTATTATGTTCGCTGGTCGGTGGCAAATGGTTGGGAAGGCCTGCCACCGGCTTTTATTTATAGCAATAGCCTCCATTTACTTCTATCATACTACCGTTAATGAAAGAATTGTCTATACAGAACTTAAATGCATCTACAATCTCATCAACAGTAGCAAAACGGTGAATGGCTGTTTTCTTATAAATATTTTGCTTTATCTCTTCTGGTTTTTCGTTTTGCCAAGGTGTAGCAACAAAACCTGGAATTATGGTATTCACTGTAGTTCCTGTTCCTTCAAACTCTTTAACAAGATTTTTTGAAAGGGCACAGACTGCAGATTTGGTTACTCCATAGGCCAGAACTGTAGCATGGGGATGGACAGCCATCTGTGAACCAGTAAAAAGTATTCTACTACCTGCTGGGATAATAGGATAAAATTCACGCACCATGATATAGTGTGAGTTAACGGCCACTTCCATCTGTTTATCCCAATCTTCATCTGTCGTTTCTGTAAACGATTTGCGAATGCTCATCCCTGCATTGCAAACCAGACAATCAAGATGATTTGTCTTTGACTTCACATAGTTGATAAAATCATAGACCTCTTCTCTTTTCGTTTGGTCAACAGGATGAGCTTCATAGTTATCTATCTTTTCAGTAAATATGGGACCAACATATGTTGTAAATACATAATAATCTTTTTCAATTAACATTTTGGCAACACCCAGTCCCATGCCTGATGTACCACCTGTAACAATTGCATATTTCATTTCTATATCTCCATAAAGTTTTTACGTTCACCAAACTGCTGCATTATCTCTGCCATAGCAATGCTTTCTTTTCTGCGAAGGCGGGCAGAACTGAAACGATGGTTGAAGATACAGGAGATGAATTCTTGTATCTCAAAACGCAGACCTGCTCCATCCCAAGGATAGAAGAATTTCTTGTTCTTGTTCTGGTCTTCATAGCGGAACTCAAAATAGTCTGTCTTCCACCATGGAGCTGGAACATAGGCATAGCCTTTTGTACCCGAGATGACGAGGTTGCCTTCTGTCTTTACACCAAGTCCTACCTTGAAGGAACAGACAGCATTCTTGAATCGGAAGACTCCCTTGGTGTACATATCTACATCGTCCTTCATACGAGAATAGATATTCAGATTTTGGTATTCTATGCCGCATAGCTTTAATATAGGCAGCAGCGGATAACTGCCAAGCTCATACATAGAACCACCAGCCTGTTTCGGGTCAAACTCACGTAGGGACATATCATCATCCCACAACTTTGAGAGGGAGGCCTCGACGTCAACGACTTCACCGATTACTCCAGATTTTATCATCACAATCAAGTGATTAAAAGCAGGGCAATGGGCTGTCTTATTGGCTTCCATCAGGATGACATCATTCTGCTTGGCAAGTTCATAAACCTCTTTTGCTCTCTCACCTTTTAAGACAAGCGGCGTTTCACACAAGACATGTTTTCCTTCACTGATGCTTTGTTTGATATATTCATAGTGTGTCAGGTGTGGAGTGGCGATATATACAGCATCAACAGCTTTGTAGAAGTCTGACAGATTGGTATATGCCTGTATATCTTCGGACTGTGCAGCAAGTGATTTTGCTGCTTCCGGGTTAGTGTCATATGCAGCAACAACTTTTATGCCATTAACGATGTTTGCCTCGTCAGGGAAACGATTCGCAACACGTCCGCAACCTATTATTCCCAGTTTTACATCGGTTGTTGATTCATCTCTCAACATAGTAGAACTGATGCCCTCGGTACGTGGCAGATAGACAACCTCACAGAATTCCTTTAGATAGTCGAACTTTCCTTCCCAATCGGAGCCGATGGCGAATATATCAACGTCGTACTTTTGGATGTCATCGATTTTCTGACCAACGTAGTCTTCAATGATTATCTTATCTGCAAAACCTGTTGCTTTCACAGCCTCTACGCGCTCCAAGACATTATTACGCACGTTGAGCTTACCACGATTACGGTCAAAGTTGTCATTGGTGACACCAACGATAAGGTAGTCACCCAATGCCTTTGCCCGTCGTAAGAGGTTGATATGTCCCTGATGCAACAGGTCGTATGTACCGTATGTTATTACTTTTTTCATAACTACACTTCGTTCATTTATGCAGTTGTTGGACTAATTTTCACTTTGGTGAAAAAGCTAAAGCCATGCGGCTCCAACATCCCACCATTATACTATTCACTTTCTATTTTTCGTTTATAAAGTGCAGAGATGACGGAGATATCCTTAACCCCTCCGCCAGTAACCCTGCACTACGAACATGTACAAAACTCATTTGCACAAGGCGATTGAGACCGTACCAGGATACGGCGATCGCATTTCGCTGTTTTCGGAAATCAACTTAGTCTTTACGCATAAAGGCATTGAGGGCTGCCATCATGCGGAGTTGTTTCTTGGAAGGTAGCTTTTGACCGGCCTCGGCCAAGTCCAAATAGTCTTGGTAATAGGGGGCTAAGGACTGACGGACACTATCAGGCATCAGCATGTGCCACTCTTCGTGCTCCATGTCTTTATAGGTTAGCACCAGTCCATACTGCTGTAACTTGTAGTAGGTCTTACGCATCTTCCTAACGGCATAATGGTTGGCACCGGCCTTGACAAACTCGTCGACTAACTGGAGCTCTTGCTTGTTGAGGACATGAAGAACGTCCTCTGGGTTATCAAGTATCTCACGGGCAACACGACGGGCTGTCTCGTCTTTTTTCAGGTTAGGACTGACATAGAGTTCCAACTTGTCGCAGATCTTCAACATCTCGACCTTGGTCATCACATTCAGGATGTTTGTCAGATTGATGTTGGAAGAGAAATCTTTATTTTTTATCGTAATGGTCATAGCCTCTTTGATTATGAACACGGATTGGACGGATGACACGGATTTATCTTTTTTAGACGAACACGAATCGCTCGAATCTCACGAATATTAATCCCGTTTGAATATGTCGCGAGTATAAACCTATAGATGTATGATGTATGAAGGCTGATGGAAGATGTGTTAATCTCTTTTGAATATATCTCTCGTGTAGACCTTCTCTGCAACATCATCCAACGCTGAATCATAGCGATTAGCGATGATGGCATCACTCTGCTTCTTAAACTCTTCGAGGTTGTTCACAATCTTTGAACCAAAGAAGGTTTCTCCGTCTTTCAAAGTTGGCTCATAGATGTTGATATTTGCGCCTTTGGCCTTTACACGTTTCATGATGCCTTGGATGGCACTTTGACGAAAATTATCAGAGTTGCTCTTCATTGTCAAGCGGAAGACTCCAATTGTGACTTCTTTCTCAGTACTCTCATTCCAGTCGCTGTTGGCTGTATAGTAGCCTGCCTTGCGTAGCACCTCATCAGCAATGAAGTCCTTGCGTGTGCGGTTGCTCTCCACAATAGCTGTCATCATGTTCTGTGGCACATCAGCATAGTTGGCAAGCAACTGCTTTGTATCCTTTGGCAAACAGTAGCCACCATAGCCAAACGATGGGTTATTATAATGCGTTCCGATACGTGGGTCTAAGCCTATACCTGAGATTATAGCCTGAGAGTCAAGTCCTTTTACCTCTGCGTATGTATCAAGCTCATTGAAGTAGCTGACACGAAGGGCCAGATAGGTATTAGCGAAGAGTTTCACGGCCTCGGCCTCCTTCATGCCCATGAGAAGACAAGGGATACCCTTGTCGTCTAATTGACAATTGAGAATTGATAATTCTTGAGACCTTCGGAACAAGCGTCCCTTTGGGCCGAGCGGACAATTGGCTGGCGCATCCTTACTTGGACCGATGGCGCCTTCGAGAAGGAGATTGACAAAGGTCTTGGCTTTCTCTTCTGCCTCGGGATTACCAATGGCGGTAATGGCGGCATTCTCTTCATCCCACTTGGCATTACGGTCCGTTGGGAATATCTTTGGATAGCCCACGATGATGCGTGAGGGATAGAGGTTGTCATACAATGCCTTGCTCTCGCGTAGGAACTCTGGTGAGAATAGCAAATTGAATTTTTTACCTTTCAGTGCTGGGTCAGTCAAGAACTTCAAAGCGTACTTGACATACAGCGAGCGGCAATAGCCCACAGGGATGGTACTCTTAATGACCATCACGGCATCAGGATTCACGCTCAACACCAAGTCGATAACGTCCTCTATATGATGGGTATCAAAGAAGTTCTTCTGCGGGTCATAGTTGGTAGGGGCTGCAATGACCACAAAGTCAGCATCCTTATAAGCACTGGCACCATCAAGAGTGGCTGTGAGGTCTAATTCCTTTTCAGCCAAATACTTCTCGATGTAATCGTCCTGAATGGGAGAAATCTTGCGGTTGATTTTCTCCACCTTCTCAGGGATTACATCCACTGCCGTCACGTGGTTGTGCTGTGCCAACAAAGTGGCAATACTCATACCGACATATCCGGTACCTGCTACTGCTATATTCATAATTCTAATTTTAATGTTTCCTTAAATAGGGTATGGTACCCACCGTTATTGCGTCCGGCTATGCCGCTTGACTCGTACTTTTATTTATGAGAGACCAGCGGGTTCCCCGCCCCTTATATTTGGGCAACCAAGGTGTGCGGTGCCTCACGCTACCCTATCGCAGCCCCCGCTTGCGCGTAAGAGCGAAAGCCGCTTGTGTCTTTTATTTTCTCCACTCCTCGATAATCTTGTCAAATGGTAAGTCTTTCCATTCTTCTTTCCACAACTTGAAATAAGGTATGTCGTTGGAGGATGGGGCTGGCTCACAACGGGCGACCAACGCGACAGATGGTAAGACTACGGCATCGCCTATCAACAGACATTCGCCCGCTTTCAGAGATGGTAGTTTGTCAACTAAAGCGCCCAAAGTATCGGGCAACAACTTCCGGACATAAGACTGGTCGTTGGGGTTTGTCAGACGCATGGCTATGAAATTGCTACACTGTGAGAAAATAGTCTCTGATATTTCTGATGGGCGTTGACTGGCGAGTAGTAATGAAACGCCATACTTGCGACCTTCTTTGGCAATGCGCTCAATGGACTCGCGAGATGCTCTGTACTTAGAGAGGTCGCTATTGGGCACATACTTATGAGCCTCCTCATAGACAAGCAGAAGTGGTGCGTCATTGTTGACTTTCTCGTCCGGATCTTTCGCTGAACGATAACGCTTGTAATAATACCCATACTCAAAAAGGATTCTTGAAATAAGGGATACCGTTATGCTCAGCACTTCGAATGGTATTCCACTAAGGTCAATAATAGTTACATTTGACTTCTTATCACCATAGCTGATGAATTGTTTCAATGTATCCTCAAAGCTTATCTTCTTAGACTTGTCTCCCAACAAGAATTCAAGTCGTTTGTCTCCAATCTTGTTCTCCAGTCGGTTAACGAAATTCGTGAGTCGGCCAAACAGAGAGCCCTGCGTCAACTTTGGTTGCCCTTTCTTAGCTCCCGATGCATAAACTTCACCAGTATCTATCTGTTCTTCATTTTTGTCTCTGGCCACCTTCAAGACTGCATCAATGTCAAAGAACAATTTTGAGTCGAAGTGTATCTTCTCTTTCTCAGCAGCGGTTCCGGTGAAATTTGCTTTACGGTTCTCAACTACAGCTTCCTTGAATACATTCCGCTGATTATGGTCGTTAGCATCTGTATCTATGAAGAGTTCCTGGAGTTCATCGCTGTTCAAAAGCCAGTATGGCAGCACAAGATTGTTGATGTCAAGATAGTTGGCATTGGGGAATGCAGTCTTGTACTCTGAATGGATATCGAAGATGATGATGTGGGAGTTATTCATTCCATCATACGCCCCTTCTTTCAGAAGAATAGCTTCCTGCACTATTTTCGCCACGGTATGTGACTTTCCGGAACCTGTAGAACCTATGACGGCGATATGTTTATTGAAGAAACGGTTGCCATCAACAGGAACACTGATATCCTCGTTGGCGGCAAGGGTGGCAAATGTAAACTTCTCCTTATCATCAACTGACTCCTCATATATTTTCTGAATCTCTTCCAGTTTGGCTGGTTCTACCTTCTTCGGGGGAATGGAAATGGTATCACCACCACGTTCAAAATGGCCATCGCAGAGCATACCCAGAGGGTTGGCCTCTATAATATATCGCTTGGTGGGCTGCCCGTTCTTATCCACTCCAACTTCTATCAGAAAAGTCTCTATCATCGCAATCATGACAGCATTATCGTTGTCGCTAACACGAAGATAAGAGCCTACCTTCAGCTTTTCTTCTGCAAGTTGGAAATCCTCCAGCTTGTCAACAGAGATTCTGATTTTGTTGGGATAGACCGCAATAACCTCTGCATTTATCTTTTCAAGTTCTTCAGCCATAATTATATAATGGATATAATATCGTTGATTTCTGTTATGTTGATTTGCACGTCATTGTTATCGACGCTGCGATAATAAGTATTGTCAATGTAGAATTGATATATCTGCTTTGTGCTGCGAATGAGGGATAATACCTGATTCATTTCATCGGTTGTATGCAGAAACTTTATGTCTACTCGCTGGTCTTGAGCGATATTGCTGGCTAATGATTGCGCATTGAAATCTGCGCCTCTATATTCGTAACCATCCTTGACAACAAGACGGTCTTCAATAAGCGTCTTGATGACAGTATTTTTGTCTGCTTCTGATATTCCCTGCAAATAAATATACGGGCAGAATGGTCTGTCTAACCGCAAAGCGAATTTGGCATATTTTTCTTTTATCTGCTTTATCACCTTGACAATCTGAGACACTGTAGCCCCAACAGTATCTATCAAGAAAAAGCGTTTGGCTGGTGATACATTGTGAAAAGTGAAATAGCGCGACCGCATCAGTCGGCAATACAGATCCTTCCCCTTTTTAACAAGATACCATGCATCAAATGTTTCAGCGGCATCGCGCTTCAACAATTCAACAAAATGCCGTTTGCTAACAGAGCGTTTTGCAACATTAGGCTCTACACAAATTTGACGGACCAAGCCCAATGCATGGTTGTAATAATAGGCCACTTGCTGTTCTGCCTTACTGCGGATATTAAATGTTGCCTTAATGGCATCCTGAACGTCTTTCTCCTGCTTCTCGTAAGTTGTCGCATTGAGGTTAATTTCCAGATGACTGATAAAATCCGTAATCTGGGCATCCGTGATTCCCTCATCGACATAAAACTCATGCTTTACTTTGTCTGCGGTATACGTCAGGAAGTGTTTCTTTACAAAATCCAGCGTTAGGGGCTGTGAAAGTTTATCTGTTCCTGTTTTGTAATATCCGTATAATTTGTAGTTCAACGGCGCTCCCACATGGCTTACAAATCCCTTCAGCATGAATCTAATGGGTTTCGCAATTATGGAGTGATTATATTCCGTACCGGCATAATACTTACACTGAACAGCTGTGGTTTCCGTAGCGGTCTGGATATCTACATCTTCCATACCCTCCAATGTAATCACATCATCCGCGTTACCAGCCGTCAACAGTTTCAGTATGAAATAGTCGAACTGGTAATAATATCCTCTCAATGTATCTATCGCGTCGCGAGAATGTGCCATATTTCTTATTTTTACATCCTTAATCTTTAATCGAGTATAATTTGGCTATCTCCTCGTCCTTTTACATAATATGGGAGAGGTTGACGAAGATTGTTTAATTGCTCAAAGAATTCTTGTCTCATCCGATGGAGTCGCTTCATAGTTGGCTTACCGCTATTGGGTGTATAACCCATAACTATAGTATATGCTCTTTGCAACCATTGCGGGTCTATCTGCATTCCATCATATCGTGTAAGGTCTTTATACTCCATTAAGCGGATGTAGTCTTCACATGCTTCTTGGCTGCAACTTTTATAGCGGTCGCTCAGATCAAAGAACTTGTCGTAACCATTCAAATAGTGAATATCATTAAACCCGATCTTTACTTCAAAATTATCAGGCTCATATACATTTACGTCAGCAATATCAACATGGCACCTTACTATCGTTTCATTTAACCCGTATGGGTGCATGACAACATTCCCGCTTGTTCGCTCTGCTAATGGGTCGTTTGTTCCTTTGTTCGGTACTTCATTACACAAATCGCATGCTGGAATAAGATTAAAATAACTTAGCGCGAAGAAAGGGTATTTACTTTTGGGCAAATAGTGGTCTATCTGCCGTTTGGAACGGTCGCTCTCTATCACCTCATCCTTACCACAATAGGGACAGATTGTTATCCCTGTGCTCCTTAAAAAGGATGCCTTATCAAGAGATTCATAACCCCGATTGACAAATATCTCATAGCAGATTTCATTAAAATCATCGTAAGGCTCCTGTTTTCCAACGAAATGATTATCGTAAATACCCGCTCCAAGCGGTTTGAATATTAAATCGTCAGGATAGGCAAGCTGCCGTAATTGTTGTATAAACTTTTTCTGCCGTGTATATGGCCATGCAAGATAGGTTTCAAGGTTATTTCCTTGTAGCAACGGACAGAGGGGACAGGTCAGTGTCCTGCGCACCAAATGCGGTGAATAACTCCTTTAACATTGTTGACTTCTGTCGCGACTCGACAACGAAAAATCTGTTAACTATTAATAATCGCCAGAATTTAGTTTATTCTATCTATGCGGTATTCTAAAATGATTCGGTTATAATAGTATTCTTTCTACAACTGCTTGCTCAATTCCTGCTGCCAATAACTGACCTTTTACACTTTGTATCTTGTTTTGTTCTACGACACCCAGCATGGCATTTCCAGAAAGCAAAGTCTTGCAAGAGCGTAGCTTATGATAGGGTACTGCCACTGTGGCATGATCTTTATCGAAGCAATATAACCGGTCGCCTTCATATAGGTTCAGCAAATCGGTCAGTTTGCGAGGCATTGCATAGTTATGGAATATCTTCTGCAACACGCCATCTGGCTCAGGGTCTGGAAAATGCTTGGCGTGATAGTTCACTCGCTCACGGTTATTACACATCCATGAATAAACGTCGACTCCCGCTTCTATCTCATTGTCCAGCATGCTATCCCGCGAAATGACACTGGCTGGTAATGTCTTTCGAAGTTTTATATAGGTCTGGTGGCTGCCATGCTCTTGTACTGTGGCGAAGGTATTGCCAGAAATATTGGTTGTATAATACAATTGTCCATTCTTAATCACAATAACCGAAGAGGCATAGAGTTCAGCCCGCATGGCATAGAAGACAGAATAATACATCTTGACAATAGGCCAAGCGAACTCATTGCGACTGAATGCTGTGAGTGCCTGCGAGAAGGACTGGAGCGCTTTGATGTAAAGTGCTGTGGCATCCTGAATCAACATGGGTGTCAAGGCGGTAGCGTCTGCAACTGTCAGAACATAAGTCTTTAACGCGACTCTATTGCTCTTCCATTGTTCAAGAGTGGTACATCCAAGCTGATTCTCGAAGTACCGCTGTACACTGTGCCGCTCAAAACTCGTAACTGTCATTGTCCTCGGGTAGGTCTGCTTGGTAGTTTTCCCTAAAATAATCGGTCACGTGGGCACGTGCCATACGTCCACCAAGTGACTTCACATCGTCAGGCTTTATAAGTGGCTGTGTGTCTAATTTCATCAGCGACTCCATATGGGCTACTGAGAACTTCCTGTCGGTTTGACAGTGCTGAAGAAGGATTCCTGTCAGGAAATCAAAGGCTCCGCTGAATCCTGCAGCACGCAGGAAAAGGTTCTCCTTTGGCTTATCCCACACATCTTCATACTTATTCTTAATCGCCGTATAGAAATTGAGCAAAATCTTCCGCTGAGTCTCTATCTCTGTCAGCTGCAACTGATTGAAAGTACCATTCTTCTCAAAGGCTGGTTTCATAGCATTAACCATGATGGCCAAGTCTATCAAGTTCTGAGAATTGGGTTTTCCTGGGTAATGAACACGTCCATAATAGGGTGATTCTTCTGTCTCATTCAAAAACGAAATAATATCCGTTACACGTGTGATAGCTGATTCTGGGTCGTCGTAGGCCTCTCCGAAAAGATCATAGATAAGACTACGCGGAACGGGTTTCTGCTCGCTGTTGATATTGAGAAATATGCGGGCTGCCTCCTTTGTATTCAGCCCTACGAAGAGCGATACCAGCACCTCCATATCGGCGACCTCTGGCTTCTGATTGACTGCCTCAAGGAGTCCTGCTATGCGATGCTGACCATCTAGCATCTGAGCAAAACGTCCTTGAAGGGGTATAGTCATAGACTCTTTACGGACTTTCGGAAGATACTGCGTATCGGTCCAGTTCAGGATAAAAGTATTTACAAAGGTATTCCCTGCCAGCACAAAGCGGCTAATGGAATCCACACGTCCTTTGTTTAGAATGCGCTGAACGGCACCCTGCTCAGAACTGACACCGCGCGAGGCAACATACTGTAAGCCCAGCAAATCTCCTACTCGCATCGCAAAAGTATAAATCGGATGCTCCAAAAACGTCGTTTGCACGTACCTGTATTCCTTACTCTCCATATTACGTCTATTAGATTACATTTTCTGTTCCAAATTCTTCCCCTCCAAGACAGAGGGGACAGGTCAGTGTCCTGCGCACCAAATGCGGTGAATAACTCCTTTTCCTATACCTGTCAAGCGCTCCAGCTGACGAAGCGAGGCTCCACAGTCTTTTAGTTCCAAAAATATTTTTTCTCTTTTATTGTCATCCAACTGTTGGAATGAAGTACTATTGGTCACACCAGTCTTGTCTTTTATCTTCAACCATATCTGATCGTCAGATGGACGACGGCGTGATGAACCTTCTATATCCAAACAAAACACATCATCTGCCAGTGGTTCGTTAACCCATTCGTCCAACTCCTTAAAGGTGATTCGGTTCAGTACAGTATTGACATCTCCTCCACCCATGTTTCCAAGGTCTTGGCATAGGGGCGGATTGTTACATAATCTGATTGCATAAAGATTATCTAAAATAAAGTAAAGTAAAGTCATAATAGCAGCGGCGTTTCTCTCTTATCTCACCAAGTTTTTGAACTCACAAAAACACCTTTATTAACCTGATAATTGTATTGGTCAATGACATTGGCAATGCAGTTCTTCAGCCAATTGCACAATCGCTGTACTGTAAAATCCTCCGTCACACTGTCTTGGGTCGCCCACTTCGATGCCATGGCATAATGCATTTCCTCAAAGTCAATAGAAGGAAGTTTTGACGGAGACGCTGCTACCTCCTGCAAAAAAGAACCGCCCTGTTCTTCAACAACAGTTTCCGTATCATGTTTACCAGTTTCTTTGCTTTCTTCATCGCCGCCCCAATGCCAATGAGGCTGCGGGTGTGCCAGTTTCTCCTTCGATTTCTTTACATCCCATTCAGCACGACAAAAGCACCGGCCTGCTCCTTGCAAAAACTGGACACTGATACCTTCAAATTCATGATTCGTCTCTAAAGAGGCACCATGACGAGGAGCTTTCAATGTTACGCTCAAATGCAGAAACAATCCCTTACTGTTTTTAACTTGAAGTATATAGAAATGCGGTTTTCCATCCATAGTGATGGAAGTGTTAGTGTTGCGCAAAACATACACCCCTTTCACCATATCAACAAGTTCAAACTGAAGTGGGTCGTGGCATTCTACATATTTTGACAGGATGCCAATACACTGGGAATGAAAAGACTTTGGCTTAACCTGATTACTCGACATATTTCATCATTTCATTAACCAATGCGTTCAACTCCGTCTTATTCCAATACTCGTCATTCTTCATGAGTTTGGCAAAGGTTCTGAGTTCCGGCACAAATCTTTCACATGCAGGATGACTGAGATCCGGCAAAGGAACA
Organism: uncultured Prevotellaceae bacterium; assembly: GCA_902774795.1. Lineage (GTDB taxonomy): Bacteria > Bacteroidota > Bacteroidia > Bacteroidales > Bacteroidaceae > Prevotella. Next base: position 38,854 of record CACYKA010000038.1, on the reverse strand, counting down.
TTTCTGACATAAGACAACCCTAATTTGTAAACCTCAGCACCAGCAAGACGCTCACCATAAAATTCGAGTAATGTATTTAAATAATCTGACGAAAAAAAGGCAAGATAAGCCTCTTCGTATTTCATACGAGGTTTGAATCTCCCACTTAGCTTCCAGATGTATCCACGCTCTACAACAAAATCACCATCATAGTCTATCGCAAAACTACCAGCATGGCCAAACTCCGTTGAAACCATCTTGGATGCCTTTTCTTCAAGATAACTACGGTGTCTTGTCAAGTTCCACCAAAGAGGATTATTTTGCATCGATGGACGCTGCTCAAGCTTTGTCTTTGCGGGGAGCAGAAGGCGACGATATGTTTGGGGTAGAAGTTCCTGAAGTCGCAATTCACTATCAACTGGCTCAAGTCCTTTAGTGCGAGGATAGAACATATAGTTTATCCGGTAAAGATGACCCATGTCTATAGCCAAATTATCAACGGAAGGTCTGAAATAGTTTTTCTCGTTCTCTGGCAATGAATTCACAAACTCTTCATCCACTATGAATATTTTGTTGGCTCCGGTTCTGACACCCTGCTGTATATCGAAAAGCTCGCCTGTTGTTTTCATCAAACCTCTGTCCAATGCAGAATTAAGACGTTTCTTCAGGTCAATGTTCCTATAATTGTCTATTCGCCATGTCTTCAACTCTGAATCCATGAGGGTTTCATAGACTGAATAGTCATCAGACTCCATAATGGCATTGGTATAACGATGTTTGCGTAGAGCTTTCAGGCCTGCATCTGCCGTCCCTGCAGTATTGCTGGTCCAAAGGACTGTTGTTGAGGCATATTCATTCTGTTCCTTAATAGCCACCAGCATGCTGGTATATGCCAAAACATTCTCGAAGACATAACTGCCAAGTCCACCAATGAGTTTCAGGCTCATCTGCTCTTTTATCCGGTCTCTTAACAGTTCATAACTCTGGTCGTTAAGAAGTCGCGTGGGGACAACGGCACCAAGGACACCGCTTTGAGATACGGATTCTACTGCCTTTGCCATAAAAGCCGCAGAAAGATTTGCCTTGGGAATTTCCGGTATAATGGCTCTCACTCGGTCGCGAAGGTCTGGTGTCTCTTTCATCCGATCCCATGAAAGGAACGGAGGATTCATCAGCAGGATATCTATATTCTGTGGCCATACATTTTCTTCGGAAAGGGAGTCGCATAATCGGATGTCTAAAGTCAACAGGTCTCCCCACTCTTGCTTCTCAAAGTTTAAGACGAAGTTTGACATCATCACGGCAGTAGATGCCTTGTCCCACCCTATCACGTGAACAGGTTTCTCGAATGATGCCTTTTTCAGTTGTCGCAAAGCCTCTACCAGGAATCCACTGGCACCACAAGCGGGATCGAAAATGGTCAGACGTTCTTTTGACTGAAGATCGATATGACTTAAGACTTCCTCTACAATCGAACGGGCTACGTGTGAAGGAGTAAAATAAGCTCCATCCTGCATGGTCTCGTTGCTGTATCGAATTTTTTCATCTGGAAAGAGGGTTAACTGAGGGGGAAGATATGCGATGTAGTTAGCTTCTTCAAAGAGTTTTCCCGCCGTGTGCCGCAAAATGAGATCTATATCAGGCTTTAACCATTTGTCAGTAAGCAATACGCCCTTCATAAACCTTTCAGCAATCATATCCCACTTGTTATGGTCTATTAGATGAATTATATCTGCATCCTGCGCATTGAGCCCCCAGTCTTCAAGATTGACATTATTGTTATCGCGACTAAAGGCTAACAAATACAAAAGTGCACGCAAAGAATCTGCACCACTATTAGCAGTTCGAATCTCATTACGCAGTTGACGATAAGTTCGCAAGACGTAAGGGATAATCGTATTTTCTAAATTACTGATTCCTTTGCCTAAATAAGCAATAAACTTATCTGCATTTTCAAAGACTACACTTTCCTCATAGCTTTCTACCTGCGGACGGTCGAAGCGGAAGATATGACACATGCCATTACCAAAACCAACATAGGTGTTGTTGCCTGAGGACCAGGCCATTTTGCGATACCACTCGCTTGTTTGAGTCAAGTGACCATCCAAGCATAGGTTGTTCTTTGTTCCATTCAAGAGGGCATAATACTCCATATCCACAGTCTGCTTATGCAGGAGCGGTACTCTGAGCAAACCTTGTTGCTCAACCATTTGTATTATTCTTGCGTCCATAACAGAATTCTATAAATGAGCGGAAAAGGCTTAATTTCCCGGATGTCTGATGAATGTCGTTAAGATGGCTGATGGATAAACGAGGTCTGAAGTCCGAGCTCTGAGGGCTGAGTAACTACAGATGGCTGAAGCCTGAGGGCCAACTTTGGTTAAGGGTAACCATGGTTCATGGTTCACGGTTCAGGGTTAAGGGTTAAGGATTAAGGGTTAAGTGCCAAATTCTGGTTAAAGGTTAATTTTGATTAAGGGTTAAGGATTACTTTTGGTTAAGGGTTAAGGGTTAATGGTTAAGGGTTAAGGATTACTTTTGGTTAAGGGTTAAGGGTGAAGGGTTAAGGATTACTTTTGGTTAAGGGTTAAGGGTTAATGGTTAAGGATTACTTTTGGTTAAGGGTTAAGGGTTAATGGTTAAGGGTTGTTACTTTCCTCACCATACCATGATTTACCATAGCCTTATTACTATTTCTTTTTTCCTGCCTCAATCTTTTCCTTCATTGTCTTTACTATAGAGGCCAACACCTTCAGGATTCTGTCAATGTCTTTATTTAGTGAATTAAACTGTTCATCGTTGAGATAGCCGTTATCGTGAAGGAGGTTGAGCCAAAAGTCGGTTTCATCTGCTTCTTTGTAGGCTATTGACATCTTGCTTAAGAAGTCGGCTACGTATTCTTTGTATTCTGCATCCTCAGTAAGGTACTGGAACAAACGGGTGATACGACATCCAAAGTCATATGAAAGCTCGTGAATAGAGGCGGTCGCTTTTGCCTCTTCTGTCATCAGAGGTGCCAAACGACCCCGGTTCTTTGGTTGACTTCGTCGATACCCTCCCCTACTCTCAAAGTCCTTTGTGCTCCCCGCAGGGGCAACATCGCACAGGTCTTTATGGTCGTATCGGAGTGCATTCAGGGTTAAGGATGAAGGGTTAAGGGTTGTTTTACCCTTGCCGCTGAACTTTTTATATGATTTCTTTTCGTATGGCATTGATCCTGTCAATATTGCTGTTACCAAAAGGCTTCAGCCATGCCTTCATCTCCTCTATCGTATGTACATTCTTGAGACTCTTCGAGAACAAGCGACTTTGTCGAGTCCCCTACAGGATCACCTCATTCAATGGCTCTGTCACCTCTTTGATGTTCTTGACTGGGGGAGTAATTAATGGCATAGAAAAACTACGGGTTTATAAGAAAGTTTACTGTATTTCCGCCTTTTCTTCCTTAACAAGTAATGAACCTTTCCTAAGAGGAACAGTTTTTTCATGCTTATTATTACAATGTGGGCATAGAGGAGTAATAAAGTATTTTTCAGTACTGTATTGCTCTATTAAGACATGACCTCCCAAAGCACAATGTTTATCTGGAGTATCTGGATTCCCGTCTTCATCAAGTCCTTGGGACACTTTTCTACAATTCTCATCCGTGACATCAGAGAAAATTGGCTTGCCACAAGAAGAACATATCATTTGATTACCAAACTCAGAAGTAGCTATTTGCCAATATTTGTGCCAAGCTTCAATATTACAACACGGATGCCTGTTTGATGTATCACCAGCATTAATGACTGTTGTGTCGCGTAGTGCTTCAAGAACATCCACTTTAGGGAGTATTTTTTTCATCTCAATAGTCTTCTGAGCTAAAAATTCCACCCTCTGTGATTCATTAAAGCAGTTGAGCGCTCGAAAAATATCTTCTATAGTTAATTCTTGGTTTGCCATATATACAGGAGTAATGGATTATTAGGAAATCGTAATACATGATAGAAGCAATGCTTCAGTTAGATTACGAATTTGTCCCATTTGTTAAGCAATATTTTCAATTGTATAATTTTGTTTTCTAGTTAAACAAGGGTCTTTTCAACTTCTCTCGGACTTTCTCTGAGCAGGCCGAGCCCTGATTTTACTCGATTTTCTCTCATTTTCCTCTTAAAAGCCCCTTTAGTCACCTCAACCAATCTTTCCAAAATTAACATTTCTTCACTCTAAAGGGATAAGAAATCTTAACGCTCTTGCCTGTTTGCCCCAAAATGTGTATCTTTGTATTGGAAATGGCCGAAAAGGCTCAATTTCCCGGATGTCTGATGAATGTCTGATAACTCTGGAAACGGCGGTTTCGTATTGCATTGTCTGTCAGGCTGTTATGCGGAAGTTCACATTAGCTGGGAAAACTGAGGTCTGAGGTTACTTGGTAAACCTTCGATGCATATGAAACAGCATCTTGCCACACCTGGTAATTCCTGAAGTTACACGCCTTTTTGTCCATCTGGAGAAATGACTAGAAAGAATGATGTCATTTTGATTTGTCTATGCCAAAGACTTTCTTCATGTGCGGTTCAATGAAATCGCTGTTCTTCAGTTTATCCATGACCAATGCCAAATCTTCTTCTAACAGGGAACCTGAGACTTCTGCCTTTTTCGCTTTCAACTTTTTAACTGTTAGTGGCTTGGGGTCTGTGCAGTCTAACCAACTATCGTGGTCTAAGAGGCCAGGATAATTGCTTTGCAGCAATGGATATTGTTCTGCTTTCCAGTCAGGGTCATCAGAATAATCAGCATCCGAATTGATCAATACGGCACATATTTCTTTTTGATTGCTTTTAGCTCCTGCTACAACGACGTACTTTAATCGAGTCTTATACCCGTCTTTCAGCATCAATCCATCATTTTCATCCATCTCAACGTATATAACTGTGCCAACTTTTAAATCAGCTATGGATTTTACCAATGATGCTTTTTTGATAGATTGTTTTAAATTGGCTAACTTTCCTTCCTGATCCATAAAAACTTATGAAAGTTGTTCTGACATCAGTTCTTTTTCACGAATATAGGAAACCATCTTATCAGAAGCTCCTGCTGCACGTGCTATAGCAATCCATGTCATTTCACCCTTTTGAGGATCATCCTTATATGCTTTCCAAGCAGCTTTATAGGCATTATCATGTGATTCAGGTGATAATTCTTTAATAGAATCTTTATCTCGACAGTATTCTATCCAATGGTCCAGACACTGACGTTCTTTTACCGACAAGTAATCAATGTCGGGATTTTGCACTCCATAAACGAGTTGGTTTTGTACTTTTACAGATGCTACAAAAGGTTTAATATCTGACTTTTCACTCACACGTTCATGTGTCTCGACTGTTTTTATAACTTTATCTGAAAAAGCAGGTACTGGTCCATACTTACGAGCCTTAAAAGTATCTGGACAAAGAACCTTACCATATTTGGAGAGGTAGTCCCTTTGAGCGAAATACATAATCTTGAAAAGTTTTATGTAATCCACCCCTTCTTTGAAAGCCTGTAGAATATATAGTACCACAGTCTCTATTTTTTTTATTTCATCTTTTGTTTTCATTTTGTCTTCTCATATACCCATCATGAGCTTACCTATGAGTAATTTTAACTACATTATATTTTCTTCTATTTTGAGAGAATGATTGTCTGATACATTTACACGTTGCCTGGTTTATTATACATTTTTCTGAATGTTCATTAATCCACGAACTGAAACATGAAACAAAGGAACAGTTCTTGCGCTCCCAGCTTTACTTACGTCAAGGAGTTTTCGTATGTTTTTATGTATTTTGCTTTTCATTATAACAGTGTCATTCGTGTTGGTATCAACAGATAAAAAACAAAAACTGGCAAGGCAGAGCCTTTACGGCATAGGAAGCCTAACCGAAGAAGAATTTTATCCATTGATATCCGTGCCAACGGCATCATTGATGTCTTTAGACCCCGTCTTTGCGCAACCTGGAATAGTTCTGGACTTTCCTCGGACAAACACGAATACCTGTCTGTTGTTGTGAAAAGAAACTGTTGTATTGTATATTGCAGCACTTAACACGGGTGCAAAGGTAGGGAAAAAATTTGAAATAACTCTCATTTATGAGAGAAATCTGCTAAAATGTATAATTTTTTATTATTATCTCACATGGATTGCGCGGATTACACTGATTTTTTTTACAAATCTCTTCATATTAACTTCTATATGTCCCGCTGAAAGCGCAGAAAATGCAGAAATTATTTAATAAAAACAGTAAAAACACCTGTCAATAATATAAGTCTTTAACAAGACTATCACAGCATTTTAAGTTATATATTCTCTAAAAACAAGCTTTTAAGCACATATCCCTTAAAATTCCGTACCTGCTTAACATCAGGTTTATACTATTGCCAGGCAAAAACAACGTTTCACTGAAAAACAATTTATACTCTTTGAATTCATCATATTATGAACCTAAAAAACAAGCCTGCGGACAAGAGTGGTTTAAGGAGTTAAAGGGTTATAGAATATTATTTTTAGTCCCGCAGCGCTCGGCTTTGCCGCTTTCTTGCGCTCCGTAGGTGCTCAGGCGCAGGCGGAACACAAAGGGTTTGTATGCCCGACTGAAAGAACTCGCTGAAAGCGCAGAAAGATGTAAACCTTCTGATGCCTTGCAGCTCTTAGAGCTTATTTGCTAAGTATTATGCCTGTATCATTAAAAACAAGCTTTGACTTCGTCGAATCATCAGTAGGTTAATCTATCGTCTGACAATACAGATTATCCTGTACAAACATCAGGTATTACTATCGTCAGTGAAAGTACTGATTTACACTATCGTGGTTTTAATACCTCCGTCGGCAAAAACACCGTTTGACTGAAAAACAATTTTTACTATTAGACTGTAAAACGTTATTAACTCACAGCAGTTTTTGTAAAGCCTAAAAACAGATTTCATCCCAGTTTAATAGATATAGATGAGAGAGATGAGAGATGATAGGTGATAGATGAGAGACACGTTTGGTTAAGGGTTAAGAGTACTTATACCCTACTCCTTTTTATGATTCCATCTGCGGAATCAGCGAATTTGGAGAGGTCGGCTTCGTGGAGGGGATAATACATGGCCACAACTTCATTGATGCCCAAACCATTCTTGTGCATATAGGCAAAGCTACGACGTGAGAGCCACTGGTAGTAGGCCAGAACCCAACCAGCCCAATACTCGGGACCAACAGTATAGGTACCATCGTTCTCCTTCAGCACGGTTCCACCTGCGGCCTCTACCACACTGTCAGCTAACTCGGCCCCAGACATGCCCACAAGATAGCGGGGATTGCCAGCAGCAAACTGGCGAGACACGTCGCACGAGAGGAACTTCTGGTAGAAGTCCTCGATGGGGTAGCCGTACTTACGTACACCGCAATCCATCATTACGGCAAGGTTGCGCATAGCACCGTTGAGGTATGTCTTCTTATAAGCCCTGGCCATTTTTCCAATTGTTTCTGATGATGTCCAAAATGTATATCTCGCTTTCCGCCATCGGTTTGGAGGCAATCTGGCGATACTTAGTACGAGCTTCCTCGTCACGAGACTTGTACTTGGCGAAATACTCCTGACGGGGAGCCTTAATAGCCTCCATGAAGGTGAGTGCCTCGAATGCCTTCTTCGACTTGAGCACTACCTGCTCACCCAATTTTCCCAAGCGCATGGCCTCAGACAAATCGGACAGCGAGAGCGTCCCGTTCACAAAATCGCCTGCATAGGAGAAATATGAGTCGTTGGCACGGTAGCCAATAATAATATCGTACTTTTTATAGTCCACCAGGAAGTTCTCCAGCAAATAGGCCCTTGCCCGCTGCGGCAGTCCGTCGGCCACATTAAACTTGCGGTTCTCGAGCAAAATAGCCAGCCAGTTGAGGATGTTGTATTCGGGTGCATTGAGGTTCAGCACGCTAAGTCCGCTGGGATCAAGTTGATAGTGATTGGCATATCCATCACTGTCGTCCGAGCATGCCCACTCCTTGGCCAGCTCCGCATGCTCAGTGCAATAGAAGCCACGGCCATAGTCGTTGTAGGACTTACCCTCTCCGAACACAGGCTGTTCTATAATATGGTCAGAGCCATGATATATGTCAATCAAATCAGGCATATTTCTTTAGGATTAATATAATAACGAAAACGATGTATTAACGAATGAGCCAAAAGCGACTTGATTTGAAAACTGATTTCTTGTTCATATCTCATATCTTTGGTGCAAAAATACAAAAACTTCTTAATATATGGCGAATTTTGTGTAATTTTAACATAGAAAAGACTAAATCTTTACTACTATAGGTCCCGCTGAAAGCGCAGAAGTCTCGTAAGAACGACTATTTGCCATGCCTGACGTTGCACCTGCGGTAAAGGCTTATGGCTAAAGAAGTGCTCAGAGACTCGACGAAGTCAAAGTGCAGATAACTTTTTATGTCCCGCAGAAAGAGCAGAAAGCGCAGAAATATTTTAACCTTCTGATGCCTTGCAGCTCTTAGAGCTTATTTGCTAAGTATTATGCCTGTATCATTAAAAACAAGCTTTGACTTCGTCGAACCTGCTTTCGCTCG
>CACYKA010000038.1:0-30244 GCA_902774795.1 uncultured Prevotellaceae bacterium | reverse complement strand
TCATCAGTAGGTTAATCTATCGTCTGACAATACAGATTATCCTGTACAAACATCAGGTATTACTATCGTCAGTGAAAGTACTGATTTACACTATCGTGGATAAATAGCTTAATTGCTTAATTGCTTAATTGCTTAATAGCTTAATAGCTTAATAGCTTAATTGCTTAATTGCTTAATTGCTTAATAGTTTAATCGCTTAATAGCTTAATTGCTTAATAGCTTAATTGCTTAATAGCTTAATAGCTTAATTGCTTAATTGAGTTAAATAGCATAAATAGGTTTTTCAGATTTTGTATAAAAATCGGTGCATTTGCCTTACAAGGGCATAAACCTGACGTAGGAAGGTGTAGAATTTTAAGAAATATAGACTTGGGAGCTCGCTCACGAAGGATATAGAGCTTGAAATACTACAAAAGTCTGAAAAGACTTATGCCATTGGAAGGTATTTTCTGAAAATTCTGCGAGATCTGCGATATCTGCGGGAACTATTTGAAGCGAGAATGCGATAACTGCGGGAACTATAAAAAGAGGGATTATTTTAGGCTAGTAAGTGCACTGAAAAACGGACTATAGGTTCATGGGCAATTTATACTGGGTTCCTACCCCCTAACAACGCGGGTTCGTGAGGCAATGAACCCTAGGTTCGTTTTTTGACTACCGCATTTAATGCATTTTCCCTGATTTTATGGCTCATCTGAAAATCCTGTGTTTAGAATTTTATTGCTGCGCTTTGGGCTTGGAAACAAAAACCATAATTCATAGTCCCGCAGATCTCGCAGAATTTGCAGAAAAAAACCATAAAAACACCCATGTCAGTATGAAAGTGCTTACAGCCCTTTTAAGATGCAAGGCATATATTTTTACTTATAAACAAGCTTATAGATAAAAATATCCACCTCACATCTTAGTCTCTTAATGAGACCTTACATACTGACATGTGCAAAAACACCGATTGTTATCACAATCTGAAAAACCAGTTATACTATTTGAACTGATGGATAGATATATGTGTAAAGGAGTCATATACAAACTTTTGTTTTTTAGGTTCAAACAAAGTTGAACCGATGTATTTGACTTTGTCGAAGATGCTACGTCATGAAAATGTAAAAGCGATTTTTCATTTTGCATAACTTAAACGCATCATTGCCGACTGAGGGATTAAAGTCACGACAGTGGATGTGGAAAGTGGTATGTGATTGGCTTAAAGCTGCGATTAAGTGAGTGCAGAGTCAAATGTATTTGAACTATGCCGAGCGAAAGCAGGTTCGACAAAGTCAAGGTGTACTTTTAAAGACAAAAACATAACACTTAACACATAAAGCTCTTTAGAGCTGTAATACCTCAGGAGGGGTTCTTTCAGTCGGGCGTACAAACCCTTTGTGAAAGCGGCGAAGCCGAGCGTTTATTGTTTTTTCTTTTCAAAGCACCCTGCGAACAAACACAGGTATTTACTAATGATCCGATTTGATCGGTAAATTGATTGATGACTTCCTGGGGATTCATATTCAATTGTTCTACTACAGGAGCAGTAATGTTTATACTCAAATTCTGGATATAAATATTGGGTGTTCCTTGGCTGTTCTTTATTGATACTGAGGACGTTTCAACATCAACATCCTTTGTCGGCTCGGGACAGGTATCTCCTTCTGTAGAGAGGTGTCCTTTCGCATAGTTTTTACTCGTATAGAAGACCCCTGCAGAAAGTAATGCAGCGCCCATCATATGTGAGTTTAAGAGAGCATTTCCAATTAAGCGGCCTACGCCTTTTCTGTGCAATAGATGTTTGCCACTGACTACCAAAAGAAGTGATAGCGAATAAACTTGCAGTTTCTTTCTTTTTCTTTTCGCCATCTTCTTTATTTTTGCTGTTTCTTTATAATTGTGTCTATTGCTTTACGGATGGGCATTGAAGGGTTGTACCCTAATTCCGGACGAGTAGATTTCTCCTTTCCGTCTCTGAAGCAGTTTGCTATATGGGTAGCATTATAGTCTTCGAAAATGCCGCACCCATCATAGGCCTCAAAGCCAACATAGTGGATGATGTGGCATAACTCCTTTCTGTTGAATATCGTATCTTGTTGATGTCCACGATTATAGATAACAGCATCAACTTCCGGTAAATCGAGAATATCGTTCCAGATATCCATATACTTGTCTTTCCATTTGTAATTAACAAAAGGCAAAGTTTTTTCGACATACGATAATATCTCCTGACGCACCACCGACTTATCGGAAATCGGTGCTATCTCTGAGTTCTGAGCAGACGTTTCTCCGCGCGTACCATAATTATTATTAATAACTGTAGTGGCATTCGGATTGAAATTTTGCACCGTACCAATGTTAATGAAAGTATTGTTTTGACCTGGCTCTCCCTCTATCCTAAATACTTGTTCGTTGCTTTTCATTTGTAACTTTATATTTTGTAACTAATTGATATTTAGACTGTGAGTTGTGTGTTTTTTTGTGTGAGTTTAACAATTTACTTAACAGCCTTCTTTTTGCACTACCTTTGCACCCGAAATCAGTCACCAGGTGACGGTTTCTGAATGTTTTTGATGCACCCCCGTTTATGGGTGGTTTCTCTCGCTGACGAGTCAACCTTTCGGGAAGGCTCCTTATATAAAACTAATTTTTACTAATTTTATTTTATCAACCAATTAATTTATTTTTATTATGATTGATTATTCAGTTTATTTGCAGCCAAATCCTCAGGATGAAACTGCGGCGCCAAAGGCCTATGCTAAGGCACAAATGCGTGAAAACTTGAGTTTCTCAAAGTTTGTTAACCACATTGCCTCACACAATGGTGTATTCAGCCGTGGTACGGTGAAGGGTGTACTGAGTGATGCCGTAAGCTGTCTGGTAGAGCAGTTGCTTGAGGGAAAGAAGGTGCAACTCGGCGAGTTGGGTAACTTCTGGATTTCTCTGGGTAGCACTGGCGCAGATGCATTAGAAGATTTCTCTGCATCCAACATCAAAGAGGTGAACATCATTTTCACTCCGGGTGAGGACTTTGAGAACATCCGTGGCAGAGCAGAGTTCAACCTTGTTGCCAGTCGTGTGGCTCAGGCTGCAACTTTGAAGACTGAGAAGACAGGTGGAACGATTGTAGATCTGGAGGCTGCGCGTAATGCTGTTCGTCCGTCAGGCGGAGCGAATGGTTCAAGTGGTTCTTCGCAGAGCGAAGCGACCGGTGGGTCGAGCGCAAGTGGTTCAAACACAGGTGGTTCAACGGGAACCGAAGGTGGTGATAACGGCGGAGGCGTTAGCAACGATTAGTTTTAGTTAGAGTCCCGCAGAAAGCGCAGATAACGCAGAAATGTAAATCAGATCCTTCCCTTTCGATAGTATAAGTCTTGACAGACTTTTGTATTAATTCAAGTTAAAGTGCCATTATAAGTAAACTTCTATGTCCCTTTTCCTTAAATTTTTACACCTGCCTACGTCAGGCTATACTATCGTCAGGTGAAAGTACTGATTTCCGGATTAACAGTGGCTCAAACCTCAATAGAAAAAAAGAAAAATGCTAGATCTTCACTACTATAAGTCCCGCAGATCTGGCAGAAAGAGCAGAGATCCCCTATTTTTACTTGTAAACAAGTTTCCAGATAAAAATATTTACCTCACATCTTTGTCTCCTACAGAGAGCTTACATACATTTATGGGCTAGTACACCACTTTCCACATCCACTAACGTGGATACAAGCCCTCAGTAGGTTTACCCCCCTTGACAATAAAGATTCCTTGCCATACGTCAGGGTTTGTTATATCAAGTTAAAGTATGAGATTTCTGCTTAATCGTTTAAGCCACTGACTACGCGATGGATGCTATTATTCAAGATATCGTCTGTATTGAAATTAACGAGTAATCCCAATTTAAGGCCTTTGAGGCGGAGATATGTACGTGTCTGCTTAAAGAACACCTCTTGCAATTCCTTGACACTCTTAAGCTCCACTATGACTTTCCCCTCTACCAAGAGGTCTAATCGAAGTGAGGAATTCAGTAAATGACCATCGTAGTGTATAGGCACCTCTAACTGCCGCTCTACAGACAGGCCTCGTTTCTGAAGCTCATAGGTAAGGGCCTCCTCGTAAACTGATTCAAGAAGACCAGGGCCAAGTTCCTTATAAACATTAAATATAGCACCGCGTATTTGATAGCTTATTTCGTTTTCTGTCATAATAATTATGTTTATATCATTATTAATACGTTTTATCCCGTGATTTATTATGTGATTTTATGAAATTTTCCGTGATTCTTTAGAAAATGTCCCGCAGGACTCGCAGAAAGCGCAGAAAATATTAAAACCTTCTGATGTCTTGCAGCTCTATAGAGCCTGTTTGCTAAGTATTATGCCTGCATCATTAAAAACAAGCTTTTATGACTACAGTCAAACACTTATCATTTCCACTATCGTAGTTCCAAGCCATCAGTAGGTTAACATATCACCTGATAATGCAGATCATCCTGTACTAAATAGGCTCTACTATCGTTAGTGAAAGACTTGATTTCAGACTTAATCGTGATCTCAAGATAGTGTCAAATACATAACTTATTTTTTAGACTTTGAAAAAGAGAATCGTGTTTTTCGGCTTTTATATATTTCACACAAATACAATGAGGACAACTCAGCCAGAGGTTATAACCTATGGCATAGGTGGTGAAAAAAAGCACCACTCGGAAAGCTTGCTCTCCAGATGGTGCTCTATATCGCCACTAATGCATTGTGACAAGTCACGATGCTTAGAGTTGGACGAGTTGTATATGTGTTAATTATTTTCTGCAATTTGACTTCGTCGAGTCTCTTAATACTCCCAAAGTTCTATGACCTCCCCGCAGGGGCACCTTCGGTCAGTTCCGCAAAGCGCCTGAGCACCTACTGGAGCGCAAGAACTTTCAGGTCGTCTTTACGAGACTTCTGCGAGTTCTTTCAGTCGGGCGTACAAACCCTTTGTGTTCCGCCTGCGCCTGAGCACCTACGGAGCGCAAGAAAGCGGCAAAGCCGAGCGCTGCGGGAACCATTAAAATAAAAATAAAAAATGAGAACAATAACATTAATTATCATTCATTGCTCGGCGGTGAGGCCGTGGCAGCAGAGTAGCGCAGCGGATATTGACCGCTGGCATCGTGAACGTGGATTCCAAAACGGAATCGGTTACCACTATGTGGTGCGGCGTGATGGAACAGTTGAGGTTGGACGTCCATTAGAGGTGATTGGCGCCCATTGTGAGAATCATAACCGTCACAGCATCGGCGTATGTTACGAGGGTGGTCTGGATGCGGCGGGGAAGCCTGCGGATACACGTACCGAGGCACAGAAGGTTGCTCTGCGTAAGCTGTTGCTGCAGCTGCATGCGAGGTTTCCCAAAGCTATCATCGCCGGACATAATGTGTTTAATCCGATGAAAGCGTGTCCGTGCTTTGATGCGGTGAAAGAATATCAAGGGTTAGCGGTGAGCGGTGAGCGGTTAGCGGTTAGATTAAAATAGTCCCGCAGAAAGCGCGGAAATAGCAGAGATCCTCCCATGCATGTATGTAAGTGCTTACAGCCCTTAATATTTTTACTTGTAAACAAGTTTCCAGATAAAAATATTTACCTCACATCTTTGTCTCCTACAGAGAGCTTACATACATTTATGGGCTAGTACACCACTTGAATAAAAACGCTCCCCACTTACGTCAGGCGTTACTATCGTCAGGCGAAAGTACCAGATTTATGATTATTCGCAGATTTCCAGTTACAGACACATCCTTTTCCACTTCCACTGTCGTGGTTTAATACCTCAGTCGGTTATTATATCGTCTGACAATGCAGATTGTCCTTTACATATGCCAGGTATTACTATCGTCAGTGAAATTACTTAACCACGCTTTTCCTACAGAGTTAAAACAGTATTTCCCCCTAAATGAGATAGGGACTTCCTGATAAGGAATAACGGTATTAGTAGTAATACTGGCTGGGAGCTCGCTCACGAGCAGGGTTATAACTAATAGCGTTAAATACTCTGACAAGAGTATCTATCTCATTAAGGGGGATACAGTTCTATTTCAGCGCTTTCTGCGAGTTCAGCGGGACCTTTTTATTACTGTGAGCTGCGGGACCTATAAAAATAACAATTTAAACTTGTAAATTATGAACATGAACAAAAAAGAGATTATCAAATTTGGCATTCAGACAGCGATAAATCTTCTTGCGGCGATATTGACCGCGATGGGAGTGACTTCGTGCGTATCTTAATGCTTCATGAGCAGCGGCAGTAGCATGTCGCTGCTTTTTCTTTAATTTCCCGCTGATTGATTCTTTTGTGTCCCGCAGATATCGCAGAAAGTGCAGAAAGACAAATCAGACCTTTCTCATTCGATAGTATAAGTCTTGACAGACTTCTGTATCAATTCAAGTTCTATATACTTCGTGAGCGAGCTCCCAAGTCTATATTCCTTAAATCCCTACCCTAGCTTACGCCAGGTTTTACTATCGTCAATGAAAGGTCTGATTTTCTACTTAATCGTGACTAAAAACCCTCATAAAGGAAAATACAAGCGGCTTTTGCAAAGCCTAAAAACAATATTTTGTGTCATCTTCCTTAAAATTCCGTACCTGCTTAACATCAGGTCATACTATTGCCAGGCAAAAACATCGGTTCTACTTTGTCGAACCTGAAAAACAAGCCTACGGACAAAATAGCTCCTTCACATCTATACTCTCCTGCAGAGAGCTTACATACATGGGCTGTTACATCACTTGACAGGACAAGATAACCCCTACCCTAGCCTACGTCAGGTATTACTATCTTCTGGTGAAAGTTCTGATTTTCTACTTTATCGTGGTGTCAATTCCTCATAAAGGAAAAGTTCTAAATTTGCAGATGAATTCGGTGAGGACAGAGTTAAAAACAGTATCCCCCCTGAATGAGATAGGGGTTTCCTGATAAGGAATAACGGTATTAGTAATAATACTGGCTGGGAGCTCGCTCACAAGCAGGATTAGAGCTAATAACGTTAAATACTCTGACAAGAGTATCCATCTCATTAAGGGGGATACTGTTTTATTTCAGCGCTTTCTGCGAGTTCTGCGGGACTATTATAAATAATCTGCAGATACAAAACTAGCCTAAGGTGTAAACGAAGGCGACGACGAGGGCCATGAGGAGGGCGATGATGATGAGGGTGATTCTCAGGACCTTCTCGATGGTCTTTTTGCGCTCAATGTAGGCCAGGCTGCGTTGTTTGAACAGGCTGGCGCCATCTTTCTTATGATGATGGTGATGGTGATGTTCTGACATAGTTTACAGTTTACGGTTTACGGTTTACAGTTGGTTTACTGTTTACAGTTGGTTTACTGTTTACAGTTGGTTTACTGTTTACAGTTTACGGTTTACAGTTTACAGTTTACGGTTTACGGTTTACGGTTTACTGTTGAGTGTTGAGTGTTTTTATCAGTGAGGCACGGAGGCCGTTGAGCATGCGCGCTACGATGTCTATCTGCGGGCGCATGTCATCCAGGCTCTTTTCTTCTATGTAATGCAGGTCGGCAGCCAGTATCAACTGGTTATAGGCTTCCATCAGTGAACCACTTCCTTCAGCCAAGTTGGATGGCACAGAAACAATTGATCTTCTTATCTGGTCGCAAAGAGCATATTTCTCGAATTTAGGGAACTCGTCTAAGAGCTGGTATACTGTCACTACCAGTTTCCTTGATTCTTTCCAAGCACTTAAGTTCTCAAATGCGTATGCCATAAATGTAAATGGTTTACGGTTTACAGTTTACAGTTTCTTGCGCTCCGTAGGTGCTCAGGCGGGCAAGCTCGGAGTCCGGTTTACAGTTTACGGTTTACAGTTTAGCTGGCGCGCAGAACTCGGAATCCACTTTTACGCACTAAACATTAAACAATATACTAATTAAACGGTAAACGGTAAACTGTAAACGGTAAACTGTAAACGGTAAACTAACACATTACTTGAGTATGTTATAAAGCAGAGACGTGAGGGAAACCAAGATGCTGGTGGCGGAGAACCACAGAGTGGTGGTCTGGCCGACCTTTGAGTTCTGTGCCTTGATATTGTTAGGCTCTACATACACCACATCATTCTGCTGTAAATAATAATAAGGTGAATTAACGATGTTGGCATCGTTGAGATTCAGCGTCACGATAGACTTCTTACCAGTGGCATCCTCACGGATGAGCTTTACGCGATCGCGCACACCATAGATAGTAAGGTCGCCTGCCTGTGCAAGAGCTTCAAGAATGGTAATCTTCTCACGTGATACCATGAAGCTACCGGGGCGGTTGACCTCACCCAACACTGATACAGAGTAGCTGGCCATGGTAACCGTAACCACGGGATTCTCGGCCTCTGCGAGATAGGGGCGAATCTTCTCGGTAACCAGTTGTTCAGCCTCGGACTTGGTCAAGCCACCGACCTTCAGCTTGCCCACAATGGGGAAGTTGATATAGCCTTCGTTATCCACAAGATAGGGCATCAATGTACCACCACCAGTTGACATGCTACGGCCCTGCTGATAGGCATTCTGCAACAGCAGGTTGAAAGGCAGTGAAGCCTCAGGAGTAGTGGTATTCACCGAAATGGTGATCTGATCCTTAGGCATGATGCGAGCATCGTAGAGGAAACGCGAGTTATCGAGGTTAATACTGTCGCTGTTCTGGAGATAGGCTACGTTCTTGACTGAGCCACAGGAACAGAGCAGCATGAGTGAGAAAATAAAAATACTGAAAAATTGAAATTTTTTCATCTTATTATATTAATTTAGTTTACTGTTTATATTTTTTTGTCACACGGATCGCACGGATAACACAGATTTTTTTATGTTAACAAAAACAGGAAAAACTCCTCCTGAGGTATTATAGCTCTAAAGAGCTTTATGTGTTAAGTGTTATGCCTGTGTTTTTAAAAACAAGCTTTTACACCACAGCCACAACTCTTATCACATCCCCTGTCGTGGCTGTAATCCCTCAGTCGGCAAATACACCGTTTCACTAAAAAACAAATATCAACCTTCTTGAGACCTACGGAACAAGCGAGCAAGCTCGAGCGAACCATAACCATAACGTTAACGATAACAAGTTTTTATCTATAACATTTCAATCAGTCTAACAGTAAATTCTGTTTTTCAGGTTTCAACAGAGTTGAACCGATGTTTTTGCCCATGTCAGGATGTAAAGTCTCTGTAGGAGACTAAGATGTGAGGTAGATATTTTTATCTGGAAGCTTGCTTACGAGTAAAAATATATGCCTTGCATCGTAAAAGGGCTGTAAGCACTTCATACTGATATGGGGGTTCTTTTTGGTTTTTGTTTTTAAAGCCCTACGCGCGAGCGAATCGCTAACCGCTTACCGCTAAACGCTAACCAATCAAAATTGCCACCAGTGTTTCTTCTTGGGAGGCTCTGTATGGCCATGGGGGGACTGAGCGAGGATCTCGTCGATGACATCATCCCACTTATGGCGGTGTTTGATCATGCGATAGATAGTGCCCCAGTCGGGCAGGCCACCAAGGTTGCGATCGTCGATAAACACATCGACCTTGAGTTTGCGAGAGAAATGGGGATTATTATCGGTGGTCTCTTCGGGATAATCGCGATTAACGGCATAGAACTCGAGACCGCGCTGGCGACACCATTCGACAGCATCTTCCAGCAATTTGCCCTCACGTACCGACCACATGATGATGCGATGGCCATCCTGACGAAGCATCTTCAGGGTGTCGATGGCGAAGGGGATCTCCTCGCCTATCTCCGGATATTTATGAGTTACTATCGTTCCGTCGAAATCTACTGCTATTGTCATATTTTAGTTTACAGTTTACGGTTTACTGTTTACAGTTGGTTTACTGTTTACAGTTTACGGTTTATTGTTTTTTATCTTCAAGTTTTTTTAGTAATGAAGAACGGAGACCATTGAGCATGCGGGCAACAGCATCTATCTGCGGTTTTAATTCTTCAAGATTTTCTTCTCCAATATATTTCAAATCTGCAGCCAGTATCAGCTGATTGTACGACTCCATCAGTGAGCCATACTTCCTTCAGCCAAGTTGGATGGCACAGAAACAATTGATCTTCTTATCTGGTCGCAAAGAGCATATTTCTCGAATTTAGGGAACTCGTCTAAGAGCTGATAAACTGTCACTACCAGTTTCCTTGATTCTTTCCAAGCACTTAAGTTCTCGAATGCGTATGCCATAAATGTAAATGGTTTACGGTTTACAGTTTACGGTTTACAGTTTCTTGCGCTCCGTAGGTGCTCAGGCGGGCAAGCTCGGAGTCCGGTTTACAGTTTCTTGCGCTCCGTAGGTGCTCAGGCGGGCAAGCTCGGAGTCCGGTTTACAGTTTAGCTGGCGCGCAGAACTCGGAATCCACTTTTACGCACTAAACATTAAACAATATAATACTAATTAAACGGTAAACAGTAAACGGAAAACTAATCCATTGTTTTGTTTAAAAACCAACGCGCCAGCTAAACTGTAAACGGTAAACAGTAAACGGTAAACTAACTATTGTTTAATACTATCATCGTTCTTGTTGGAGTAATGGGACTCGACATAGTTGCCGTAGTTGCCGTAGTTGCCGTAACCGTACTTACCATAGCCATACTTGCCGTAGCCGTAGCGGCCGTAACCATAGCGGCCGTACTTGCCGTACTTGCCATAGCCATAATAGTAACCGTACTTCTTCTTCGACATATCCACACCATTCAGGATGATGCAGCAATTGGTGAGCTTCTCCTCAGTTACCAAAGAGTTAAGCAGACCTATATTGGCCTTTGGTGTATAGTCGGCACGACAAACGTAACAGTTCACGTTACTGTAGCGGGCAATCTGCAGGGTATCGGTAACCAATCCTACAGGGGCAGTATCCATAATAACATAGTCATACTGCTGCTTAAGGAGTTCAATAATGTCGTGCATATTCTGGCGTGCCAGCAACTCAGTAGGGTTAGGAGGTGTAGGACCTGCCATAAGCAAATCGAGGTTCTCGTTGACGCCTGATGGGCAGATGGTGCTACGTATATCGGCCAGCGTAACCGCATCCTTCACCAACAGCTGACTGACACCGACCGTACGGTCTTTTACGCCGAACAAGCGGCCTAGGGCCGGCTTACGGATATCAAGACCACAGAGCACAACCTTCTTGCCTAACAGGGCGAATGATACCGCCAAGTTGGCTGCCAAGAAGGTCTTACCCTCACCAGATGTACTAGAGGTGAACAGGATTACCTGATCGTTCTCCTTCATCATAAACTGGATATTGGTACGCATGGAGCGGAATATCTCATCAATCTGATTGTTCTTATTGGCCTGTACCACAATACCGGCAGCGGTCTTAACAGAATCGCTTGCCACCGGCACATCAGCTATGATAGGCAGACGGGTAAGGCGCATGAGGTCATCGTGACCCTCGATACGGAAGCTGAGCAGCTGAATGAGGTAGAGCACGACGAAAGGAACACCCATGCCTAATACCAAGGCTGCCAACAGGATAATAGCACTCTTTGGGCTTACCTTGCCCATGGCCAGAGGCTCATCGATGAGTTTACCCTTATCAGCTGTGGCTGCCAATGAGATAGAGTTTTCCTCGCGCTTCTGCAACAGCAACAGGTACAGTCCTGACTTCACCTCCTGCTGACGACCAATCTGGGTGAGAACACGCTCCTGTTCTGGGGTATTGACAATACGACCCTCGTACTTGGACAGCTGGCGCTGCAGGCTCTGGTGTTGGATATCAACCGAACGACGTGCCTGCAACAAAGCGGTACGGATAGAGGCCTGCAAATCGTCGAGTGTAGCAGTCAGCGTCTGCACCTGCGGTGCCCTATCACTCAAGTTTTTGAGCAGGCGGTTACGTTCCTGAACAGCCTGATTATACGAACTGATGAGCGATACAGAAGCCTGATCAACCATACCCACGTTTGAGGGGATAATCTTATATTTATTGGCAGGATTGTCAACATACTCGCGCAGGTAATCCATTAAGTGCAGCTGTGCACTAGCCTCGTTGAGCTTAGTCTCGTATTGAGTACTCTGGGTGAGCGACCGGCTTGCATCCATTTCAAGCTGGGTAACCGAATTGCGTTTCTTATAGTTCTCGATAGCACCCTCGGTAGTGCCCAGTTCGGCATCTATCTTCTCCAAACGACCATTAATGAACTCTTCGGTCTTGAGCGCAATCTCGTTCTTATCTGCATTGGCCTGGCGATTATAACATATAGCCAACTGACGCAGGTAGTCAAGTCCACGACGGGTATCCTGATCGGTGAGTGTGAGCTCGGCTATAGAGGTCAACTTAGAAGTTGGTGCTACCGTGAGGGCCTTGGCATAACCGGTGGCTACTACCATAGGAGGCAAGATATTTACAATATATAGTTCGTCATCTTCCATAGCCTTATTGCCATGGAGGGTAAACGTCAACACACCATACTTGGTACGGATGGTTGCAGGCAACTTAGCAAACTGCCGAGAGAAACTGCCCGTAGGATTCCCCTTGAAGAGTGTTTCACCCTTTACCTCGTAGAGCCCATCGTGACGGTCTATAGTAAGTTGGATTGACTTGACACCATCGAGCAAGTCCTTATCCCACTGGCTGAGCGACAATGAGTCGATATCAACACTGACTGGCTGGGTTTTATAAACCAAAGGGTTGATAATACGACCTGAAGAGGCATACTGAGTATAGAGTTTGAGATCCTTCACGGCATCGCACGCCAAAATACGCGACTGGAGAATTTCCATCTCATTCTCGATACCGGCCGAATTACTCATAAAACCGAAATCCTGCATATTGGCCAGCATCTGGTTGGCAGAATTGCGCCTACTACGGGTGTCATCGTCCTTAATAAGCATCTTTGCCGACACCTGATAGGTCTTTGGGGCATAGCGCAGGTAGATGAGCGCGCCACACAGGCAGATGAAAATTGACAGCAGGAACCACTGCCAATTGAGCACCAGCATAGCAAAAAGCTTCTGGAAAGAAAATATGGACTGTTCGTCCTGAAGATCTTCTAAATTCTGACCTTCATCCATCAATTTTGATTCGTCAATCATATTTTGCTGTTTTTTAATGAATTATGCTATTTAAATTGTGAAAAGGAACTGTTCTATCGGAGATAGCAGCAGTTAACGCGGGTGCAAAGGTAGGAAAAAAGTTTGAAATAACTCTCATTTATGAGAGAAATCTGCAAAAATGTATAATTTTTATTAATATTTCCCGCAGAAAGCGCAGATATCGCAGATAATTATTTTTAACAAAAACAGAGAAAACCCCTTCTGAGGCCTTGAAACTCTTTTCAGAGTTTTATGTGTTAAGTGTCATGGCTCTGTCTTTAAAAACAAGCTTTTACGACCACAGCCACAACTCTTATCACAACCACCAGGGTGGTTCAAGCCCTCATAAGGAAAAACATGCGGCTTTTGCAAAGCCTAAAAACATTTTTCAACGATAACCTTAACGCTAACCGCTAACCGCTAACCGCTCGCTCGACCCGAAGGGGCGCTTTCACAAAGCGAAGCGACTGAAAGAACCATTAACCGCTAACCGCTAACCCCAAACGCTAACCGCTAACCCCTAACCGCTAACCGCTGAACGCTAACCATTAACCGCTAACCGCTAACCCCTAACCGCTAACCGCTAAATCAGGAAAGTCCGAAGAGGTATTTCAGGTCGCCTTCTTTGTAGAGGACCCTAATGGTGGTGCAGAGGAAGGCGAGGAAGAGGAAGTTTATGTATATCTGTACTCGTTGGGGACCGGCTTTCTTCACGGGCACGGTGGCGCTTTGGAGGGTCGTGAAGGCAGGGGTCTCCTGCTGAACTTTCATCTCGGCTTGCTGGACATGAGCTATGACTTGCTGGAAGAGCTGCTGCTGGATTTGCATCTCATTAAGCAGGTCACTCTGTTTGGTCAGAGCAGTCTGAGAACTGAGCTCACGGTGGGTATCAGAATAGCGAGTATAGTTGTCGCGCGCCTTTTCGTAGCGGGCCTTAGCCTCGTCAAATATCTTCTTATTGTAGGTTAGGTCACTACGTACCTTCGAAGTGCGGTAATCGGTTATAAAATCCTGCAAGCGGGTCTTCACGCTGTCGGCCATAGTGGCACAAATCACCGGATCCTGATCGGTAACCTTAATGGTGATGACCATCGTCTTCTTATCTACTTTACAATCTACATTCTTCTCAATGGCCTTGGCAATTTGAGCCTGTTTCTTGGTCAGGCGGAAAGGATTAACATTTTGAATATTTTCCACCTGCAAACGTCCTTTGGACGAGCCAAACATTGAGAATAATCCTTTTATAGCCTTGCTCCACCATGGGCTCTTCTGCTCCTTTGCCAAATATTCGCAATAAGGCATGGTGCGATTCTTTTCACCTTTTTTCTTATCACCTTCGATGGTAACAGGGACTTGGAACAGGCTGGCCTTGAAGTCCGTAGAATTTATTAATTCAGGATACAAGGTGGGGAACAGGGCCTCAGTACCCATACCGCCGGTAGCATTGCCAAGATTAACGCCAAAACTGCTGGCCAATGAAAGCAGGCTGTTGGTTGAACGTGTACTGCTCAATTCCGGAGAGAGTTTCACCGTGCATACATAGTAGTTTGGCAAACTCAAGGCATAAACGGTTGCCAGCACAAAGACTACCGCAAGCACTTTATAGTAGAGTTTCTTATGCTTGCGAATATCCTTGAATATCTTAGCAAAATTTATGGCCCTACCCTGCTTCCTTGCTGTAGCAACCGAATTTTGGCCAAGCGCTTGAGTCTCAAAATTAATACTATTCTCACTCATAGGGGTTTATTTTTTTATAAGGTTAGCAATGGTAGCGAACATAGTACCAATAGAGGCCATGCTGGTACCGATGCCAAGCCATTGATTAATAGTGGCAGGATCTCTTTTTGCCTTGGTAGGAACGATTACCTCACAACCCGGCTCTATTTTACCTTTTCTTGCCAGCGACATAGTACCATTCTGGTAAACAATATAGGATTCCTTTTTCCTGGCACGGTCGCCGAAGCCACCAGCCTGATCGATGTAGAATTTCCAGTCCTTACCTTCTTCGAAGGCAACGGTATTAGGTGTATGAACGTCTCCAGAGATACGAACCGTATGGTTGAAACGCGGAACGGTCAGTACGTCACCGTCCATCAGCTCGATATTCTTTGTAGAATTAGGGGCTTCCATAGCTTCATCCAGATGGATACCCACCGGATAAGTGGTATAGAGAGCCAGCTTATTCAGCGAAATAGAGTCGCCGGCATCTTTGGAAGTCTGACGAGCCATACGGATAACAGAACGGATACGTGCCTTCTCATCATCGTTCATCTTACGCATCAACCGAGCACCACGAACGTAGGCACCATCTACGAAACCACCTGCTTTCTCCACGAGGTCTGTCAGGCGCATGTTCTTACGTTCCATCGTATACTCCCCACGAAACATTACCTCCCCATCGATAGTGACAGTGATTGGATCCTGGAAAGTAGGACTGCGGCGTATCTGCACGATATCAAAAGGCTGCAGAACAAAATTCTTGTCGTTAACAATATTCAAGTTCTCGTCGAGAGTAAAGGTGAACGTCTCTTTCAGATCCAAGCCTGCCGTTGTGGCACCCGGGTCATGATAAATTCGAGAGACATCGACCTTAGCCGTTGAGGCAGCAAAGGTCAGGCCACCAGCCTGAACGATGAAGTTCTCAAGGGTGATACTGTCAGCATAATCATAGTCTCCCGGGAACACGACCTCACCCA
Source organism: uncultured Prevotellaceae bacterium (assembly GCA_902774795.1). Taxonomy (GTDB): domain Bacteria; phylum Bacteroidota; class Bacteroidia; order Bacteroidales; family Bacteroidaceae; genus Prevotella. Next base: position 14,490 of record CACYKA010000038.1, on the reverse strand, counting down.
GGATGGTAAGGGTGCGTCGGTGCTTGAACTCAGGAATTGTAGAGATATAGAGGATATCCTCGTTCTGGAGAGGCATATCAGGTTCCATTCCACTCATTATCCCCTCCAAATTGACAGTAATAACCTCCTGTGTACGGTTAGGCTTCATGCGGCGCAATATAGCGCGGTCAGTCTGTGCCTCCGGAAGCATGCCATCAGCGCGTTCCAACAAGCTCTTCACGCTGAAGACCTTATCACCAAGCTGATACATACCTGGACGGAATACTGCGCCACTTAACTCAACCATATTCTTATACCGATCGACAATACCATCGACAGATACCACATCACCATCATTAACCTTGAAGACAGGGTAGTCGAACTCTTCAACATTAAAGACACTCTTCAGGTCATCGCTGTTACGCTGAACACGAATTAACTTTTTATAAGCATCGCCAGTAAAGCCACCGCAGTAGCGGAGCAGGGCTGAGAGATTCTCGCCCTTACGCATCTCATAAGCCATAGGGCGCTTTACATGACCAGAGATATCGACAATACTCTCATAAGGACCAACCTGGATAACATCATTATCCTGCAGGTGCACATTGCCAGCCAGACGGCCATTCAAGATAAACTCATAGACATCGACAGAAGAAATCTGACGGCCTTGACGGAAGACTTTTATATTACGCAAAGTACCCAGTTCGCTGATACCACCTGCACGATAGAGGGCATGGAAGACGGTAGAAAATGCTGAGACGGTATAAGTGCCCGGGGCACGAACCTCACCCATCACATTGACCATGATGGAACGGGTCTGACCGACAGTGACCTTAATCTGTGAACTGGAATAATAGGAGCCCAGCTTACTGCTGATGCGGTTCTGAGCCCCAGAGACAGAGAGACCCGACACACTAATAGGACCATAACCAGGCACCGTGACATCACCATCAGGAGACACCGTGAGTTTCTGACTCTTCTGGGTATCTCCATAAATATCAACAATCACCTGATCACCAGGACCCAGGACATAGTTCTGAGGGGTAGCGATATTCATCTGTGGCTCAAAAGTGAGAGCCTGATTATTAAAGATGTCGCGTCCGAAGACAGGCTTACCTGACGGCGATAAAGCCTCGGGGACCGTACTGACGACGGATTTTCCTTTTGCGGGAAGGTGATTATTGTCACGATCACTGCCGCTATCGCTGACAATACCGGTGCTACTGCTATCATCCTCATTGTTAGTGCGCATACGGTTAAATGCATCGTTAATAGCACTGTCAACGGTATAATCCATACCAGCCTTGCTGATTTGCGAAGCATACTGTGCGCGCAGACGCTGGATCTGCTCCAGCGTAGCGCCTCGCTTGAGCAGGCCTGTAGCAATATCGGCCTCACTCTTGCCGGCTTGTTTCTGCGACGCGACATACTGAAGGACTTGAGTGTCGCTCATATTCTGTCCGAAGGCTGTCAAAGACAGGCTTAAGGACAGTAACAATAGGAAAACTAATTTTCTCATATTTTTATAATTAGAATTTTTTTCGTTCTTTTTATATCCCGCAGAAATTGCAGAAAGCGCAGATTTTTTTTGACAAAAACAGAAAAAACACCTTCCAATGGCATAAGTCTTTTCAGACTTTTGTATTAAATCAAGTTCTATATCCTTTGTGAGCGAGCTCCCAAGTCTATACTCATTGATTTTCTACACCTTACCTTCGTCGGTTTATGCCATTGTCAGGCAAAAACACCGCTTTGCTGAAAAACTATTTTTATGGTTCAAACAGTTTAAAGGTTTAAGATGTTTAAGATATTTAACCGTAATTTTTGTTTTTGAGATTTCGAAAGAAATCGATGTTTTTGACTTTGCCGAAGATGCTACGTCATGAAAATGTAAAAGCAATTTTCCTTTTTGCATAACTTAAACGCATCATTGCCCATGGCAGGATGTAAGGTCTCTGTAAGGAGACTAAGATGTGAGGGAGATATTTTTATCTGGAAGCTTGTTTACAAGTAAAAATAGATGCCTTACATCGTAAAGGGCTGAAAGCACTTACATACTGATATGGGTGTATTTTCGGTTTTTGTTTCTAAGCCCAGTGCGCAAGCTATGAGTTCTGTTTACGGTTTACCGTTTACCGTTTACGGTTATATGGCAAGGAACAGGGCTTTTTCTATTATTGGGGCCATGTCGTAGTATTTGTACTCCGCGAGGCGGCCGCCGAAGAAGACGTTGGGTTCTTTTTCAGCGAGGGCGCGGTATTTGTCGGCCAGTTGGTTGTTCTTATCGTCATTGACAGGATAGTACTGTTCCATGCCGGGTTGATACTCCGTGGAGTATTCCTCACTGATGACTGTCTTGGGGCAGTCATAGACGGCCTGACCGAACATCTCGAAGTGTTTATGTTCTATGATACGGGTATAGGGCTGTTCGTGGGAAGTGTAGTTGACCACTGCGTTACCCTGGTAGTTCGGTGTCTCAAGGACTTTTGTTTCAAAACGTACCGTTCTCCAATCCAACGGACCATATTGATAATCGAAGTATTGGTCAAGAGGGCCGGTGTAAATTATTTGTTTACAGTTTACCGTGTACGGTTTACCGTTTACGGTGAGCGGTGAGCGGTTAGCGGTTAGCGGGGAAAGGTGAGATGTGAGATGTGAAATGTGAAATGTGAAAAGTTCTGCCTCTGGGTCGTAGGTGCGGGGGCAGGTGAAGAAATCGACGTTGGTGAGGGTATCTATGCCGGCGAGGAGGCCTTCAATGAGTTTGTTGTAACCGCCAATGGGGATGCCTTGGTAGGCATCGTTGAAATAGTTGTTGTCATAGACAAGGCGGACGGGCAGGCGTTTGATGATAAACGCAGGCAACTCGCTACACTTGCGGCCCCATTGCTTCTCTGTATATTCCTTGATGAGTTTCTCGAAGATATCCTTACCGACGAGCATTAGTGCTTGTTCTTCCAAGTTCTGCGGCTCAAAACTTGACCTTAACGATGACCTTAACCTTAACATTTCTTCTGCTTCTGCGCGTTGTTCTTCTATCTTTGCTTTGGCCTCCTTTGGAGTCGTCACTCCCCACATCTGATAGAAGGTATTCATATTGAACGGCAGGTTATAAAGCTTGCCGTGGTAGTTGGCGATGGGGCTATTGGTGTATCGGTTGAAAGGCACGATAGAGTTTACGAAGTCCCAGACGGCCTTGTTGTTTGTATGGAAGATGTGGGCACCATACTTATGTACGTTGATGCCTTCGATATTCTCGCAATAGACATTGCCGCCAAGGTGTGGGCGTTTGTCTATGACGAGGCATTTTTTGCCTTGTTGCTTGGTCTGGTGGGCAAAGGTTGCGCCGAATAGGCCTGAGCCAACGATGAGGTAATCGTATGTCATTAGTTTACCGTTTACGGTTTACGGTTTACGGTTTCTTGCGCTCCACAGGTGCTCAGGCGAGCAAGCTCGGAGTCCGGTTTGCAGTTGGTTTACTGTTTACAGTTTACTGTTGAGTGTTGAGTGATTTTATCAGTGAGGCACGGAGGCCGTTGAGCATGCGCGCTACGATGTCTATCTGCGGGCGCAAGTCATCCAGGCTTTTTTCTTCTATGTAATGCAGGTCGGCAGCCAGAATCAACTGATTGTACGACTCCATCAGTGAGCCGTAAGATATCTCATAGAAGTGCAGTTACTCCTTTAATGAAATGCGGCCACTGCCCTCGGCTATATTAGAAGGAACGGAGACAACAGCTCTTCGTATCTGATCGCAAAGAGCATACTTCTCGAATTTAGGAAACTGGTCCAGTAGCTGGTACACAGCCACGACAAGTTTTCTAGACTCTTTCCATGCGTTTAAATTTTCAAATGCGTACGCCATATACTGTAAACGGGAAAATGTAAACTAATCCATTATTTGTTTAAAACCTAATGCGCTAGCTAAACTGTAAACGGTAAACGGTAAACAGTAAACCAATCATTATCTGCGGGAGCGTTTGCTGCGGAGTTTGGAAGCGAGAGAGGCGAGACGGAAAATTGATAATTGAGAATTGACAATTGATAATTTGCTATTTTCTCTTAGGTGTTGAACGAGTTGTTTACCTAGGGTGCGGTAGTTGGCGTCGCGGGTGGCGACATAGAGGGCGAAACATAAGGTGGCGGAGGCCTGAGGGCCGAGGGCGACTAACGGTTCACGGTGAGCGGTGAGCGGTGAGCGGTGAACGGTTTTTTCTTCGGCATCTGGGTTGAGGATTGCTTTGGCTTTTTCTATGAGGGCGGCAGTGCTGGGTTTGTCGAAGCGGAGGTGGGAGCAGATGAGCATGAGGGCCAGGAAATAGGCCGAGACAGCGGGGTCGCTGATGGTAATATAGCTATACAGGAAGAGACGGTTGAGGGTGTCTGAGTCCTGCTGGCGGGAGTCATCGGTCTCCTTATGGTTGATGCGGCGACTGAGGATATCGAGGAGTGTAGCCTCGACGGTTTGGATGAAGGTCCATCCGATGATATCTTCTACGTTTCTCTCAAGATGGATATCGGAGAGACGGAAATCGGGAAGTTTTATTTCACGGACACCTTGGAAGAGCGTAACACCGAGTGTGAGGCTGATGCCATCAGGCATGTGTTTGACAGCAATGATACGGGCGGTCTGTCCGTTGAAAGGTCCGTTGGCAGTGATGCTGACGGTCATATCTGGAGAGGGGTCTGCGACAGGAAGACCGATGGTGTATTTCAGTTTTCGCTCACTGAAGACACGCAGGAGGGTGTTCATCTCTGCATCGCTGATGGTGACAGCATTGCGATGAAGGTCACGGAAATGACGCAGACGATAGCGGAGACCAGCATTCCAAGGTTTGTCGAGGAGTTCGGCAATGCCCCGTTCGGTAGTATGGAAGAAAGCAAAGTCGTGGAAATCCTCACGAAGCTGATTAGCGAAAGAGGCTGCCTTGACGACGGTAGCATCGCCTGTCTCATGGACACGGGAGAGGAAGCAGAACGGAATGAAATATTCTATCTGACGCATATCGCCAGGGATAGAGCGATAGGTGGCATTCTCACGTTTCAGCATGAGATCCAGTTTCTGGGGATTCTTATGAACCATGACATACCAGCGTGTGGTGGTATTGTCGAGATGAGAGTAGTCTTTGGCTTTTTCTTCTGACATGTTAGTTTACAGTTTAGCTTGCGCGTTGTTTTTTAAACAAAAACCGAGAAAACCCCTTCTGAGAAAGGTACTCTTGGCAGAGTTTTTAACGCTATTAGTTCTAATCCTGCTCGTGAGCGAGCTCCCAGCCAGTCTTAAAACTAATATCGTTATCCCTTAACAGGGCCTCTTTCTCATAAAGGAAAAACCCCGGCTCTTTGAGCCTAAAAAACCAATTTTTTAGTTAAATTCATCTTAATAAATATCATTGATTCTAAAATACAGAAATTGTCTTAGTCTTCACATCGTAGTAATATTTCTCACATTGGTCTTTTACAGGAGCGAAGTTATAATAAGAAACCTGAAAGTAATATTCCTTTTCGTAAGGTATCTGCTTTTCTTCAAATGCCACTTTCAGAGCCTCTTGATAGATGTATTCGTTTAACCATGGCCCTAGCTCCTTATGGACATCCAGACAACAGCCAATAACATCGTAAACGTGTGATTTAAGACTGTTTAAAACCTCTGGGGTTATATTTGGTTCACTGATAATCTTCATATCTTTTTAGTTCTTCTTTAAACCAAGTTATGTATTTGACTTCATAAAACGATTAAGCATCTAAGCTATTAAGCTAATTAGTCAAAACGTTTTTTTTCTGTTTTTGTTTCCAAGCCCTGCGCGCCAGCACGGAGTCCAGTTGACGGTTTATGAGTTGGCGGGGTCTTAACGGTATAGGGGGGCCTATCCGTGGAGTTGTTGTATCAGTTGGTATACGTGTCAACGGCGTGTGGACGTCATTTTTGCGCAATCTGGAATAATCTGTTGATTTTCCTCAGACAAACACGAACACCTGTCGTGCAGTGTGAAAAGAAACGATTGTATTGTAGATTTCAGCACTTAACACGGCGCAAAGGTAGGAAAAGTTTTTGAATTGACCTAATTTTTTATAAAAAAATTGGTAAAAAGGAATAATTTGATAAGAAAAAGGGATGTTTTAGCTCACATCTTTGTCTCCTACAGAGAGCTTACATACATTTATGGGCTAGTACACCACTTGAATAAAAACGCACCCCACTTACGTCAGGCGTTACTATCGTCAGGTAAAAGTATTATATTCCTGTTAAGTCGCAGCTATACTGTTTTATGGTTTTTTATTTGGAGTTTTTGTTTTTTATAGTTAATTTTGCAGCGCGAAATAGAAAAAGAAAAAAATATATTATGAAAATAGTATCATTTATCAGCAAATGGATGGCGGTGATAGTGCTGCTCGCAGCTGTGATAGCAATGGTGTTTCCGCAAGAGGTAAGTATCATCAAGACATCGTGGATAAACTGGCTACTGGGCGTTGTGATGCTCGGTATGGGACTGATGCTGCGATGGGAGGATTTCCGCGTAGTCTTTTCCAGACCACATGATGTGCTGCTCGGAAATGTGCTGCAGTTTGTACTAATGCCTACGATAGGCTATCTACTCACCGTCATATTCAATCTGCCTCCAGACCTTGCTGTGGGTGTTATTCTCGTTGGTTGCTGCCCGGGCGGTACGGCATCGAATGTTATCACCTTCCTTGCCGGCGGTGACTTGGCACTCTCTGTAGGTATCACCTCCGTATCAACGCTCCTGGCGCCTATTGTGACGCCATTGCTGGTATGGTTACTGGCAGGCACAATGGTTAACGTCAATGTGGTGACAATGTTTATAAGCATAGTACAGGTTGTCATTCTGCCCATTGCCATAGGTATCATCATACGTCATTATGCAGCCTCTTTTGCTGACAAAGTTGCGGCCTTCCTTCCTGCAGTGTCGGTGATAGCCATAGCATTGATTGTCAGTGCAGTAGTGGCAGCTAATCAGGTGGCATTGCTGACCTCTGGCATCACCGTCCTTATCGTTGTCATTCTACATAATATACTCGGATTTATTTTCGGTTATGGAGCAGCCTCTTTATGCCGCATGATAAGACCTAAGCGCATTGCTGTGAGTATAGAAGTGGGTATGCAAAACAGTGGCCTTGCCTGCTCCCTTGCCCATCAACATTTTGCTGCCATGGCGATGGCAGGTGTCCCTGGTGCTATCTTCAGCGTCTGGCATAACCTCTCTGGTGCGCTTTTCAGTGTCCTTTGCAAGCGTTATAACAAAAACTCACACGGATAGCACTGATGACACAGATTTTTTATTGGTCCCGCTGAAAGCGCAGAAATTGCAGAAAATTTTTATTATAACAAAAACCGAGAAAACCCCTTTAAAAGCGAGCTTTACAGCCATAGCCACGCCACTCGTCACAACCACCTAGGTGGTTCAAGACCTCCGAAGGAAAAACCCCGGCTCTTTGAGCCTAAAAACAATATTAATCATTAACCTTCTATATAATAATTTCTTATCAGTGTAAGTAGAATTCCTTCATTCTAAATTGTATTATAATTATAATAGTGTTCAGCAGAAAAATAGCTATTACCATTTAAACTTACCAACATAAGTGCAAAGAAGTCAAACAGTATATCCTGTTTTTAGGTTTGGAACAAACCGCTTGTTTTTCCTTACAATGGCATAGACCTGACGAAGGAAGGTGCTGGAGTTCTAAATATAAGAACTAGGGAGCTCGCTCACATAGAACTTATAGTTTAAACTACTGCAAAAGTCCGATAAGACTTATGCCATTGGAAGGTGTTTTCTATGTTTTTGTTAATATAAAAAATCACTCGACTGTGAGGGTTATGGCGGGGGTGGTGCCTTGGTAGGCGGGGGCATAGGTGCAGACGGCGGTGGCGGGGCCAGTGGTGTAAGTGCCGGGGCGGGTGACGTAGTATTCGGTTTCGATAATATGTGTGCCTTTTGACAGCTGGTCGAAGAAATATTCCGTCCTGTCATCTTTCATCTGGCTGTAATAGCCCCATCTATAACCGGAGAGTTGGTTGACGGGCTCAAGACATGCAGGACGATGGTCGGTGACGGAGACGAAGTCGTAGTCTCTATCGGCAACTAAGGTAATGCGGACGGTTACCTTAGTTAAGAGTTTACAGTTGAAAAGTTTACTGTTTACAGTTGGTTTTATTATCTCACGCTTGACCTTTATTATGTTGGTGAGTTCTTCGGGGGTGGGTTGGTTGTACATCTTTTCTGTTTCTTTTGGGCAGGGGGCGATGGGGAGTTGGAAAGCTGTGACGGCATTGACGGTGTTGACGGGATTATCCCACTTCTGGGTACGCTTGCAGGATACCAGCCAGCGTTGCATCTCTGCAATGGTGCAGTTATCTTCTGGTGTAATGGCATGAAGAGCCTCTATCGCCATAACATGTGACGGTATGCGATAGTCACACCATGAATAATTCGTCCTGTAGGAGTCAAAATAACGTCCCATATCCTCACGATAGACGGTGTGCTGCTTGATGGATTCGATGAATCTGTTTACCGTTGAAAGTTTACAGTTTACAGTTTTTTCCTTGCGGGCAGACAATTTTCTGTTGGAGGCCATGATGATGGCGGCGACGGATTTGGTGGCCATGTCTGCCTTGTTGGTTTCGTCTTCCAGGAGGCGGAGGAGATACTTGTAGGCATCGGAATTTCTGCCTTTGGCCTCGGAGTCGATGGCGAGGGTATAGAGCCAGTCGAGGGCGGTATTGCTGAGCCAGGTGGACTTATATTTTTTCATGTCGGAGACTTCCTCGTCCATCGCTTTTTGCATGAAAGCAAAAGCTTTGGACTTTATTAGTTTACAGTTTACCGTTGACGGTTTACGGTTTAGCTTCTCCAGACGGGTGAGGGTTTTGAGGACGGCCATGGTCATGTATTTGTTTCCTGGCATGCCGGGGTACCATGAGAAGGAACCGTCGCTATGCTGGAGATTGATAAGCTGTACCAGTATATTATCATTAGCGGGTGAAGGAATGGTGTCCTTTATGGCTGCCGTCAGGACATTAGCATAGAATGCATTAGAGAGAGTGATAGCATTGTTGCTGGCAGGGATGGAGAGTGAGGGGAGGTCTTCAAACATAAGTTCTTCGGGAGATTTATATACACTGATAACTTCCGGCAATTTTTGTATAGCTGGCAACACAGGTATCTCATGCTGTTCGCCATCGGTGAAATCGTCACTTTTTGCGATGATGGTGCAGACGAAACTTGACGTATCCTTTGGCTCTGGAAGAGAGAAAGAGACAGGCAAAGTTTCGCCGGAATTGAGTTTACAGTTTACGGTGTACGGTTTACCGTTTATAGTTAATGTTACCTTGACGTTCTGGGGTTTGTCGGAGAGGTTGGTGATGTTGGCGGTGAGGGTGGCTTTGTCACCGACTCTTAAGAATCTGGGCATATTGGGTTGTACCATGAGTTGTTTTTGGGCAACGACGACTGTGTCGATGATTCCCATGCGCATGTTCTTGTCATGGGCTAAACCTATAAAGCGCCATGAGGTGAGGCTCTCTGGGAGGGTAAAGGACAGTATTGCCTCTCCCTTGTCGTTGGTCTCCACCTGTGGATAGAAGAATGCTGTCTCACCAAAGTTGGCGCGGACGGGCAGGCTTTCTGAGACAGCCTCATCCTGAGCCATAGCCATGCTTTCAGTAGCCTTAGGAAGTGCACCTAGGCGCATGGATTTTGCGTTAGAATCCATCGCATTCGTGGCCATCAGCATAGGTAAGTTACTACCTCTGAAGAAGTGGTATCTGCTGAGCATACACTCACCATTGATATGGGTAAAATCGAAGTTACGCCATTTAACCCAGTCTTTTGCACTGCCGTGAATCCACAGTCCACCATAGTTTGGGGTGAACCATGATGATGTAGGGATGGCAAGATGGCGACGGTCGTGAGTGGGCCAGGTGTGCTTCCTTAGGCCGTCTAACGAGGCATCGAATAAGACGGCCATTAATTGATAATTGACAATTGATAATTCTTTTAGTCGGCCTGCGGCCTTTGTAAAAGCGTCACAAGTGCCGAGCGGATAATTATTCTCTGCTGGGCGGATTTTGAGGGTCCAGGTTTCTTTGGAGCCGGGGGCGAGGTGGTCGCGGAAGGTGCCCCACTCTATCTGGAGTTTGTTTGAGGGCAGAGGGCGTCTGAGGACTAGGTTGTCATAGTGTATTTCATCGTCTTTGCACCAAGCAAAGCATATCATAGCACCGTCACCGTATTCTTCCTTGTAGGTGAAAGAATTCTTGAATGAAGCAGTGTCAGCGTAGGTCTTGCTGCTCTCCAATACCTTGTCGCCAGCGAAGACATTATAATATATATGGTATAGGGTGGAGTCTTTCTTTTTCTCCGCCACTGGCTTTTCTGGCGTTTCCGGCTGAAGGTTAGGCCTTATATTAAGGTAACACTGCGTTCCTTGTGTTTCGCCCTTGAGGTCAGAGACCTCGGCCGTCACCCTGACATAACGCCACCAGGCTATTGGCCGTTTGTAATTGACAATTGACAATTGACAGTTGACAATTATCTGGAAGTGGCCGGTTGGGTCGGTGAAGAGGGTGTCGGTGTGGTTGTTATAGGAGACGAGGACTCGGCAGTTTTGGAGGGGAAGACCGGTGTAGGTCATGGCAGTGCCAGTGATGATGGCAGTGTCACCTTCGGTGAATTCCTTATCAGGTTGGGTAAGCGTCACCTTGAAGGTAGGACGTTTGTATTCTTCTACTCTGAACGAGGCATCAGCGCCCTTTGTGCTCAAGCGCCAGTAGCCGCTACGTATATCGCCGTCAGGAAGGGTAAAGTCCACCGCTGCAGTACCATAGGCATCAGTAACGGCATATTTCTCAGCTACGGCTTCGCCCTTGCTGTCAAGAAGTTTTATCTGTAGTTTTTCGCCTGCCACAACACTTGTCTCTATGCCGTCGGTAACAGAACTCCTTATTATGGCAGCTTCTATCTTCTGCCCCGGGCGGTAGATAGCCCTGTCAGTATAGATGTCGGTATATTGCTTATAACCTTTGTTGCTGTTATAAGAATAGGTATTCCAGTGGTGACGGTCGATGAGCGTAGTGTCAGGGTCGGTTTCCTTGCCCGTGATGGCATTGACATAGACGTAACGTTTCTGCTTTTTTGGCAGTGACAACTGCAGGATGCGCGTATCACTGACAGTGACGGTATCCTGCTGAGAGCGGGTCTTGCGCTCAGCATCAGTTATCCTAACGACCCATCTGCCTACGGGAAGGGTGCCTATGCGGAGACTGTCGGAAAAAACTTTCGTGGGTTCATGTGCAGGAAGGGTGAGGGTAAACTTCCTTCTTCCATCTTCCTTCTTCCCTTTTCCTTCAACCCTGCTCACTTCACACGCCAGAGCCTTGAGGTTACGTATCTGCGAGAAACGAATAAGGATGTCCGTAGCACTCGACACAGTACGCCTTGCTATTGAGGCAGTGAAATACGGTTCTGTGCGAACCTGCTCATTATGTATGCGGTTATAGTGCACATACTCGTTGGCAGGACCGTAGATACTGTCGATTTTCTCGTCAGAATACTGACTTAAGAGGATTACGTGCAGCAGGTCGTTATTGAAGATCTTACTGTCCTTGCCCTTTTCGAAGAACGGCAGCCACTGCAGGGAAGCATCGTTCTGGCGGTATATGGCTGAATCAGGTGATGAGAGCAGTGAGTCGATATCTATCCTTTCTCCCTTTGCTACGCGGTACAAGGTCTTCATCACACCGTCATTGGATGCTACTATGCGTTGGTCGAGGCGCTCGCGGAAAACTTTTCCTGAGTCAGTGCTTATCTCCTCCTGATGGTTTACCTCCCGCAGGAGTACTGCCAGCAGGTTACCGTAGTTATTCTCCTTCTCTGCCTTTGCCTTTATCTTTTCCAATACTGTCAGTGCAGACTTTGGCAAATCTTTGTCAGCGTACTGTCTGTACTGCTTCCAGAGATTGTCATAACTTTGTGCGAGCACTGTGGTGCTGATGAAGAGAAAAATTACGATATGAGAGATTTTTTTCATTTACTGAATCTTTTTTTATAAGTCCCGCAGATAGCGCAGATAACGCAGAAAATTTTTATTTTAACAAAAACCGAGAAAACACCTCCTAAGGTATTATAGCTCTAAAGAGCATTATGTGTTAAGTGTCATGCCTGTGTTTTTAAAAACAAGCTTTTACACCACAGCCACAACCCTTATCACATCCACTGTCGTGGCTCTAATACCTCAGTCGGCAAAAACACCAGCTTCTATCAAAGCTTAAAAAACCAAATCAACTGTTAGACTGACTGACAAGAACCTAATAAGAAACTTGAGGGAGTCAAATAGTATAACTTGTTTTTCAGTTTTCAACAGAGTTGAACCGATGTTTTTGCCCATGTCAGTATGTGAGGTCTCTGTAAGGAGACTAAGATGTGAGGTAGATATTTTTATCTGGAAGCTTGCTTACAAGTAAAAATAGATGCCTTGCATTGTAAAAGGGCTGAAAGTACTTACATAATGACATGGGGGTTATTTTTGTTTTTGTTTAAAACCTAATGCGCTAGCTTAACCGTAAACAGTAAACTGTAAACGGTAAAATTTACCCTTTCACCTTTACTCTTTCGGTTTTTTGGTGTTCAGCGTTGCGGCGGTTGGTGACTGTCACTACGGACTGTGCAAGGGCGATGAAGGCCTGGCCTACGGGGGAGGCTACATCGAGGGCAGCTGGCGTGCCTTTGTCGCCATCCTCACAGATGCTCTGCACAATAGGTATCTGTGCCAGCAAGGGCACGTTCATCTCCTGTGCGAGGTTCTTGCAGCCTTCTTTTCCGAAGATATAGTATTTATTCTCAGGCAGTTCTGCCGGTGTGAAGTATGCCATATTCTCAACCAGTCCAAGAATGGGTACGTTAACCTTGTCGTTGGTGTACATGTCAATACCCTTGCGAGCATCAGCCAGTGCCACTTGCTGAGGAGTGCTTACGATGACTGCGCCAGTGATGGCAAGAGTCTGGAGCAGCGACAGGTGAATGTCGCTTGTGCCAGGAGGGGTATCGAGGATGAGGTAATCCAGTTCACCCCAGTCAGCATCAGCAATAAGCTGTTTCAGGGCGCTGCAAGCCATACCACCACGCCAGAGTGTTGCTGTCTGTGGATTGACAAAGAACCCTATGCTGAGAAGTTTTACGCCATACTGTTCAACAGGTACTATGAGCTGACGGCCGTCTTTTTCTATGGCATAGGGACGCACATCCTCAACCTGGAACATCTTTGGCATGGAAGGTCCGAAGATATCAGTATCGAGCAGACCAACCTTATAGCCCAGTCGTGCAAGGGAGATGGCGAGATTGGCAGAAACGGTACTCTTGCCTACCCCACCCTTGCCGCTGCTGACGGCAATGATATTCCTGACTTCAGGGAGCAGCTTGTCATCCTCCGGACGTGGTGCCTGCTTGAATTCCTTCTTTATGGTCACCTCCACATCTTTCGACACATGATAGTGTATGGCAGCCTCAGCAGCCTTTACTGTTGATGCCATGAAGGGGTCTGTCTCCTTTGGGAAGATGAGTGTCACCTCGACCTTCATGCCGTCGATCTTTGGTTGGTCGGCGAGCATGTTGCTCTCTATGATATTCTTTTTCGTGCCGGCATAGATTACTGTTGCCAGCGCATCGGTAATAAGTTTAGGATATAATTGCATTGATTTCCTCCTCTGTTTTTGTGAGTTTGTCTTTACACAGTCTTATCAGCTGCTGGGCGTTCTTTATCTCTTTGCCCATAGCGTCGAGGGTCATCTCGCCTCGTTCCATTTTTTCTACTGTTTCCTCAAGTTGCTTGAGGGCAGCTTCATAGTTTATATTCATATTTATTTAGTTTACCGTTTACAGTTTACTGTTTACAGTTTTTTAAGCTCGGAGTCCAGTTTACTGTTTACGGTTTATTTCTTTTATGTCCCGCTGAAAGCGCAGATCTCGCAGATTTTTTAGTTTAACAAAAACCGAGAAAACCCCTTCAGAGGCCTTGAAACTCTTTCAGAGCATTTGTGCCAAGCGTCATGACTCTGTCTTTAAAAGCGAGCTTTACAGCCATAGCCACGCCACTCGTCACAACCACCTAGGTGNNNTAAAAGCGAGCTTTACAGCCATAGCCACGCCACTCGTCACAACCACCTAGGTGGTTCAAGACCTCCGAAGGAAAAACCCCGGCTCTTTGAGCCTAAAAAACCTTTTTTTCAGTTAAATCCATCTTAATAAATATCATTGATTCTAAAATACAGAAATTGTCTTATTCTTCACATCGTAGTAATATTTCTCACATTGGTCTTTTACTGGAGCGAAGTTATATAATATACCTAAAGGCATATTGGTCAGACGCATGTAATTCCACAATTGCTGACGCTGCTCAACTCCTATTGAGGTTATTGCCTTGCATTCCACCACTACATTTCCTTTACACAAGAAATCCATATAATGCTTGTGTTCCAAAGGATGCCCATGATAA
>CACYKA010000037.1 GCA_902774795.1 uncultured Prevotellaceae bacterium | reverse complement strand
GGCTGTCTCAACACCTGTTGACGAGATAATGGCAAAGCCGGCAATAGAGTCACAGGACATACAGTCAATGGAACAGTTCGGCATGGGTTACGGAAGCATCCTATATACCACAACGATGCCTGCAATGAAGGCTAACTCTTATATCCGCATCAACAATGTTGCTGACTATGCTATTGTCTGCATAGGCAAAAAGAAAATCGGTGAGCTGTATCGCGGCAGCAACAACGAGAATACCCTGATGATAAAAGAAGATGTCGCAGAGGGTGAGAAGCTCTCTATCTTCGTAGAGGCTATGGGACGCATCAACTACTCAAAGGAGATAAAAGACCCTAAGGGCATCACGAAGTCAGTAGAACTCATCGGCAAGTCCGGCAAACACGAGGTGACATACAACCTCAAGGACTGGAAGATATACCTCTTCCCTGCTGAAACAACATACAACTACGAGGGCACATTCACCATCAGCAAGGTTGGTGACACATACCTCGACATGAGTTCATGGGGCAAAGGCATGGTATTCGTCAACGGACATAACATCGGCCGCTTCTGGAACGTTGGTCCGCAGCAGACACTGTACCTGCCGGGCTGCTGGCTGAAGAAGGGCGTAAACGAGATAAAGGTTTACGACATCACCGGTCCGAAGAAGCCTGTAGTAAGCGGAAAGACAAAACCGGTTATTGCTGAGCTGCACAAGGAGAATCTTCCGAAGGACGCAGTAAAGATACCAACAAACGAAAAGAAACAGACACTCCCAAAGAAATCACAGGAGGCAGCAGGCAATGATGCTGCTCCGGGAGCAAAATAAACATTAATTATGGCAGATAGATTATATATTTTCGACACCACTCTGAGAGATGGTGAACAGGTTCCAGGATGTCAGCTGAATACAGTAGAAAAGATTCAGGTGGCAAAGCAGCTGGAACAGTTAGGCGTTGACGTCATCGAGGCAGGCTTCCCTATAAGCTCACCAGGTGACTTCAACTCAGTGATTGAAATTTCAAAGGCTGTGACATGGCCAACGATATGCGCCCTTACACGTGCCGTTGAGAAGGATATTGACTGTGCCGTAGAGGCCCTTAAATATGCAAAGCACAAGCGCATACATACTGGTATCGGCACTTCTGACTCGCATATCAAGTACAAGTTCAACTCTAACCGTGAGGAGATAATAGAGCGTGCCGTAGCAGCCGTGAAGTATGCGAAGAAATTCGTTGAGGACGTAGAGTTCTATGCTGAGGATGCAGGCCGTACGGACAATGAATACCTTGCAAGAGTCATCGACGCAGTTACCAAGGCCGGTGCTACCGTCTGCAACATTCCAGACACTACGGGCTTCCGTCTTCCTAACGAATACAACGAGAAGATAAAGTACCTCTATGAGCATGTTGACGCCTTTGCTGCAGGAAAGAGTATCCTCTCAACCCATTGCCACAACGACCTCGGTATGGCAACGGCAAACACCGTAGCAGGTGTACTTGGAGGAGCACGTCAGGTGGAAGTTACAATCAATGGTATTGGCGAGCGTGCAGGCAACACCTCACTGGAGGAGATTGCCATGATATTCAAGACTCACCCCGACCTGGGCATCGAGACAAACATCAACACCCAGAAGATATGGCCTACAAGCCGCATGGTGAGCACGCTGATGAACATGCCTGTGCAGCCCAACAAGGCTGTCGTGGGAAAGAATGCCTTCGCTCACTCGTCTGGCATACACCAGGACGGTGTGCTGAAGAATGTCTCAACATACGAGATTATGGACCCGAAGGATGTGGGTATCGATGAGAACAGCATCGTGCTTACAGCCCGCTCAGGACGTGCTGCCCTGAAGCATCGCCTCTCTGTGCTGGGTATCGAAATGGATCAGGAGCATCTCGACAAGACTTACGAGAAATTCCTTGAGATGGCCGACAAGAAGAAGCAGCTAGGTGACGAAGACCTGCTCGTACTGGCTGGTGTCAGCGCTGACACCAGTGGAAACCACGTGAAGCTCGAATCGCTGCAGGTTACTTCTGGTAAGGGCGTTACTCCTATCGCTGCTATAAAGCTGAAGATTGCCAACGAGGTGTTTGAAGCTGCCGCTACGGGCAACGGTCCTGTGGACGCTTCTATCAAGGCCCTGAAGAATATCATTCACAGGGAAATGGAGTTGAAGGAGCTGACCATTCAGGCTATCAACAAGGGTTCTGACGACCTGTGTAAGGTTCACATGCAGGTGGAGCACGAAGGCACCCGCTACTATGGCTTCGGCTCTAATACCGACATCGTGACAGCTTCCGTTGAAGCATATATTGACTGTATAAACAAATTCAAAGTCGCAAAAATATAATGAACACACTTTTTGATAAAATCTGGGATTCCCACATCGTTCAGGTTGTGGAAGACGGTCCCACACAACTGTATATTGACAGGCTTTACGCTCACGAGGTGACATCACCACAGGCTTTCGACACTCTCCGTGACAAGGGAATAAAGGTTTTCCGTCCCGACCACGTGATAGCAATGCCTGACCACAATACTCCTTCTGACCAGCAGGAGCGCATCGATGACCCTATAGGCAAGAAACAGGTTGACACCCTCAAGGCTAACTGTGAGGAGTTTGGCATCAAGCACTTCACAATGGGCACGAAGGACAATGGTATCATCCACGTCGTTGGTCCTGAGAAAGGTCTGTCGCTCCCCGGCATGACAATTGTCTGCGGAGACTCACACACCTCTACACACGGTGCTGTAGGTGCTCTCGCTATGGGTATCGGTACATCAGAGGTGGCACAGGTATTGGCATCGCAGACTATTCTGCAGTCAAAGCCGAAGTCTATGCGCATCAATATCGAGGGTGAGCTGCAGAAGGGTGTAACTGCAAAGGATGTGGCACTCTATATCATGGCACAGATGACAACATCTGGTGCTACAGGATATGTTGTGGAGTATGCCGGTTCTACCATCCGCAATATGAGTATGGAGGGACGTCTGACTCTCTCTAACCTTTCTATCGAGATGGGTTCAAGGGCTGGTATCATCGCTCCTGACGAGACGACATTTGCTTACCTCAAGGGACGCGAATATGCTCCAAAGGGTGAGGCATGGGACAAGGCGGTTGCTTACTGGAAGACCCTGAAGAGTGACGACAACGCAGTATTCGACAAGGAGGTGACATACAAGGCTGAAGACATTGCTCCACGCATCACATACGGCACAAACCCTGGTGCCGGTATCGCCATCGACGGTACTGTACCGACTCTCGACTCAGTTTCTGCAGAAGAGGCTGCACAGCTGAAGAGTCAGCTCGACTATATGCAGTTTGCTCCGGGTGAGAAGCTTGAGGGCAAGCCTGTAGATTACGTATTCCTCGGTGCTTGTACCAATGGTCGCATAGAGGATTTCCGCGCTTTTGCTTCAATAGTAAAAGGCAAGAAGAAGGCCGACAGCGTTGTAGCATGGCTCGTGCCGGGTTCTTGGCTCGTACGCCAGCAGATTATCGACGAGGGCATTGACAAGATTCTTGAGGAGGCCGGTTTCGAACTGCGTCTGCCATCATGCTCTGCTTGTCTTGCAATGAATCCTGACAAGGTGCCTGCAGGAAAGCTGGCTATCTCTACTTCCAACCGCAACTTCGTAGGACGTCAGGGACCTGGTGCCCGCACTATTCTTGCCAGTCCGCTGACAGTTGCTGCAAGTGCTGTAACAGGTGTCATCACTGACCCGAGGAAGATTTAAAGCTAAAGCTTAAAGCTTAAAGTTTAAAGATTAAAGATTTAGAGTAAAATGGCAAAACAGAAATTCAACATAATCAAGTCAACCTGCATTCCTATTGAGATTGACAACTGTAATACCGACCTCATTATCCCAGCACGTTATCTGGCTTTCACCACACGTGATCCGAAGTTCTTCGGTGAGGCTTTCATGCACGACCTTCGTTATGACGCTAACGACAAGCCTGTAGCTGATTTCGTAATGAACCAGCCTGAATACAGCGAGGCACCTCATGAGGGTGTTCACGAAATCATCGTTGGCGGCAAGAACTGGGGCTCTGGCTCCTCCCGTGAGCATGCTGCATGGGCTATAGCAGGCTATGGTGTTCGCGTGGTAATATCATCATCATTTGCTGACATCCACCGCAACAACCTCCTCAACTGCTTCGTGCTGCCCGTCATCGTAACACCGGAATTCCAGGCTGAACTCTTTGCGAGCATCAAGAGCAACCCTCAGACGGTTGTGACAGTAGATGTGCCTAACCAGACCGTTACCAACGAGGCAACAGGCAAGAGTGAGAAGTTTGAAATCAACGGCTACAAGAAATACTGCCTCATGAATGCCCTCGACGACATCGACTTCCTGCTTGAGAATCAGGATAAGATTGTTGCCTGGGAGGAGAAGAGATCCACAAAATGCTAACAGTAGAAATACTTGACTCCACCCTTCGCGACGGCGAACAGACCAACGGGGTATCTTTCCTGCCTCATGAGAAACTGAGCATAGCGCGTCTGTTGCTGAAAGACGTCAAGGTAAATCGCCTTGAGGTCGCATCAGCTCGTGTCTCAGAAGGCGAGAAGGAAGCCGTAACCATGATATGCCGCTACGCTCAGCAGCTGTCTTCTGCTCCGGTAGAGGACGGCGGCAGGCCCGATGCTCTTGACAGCATTGAGGTGCTCGGTTTCGTAGATAACGGCAAGTCCATACAGTGGATTACCGACTGCGGCGGCAAGGTCATCAACATGCTCACCAAGGGGTCAGAAAACCATTGCATACACCAGCTTTCAAAGACGCCCGACGAACACATCGCCGACATCAAGGCCAATGTGGCAATGGCGCAGAAGGCTGGCCTCAGCGTCAATCTCTATCTTGAGGACTGGAGCAACGGCATGCGTGACAGCGCTGACTATGTCTATCACATGATAGAGTCCCTTCAGGGCATCGGCATCAAGCGCTTCATGCTTCCCGACACCCTCGGAGTGCTGACGCCTACAGAGACGGGGTTGTTCTTCAAGGACATCACCACACGCTTCCCTGACCAGCATTTTGACTTCCACTCTCACAACGACTATGACCTTGCCGTCGGCAATACTCTTGCTGCCGTTCGCAATGGTGCAAAGGGCGTTCATGTCACCGTCAACGGACTGGGCGAACGCTGCGGCAATGCCCCACTCGCCTCAGTACAGGCATCACTCCATGACCAGCTGGGTGTCACGACATCCATTCAGGAGGATATGCTTAACGAGGTGTCACACGTGGTGGAAGGCTATTCGGGCATCACCATCGCCCCCAATCAGCCTATCGTGGGAGATAATGTCTTCACCCAGGTAGCTGGCGTACATGCCGACGGCGACAATAAGCACAACCTCTATTGCAATGCCCTCGTTCCCGAACGCTTCGGACGCAAACGCGAATATGCCCTCGGAAAGAACTCCGGCAAGGCGAATATCGAGAAGAACCTGCAGGAGTTGGGACTTGAGCTCACACCTGAGCAGACAAAGAAGGTTACACAGCGCATTACTGAGCTGGGCGACAGAAAAGCCATCGTCACACAGGACGACCTGCCATTCATCGTAGCCGACGTGCTGAAACACTCTGCTCCCGAGGACAAGGTGAAGCTGAAGGGTTATATGGTCAGCCTGTCATATGGTCTTAAGCCCCACGCTTGCGTAAAGATAAGCATCAACGGCAAGCGCTACGAGGCTGACTCTTCCGGCGACGGTCAGTACGATGCTTTCGTGAAAGCCTTACGTTATATATATAAGGAGACGCTGGGACGCACGTTCCCCATGCTTGAGAACTATTCCGTCACCATCCCTCCCGGCGGACGCACCGACGCCCTTGTTCAGACGCAGATAACATGGCGCATGAAAGACGGCAGGGTGATACGTACCCGCGCCCTCGATGCCGACCAGACCGAGGCCGCCATCAAGGCAACAATAAAGATGCTAAATCAGATTGAAGATGAGTATATAAAGGTTTAAGAGTTTAAGAAACCTTTAATCCAACAGATCGGGCCTTAGACGCTTAGTGCGCTCTAGGGCCTTTTCTAATTCCCACTCCTTTATCTTTGCCTCGTGACCGGAGAGGAGGATTTCGGGAATGCCCCAGGTCTCGTCGGGATTGGAGACGGGATGATACTCCGCAGGGCGGGTATAGACAGGCGGCTCAAGGAGGTTGTCCTGAAAAGAGTCTGACAGGGCGCTTTCCACGTCGCCTATGACGCCCGGGATGACACGGACGATGCTGTCTGCCATAACGGCGGCAGCCAGCTCTCCACCCGTAAGGACATAGTCGCCGATGCTAACCTCCTTGGTTATGAGATGCTCACGGATGCGGTAGTCGATACCCTTGTAGTGGCCGCAGATGATGATGATATTCTCCTTCAGGCTCAGCTCGTTCGCCATCGGCTGGTCGAACTTCTCGCCGTCGGGGGCAGTAAATATCACCTCATCATAATGCCTCTCAGCCTTCAATGCCGAGATACACGCATCCAAAGGCTGACACTGTATCACCATGCCCGCCTTGCCGCCGTAGGGATAGTCATCAACGCGGCGCCATTTGTCGGCGGTATAGTCGCGCAGGTTGTGAATGTGTATCTCTGCCAAGCCCTTGCTCTGGGCACGTCCCAGGATGCTTGTCGTAACAAAACCCTCAAGCATCTCCGGCAATACGGTTATAATGTCTATTCGCATTTTTATTCCTTATTTTTAGTGTCCATACATATTGTCACGGGACCATCGTTGAGCAGTTCCACTTTCATCTCTGCACCGAACTCTCCCGTCATGACGGGCTTGCCTGCTTCTTTCTCCATCTCTCTTACGAAGGCTTCGTATAGCGGCACTGTCACCTCATGGCTGCCGGCACGCAGGTAACTGGGGCGGTTGCCCTTCTTGTACGATGCCCACAGCGTAAACTGCGACACCACGAGCACCTCGCCGCCAACGTCAAGAAGACTCTTGTTCATCACTCCAGCCTCATCGTCGAAGATGCGCAGGTTAGCAATCTTGTGTGCCAGCCAGCTGATGTCCTCACTCGTATCGGCATTCTCACAACCCAGGAGTATCAGCACTCCCTGCCCGATGCGGCTTTTCTCTTTTCCTTCTATGGTAACGGATGCATGCTGCACCCTCTGTATAACTGCTCTCATTTGTTAAAATAACTCATAATTTTCACTACCCTCTCACTTCCCTATTTCACTCCCCTATTTCACTCCCCTATCACTTCCTTTGAGAATATTGCATCCAGCGTATATGTTGCGGCATCGTTAGTGGCGCGTATCGGCAACTTGATGCGCAGGTCTTTCTTTACAATGTCACGATAACTCTCCTTGCCCGTAAACCAGTAGGCGTAAGCCTGCAGCCTCGGGATGCGGAAAACGTTCCGACTTATCTTCAGTGCCTTCTCCTTATATTCGCAGCACATGTCGAGCCACGTCTGCTGCCACTTCTCTGCTATGGCCTTGCTCTCCTTCTTCTCGGAGAACGGCATCGACAGCATCATCTCCGTCATCATCTCGAAACCGCCCATCAGCGGCAGCAGGTGGTTGGTGTTCTGCATGGCAGTGTCGCCCTCCCATGTGATGATGCCCGTTGCGGGGTCGTAACCCAGCGCCTTCGGGCCGGAGAAGATGCCGTGAGGCAGGTTGTTGATGCTCTCCATGCCGTGTTCTATCTTGTCACGATATTTGGTGTTCTGCGTCCTCTCCCACTCCGTAAACCAGTTTGAGGCATACGCCAGCCAGTCGGGACCAATTCTCAGACGTGCCGGAGCGGTACACGGTGTCTCGGGACTTCGTGGCTGTGCCAGTCGCATCGGGTCGAGGGTGTATAGCAGATGGTCTGCATCCACCACCTCGTGCATCACGTCACCCATGCGTTCGTCTGCCGTTAGGTAGTAAAGAAACCTGTTCCAGAAAGCCTCCGAGATACGCGCCTCCTTAGCACCGCATCCCCAATGCAGCACGTTATGGCGTGTGCCGAGCCCCTTGTGCGGACCCACGTGGTAGCAATCCACCTCGCTGTTATGGCGCGTCATTGCCACAGCCATCTGCCACACCTTCGGGCAACCGGTGCGCAGGAATTCATACCACAGCATGGCAGGCGTGCCCAGCTCCGTATTGTCCCACGCAAAGCCGCCCACATCATAATACCACCGCACACCGTCCTCCATCGGCATACCAGAGTGCATCACGTCGCCGTAGTTGAAGTATCCGTACCAGCCGTTGCGCTCCACCTCCTTGGCATAATAGTCCGCAATTTCATACAGTTGCTTGTCGAGATCGCTGCCGCTGTCGAGGCTCCATATTCCGAAGGCACGCTTGCTGTGAAGGTATTCTCGCGGCATGACATACTGCGGATGCTCCGCCACCTCGGCAAGATGCTGCCCGAGGGAGTCTATGCCCTCGTCATAAGTATAAAGGTACACTACCGATGTCCTGGCAATGCCGTATGCCGTGCTCATTCCGGGCTGCACGTCTTCGTATGCCGCCTCCAGGGTATGCGATATCGTGTCATAGTGTGCAAAGTTCATCTTCTCTGCCTCTGGACTCCAAAGATAAAGGCTCACCGTTGCACTGTCGCTGCGGGCATCGTCTATCTGAAGCGTCGAAGGATACGACTGCCAGAAGTCATCGAGGTGGAAGGCATAGCTGCTCTCCTTGTTTCCCACAGCCACCACGCCAGGGGCACGATGGCCTTCTGTCGTTCCTATCCACGGACTCACCTCCGTTGCCCTCTTCCTTATCGAGAAACCGTTAGGCGACAACTGCGAAAGGCGGAAACCATCCCACGCCGCGATGCTCTCTATCATGCGACGGCTGAGAGCATCTTTCGGATTGCCTTCGTCATCCAATGCTATGGGGCGACGTGCTATCAGCGGCTTTACTGACATCGTGGCAGCGTGTGTGGAATCGGTAAGGAATGCCACCTTACGGTCGTACATCCTGCCGCTCATCGGAACCTTGAAGCGCAGCGCCAGCGACTGCAGGCCGTTATGGTTCGTCGCGCTGTCAATGAAATGCGTGATGACAAATTTCTGTTCGTTGCTACCTTTATATATATAGCGGCGCATCACGAAGTTGTCGCCTTCGTATTTCGTCACCTTGCGAATCTTTCCGTCATATTCCTCGGTGGTCTTCCTTACGGGCAGTTTCCTGCCGTCCTGCTCCAGCCAGAAGTTTAACATTGAACATTGAAAATTGAAAATTGAAGGATTTTCGCTGGTATCTTTGACCTTCGACCTTTGACCTTCGACTTGTGGCACTATAGTCACCGCCTTCCACTTCACGCTGCCGTCAGGCCAGTAAGCCAAGTTCCATTGTTCCGAAGGCTGGTTGCACTTTACGCTCTCCTTCGCCCCCAACTCTCCCTGCAGGAATGGTATGCCGAAAGTCTGCGGCTTCTTGTATGCCTCCGGCAGGATTATCTCCTTACAGCTGGTGGCTGGCAGTTGTCTGTACGAAAAGCCCTTTAGCTGTGCATGCGCCAATGTTGTCCTGAAACCGAAGTATCCTTCCGTCAGCGGATGCATGTCTATGAAATCGACCAAGCACTCGCCGTCGATGATGTACTTCACGCGGCCCTCTATCTGTTCTAGCCGTATGTGGTACCAGTGGTCGGGCTTTATCATGTGCGCCTCGTCGGTATATTCCCGCAGTATGGCGGGGCGGTATTCCGGCTGCTCTATGCCGCGCTGGTCACCGTTGTATCTGCGGAAGCGTGTAGTCTTGTTGTAGTTGCCACCGTAGCCCATGTAATACATTGTCTGGGCGTAGTAATCGACGAACCTGCCCGACTTTGCGCCGCCCGACGCCATCCAGAAGCAGTTCAGGTCCGACACCCTTTCGTCGCTCACGATGCGGGCATCATATTCTATCACCACGTTGCCCTGCATCTTCTGCGTATTCCACAGCGTCAGTCCGCCCGGCGCATGAATGTCAGCCACGCTGTCACCTAACCACTTCACGTAGCCGCCCTTCTCAGCCTCCACGCGCCAGTCCCTCGCCGCCGCCCAGCATGCGGCCTGCCACATCAAAATCGTCACTAAGACTACGCTAATCCTTTTCATATCGAGGGCAAAGGTACAACTTTTTTCCTTTCCCACAAAATTTCCGCAAAAAAAATGCCCTTGAGCAGAAAACTCAAGGGCTTATTCTCTAACCTTTAATCTTTTCTTCTTTACTGGCGGCCCTGGCCTCCCTCGCGGTTGGGACGACGTTGTCCGTCGGGGCGTTGCCAGCCACCTTCGGGGCGACCTTGGCCTGGGCGGAACTGACCGCCTTCACCGCGACCTCTGCGGCCCTGACCCTGACCCGGGCGGAAACGGCGTGCGGGGCGCTTGGGCATGTCCCATGCAGGGTCTTTCATCTCGAGGATGTATGTGTAAGCCATCTTGGGCTGGTACTTGTCGTCGAAAGGCAGCGCATAGTTGGCAGCGCCGAGCCATGAGTCGCGGTCGCTGAGGTTCCAGAAGGTCACGCAGTCGATGACGTCCTTATGGTTCCTGAACACGCGGAAGACACGGGCATACTGGTCGGCAAGATACTGCTTGATGGAGTCGCTGACGTTGATGCTGTCGCGGCGGAAGCGCAGCTGTCCGCCCATCTCGTTGTTCACGCGGATGTCGAGCTCCGTGACGTGGATATGGCTGACAACGGTCTTGTAGAGGCTTATGGCACGGTCGATTTCCTCTTCCTTGGGGCCGTAGATGTTATAGTGGCCCTGCATGCCGATGCCGTCGATAGGCACTCCGGCAGCCTTCATCTTCTTCACCATCTCGTAGATGCGGCGGCTCTTGACGGAGTCGCACTCGTTGTAGTCGTTGTAGAACAGTAGCGCGTTGGGGTCGGCCTCGCGGGCATACTCGAAGGCCTTGGCGATGAACTCGTCGCCGGCAATCTTGTAGAGGGGCGACTGGCGGTAGGGGTCTTCGGCGCGGGCATCGTCGGTGATGGCCTCGTTGACAACGTCCCAGCAATATACCACGTCCTTGTAGCGGTTTACGATGGCATGGATGTGGCTGCGCATGCGTTGGAAGAACACCTCCTTCGAGGGGTTGTCCTCGTACATCCAGCGGCCAATCTGGTTGTGCCACATCAGGCAGTGGCCGCGAAGCTTGATGCCGTTCTTGCGACAAAAGTCAGCAATGCGATCGGCTGCCTCCCACGTATATTCGCCCTCACGGGGCTCGGTACGCTCAGGTTTCATGTCATTCTCGGCAGTAATGCTGTTGAACTCCCTTTTCACCATGGCAGCCTGGTCGGCATTGCTGATGTTGCGCTGGTTCACGGCAACACCAATAAGGAAGTAGTCCTTGTAGGCTTCCTTAAGTGATGATAATGTGTTTTGTGCTGAACATGAGGTGACGCTCGTGACCAGCGCGATAGTGAAGAAAAAAGTTTTGATTGGGGCAAGTAATTTCATAGTCTTATTCATTATTGTATTTGTTTGATTTTCGGAATTCACGACTATATGACGAAGCAAAAACACAAAGGTTGAATTAAACCATAAATAAATTGTTGCGTCTCAGTGTTACTTGTCATTATATATAGAAAGAATATACGAATACGAAAAGAAGAATGTTACGCCGAATTTTATTCATCACTTTGTTTTTAATCCCCACATTGTTTTCAGTAGCCCAGAATCAGGTCAGAACCATAAGCGGCGAGCTTATAGACCAGGAAATGAAAGAGCCCGTAGTGCAGGCCGCCATCCAGCTGTTCACCACTTCGGACAGTACCTTCGTTGGCGGCAAGACCGACACAGAAGGACGCTACGACAAAAAATGGGGCAACGCAGACAGTCGCAACAGATAGTGACTGTCTCTGCCGCCCACCTTTTATATATATTATAGGTTGATGCCGTAGCTTTGCTTCACCTCGCTCATAACGAAGGTACTCTCTATTGAACTGACGTGCTCAATTTCGCCGAGCTTGGTCAGAACAAACTCCTGATACTGCTTCATGTCGCGGGCACGGACTCTCAGCAGGTAGTCATAGGAGCCGCTCGTATTGTAGCACTCCGTCACCTCGTCTATGCCTCGTATGCTCTGGGCAAACTTGTCGGCAATCTCGTGGTTTATCTGGTTCAGTTTCACCTTACAGAACACCAGCAACCCCTGGTCCAGCTTCTCTGGATCAAGTATGGCCGTATATTTCTTTATGTACCCCTGACGCTCAAGTCGTTTTTGACGTTCAAAAACGGGTGTGGGAGTCAAATGTACGGCATCAGCAAGCTCTTTTGTGGTCAATTTTGCATTCTTTTGCAGCGTTTTCAGTATCTGCAAATCGGTTTCGTCTAGTAAATTTGCCATCTTTATAGAATATTATTCTGTTAAGTACGTTTTTAGAGGCTTCAGACAGAAGATTCCTCTTTTTGCGGTGCAAATATAGGCATATTTTCCGAAATACGCAAAAAATTTGGTGGATATTTCTAAAGTTCGTACCTTTGCACCCAGAAATCAATAGTAAAACAACAAAACATACATTATAAATAAAATAAAAAGAAAGGAGAAAATCATGAGTACGAAAAACTATCGTTTTGAGACATTGCAACTTCATGTAGGTCAGGAGCAGGCCGATCCGGCAACCGATTCACGCGCTGTGCCAATTTATCAGACCACGAGTTACGTCTTCCACAGCAGCAAGCATGCTGCCGACCGTTTCGGTCTGCGCGACGCAGGTAACATCTACGGCCGTCTGACCAACACCACACAGAGCGTCTTCGAAGACCGCGTGGCTGCCCTTGAGGGTGGTGTAGCAGGTCTGGCTGTGGCATCAGGTGCCGCTGCCATCACATACGCGCTGCAGAACATCGTACAGAACGGTGACCATATCGTTGCTGCCGACAACCTCTACGGCGGTTCATACAACCTCATCACCCACACACTTTCAACACAGGGCATCAGCAATACCATTATTAATATAAACGACCTCGAAGCCCTCGAAGCTGCCATCCAGCCCAACACAAAGGTTGTATATGCTGAGACTTTCGGCAACCCAAACTCTGACGTGCTCGACATCGAAGGCGTGGCTGCTGTTGCTCACAAACACGGCATACCCCTCATCGTCGATAACACTTTCGGCACACCTTACCTCATCCGTCCGCTGGAGCATGGCGCAGACGTAGTGGTTCACTCTGCCACAAAGTTCCTCGGCGGTCACGGCACCAGCCTCGGCGGCGTCATCGTTGACGGTGGCAAGTTCGACTGGAAGCAGAACGACAAATTCCCCTCACTCTCTAAGCCCGACCCATCCTATCACGGCATCGTTTTTGCCGACGCTGTAGGCGCTGCTGCCTTCGTCACTCGCATTCGTGCCGTAATTTTAAGGGACACTGGCGCAACAATTTCACCATTCAATGCGTTTATATTATTGCAGGGTGTTGAGACTTTGAGTCTTCGCGTGGAGCGCCATGTGGAGAATGCCCTGAAGGTGGTCGATTTCCTCGCCAACCATCCTAAGGTGAGCCGCGTAAACCATCCTGCCCTTGAGAGCCATCCTGATCATGCGCTGTACAAGAAGTACTTCCCAAAAGGCGGCGGTTCTATCTTCACCTTCGAGATAAAGGGCGGTCAGGAGGAAGCATGGAAGTTCATCGATTCCCTGCAGATATTCTCACTCTTGGCAAATGTTGCTGACGTAAAGAGCTTGGTTATCCATCCTTACACTACAACTCATTCACAGCTCTCACCCGAGGAACTGGCAGAACAGCACATCACACCATCAACTGTCCGCCTCTCAATAGGCACCGAGCATATCGACGACATCCTCGACGACCTGTCACAGGCGCTGGACAAGATTTGATTCTCGAAATGTCGAAATGTCGAGATATCATAATATCGAAATAAAAATAACAAAATAAAAGAAAACAACTATGACAAAGATTGCAAAACAGCTGACCGAGCTCGTCGGCAACACCCCACTTCTTGAGCTCAACAAGTTTTCAAAGGCTAAGGGTATCGAGACACCCGTCATCGCCAAAGTAGAGTTTTTCAACCCAGGTGGTTCCGTTAAGGACCGCATCGCCCTCGCCATGATTGAGGATGCCGAGCAGCGCGGACTGCTGAAGCCCGGTGCCACCATCATCGAGCCTACCAGCGGCAACACCGGCGTGGGTCTGGCACTCATCAGCGCAGTTAAGGGCTACAAGCTCATCCTCACCATGCCCGACACGATGAGCATTGAGCGCCGCAACCTCGTAAAGGCTTATGGTGCTACCGTACAGCTGACACCTGGTAAGGACGGCATGCCTGGAGCTATTCGCGCCGCAGAGGCACTTCGCGACTCCATCCCTGGCAGCATCATCCTGCAGCAGTTCGAGAATGGTGCCAATCCTGCCAAGCACTATGCTACGACAGGTCCTGAAATTTGGCGCGACACCGACGGCACAGTTGACATCTTCGTTGCCGGCGTAGGTACTGGCGGCACTATCTCCGGCACAGGAAAATACCTGAAGGAGCAGAATCCTAACGTGAAGATTATTGCCGTAGAGCCAAAGTCTTCGCCAGTTCTCAACGGCGGTCAGAGCGGCCCACACAAGATTCAGGGTATCGGTGCCGGCTTTGTGCCAAAGACATATGATGCAGAGTACATTGACGAGGTCTTCGACGTAGAGAACGACGACGCCATCCGCACTGGTCGTGAGATAGCACAGCAGGAAGGTCTGCTCGTAGGTATCTCAGCAGGCGCTGCCCTCTATGCCGCTACGCAGATAGCACTCCGTCCTGAGAACAAGGGCAAGAAGATTGTCGCCCTCCTTCCCGACACCGGCGAACGCTACCTCAGCACCGTCCTCTATGCATTCGAAGAATATCCACTCTAAAAAAAGGAGTAAAAAGGGAGTGGAAGGGGAGTAAAAAGGGAGTGAAAAAGGGAATAAAGGCCTCTCTCACTCCCCTCTCACTCCTCACTCACTCCTCTCTCACTCCTCTCTCACTCCCCTTTAAAAAATGAAACAAGTCATTTCTACCTCCAAGGCCCCTGCGGCCATCGGCCCTTACAGCCAGGCAATACAAGTCGGCAACCTCCTCTATGCCTCTGGGCAGATACCCATCGACCCCTCCACCGGAAGCATCGTTGACGGCGGCATCAAGGAGCAGACACGCCAGTCGCTCCTCAATGTCCAAGCCATCCTCGAAGAGGCAGGTCTCTCTTTTGCCAACGTCGTGAAGACAACCGTCTTCCTCGCCGACATCAGCGACTTTGCCGACATGAACGGCGTCTATGCAGAGTTCTTTACCGAACCCTACCCTGCCCGTTCTGCCGTCGCAGTAAAAAGCCTGCCTAAAGGTGCCTTGGTAGAAATTGAGGTCGTAGCTGCAGGTTAGGCAATCCCTACTCTACAGCTCCACCGAGGGCGATATAAAGATTTATGAGGGCCTGCACACCGTCGTTATGATTCTCCACTTCACGGAGTTGCGCGGTGAGCAGGTCTTCTTGTGCCTTGAGTACTTCAAGGTAGGTATTCGTGCCGTTGTTCATGAGTTCCTTAGTGCCGAGGTAAGCCTCATGAAGTGCATTGACCATAACGCTAAGATGCTGCACTTTCTCTTCCGTCTTCTGGCAGATGTGCAGATAACGATACACCTCGTTGCCGGCATTCAGCAGCGTCTGCTCAAACTGCAGGCGCACTTTTTCCTGTTCTATCCCAGCATTCCTGTAGCGAGCCCGCAACTTTCCCTGTGCAATGATGGGCTGCACTATCGATGCCACAGCCACATCTCTTATCACATCCACTAACGTGGCTTCAAGCCCTCTGAAGGAAAAACCAGCGGCTCTTTGAGCCTAAAAACAATTTTACCATATTAAACTAATTTTTAGAAGTGCGAGGAAGTCAAATACATAACTTGGTTTTTGTTTCAAAGCCCTGCGCGCAAGCTATGTTTTTGTTTAAAATATGAACAGGATTTTGCAGGTAAGCAATTTTTTTTATAATTTTGCAGCCGCAAAATAACAATAGACTTATGACTGGAACATATACTATACTGCTGCTCATACTGAGCAATGTGTTTATGACACTGGCGTGGTACGGCCACCTGAAGCTGCAACAGACGGGAATCAGTTCCAACTGGCCCATGTTTGCCGTGATAGTATTTTCATGGTGCATAGCATTCTTTGAATACTGCTGCCAGGTACCTGCCAACAGAATAGGCTTCGAAGGCAACGGCGGTCCCTTCTCGCTGGTACAGCTGAAGGTGGTGCAGGAATGCATCTCGCTGATAGTATTTGTGATAATAGCCGACCTGATGTTCCAGGGTGAGCACCTGCATTGGAACCATGCCCTCGCATTCCTGTTTATCATCATTGCAGTGTATCTAGTGTTTATGAAGTAGTTTACAGTTTACCGTTTACCGTTTACGGTTTAATGAACACTGAAATCGAAAATCTCGAACGGCGGATAAGGGAACGCTTCGTTAAGGCGTTCGCCACCTATCACCTGCTGGAAGACGGCGACCACGTGCTCGTGGGACTGTCGGGCGGCAAGGATTCGCTGTGCCTCCTCGAGATGCTGGCACGAAGGGCAAAGATAGACCATCCACGCTTTCAGGTCGAGGCACTCCATGTGCGCATGGAAAACATCGCCTACGAGACCTCAACCGAATACCTGGAGCATTTCTGTCAGGAACTCAACGTGCCCCTACATATCAGGACTACCAGTTTCTCCTCCACCCCCGAACTGAGGAGCAAGCCCGCTTGCTTTCTGTGTTCATGGAACAGGAGGAAGGTGATGTTCAATCTGGCGCAGGAGCTGGGGTGCAATAAGATAGCCCTTGGCCACCATCAGGACGACCTGCTGACCACCACGCTCATGAACCTCATTTATCAGGGGCGCTTCGACACTATGCCTGCCCTGCTCAAGATGAGGAAGATGCCGCTGAGCATCATACGGCCGCTGTGTATGGTGGAGGAAAGTGACATCATCCGCTATGCGGAGTTGCGGGGGTATGAGAAGCAGGTGAAGCGCTGTCCTTATGAGCACGACACCAACCGCACGGAGATGGAGAAACTTTTCAGGGAGATACAACAGAAAAATCCCGACGCCCGACATTCCATGTGGAATGCCCTGAACAGGGACAGAAAACTTACAGAAGAATAACCCCCACCAAAGTTTAGACCGCCCAAGCGGCGGCAGTATTCGTATGTCCCGAAAGTAGTTGAATTAACCAATTAACCAATAAACCAATTAACCGATATACCAAATAAGAGTGCCCCTGCAATTTCTGCAAGAGCACTCAACCCTTTCATTTCGAAGAACTAGACTCCGAGCTCTGCTCGCCTGAGCACCTACGGAGCGCAAGAACCGCTAACCGTTAATCGTTGCTTACTCCTCCCTGTGACTCGCGGACGCTGACAGTGAACCAAGTTGTCTCGGTGCCGTCGATGACCTTCTTGACAGTCAGGGTGTTGCCGTTAGCAACTTCACCGTCCCACTGCAGGGTGCCCTGTGAAGGCATTGTCACAGTACCAACCTCGCTTGAGCCGTTGTAAACCTTCAGGTTAGCAGCGGTGCCGTTCAGGCTGACTGCGAACTGCATCTGTGTCAGAGGGCCAGTAACTGTTGTGGAACCACCAGATACGTTGGCGTCAGATGTAGCGCCGTTAGCCGTGAATGCTACGGTGTTGTTA
>CACYKA010000036.1 GCA_902774795.1 uncultured Prevotellaceae bacterium | reverse complement strand
TTGATACATAGGATCAGACAAACATCAAAATCAAGCCAAGGAAACAGGATTGTATCTTCATGCCAACGCGAACATCTCTACGATAGCAAAAGTTTTTTTTCATTGTTAAATTAGACCGCTGCCTCGTTCCGGTCCGTTCCCTTAAAAAGGAATGTTTAAGGAGGTTTTTACTATTATGGGAATAATTAAATCAGGAGGCTTAGACTCCAACATTCTCACAGGTACAGTAGGTTCTCACACCTTTCGTTACACCAACCGTCAACTGGTAGTCTCACAGAAGGCTGCCGAAGTTACTGACCGCCGTTCGTATGAGCAGATAGCTCACCGCTCGCTTATGCCGAATGTCTCACTTACGGCAAAACTGCTTACCTCTGCGGCTTTCAGGTTCGCTTTTGAGGACAAGAATGTAGGACAGACGGACTACAACATGTTCTTCAAGTATGCTATGCATTACTCTAATCCCGTGTATATCACCAAGGATATGCGCGAGATGAAAATCTGCGTGCCTACGGGCTATGAGGTGTCACGCGGCTCACTCAAGAGCATACAGT
Organism: uncultured Prevotellaceae bacterium; assembly: GCA_902774795.1. Classification (GTDB taxonomy): domain Bacteria; phylum Bacteroidota; class Bacteroidia; order Bacteroidales; family Bacteroidaceae; genus Prevotella. The sequence continues at coordinate 37,038 of CACYKA010000036.1, read as the reverse complement.
GTACGTACAATGCTTCTGAGCACGCTTTTGTGACCAATCTCAGTGCAAGTGCCGTCAATGCTGACACTGCTGTAGAGGATTTTTCCATCGATTTCCTTACACAGAACAAACCGCTGAAGTGGAAATTCGAGGACAAGATTGTCTATGTAATGCTTACGGGCACCATGGGCGATGACGGCTTTGTTCGCTTCGAAGTATCGGGCGCATCGCTGATGTTCAGCGCCGACGACACGGCAAAGGTCTCTGCCGTACTTCCAGCCATGAAGATTGTAGGCGGCAAGGTGGCCATCGATGCAGCGACGTATTCTTGCGCAGCCATCATCCACGTGCGCTATGATGACGACGGCAACGTGCTTGTCAGTTCGCAGTCACTTGTGCTCAGCGATGCTCTGAAGACCTATGCTGCTGCATACAAGACAGCCGCTGCAAGAGAAGCTGCCATGAGGTCTATCGGAGGATGGAACGACTCACTCATCGGTTCGAAGGCTTCTACCAGCATCGCCGACGGTGAGGTCATTCGTGACAACGAAAACGATAACGAAAACACTGGCGGCAACGGCGGAGGCACAGACCCTAACAACGGAGGTGGTGACAACGGCGGCAACAACGGCGGCGGTGGCGACAACAACGGCGGAGTAAGTAATGACTAAGGCGATGTAAGATGTCTGATGTCTGATGTAAGATGTATGATGTAAGAAGCAGAAGCTGCATGAAAGATTGTAGTTTCTGCTTTTTTTATGTTTTCTTCTAAAGAAAACTTAATTTATCGGGGTGTTTGGCGTGTATTTCAATTTTTTTGTAACATTGACTTTGTCGAAGTTACTTACGCTCGAAAATACAAACAAAAATTAAAAAATTCATTTTTGTTTGGTATTTTGCTCACTTTTTCGTAACTTTGCGGCCGATTTTATGCGTGCACGTACAACCATCATCATATTGTTCCTTGCCATTATCTTTGTGATGGCAGGAAATGTCATGCAGGTTGCCCAGAAAAATCATCCTGACGAAGAGACTAAGGATACCTTGGCCATCGACAGCCTCGATACCCTTTACTCTGACTCCATCAAACATCTTCCATCAGACATCAAACATCTTGCCGACAGCCTTGCTGACATCGACCCGCTCGACACGCTAGATTCACTCCACAGGGCGATATACCTCCGCAACAAGGCTTTGGATGACTCTATCGCTGCCGACTCTGCAAACAGAAAACGCAAGAACGGCATAGACTTCCCTGTACACTATACTTCCAACGACTCGCTGGTGTATGTGGCATCGTCGAGGAAGGCTTTCCTCTACGGCAATTCGAACGTGAAATACGACAACATGGACCTTACGGCAGAGCACATCGATATGCAGATGGACTCGTCGCTGGTGCATGCTACCGGTGCAGAGCGATATGTAAAGGATGATGTTCCGCCTGCAAAGCGTGATACCACTGCCAACAAGGAGGAAAACATGCATAAAGAGCGATTCGGCTTGCCTGTGTTTGTGATGGGGTCTGATAAATATGAGACAGACACTATGGCCTTTAACTTCAAGACGAAGAAAGGTCTCATACAGAATGCCTATACTGAGCAGCAGGACGGTTTCCTTATTTCGGAAAAGTCAAAGCGCGACAAAGACGGCAATTTCTACCTGAAGCACGGCAGATATACCACCTGCGACGATCCGGAGCCAGACTTTTACCTTGCTCTCACCAGGGCAAAGGTGCGTCCAGGCAAGGACGTGGTATTCGGTCCTGCATATCTGGTGGTACAGGATGTCCCGCTGCCGTTTGCCATACCTTACGGATTCTTCCCATTCTCAAAGAGCTACAGCAGCGGTTTCATTATGCCTACTTATGGTGACGAGTCGAACAGGGGCTTCTACTTGAGAGACGGCGGTTATTACTTTGCCATCAGCGACAAGATTGACCTGAAGCTGCTTGGTGAGATATTCACGAAGGGGTCGTGGGGTTTCTCTGCTGCTTCTAACTATAACGTCAGATACAAATACTCAGGCCAGTTCTACTTCTCATATCAGGATTCAAAGAGTGGTGAGAAGGGGTTCCCGGACTACAACAAGACAACGAGTTTCAAGTTGCAATGGAGCCACCGTCAGGATCAGAAGGCCAATCCATACAGTTCTCTGTCGGCCAGTGTGAACTATGCTTCCACAAGTTATGAGCAGAACAACCTGTCGTCAATGTATAACCCGACGACGATGACTCAGAGTACGAGGACATCATCCGTTTCATGGGGTACTACATTCAGCAGCATCGGCATGACGCTCTCTACCACTGCCAATGCTACGCAGAATATGCGTGACTCTACGGTTGCCCTGACACTTCCCGACCTTAACATCACCATCTCGAGGTTCTATCCCTTCAGACGTTCAAAGCAGGTGGGTGCGGAGCGCTGGTATGAGAAGATACACATGAGCTATACCGGACACATCACTAACTCCATCAACACGAAGGAGGACAAGCTTATGAAGTCCAACCTCATAAAGGACTGGAAGAACGGCTGGCAGCACAACATACCTATCGGTGCTACGTTTACTGCATTCAAATATCTGAACATCACGCCTAACTTTTCTTTCACCGACAGGACGTATATGAGCAAGATATATCAGTCGTGGGATCAGGAGAACCAAGCTGTGCGGAACGATACTGTCTATGGCTTCTACAATGTCTATAACTGGACCAGCAGCGTCAGCGCCAACACCAAGATTTACGGTTTCTTCGTTCCTAACAGAAAAATCTTCGGTGAGAAGATACAGGCTATCCGTCACACCTTAACCCCAAGCATCAGTTTCTCTTATGCTCCAGACTTCGGTGCCAGCCGCTATGGATATTACAAGACGTACCAGAAGACAGACCTCAGCGGTAATCCTATGGGTGAGCCAGTCAGCTATTCTCCGTACAGCAATGGTGTCTTCGGTGTGCCAGGAAGGGGTAAGACGGGAAATATCTCCTTCGACATAGACAACAACATTGAGATGAAGGTCAAGGCATCGGACAACGATACTGTTGAATACAAAAAGATAAGCATCATCGACCAGTTGGGAGCCTCAATGTCGTACAATATGGCAGCAGAAACGCGTCCGTGGAGTGACCTGTCAACACGTCTGAGGCTGAAGATTACCAAGAGCTACACATTCTCGATGAACGCTGTCTTCGCCACCTATGCCTATGAACTTGACGAGAACGGACGTCCGTACATCGGTACACATACGGAGTACAGCAAGGGTCGTTTCGGACGTTTCCAGGGTATGTCGCAGAATGTCTCATATACCATTACGCCCGACAAGATAAGGAATCTCTTCAAGAAGAAAAAGAGGAAAGACGATGAGGATACTCCTGCTATGGGTAAGGAAGATACCGGCGTAGATACCAACGTTGATCCTACGATGGAAGCGGCAAAGCACGGAGCATCGAAGCACAATGCCGGAATGGCTGATGTGGATGACGACGGATACATGAAGTTCTCCATGCCTTGGAGTCTCACTTTCTCCTATGGTATCACCATGCGTGAGAATACGTCTGGCGAATTTAACAAGGATAAGATGCGCTATCCCTATAAATACACCCAGAACCTCAACTTCTCGGGCAATATACGCATCTCGGATGGATGGAACATCGCCTTCACCTCCGGATATGACTTTGATTATCATAAGCTGTCAATGACGACGGCTTCCCTTGCGCGTGACCTGCACTGCTTCTCGATGTCGTGCTCAGTAGTGCTGCGTCCATATACTTCATATAACTTCTCGTTCCGCTGTAATGCAGCCACCTTGGCTGATGCCCTGAAGTATGACAAACGTTCAGGCTACAGCAATGCGGTAAAGTGGTATTAAAGATGATGAATAATTTTAATGATATTCTAACACTTCTGTCTGATGTGCTGTGGGGTTATCCTATGATAATCCTGCTTTTCGGCACGCATATTTATCTTACCATCCGCCTGAAGTTTCCGCAGAGAAAAATATTCACGGCAATAAAGATATCCCTAACGCATGACAAGTATGGCCAGGGCGACGTGAGTCAGTTTCAGGCTCTTGCCACAGCCCTTGCTGCCACCATTGGCACGGGCAACATCATAGGTGTAGGAACAGCCATTGCCATGGGTGGTCCGGGCGCCGTGATGTGGTGCTGGCTGACAGGTGTGCTTGGCATTGCCACAAAGTACGGAGAGAGTCTTCTGGCCGTGAAATACCGTAAGCGTTCGGAGAACGGATACATGGTAGGCGGTCCGATGTATGTTCTGCAGGATGGGCTTCACTGCAAGTGGGCTGGTGCCCTATTTGCGGCTTTTACTGCCCTTGCAGCACTGGGTATAGGATGTACGGTTCAGGCCAATGCAATCTCCACTCTGGCACATGATGTGATGGGTGTGAGTCCTTGGATTACGGGTGGCATAGTAACATTCTTTGCCGCTCTCGTACTCCTTGGCGGCATCAGGATTATTGCCCGGGTGTGTGCCGCACTGGTACCGCTGATGGCGTTTGTATATGTTATTGGCTGTATTTACATCCTGTGTATCAACCACGAATATGTCTGGCCTGCCATAAACCTTATAGTTACCTCGGCCTTCTCCACTCATGCTGTGGAAGGCGGTGTGCTGGGAAGCGGCATCATTCTTGCGGCACGCTTCGGTATAGCTCGCGGTCTGTTCTCAAATGAGTCAGGTCTTGGTTCGGCTCCTATCGTGGCAGCATCGGCACAGACGAAGAATCCTGTGCGTCAGGCTCTCGTATCGGCATCAGGAACTTTCTGGGACACAGTGGTTATATGTGCCATAACAGGTATCGTGATAGTAAGCTGTGTGCTGTCTTATAGTGATTTCTCTAATATTGACTCGTCTTTCTTGCGTAAGCTGTTCGAAGTGACCATGAAATACGAGTTGCGATCCCTTGACGGCGGTTCCCTGACAAGGTTTGCCTTCGGGCATATTCCTTATGTAGGTGTACCGCTGCTGATGTTCGGCCTGTTCACCTTCGCCTTCTCCACCATCCTCGGTTGGAACCTCTATGCCCAGCGTGCGGTGGAGTATCTTTTTGGTTATAAGGCGGTAAAGTGGTATATGAGGTTTTTCATTGTGGCAGTATTCCTTGGCTCGATAATAGGCCTTGATACCGTATGGAAGATGGCCGACATCTTTAATGCCCTGATGGCGCTGCCAAACCTCGTTGCCCTGCTCCTGCTCAGCAAAGTGTTGGTAAAGGATACCGACTACTACCTATGGGGCAGCAGGATTGATGAGGAAGTGGAGGAGAGTGAAGAGTTGGGAATTAAGAGTTCTTTGCCGCTTTTATAAAGGCGGTACGCCGACTAAAAGAATGTTCAATTTTCAATGTTCAATATTCAATTTTCAATAATAAAAATAAATGACAATAGGAATAACATTAATGATTATTGGTATGGTGACGGTGTTCGCCGTATTGCTTATCATCATCATGCTGAGTAGATGCCTGATAGTTTTTGTAAATAAAGTAGCCCCTGAAGAGGCGGGCAAGGTTGCAAAGGTGCCTGAGGATATACAGGAAGCCATTCATAAGGCGATATTCCAGATTACTGGAGGCAGAGGAAAGATAACAGAGATAAAGGAAGTATAATTCATAATTCATAATAATATAAATGGGTAAAGAGATTAAATTCAGCCTTGTATTTCGCGATATGTGGCAGAGCGCTGGCAAGTACCAGCCACGTGTTGACCAGCTGGTAAAGGTTGCACCTGCCATCATTCGTATGGGATGCTTCGATAGGGTAGAGACCAACGGCGGCGGTTTTGAACAGGTGAACCTTCTTTATGGAGAAAACCCCAATAAGAGCGTTCGTGAATGGACGAAGCCTTTTCATGAGGCAGGCATACAGACTCACATGCTCGACCGCGCACTTAACGGTCTCCGCATGAGTCCTTGTCCAAAGGACCTCCGCAAGCTGTTCTATAAGGTTAAGAAGGCACAGGGCACAGACATCACACGTATTTTCTGCGGACTCAACGACCCCCGCAATGTCATTCCATCAATAGAGTATGCCCACGAGGCAGGAATGATAGCACAGGCATCACTCTGCATCACTCACTCACCAATCCATACGGTGGATTACTACATCAAGCTTGCAAAGACCTTCATCGATGCAGGTGCCGACGAGATTTGCCTGAAGGATATGGCTGGCATAGGACGCCCTGATTCTCTGGGCAAGATATGTGCCGGTATCAAGAACTATAAGAAGGACATCATCATTCAGTATCATTCTCATGCAGGTCCGGGCTTCAACATGGCTTCTATCCTCGAGGTGGCTCGCGGCGGTTGTGACTATATCGACTGCGGTATGGGACAGTTGGCATGGGGTACAGGACACGCTGATGTGATATCTGTTCAGGAGATGCTGAAGGATGCCGGCTTCAAGGTGAAGGACATCAATATGGAGGCATATATGGAAGTGCGTGCCATGATGCAGGAGATGATGGATGACTTCCTTGGATTCTATATTCCGTCAATGAACCATCTCAATAACTCGCTGCTCGTGAAACCTGGTTTGCCAGGCGGCATGATGGGCTCGCTCATGACGGACCTTGAGGACAACCTCCGTTCCTTGAATATATGGAAAGAGAAACACGGCGAGGCACAGCTGACTACTGACCAGCTGCTCGTGAAACTCTTCGACGAGGTGGCTTATGTATGGCCAAAGGTAGGTTATCCTTGCCTCGTTACACCGTTCTCACAGTATGTCAAGAACCTCGCGCTGATGAACGTGATACAGATGGAGAAAGGCAAGCCACGCTGGTCTATGATAGCAGAGAATATCTGGGATATGATACTCGGAAAGGCCGGTAAGCTGCCTGGTCCTGTTGATTCTGTTTTCAAGGAGATGGCAACGCGTGAAGGACGTAAGTTCATCAATAACGACCCGCAGGAGAACTATCCTGACGACCTCGATGTCTATCGCAGCAAGATGCAGGAGAAAGGCTGGGACTTGGGCGAAGACGACGAGGAACTCTTCGAGTATGCCATGCATCCGCAGCAGTATGAACTCTACAAGAGCGGTGCTGCCAAGGAAGACTTTGAGAAAGACCTTCACGAACGCCGCACGGCAAAGATGGTTGCCAACAGCAATCTCCCGGAGAAAGTAAAGGTGGCTGTTCACGGCAAGACCTATGAGGTATCCATCTCCTATGGCAATGAAGAAAAGAAGCCTGAAGTAGCAACAAAGGCTGGGGCTGGGGCTGCAGCTGAAGGCGAAGGCGTTGAGATTCTCGCTCCGCTGGAAGGAAAGGCTTACCTCGTGCAGTCAACATCTGAGACTCCAAAGAAGGTCGGCGACTATGTCAATGAGGGCGATGTGATATGCTATATCGAGGCCATGAAGGTGTTCAACCGCATCAAGGCCGAGAAGTCCGGTACCATTACGTCAATATGCTTCGCCAGCGGCGACTCCGTAGCCGAAGACGACGTACTTATGAAGATTAAGTAATTGACAATTGATAATTGAAAATTATCGTAAACTGTAAACCGTAAACTGTAAACTATAAAGAAACATTGGAAATCCTACAGAATATATGGAACATGACCGCCTTTGCGCAGACAGGAGGCGATTACTCGTTCCTCATCATGATAGTCATTGCCTGCATCCTGCTTTATCTCGGCATCGTGAAAAAATACGAGCCGCTTCTCCTTGTGCCTATCGGCATGGGGGTGCTGCTTGCTAATTTCCCCGGCGGTGCTATGGGTGTGGCACAGGCTACGTCCGACGGCTATGTTACCCTTCCCGACGGCACGAAAGAGATAATATGGGATATGCCCCTGCATAAGATTGCCCATGAGTTGGGTCTGATGAATTTCATCTATTATATGTGCATCAAGACGGGCTTCATTCCACCTATTATATTTATGGGTGTGGGAGCGTTGACCGACTTCGGTCCTATGCTGCGTAACCTGCGTCTCTCCATCTTCGGAGCCGGAGCACAGTTCGGAATCTTTGCCGTGCTGCTCTGTTCCCTCGCTATGGGCTTCACTCCCCAGCAGGCAGCATCGCTCGGCATCATTGGAGGTGCTGACGGACCTACCGCAATCTTCACCACCATCAAGCTTGCCCCCGAACTGCTCGGACCCATTGCCATTGCTGCCTATTCGTATATGGCATTGGTGCCTGTCATCATTCCGCTGGTGGTAAAGTGCCTGTGTACCAAGAAGGAACTGCTCATCAATATGAAGGAGCAGGACAAGAAATATCCCAATACTACGGAGATAAAGAATATGCGTGTGCTGAAGATACTGTTCCCCATTACTGTCACCATCATCGTGGCACTTCTGGTGCCAACCGCAGTAAGTCTGGTTGGAATGCTGATGTTCGGCAATCTGCTTAAGGAACTTGGCTCTATTACCAGTCGCCTGTTCGATACGGCAAGCAATGCAATAATGAATACCGCCACCATCTTCCTGGGTCTTTCCGTAGGAGCCACCATGACCAGTGAGGCATTCCTCAACCTTCAGACCATCGGCATCGTCGTAGGCGGTTTCCTCGCCTTTGCCCTGTCTATCTCTGCAGGCATCTGCATGGTAAAGATATATAATCTCTTTGCAAAGAAGAAGGTTAATCCGCTCGTTGGTGCTACAGGTCTCAGCGCCGTTCCGATGGCAAGCCGTGTGGCTAACGATATTGCGACACGCTATGATCCCAAGAACCACGTACTCAACTACTGCATGGCGTCGAACATCTCTGGTGTCATAGGTTCTGCAGTAGCCGCCGGTGTTCTTATCAGCTTCCTGCAATAATAAGGGTTAAAGGTTATTGAGTTTTGGTTTTCGTTATCGTTTTCGTCTTCGTTTTCTTATACTCCTCAGGAGCTAAGGCTCAAGACATCTTTTACCTGAAGTCTGACTCAGTGAAGGTTGTCAGTCTGCTTCGTAAGGCACAGGCCGACAAGCCCTCCAACCTCATGCTTTATTTCGCCCATCAGTTTGAAGGTGTGCCGTATGTGGCTCACACCCTTGAGATAAGCGCGACAGAGAAGCTCATTATCAATCTTCGCGAGCTCGACTGTACAACACTCGTTGAGAACGTCTTTGCCCTTGCCCTTACTGCCAAGCAAGGCTCCGTAAAGTGGGACGACTATTGCACCAATCTTGCCCTCTTACGCTATCGTAACGGTAAGCCCGAGGGCTATGCTTCGCGAAACCATTATTTCTATTGGTGGGTGGAAAGCAATAAGCAGAAGAAACTCATTACACTGCCCGAAATACCCGCCACGCTGAAGCAGCGCCAGGTTATCAATGTCAATTATATGAGTAATCATATTGACAGCTATCGCATGCTTAAGAATGGCGGGGCAAAGGTGCAGAAGCTCATCAGGGAATATGAGAAGGCATCCTTCGGAAAAGTGATGTACTATATCCCCGTCGCTCAGCTCGGAAAGAAAAAAGATGTCCTCTCCTGCATACACGATGGCGACATTCTGGCCATCGTCACACGCCGTCAGGGGCTCGACACCTCACACATCGGCATAGCAGAGTGGGGTAGCGACGGATACCTACACCTACTGAACGCCTCGAAACTGGCCAAGAAAGTCATCCTCGACTTAAGGCCCATCAATAAATATATGGCTACCCAGCGCCTCCAACAAGGAATTTGGGTCATCCGCCCAATCCTATAAAATAAAATACAATTGATAAAAAAAAATCCGCACTCTCCAAAGAAAGTGCGGATTTTTTATAGTGCTTCGAAGGTTCCATCATCAGGATCTTCGGGAAATGCATCATAAGGCACGTCTATGTATTCATAGGGTTCATCATGAGGGTCAAAGGATTCGGTTAGTAGTACCACACGCGGTAGGGCTATGACGATGCTGACGGGACTGATATATTGTTTTTTCATATAGGATTTGTTTTTAGAAAGAAACTAGGGGAAATTATGGGAAAACTTCTCTCACATAATGATTACCTTACGGCCGTTAACTATGTAGAGGCCCTTAGCAGTGGGCTTTGTGTTAAGTTTGCGACCATCAATAGAGTACCAATCTTTGTCAGAATCCATGACACTCTCAGACCACTGAGAAAAGTGTGGTGTTGCATTTATGGTCTGTATATCCGTGATGCTGTTGTCGTCGAAATACATTATCATGCGAGAGTGAGCAGGAATGTCGCTAGTGGCAATCCATGCGATGTATGATGGCAGGACTTTGTTTTTGGGGTGATACAGATAGAACCCCAGATTGTCGTATGTTTTATCGCCCTTGGGACGTCCTAACGTGAGGAAGTTGCTCATCATCTCGGAGTCGGTCATATTATGGCCTCCAGGGTCTACACTGCCTTTAAAGAGATTGTTCTCATAGTCGGTGGCGGCACCCGGGTTGTCGCCGTCATAATGTGACAGGTAGAGGGGGCCTGTTTCTTTGTATGTAAGCAAGACGGGGGTAAATGGAGGAACAATTTGTGTACCAAGTCTTTTTAGGGTGACGTTGTTATCGCCGAGTGATTTTGCCCACCAAGCCGTCACTCCTTCTGGCAATTCTACAGGGTAGCCCAGCATCAGGGTAGACATGCCGCCCTCATTGCGATTAATGGGGAAGTAGGTGAACATGTGATTAGGGACATCCTGATAGTCGGAGTAGAACAGCCTCCAATAGTCGGCGTTGCTGTAGCCGTGGCCTCCGGAGCTCTGATAGCCGAGGAAGAGCTGATACTGCGTGCCGTCCTTGATGAAAACGTCAAGGTCTGCCGGGCAGCCGTCGAACGTATGTTCGCCCGTCAGCGCAAAAACTGGCGGTGGATTCTCGCCGTTGTCCACCAGTCTGCCTGCTTCTACCCAAGTGTCCACATATAGCGTCTTCAGGCCGCTCATGCCCTCGAAGGCATAGTCGGCAATGTTGTCGGCCAGCTCCTGCCGGATGGTGAGCACGGTGGGAGACTTGGGCGCCGTGAGCAGGTAGCGGTGGTTCATGTCGTAGAGGACTTCGTCCCGCACGGCACAACCCGCGCAGTCGTCGCTGAGCACAAAGGTCTGCTGCACGCTGTGGCGCTGGGGATAGGCAATGCTGTCGAGCGACTCGGGCAGCAGCACGCGGTTCACCGGACCCAGATTCTCGAAGGCGTTGGCGCCGATGCCGGTGGTGGTGAGCGGGATCAGGCTGAAGTTGGAGTGCAGGTTGTCGTTGACGACAAAGTCGCCCGAGCCCGTGGCGCCAATGGCCTTCTCGACCGCTACGGTGCATGAGGCAACCTCCATCACGGTGATCCGGCCGTCATCCTTCTGCACCTCCGTCTCCGTCTTGAACCTCGCACTCAGGTAGCCCGGGATGGAGTCTGCCACGTTATCGCCCATGTGGCCCACGTTCGTCGTGTAGAACGAGTCGCCGTAGTTGTAGCGCAGGAACACCTTCAGCTCGGGATAGCCGTTAAGAGTATAGACATACTGATCGCTCTCGAGGGTGTATTCATTATTATACATGCTGAACAGCAAGGGTTGCTTCATCTGCTCATCCGTGCACGCCGCAATCTCGCCACCACTGGGGTCACCGCTGCCGCCATCATAACCAGTGCCTCTCACACCGTCATCGCGGTAGAGGTAGAAATTATTCACCAGCTTCTGACCGTAACGTTCACCGGCAATGGAAGCGTAGCAGTCATTGCTATGATGGATAACCGTTCCGGTGAAGTAGCAGTGAAAGATGCCTGAGGTGTGGTCATCGCCCTGCTCTATCTTACCCACCAGTCCGCCGACTTGCGCGTCGGCCTCCACGGTGATGTCGCTATAGCAGTATTCTATGCTGTTGTGGTTGTTGGTCATATAGCCGCAGATGGCGCCAAACTCGTCGTTGCCGCTTTCGTACTGTCTCACGCTTCCTCCCACCACAGCACAGTGGGTGATGGTGCTGTGGTTGTACATTCTGCCGCAAATAGCGCCGATGTGACAATCGTCACCGTCGCCGGCGCGGATGTCCACATTCTCCAGCTTGAGGTTCATGATTCTGCCGTTGTCTATCTTGCCGAAGAGCGCGCGATTGTTGTCGTTCGCTTCGATTTTCAGATTTTTGATGGTGTGGCCCATGCCGTCGAAGTTGCCGCCGAACTTGTGGTCGTCGTCCCATCCGAGGGTATAGTCTTTGAAGTTGTGGTTGTTCAGGTCGATGTCGTTCATCAGATAGATGGTCCAACCCTTGTAGCCCTGGTCGTGGTCATCGTAATCGTTCCACATGGTGCGCAGGGCAACGAACTGGTCGGGCGTGTAGATGTAGATTTTCTTGGTGTCCGGATACGCAGCGATCTTATCCGCTATCTTCTCGCCGTCCCAAATCATATCGGGGTTGGTGATGTCCACCGCACCGGCCTGCACGGCGGCTACAACCGCCAGAAATGCTGTCAATATAACGTTTTTCATTCTCTTAAACTCCTTAAACTTCTTAAACTTCTTAAACTCCTTAAACTCCTTCATCCTAGTATACAAACTTAACTGTTTCCTTACCTGATGACACGAGTCCCACACCGCTGTTATAAGTTACAGGGAAGATAACCTTACCGTCCTCACCAGCTTGTTTACGAGCAATCACAGTGCCGTTAGCCTGATAGAGCCGGACTTGTTCGTTAGCCTTCACTCCTGTTACCACCAGTTTGTTAGCTTCGCGGCTCACGTGTATCGTGGCTTTCGTGTCATTGTTGTTGTACACATGCTTCACAGCCACAACCTCTGATGAGGGATAGAGTGTCACTACGCCGCTGTTGTCGCTGCCCGAGAAGGTTCTAGCCTGAACGCGAGCGTAGGTGTCGAAGCCAGGTACCCTATAGGCCAACGTCGCTCCGACGTACATTTTCTCTTTCTCGGTGACGCCGGGCACTTTCAGCGTGACGCATCCACCCCGGTAGCTGCCGTAGTCGTACATGTAGTTGCTGTCATCACTTTCGTCCGCCAGATTGCAGAGCAGTTTCTTGGTCTCATACTTGATATGGTCGTTGCCCTTCGTGGTGTAAACAATTGAGCCGTAGGAAGTCTCCTTCAGACCCACGATGATGGCAAAGCCTTTCGGCAGGCGGCGGCGGGCATAGTTGCGCACGCAGACGGTGATGTAGTTGTCGCCGTTCTTGTCCACCCTCTGCGCCACCACGAAGCACTCCAGTCGCGGCATATACGGGAAGAAGCTGGGTGTCTCCCGCTCATGGATGTTCTGACCCCGCTCGTCTCCGTCAGCAGATGCCCTGAAGAAACTCCGGGCATTATTGGTGATTTCCTCCTCATCTTTGATACCGAGCACATCGTCGTACTCCACCTTCATCTTGGTGTTGATGCCGGAACCTAAGGTATAAGGTATGATGACACGCTCCTGGGCATATGCGCCGGCAGGTATGCTCATATCGAGCGGATAGGTTTTGGTGCTGTCCACCGTCAGCACACAGTTCTTGATGGTCGAGGTGCCATAGTTGGTGACGGTGACGAGCAGCGAGACTTCATCCTTGTGGCACTGGAAGCCCTGATTTTCGTCAGGGTCGAACTGAATGGTGTAGCCGAAGGCGTTGCCGAAGTAGGCCGCCTTGCGGTTGAGCTGAACGGTGCCATCATTGTCGGCCCCGATATAGCACACGTCAATCTTTTCCTTGGTCATGTAGCCGTCGAAACTGTAGATGGTGGCGTTCCCGTCCAGCTGAACGGCAGTGATGGGAGAACCTAGATGGAAGCTGCCGTCCTGATTGGGCACCAGACGCGAAGCGCGAAGACGCATCCGCGTAGTGTCGTTCTCAAAAGCCTGCTCACGCCACAGCAGCGCCACGTTGCTGAGCGACTTGGCCTCCATGTCGGGCACGATGGTGAACTCGTCGGCGGAGATATCTCTCAGGATGAGTGAAGAGTTGATGCCCTTCTTGTCCTTGCCGTCCATGCCGCAGCTCTTGACGCGGACGCACGTGGTGCTCGAGATGCTGTCGGCCACAGACATCCAGGCCATCAGGTTGTAGTCGCCAACGCGACGCAGACGCACGGGTTCGTCGGTGTAGTCGAGCGTCTGTGTCGTGACCGTATTGTTGCCGTCGACCATGAAGCCGACGTTCTCATCCGGAGCGCCTGAAATGCCTCTACGCGCCACGATAAAAGCCGAAGTGCCGTCGTAGACGACGCGGTAGTCCTTCAGACAGAAACCCTCGTTGACCTCCGCCAGCTGCACAGGCTCCGACCAGGTCTCGTTGCCGTCGAAGCGCGACATCATCAGATGGCCGTTCATCAGCAGGTCAGTCAGCTGCACGGTGTCTCCTTCCTGCACCCAGCTGGCCTTCTCGAAGGTGCCCTCCTGCCATATAGCTACTGCCTTACCATCGTCGGCCATAGCCAGACGCGGCTTGAAGGAAGTGGTCTCAGGAGAGCTGTAAATCGGCTTGGGGCTGTACCACTTGGTGCCAGGTTGTTTCTTGGTGTAATAGATAGCATATACTTTACTGCCTTCCTTTACTGATGTCTCCAGCGTCAATGAGTCTTCCAGCTGCTCTTTGGGAATCTCTGCCGTGGCCTGCTCCATCACCGCCAGGTCGAGACCGGGAACGGAGGCTGCGTCGTAGTCGGTGCATCCGCCCGAACGCCAGTCGGAGATGATGAAGGGGTTGTCCAGAGAGGCCACCTCCACCGTCATCGTGTTGGGGTCGTCGGGACTGCCTTGGTTGCCCTGATAGATGATGCTGTCGCTGCCCGTGATGAACTTCACCGGCTGGTTGAAGTCGGCATATCTGCTGACTAATTCGCCTGGAAGAGCGGCAGCGGCCGGCTTCTTGTCGGGATCGGCCTCATCGCTCAGGTAGTAGGCAAAATTCTTGTGGAAGGGATTCTCGTAGTTTTTCGGCCTGATCAGTTTCTCCTCAGCAGACACATCGCCCAGAAGGTCCCAACTCTTGTGCTTGCTCCAGCAGAGAACCTTCACCTTGTAGTAAGCACCCAAGCCCGCATACCAACTCCAGGCGCTGCCTGAGAATTCGTTGCGGAAATCCAGTCGGGAACCCGCAGCATACTTGAAGGTGATGCCGGCACCTGCCAACAAGCCAAACTCGGCTCCTGCGATGAAAGCGTCAATCTTGGCCCTAATCCTACCGTTGATATAGGCCTGACCATAGAACTTGAATGCCAGAATATGATTCTTCAGCGGATCGGTGCTTTCCGTCGTGTTGTCGAAAGCAAAGAGCCCCGTGTTAATGCCGATTTTCACGCCCGCTCCGGCCGTCACCGACGGACCGAGGATATTGGAGACTACATTCACCAGTTTGTTTTTATTCAACCAGTTGCTGAATTTGGTCACAGCGCTGGGCGCGCCCGCCTTGCTGCCGAGGGCACCGACCATATTGGTGAAGTTCATCCCGAAGCGGACATTCGCCGCAGCCTCGGCACGCATGCCGGCCTCGTCGACGAACTGCATGCCAAGGAACCACTGCTTCCAGTCGCCTCCTTCCAGCGACAATGGGATGGAGAACTTCTCATACAATTCCGCAAAGGCGCTTAAGTAAATGTCGGAGGAGTAGTTCGCCAGATCTTTGTTACTTTTGGTCAATCCGAGCAGAGTATTCAGATCGGGTGCCAGGGCCTTGTCTTCAAAATCGTAGTTGTCGGACCTGCCCATCGTCACCTTACACGAACTTGCGTCGTTGGGCCAGTATTTGGTCTGTTTGTTGGCCATGTCGTACTGGTAATCCACACCGACGCCCAGCGCCTCCGATACCGTCAGTTTCTTGGCCTTGTAGAAGTCAATGCCCAGTCCGAGACGGAAGTAGAACGGCGGCACCAAAGGTACCTTGAAGTTCAGCTGATTAAAGGCTTCGGGAGCCATATCATGCATCCAGCCCGAAGCCTCGTCCTCTGCCTTATCGCCCTTGAGACGCTCCTCGGCGGCTTCGCGGGCGTCGGCCTGCATCTTTTCCAGGTCGAGATACTTGTTGTAAAGGATGGGCAGCTCGCGCACCGACTTGCCGTCGAAGGCCACTGCGGGACGGCCTGAGGTGTTGATGTCCAGATACTCGTGCAGGTCGAACTTAGTGGTCCAGTATTTGTAGTCGTAGAATTCGCTGGTGATCGCCCTAGTGTTACCTTTGAGGGTGTCATTGAGGATGGCATTCTCCTCAGCGTCGTTCTTCGCTTTCACGAGCGTGATGGCAGCTTCGGTCTCATAGGATTTGGGAGCGACGATGGCCACCTCCATCCCCGCGTAGCTCATATACCTGTTCTCGTTGGCCACCTTCATGGTGTCCTTGTGCGAAGCAAACTCGTCGTAGTAGACCGTCTCGGTGGTCAGCACGGGCAGGATGTCCGAAGACTGTATGCTGCTAACGTAGACATCGCCGCGAAGGTCGAGCGTGGGCGTCAGCGTTGAGATTATCGACGAAGTCACCCTGGGCGACGTCACCGGCTCGGAAATGCTCTCCAGGTAGATGTCCGCCACTTCCGTCTCGCTGTCGATGATACCCGTCTTGTGGTTGTAAGAACCGGGATACATGCAGAGCTTCGGCAGGTAGCCGTCGCGGTAGCACTCGATGGTGGCGGGCTCGCCGTCGGTCAGCACATACAGGCGCTTGGACACAGAATCCAAGCCCCACTTAAGCAGACGGTGGCCCGGCATGTTGGTGGTGTCGGCCTGCACGGCGTGCATCGTCAGACCCTCCGTTTCGATGGAAGGCTCGTTGTCGCGGAAGAGACGAACCCACAGCGTGTCGTGGTAAGAGAAGAGTCGCGAATCCAAATAAGTAGGGTTCGGTGCTTCCAGTCGCTTGTGCTGGCGGAACGGCATCTTCGGTCCTGTCATTACCGTCACCGTGTTGTCACTCACATGAGTCACGGCATCTCTGGCCCACCATTCGTGATTCAGCTTGATGCGCTTGAAATTGTCTGCCATCAAATAGGCTTCCACAAGGTCGCCGTTGTCGTAGTCGTAGAAGGTGTAAAGCTTATCTACCTGCAGACTGCGGATATAGGCCGTATCGCTTACCTGCGTGTCGCTATTGTAGCGTATCAGCTGCAGGGCGTAGTCGCCAGGCACAATACGGCTCTTGTCGAGCATCACCGAGCGCACGGAGGCCGAGCCGTAACCGTGAATGTTGAAGGTGTAGGTTTTCGCTGTCTCTTCGCCCTGTCCCTGCGGCCATATCTTCACCTCCAATTGGTTCTCGGTGATAGGAGGCATGATGTAGGCATAGTTCTCGGCAGCAAACACCTTCGTAGTGTTTTTCGAAAGGTCGTTTGCGTCCTTGATGCAGGTGACACGAATGTGGAAGGGACGGTTGCCCTGTGCTTTGTCCAGTCGCAGCACGATATACTGGTTGTCACGTGCCTTGTATATCTGGTCGTAGAATCCCACCGTGTCCTTTGGTGCAGGGTCGTGGAACAGCGTCTTGAGGGCGTCCATTTCTTCGTGGTTGTCCTGTATGCCGTAGTCTATTTCCTGCCACTGAAATTGGCTGATGTCAGCCCATGAGTCCAACTGGCCCAGATTGATGGCACGTTCAACAGTGAAGTCATCAGCCACTGCAGTCACACAATAGGCAAATAACAACAATAATGCTGAAACCGATTTTTGTAAAAACTGTTTCATGTTCTAGGTTAGTTTTATTGTTTTGTGTTTATAATTAAATATGGTTTTGTGTGCAAAGTTAAGAAAATATTCCGTAATTGCAAATTTTTTACGATTTTTTTAACAAAAAAAATCCGCACTTTTTTTTTGGAAAGTGCGGAAAAATTGTCAAAACTTTTAAACTTACTTTTATAATGCAAGGCGGAAGCCTAAAGCGTTATAAACGAATCCAGGGTCGTCATCGTTACGGTAGGTAAGACGACAGCCGTTTTCAGAACTGCCCCATGCACCGCCACGGAATACACGGTACAGACCCGTTGTCGGACCTACAGGGTCATACTGTGGCTTAGCACCATATCGTCCATACCAGATTACCGCCTCGTGCAGCAAATTCCCACTCAGCCTCGGTAGGCAGACGGAAATTCTTGCCGGTCAGTGCGTTCAGTTTCTCAATGAAAATCTGGCAGTCGTTCCAGCTTACATGACGCAAGCGGTGGAGTCCTCATTGAAACCATTGAAACTAGGTTCGTTCTGGTTTTCAATATCATTGGTACCGTTTTTATACAATACACCTCGTATGACAGGGCTGCCTTCCTCTTTTTCCTGCACCTCCTCAATGCTTCGAAACTGGCCAAGAAAGTCATCCTCGACTCACGCCCCATCAATAAGTATATGGCTACCCAGCGCCTTCAGCAAGGCGTCTGGGTAATCCGTCCGGTCCTTTGAACTCTTACTTCTTCAACCTTTCCAGTGCCGCTTTTGCAAGATCAAGCCCCTGCTCCGCTGCCTTGCGATACCACTTCACAGCCTCATCAAGGTCTTGAGTAACACCTTGCCCAGTTTCGTAGCTTACACCCAGATTATATTGTGCATCTGGATATCCCTGCTCAGCTGACATGCGGAACCATTTTACGGCCTCGGCAAAGTCTTGGGTAACACCCTTCGCATTAACGTATAAATTACCAATATTATATTGTGATATTGCTTCTCCCTGATCTGCAGCTTTGCGATACCATTTCATTGCCTCAGCATAATCCTGAGTAACGCCATTGCCCATTGCATAACAATTGCCTATTTCTAAGAATGCAGGTATATGATCCTGCTCAGCTGCCATGCGATACCATTTCATCGCCTCTTCATAGTTTTGGATATCCCTATAGCAAATACCCAGATTATATTGAGCTCGAGCATTTCCCATCTCAGCAGCCTTGCGCGTCAGTTTCATGGCCTCTTCAATGTTTTTCTCTACACCAAGACCCACGTAATAATACGAACCTAACCCACGTAAAGCGTCAGGATTTCCCTGGTCAGCAGCCATGCGTAACCATTTCGCAGCTTCTGCATAGTCTTGGGTGACGCCATCACCACGTTCATATAAAAGACCCATATTGAGTTGTGCCATTACATTTCCCTGTTCAGCAGCCTTGCGGAACCATTTCGCAGCTTCTGCAAAGTCTTGGGTAACACCATCGCCATTTACATAACAAAAGGCAAGATTATTTTGTGCTATAGACACTCCTTGTTCCGCTGCCTTGCGATACCACTTCACAGCCTCTGCAAGGTTCTGAGTAACGCCACTACCATTTTTATAGCATAACCCTAAATTATTCTGTGCCATTGCATTTCCCTGCTCCGCTGCCAATCGATACCATTTCACAGCCTCTTCAAGGTCTTGCGTCACACCTTGGCCTGATTCGTAGCAATAACCTAAATTGTATTGTGCTTGTGCATGTCCCTGTTCCGCTGCCAATCGATACCACTTCACAGCCTCTGCAAAGTCTTGCGTAACACCCTCACCAATCATATAATACAAGGCCAGCCTTTCTTGTGCCATAGGCTCGCCTTGTTCTGCTGCCATGCGAAACCATTTTACAGCCTCTGCATGGTCTTGTGTCACGCCATCGCCACTTCCATAATTACAACCCATAGCATATTGTGCTCGTGCATCTCCCATCTCAGCAGCCTTACGCATCAGTTTTATGGCCTCTGCAATGTTTTTCTCTACGCCTTGACCCTTATAATAATATGAAGCTAACAGCATTATAGCATCGGTAAATCCTTGGTCAGCTGCCTTGCGATACCATTTCGCCGCCTCTGCAAAGTCTTGCGTAACACCCTTCCCTTCTTCGTAAAATTGACCTAAATTTGTTTGTGCTTTTGCATTTCCTTGTTCAGCGGCCTTTTGTATCCATTTTACAGCCTCATTAGTGTCTTGTGCTACGCCACAACCTTCCAGATACATAACACCAAGGAAATTTTGTGAACCTGCATCTCCCTGTTCTGCACCTTTTCGAGCCCATTTCACGGCCTCGTCAAAGTTGTTGTTGTTATAACATTCTTTGGCTTTGTCGTAACATTCCTGTCCTGACTGTGCCATTGCCATTGAGCTGATTATTACAGCCGCAAGCGTCATGAGAATCTTTTTCATATATCTTTAATTTTTTAATTAATTGTAACTACATTGCCATTGTGGATATACATTCCCGGCACCGTCGGCTTCTTGGCAAACTTGCGGCCCTGAAGGTCGTGCCACACATCTTCCATCTTCCATCTTCCATCTTCTATCGAAGTGATTCCCGTAGTGCTTACAGAGAACGGCATGGTGGCGATGGTAACGTAGCTGTCCAGCATTGTTGTAAATGGGTCTGCCTGAAAGTCCTTGTATATTTGTAGCTCGACGAGGTAGCTGCCGGGGTGCAGCTCGTCTAGGAACTTGATGATACCGGTGCCCTGTGCGTTGGCGGCGAGGTCGAGAAGGCCCGTGGCATAGCCTGCACCGTTGAGGTTAATCAGTTCTTGGCTACCGTCATCGGTTAGACTGTAGATTTTGGCTAACATGATGCTGTTGTAGTCCATCGTGGTGCTGTTGGTCAGTTGGCAGCTGATGGAGTAAATGGTCATGTTGTCATCGTTTGTCTGCTGTCCCAAGTACTCCACGCCCTGGCAGGTGAATGACAACGGCTCGATGGTAGTTAGGGTGTGGCCGATGTAGGCAGGGGCTGCCATGACTTCGTCAAGGGTCTTGCCGCTGAAGTCGGGGTTGTCGTTTTGCAGGGCTATTATGCCGACATATTGACCGGCCGTGGTGAATAATGCGCCCTCGAAGAGCATGTCGGTTTTGGTGCTTGCCTCAGCGAAGATGGCGGACTTGACGTGGACCTCTCTCGATGTCAGGATGCCGTCGTTGAGGAGGTAGGCAGAGAACTCGATGTACCTGATGGCTTCGTCACCGCTGTTGTCAATGGTGGCAGAGACCGTATGGGGCAAGTGAGTCTGCATCGGGCCATTGATGCTGATGACGGTAGCGGCGGCGCTGAACTTCGGGCAGGGATGGTAAATGGGCGTCTCTGCGGTGCCGTCGGCCTTGACGGTCACCTCAATCGTACACGTGGGGCCGAAGAGTTCACGCCACGGTGCGTCCGTCCCCGCCTCTTTATAGACGACGGTGAGGTTGTGTGTGCCTGCCGTGAGTGTACTGGCGATGTTTTCGGGAAGATCGAAATATCGTGCACAGTCCATTAGCGTAACATCGTCGTAGGTTGGTGTCTCGATGGTCATTTCTCCGTAAAGGCGACTTAGGTCAATATTGCCGTTGGCCTGTCGCTCAGCAAAGGCCACGAGGAAGGTAGCGGGGTGTCCTGCCACATTTAAAACGCCCATCTGGTGGGGAATATCGTTGTGCATTACGTTCCAATCGACGCCAATAAGACTGAGGCCGTAGGAGTCTGATGAAACTGTCGCCGGTTGCAGGCCAATGCATGCACGCTGAGAGTTGGTGTAGCCGTCGTCTGTGGCGCTCGACCCCGTGCCATGGCTGTTGGGATTCATCAGCGTGAGCTTGTAGTAGCCGTTGCTTTTACCGCTCCAGCCCCAGTTGACGTGGAAATATGGTTCGCCATCGTCCACCTTGTATCCATCGACCACGAAAGCATGGCCGCCGCCCGTTGATGTTGCGGAGTAGAAAAGGGGCCGACCTTCTCGCAGTTCATTATAAAGCAGGTCGTACCAGCTTTGAACGCCATAGTTATATGCGATGGCGAAGGTTGCTCCCACACTGTAGCCGAAGCTGTGCGCCAGCATGTCGAGGTCTATGTATCTTGCGCTGGACTCAATGGGCGAATAAGCCATCCTAGTCAACTGCCCGCAGTAGCGCATCAGTGTGGCCACGGCCATGCACTGCTCCTGGGTGGCACTGCCGTCATATACGTCAAGCATGTTATCCCAGTCGAACGTGACGGAGGGCAACTCATCCTCGGTGGCACCATCCTTGTAGTTGACGTAGGCGGGCAGTGGACCGACAACCGCCTTCTGGGGGCAGCGGTGGTAGTATAGCACTTGTGCCAGCGCCGTGGCTGCGCAGCCGGTGACGCTCTGTCCGCCCTCCTTCATCGGGCACATGGCGTTGTATGGAAATTTCTGGTCCCATTTCGATGTGACCAAGGGTGCTATGTCATCGTGTACAGTCACCTGCTGGGCCTTTATGCCGCTATTGGCCATTATGGTAATTTGGGTAGCAACATCGTCGAGCCATGCCTGCATATTGGCAGAGATGTTGTCGGTGCTGAAGCTGCCTTGCTCGGTATATCCCAGCACGAGGTTGTCGCCCACGCAGTCGTCACCGCTAACTATGACAAAGCCCCGCTCAGCGTCAGCGTTAAAGACATAGTATGCCGGAGCCTCGCTCGTGATGTCGCGTCTGCTGCTTCTTGATGACATTTCTCCTTCATCAGCCAGTGTAGCACCCTGCGCTTTCAAGAACTTTGCTGCCACCTGCCGGGCAACATCGGGCGAAATATTCTCCGCCATTGCCGTCAAAGCATAACTAAAGATGGCAACAAATATCAACAATATCCTCTTCATATATTAATTGTTTTCATTTAGAATTTCCTTTTACCTTGGTTCTTAGAATTCAAAAATATGGCTGCGAAGTTACAAATAAGTTAACAAAATACAAAATAAAAAACAGTATCTCTGCTCTTTTCTGCATAAATTATGTGTGCGGAAAAATTTTATATTTAACATTCTGTTTCATCATTCTTCTATGCCGAAGTAAGCATCCATCTGGCGGAAGCGGTCTTTGTACCATTCCTCTATGTATTCGATTTCTCGCTCAAGGTCATTGACGTACTCAGGACGATACTGTTGTGAATTGAAATGCTCCACCATACGTTGCCATGCGCCGCTCTGAATAAAGAGGTCGCGATATCCCTCCAGTTTCGTGCAGATGGAATTGACTGAGAATGCACCTAGTCTTCCCTCAATCCATCGTTGTTTCAATATGGCATTGTATTCTTCATCACTACTGATGGGAAATATAGGATATGGCGAGTTCTTGGCAATGTCTTCCGGCGCCCAGTCAGAATAGGTTCCGTCATAAAAACTTCCGTTATAGCTTCCTCCGAGGCTGGTATCCAAGTCCCATGGGGTTATGACGAAGCGACGGCGGTCGGCCTCTGTAGGATCTGCATCGTCGATGTCCTTGGTGATGTTGCGGATACTGAGAAAATGGTTCTTGTTACTCCAGTTATCACCAATGGAAAGAGCCATGATGAGAATCTGATAGTCTGCCAGATTCTGAAGAAAAAAATATTTCTTTACATAGTCTTTGTTATTACCTTTGAGTATAGCGTCCTGCAAAGGCTGCCATGCCTGCATGCCTCCGTATTCATCAGGATAGGTCAGTTCCCACGCATTATGCCATTCTATGACGCAAGCGGTCATTGAAACTAGGTTCGTTCTGGTTTTCAATATCATTGGTACCGTTTTTATACAATACACCTCGTATGACAGGGCTGCCTTCCTCTTTTTCCTGCACCTTCTTAAGATTGAGCAACTTTCTATTGATACGGTCGGTAAGGCAGTAGATGCCGTAGTACTGGTCGTTGATGAAGAGTTCAAGGAAACGCCCTTCCGTACCATTTCTTCCTTCAAAATTGGTATCGTATGGCAGACGTGAGAATTCATTCCAGATGTCGAAAGACACGCGGTTACGCATACAGATGCGGTCGATTGCCATTGCATCGAGAATCAACGACGAGCAGGAGCGCAATCCTAGCAGCGAAGAATCGGCCTCTTCTGTATAGTCTGCACTACATAACTTCATGTTGAGTGCAGGCTTCATCATGTATTCTTTGGCAGTGGCGCCACGAGTGCGGAACCTTGCAGGCAATTCAACCACGCTGCCATCTGTATCTGTCAGCTGCATGGAACCTTTGAGATATTCCATATCACGACTCAACTCGCCCTCAAAGAATATCCTCAGCTCGGGCATTTTATATACTTCTTCATTAACGATAATGTTGATAACCTTCTGAATGTCCGTGCCGTTGACAACGCCGTCGCCATTCACGTCAGCCTTTTCATCGTACTCACTTGTAACAATGAAGTTGATGACAGCCTGGATGTCAGTACCGTTAACAACACCGTCGCCGTTCACGTCACCACGAAGAGAAACAGTCGCACTTGCCGTAACTGTTGACAGTAGAACGAAAATGAAAAGTACGGTTTCTCGTATCATCATTGTATTTTGTTGTAAAAATTTTTTCGTTGCAAAGGTAAGAAGATTTTTCTTTCCGTGCAAGAAAACAATTAAAAAAATAACAGAAACGCCTGAGCACTTAAAGAACTATCTTCAATCACTTCAGTTCCGGCCAGGCGTCGGTGGTCCATGAGATGGGACGCTGTATGAGCATGGCGACGCCGTTTCGTGTGGCACTGTAGCCGTGACAGATGAAGATGTCTTCTCCGTCGATGGTGTAGGCGGCGCAGTGGCCGGCGGCTTCCCATTCTTTCTTGTCGCCTTCGATGAAGAGGGTGCCTCCGCCGTTCAGCATATCCTTACCTTCGCGGTCGAGATAAGGGCCCTCCACGCTCTTGCTGCGGCCAACGGCTACGCGGTAGTTGCTCTTGGCACCACGGCAGCAGTAGTCCCACGATACGAAGAGGTAGTACCAGCCGCCATGCTTGAAGATGAACGGTGCCTCGATGGCATTGCGTCCTGCGAATTTAGAGGTAGGGTTCTCGGCTGCCTTAGGGTCTCCCGGACGATGGCGACGGGCGATGGTTTTAGGCCATTGAGCATTGAAAATTGAAGATTGAGCATTATTCAAGTGCATAGTCGAGTCTAAGGGTGCCAGCTGTATACCATCCCAGAAGGAGCCCCATACGAGCCAGGGGGTGTCGTTGTCGTCGATGACAAAGTTGGGGTCGATGGCGTTCCAGTTGTCGCCGGATGTCGTGCCGTCGGCATTCTTCTTCCAGTCGTGAGAAGTAACGATGCAGCCTTCGTCTTTCCATATATTAGAGTGCAGCGAGCGACTGCTGAGCAGACCGATGGCAGAGCCGTTCTTGCCGAATGTAGAGCAGCTGTAGGCCATCCACCAGCGTCCGTGCCACTTGATGACATCGGGTGCCCATACATGGTTCTCAAAACCGGGTACAGAGTCGGTTGTCCAGCTTGGGATGACAGACATCACGGGCTGTGGCAGCACCGTCCACGTCCGGCGGTCTTTGGAGGTCATCTGCTGAATGCCCCTGCCAGTGGAGAATATATAATAGGTGTCGCCGTCTTTGGCCATCACGGGGTCGTGAACCATAGGTGTTGTGGTGGTAAAGGCTTCGCGTCTTGGCCCTCTTCTTCCCTCCGTTGTGGAGGACTGCTCTTTCAGATAGGGCGAGGAAGCGCGGATGTTGAGCTGCTCACCCTGCACGGGCTGTATATATGCCACAAGGCGTCCTCCGAAGGTGCGGAGTCGGTTGCGCTGCTGGCGTCCGTTGATGCTTGTATCGCTGATGTTGCCGTTCTCCATACCCAGCAGACGTGCTCCGCGCACGAAGAGTGTCACCTCGTTGTCGGCGTTAGGCACAAGATGTCCCTGCTCATCGACAACCTCCACAAAGACATGGGCTACAGAATCGGTAGTCACCTTCAGGGCGTAAGGCTTTCCGGCAGTGGTTATCTCGTAGGATGCACCGTTGTCGGCCTCACAGCGCAGTGTGCCGGGCTGGTAGTCGATGTCCCAGAACAGAATGTCGGTATTCTCATCGCGCTGCGGCTGACCTCCCACCTCCTTGCCGTTGAGCAGCAGGCGGGCCGTCTTGGCATTGGTGTAGCATACCACACGCACCTTAGTGCCTTCGTCATAGTTCCACACAGCGGGGGTGTATGGGGTAGGGCGCTGCTGCCTGTTAGGCCTGTTCTGACGATTGCCTCTGTTGCCCATAGTTCTGCTGGTGCCGATATAGCAGACAGGTTTCTCGCTCCACAGGGCGGCGCGATACCATCCCAGGGGCTTGCGCTGTCCAGCCAGGTCGAGCAGTCCTGCCGTAGAACCGCGTGCAGGCCACTGGCCGCTTTCGCCCAGATAGTCGATGCCCGTCCACAGGAACTGGCCGAAGATGTGGGCATTGTCTGTCACAGCCTTCCAAGCAGCAAGGTCGTGACGGTTTTCCGAACCGTAGATGACGCGCTTCGGATATGTCTTATGGTCTGTGCCGTAGCGGCTCTCAGTATAGTTATAGCCCACGACATCGACAGCAGAAGGGTAGGCCGTAGCATTCGACATCACCACACCTGCCAAAGCACCCGTCGTAGGACGTGAAGGGTCGATGTCCTTGACTATCTTTGCCAACCTCTGGGCAATGACGCCTATGCGCTCTGCATTAGGCTGGTCGGGCTTATAGCCGCCATACATAGGTTGTGTGAAACCTGTTCCGTCACCGTCGAGAACGGGGTGTGAATATGGGTCGTTGGGATAATCGACCTCATTGCCTATGCTCCACATGAAGATGCTTGGATGGCAGCGGTCGCGGCGTACCATGTCGGCCACGTCGCGGTCTATCCATTCCTTGAAATAGGTGTATGTGCCCTGATATTCCGGAGCACCGACATTCCAGCCCTTCATCCATTTGCGCTTGGGGAGTTCCCACTCGTCGCTGGCCTCGTCCATCACAAGCAGACCTATCTCATCGCACAGGTCATAGACCTCCGGAGCATGGGGATTGTGACTCATGCGGATGGCATTGACGCCAATGGCCTTCAACTCCAGCAGACGGCGGCGCCATACCTCGGCAGGCACGGCAGTACCCAGCACGCCGGCATCGTCATGAACGCAGACGCCCTTAACCTTCATCCACTGGCCGTTGAGGGCAAAACCCTTGTCGGGAGAGAAGTCGAGAGTGCGCAAGCCTGCACGCACAACGGATGTGTCGCACATGACCCCCTCCTGACCTCCCGAAGTGGGAGCGAGGGTCGTTATGAGGGTATAGAGATAAGGCTTGTCCAGCGTCCATCGCTGCGGATTGCTTACCGTCAGCCTAACTGTCTTCTTCTCCTGCGGACCGATGGCAGTCTTTGTCGTAGCCACCACGCGACCGTCAGCATCCTTCAACTCAACAGTAGCACTATAGCTTGTTCCGCCTGCGCCTTGTTTCTTGGTAACGGTCTCCACATCCACTTCCAGTTCAGCCTTCTTTGCATTGATGCTCTTAAGTCTGTATGCCGTGCCCCACTGTGCCAGATGCACCTGCGGAGCACTGATGAGCCACACATTGCGGTATATGCCTGAGCCTGTGTACCAGCGGGAGTCGAACTCCTGTCCGTGATCTACGCGCACGGCAATGACATTATCACCGTTTTCGAGATACGGCGTCATGTCGTACATGAACGAAGCAAAGCCGCTGGGGCGCTTGCCAAGAAGTTTTCCGTTAAGATAAACTTCGGAATAATTATAGACACCTTCGAAGTAGATGTAGGTCGAAGCTTTAAGCTTTAAGCTTGAAGAATAAAGATTTAGTTTTCCGTTTTCGATGTTGAAATGCAACCTGTACCATGCCAGTCCTCCGGGCAGATAGCCCTGACACGAACCTTTGTCGGGCGACATAGGCAGTTCCACACCCCAGTCGTGGGGCAGGTCAACTTTTCGCCAACGTGAATCGTCGAAAGACTTTTCCTTCATGTCGGACTGCTCATCGATGTTCCAGGCAGCATTCATGCGAAGGAAGCTCCAGCCGTTGTTTATCTTCTCTGCATGACCAAACGACACCTGTGCCAGTGCCTGTCCAATGCTGAAAAACAGAACGAATAGTGATATAAGAAGTTTTTTCATAAAAAGACAGTTATATATTAAATAATGTATTAATTACCATGTATGTAGCGCACGATTGTTTTGACTACAAATTTAGGTATTAGGCTTAACGTGACAAAAAAAATTGCGTATTATATTAAAAAAAATCATCAAAAATTTGCACATTCCAAAAAAATATATTACCTTTGCACCGCTTTTGAAACCAGAAGCCGTCATTTTCGACGTTCGGAGAGATGGTAGAGTGGTCGATTACAACGGTCTTGAAAACCGTCGTGCTGAGAGGCACCGGGGGTTCGAATCCCTCTCTCTCCGCAAAGAATGCGAACAAGAAGAAAGAACATCCAACAGGATGTTCTTTTTTTTATGCAAAGACATAACATGCTTGTATGATTATGTATATGCATAAAAATAAGATGAGGACGCATAGCGTTCTTTCTTCTTGTTCGCATTCTTTGCAAGGGCCCCTGCGGCAAGCAGGGTAGGGATCGATGCAGTCAATTCCTCTCTTTTTCTTTAAAAAATTTGGTGGTTTGAAAAATATTGTTTAACTTTGCACACAGAATAATATTTTAACTACCCAGAAATTATTTTTAACTAAAACTTATAAACTATGAAAAAGATTTTATTTTCTCTGGTCATGCTAGTTATGACAGCTACTGCTGCGTGGGCTGATGTTATCCCCGCCACGAAGGCTGATGTTGGCAAAGTATTGTGCAGCGACGGTAGTATCTATGCCACCGTGAGTGACGCTGCGGCTGCAAGTAAGACGGCTCAGGCCATGATTGCCTATGTAGATGATGAAAATGGTACGGCTCTTGGCATCGCCTTGGAAGACGCTCCCATTGCTGATATTGAAGCCGGCTGTAAGCACAATGTTGCCCTGACCGTTGCAGAGGCTTTTAACACAAGCCATCCTATTGAGGGCGGAACATGGCGTCTGCCTTCGGCTAACGACTGGGAGCACATGCTCATCGGCTGTGGAAGTACGTCTGAATATGTGGACAAAATACCAAGTCCTCAATGGTCAAGCGACCCTTACCCAGACGGCTACCCATTTAATCCGGGCAATATGCGCTCGATGATGGGAGCGGCAGGAGGAAGTGCTTTCCACGTTGACCCTTATGTATATTACGGCTATTGGACAAGTTCAAGTTCTTCAACCACAGGCGGTATGTGGTGGGTATATATGTTTGATATGGGAAACAGTACCGGCCCACAATGGGGCTTCGACCTAGAAGTCTTAGGCATTGTACGCCCTTGTGTGGAATTCCAGGTTCCAATATCCCCAAATTATTTTACTCTTACACTTAGTCAAACCAAGACGCTTATCCCCATAAACAAAACAGTGAAGCTGACTGCAACACTTACGCCTTTCAACGATTACAACAAGAATGTGATATGGACTACAGGTAACGGTAATGTACAGTTGTTCTCGGATGAAGAATGCACCAAGGCGGTGGACAATACTCCTACCAACGTCCTTACAGTCTATGTAAAGGGTATCGCTGCAGATGCAACCACGGTAACAGTTACAAGCAGCGTCGTTCCTGACAAGACGGCATCCTGCGATGTGACCGTAAAAAATATTGCTACCCTGAAGTTTAAGGATGGCACGGAAGATGTTGACCTTTGGACCCTCACGTACTTTGAAACGAATGCCGTGTTTGGCGACATGCGATATTCGGGAAATAAGAAGATAAAGAGTGTCACATTAGTCAAGTCAGGTAAAGAGGCTTCGTATTTTGATCCGCGTAAGACAAGATGGGGTACAACCTTGCCTGAATACGATGATGAGATTGAGGTTGTATATTATCCTACGCTCGCTGACAGCGAGGACAACAGTGCTGCCATCGATGCCTTGAACGGCACGACGGTGGAAACCCTTTGCCTGAACACGGTCGTTCCACTGGGCTGGTACATATTCTCCGCGCCATTCGACATTTCAGCAGAAACTGCGCAGCTGAGGTGTGCCTTCAATGAGATGAGGGAGTTCGTAGGTTCGTCGTACGTTTCAGGAGGGGGCGATGCAGCTATGCCACCAACCATTAACCTCTACTTCGACCAAGTCACTGAGATGAAGGCTGGTGTGCCTTATCTCGTGAAAACTGCAATGGAGAGAGATTTCTATATCTATACTTTCTCGGATGTAGCGGTTAGCAATGTCTATACGACTGTGGAGTCGAAGTATGCATACTTCATTCCGACAAATAGCCGGACTCTCGTAACGGACGACCCACAGAATGTGCTCTTTGCTGAGAGTGCTGCAATCCCTAACTACAATCCTCCATACAATGCTACTTATCCTATCCCCGAACCATACCATCCGGAGGCTCCTGCATGGATCAAGGGCTTCAGCGGCTACTTCTGGCTGACGCCTGAGGTGGAGAAGGTATTCCCTAACGGAGGCAGCAGGTTCACGATCGTCTTTGGCCCATACGTGCCAGAAGAAGAGCCGGCAATCATTGGTGACACTAACGGCGACGGTGTTGTTAACGGTACCGATATTCAGGAGATTATCAACCTCATTGTTGCGAGTAAGTATGATGAAAGTGCCGACATAAACAAGGACGGCAAAGTCAACGGCACCGACATACAGGAGATAATTAATATTATTGTGGAAGGGAAGTAGTTTACGGTTTACAGTTTACCGTTTACGGTTTAAGAATAGCAATCCCTGACAGAATTCTGCCAGGGATTGTTGCTTTTGGTTTTTAGCTTTTGGCTATTGGCTTCTATAACCTATAACCAATAACCTTTACCCTAATCGTTACTTACTCCGCCGTTGTTGTCGCCACCGCCGCCGTTGTCACCGCCTCCGGTGTTAGGGTCTGTGCCTCCGCCGTTGCCGCCAGTGTTGGTGCCGCCGCCGTTTTCACTTGAACCGCTTGAACTGCTTGAACCATTTGAACTCTCCTGACCTCCCTTGGCAGCAGCAATCTCCGCCTTGGTCTTGTCAGTCCATGAGAGCTTGGCATCCTTCTTCAGTTCATCGCGTGTGAACTCGCCAGTGCTCTGTGCCAGCAGTTTGATAGTCTTCACGGCTGCGCCTGTCTTGTCACCATCCTTCAGAGTGCCGATGCTTGCAGTTGCAGTCTTGTCGGCCTGTGCGTCATAGAGGGTTTCGAGGGCGTTTGCCTCAACTGTGGCCTTGAAGATGGCGAGGTTGTCAATCTTCACGGTGTTGCCGTTGAGCACCTGTTCGCGCACGCACTTCACGAAGTCGATAAGGATACCCGTGATGGAGCCCTCGGAGAACATTGTGTTGTGCTCAGCCATGTGCTTGGCCATGTCCTGGACGCTCAGCGTCTGTTTGTAACTCACGCGGGCATACAGCTTACCCGCCTGTTCGGTTTCCGATGTTTCGGTAACCTTTGAAAGATAAAGTTCAATCATACCTTGTGTGTTTTTTGTGGTATTAGAAACTCTTCGAAGCCAACTACATCGGGTGGCTCTTATCCCGCTTGTAATCAATTTCTTAATCACGATACAAAGGTACAAAAAATATTTGAATTATGCAAGTTTTTCGGCAATTATTTTTGTCCTAAATTCAACTTTTTTTTAGCTGTTTTTACACAAAAAAAATTCCCGACGCCGAAGCATCAGGAACAACTATCTCAAGGGAGTATTTTGTCAGATAAAATTCAGCAATTTTCGGAAAAACTAAAAGACTGCGGCACAAGCTTTTTTTATGTCAAGGAGTCTTTCAATCAGAGGTTTCTTATGACGTGCTACCGACATATTATAACGTGTCTGCATATTGATGAGCATTTCAGGATTTATGCCAAGAGATGCTTCCATCATTAGGGCAAAATCAGTTGTTACCGGCCGCTTGCCGTTCAGTATCTCATTGAGCTGCGTGTATGGAATAGACAGCACCTCAGAGAACTTCTTCTGTGAAATGCCTCTTGCCTCCAGTTCTTCTTTCAGAACGTCTCCAGGATGTGTTGTTATTCTGTTCATAAATATATCTTATTGATAATGGTTTGTAATGTCAGTAACTGTGCATATAGTAACGATGGGTTCTGTTCCTTCAGTCCTTATCTTAAACTCCAGACGGTAGTGGAAGTCTATGCGGATTGAGAAATATCCATTGTCAAGTGCCTCGAAGTTAAGCGAATTGAAAACAAAAAGGTCTTCTATGCGGGTAGCAGCCATCAGCGTATCTATGCGCTTTTGGTATTTCACAACTACAGACTTCTGGAAACGGTACTTCTTGTTCGTACATTTCCCCTTGTCATATAGCTCTTCAAGATAATCCTTTTCGTATTCAATGACCATATCGTCGTATTTGGCTGCAAAGGTAAGTATTTATTTTGAAATTCACAAATTTAGTGAAGTTTTTTTTCAGTTGTGGTCGAAAAAATAGTTTCCTATGATCCAATAACCCACGCTTATCGTCCGATAAGGGCAGGTTATTGGACAATAAGGCAAGGTTTCATTTTTTCATTTTTTCATTTTTAAATAATATTCAGAATAGTCTTTACACCCTGGCGGCAGCTGATGATGCACCAGATTGGGCAGCACTTTTTGCAGTTGCAGGAAAAGGCGTTCGCCGGGCGTGTCATTATCTGGATACATGTGGAAACTAATTGACAATTGAGAATTGATAATTGACAATTTTTTCGTGTCTTTCTGCGAAAGCAGGGTGGCTGACGGTATTGCTATCGCCTTGTGGCCGGCGGAGAGCATGGCCCAGCAGTCGGAGCAGCCTTCCGTGATATACAGCTCGTCGCCGGGCTTTAGCAGATTCAGCACTGGCAGATTGTATATCCCGCACTCAGACCCCTGCGGAAAACGGAAGCGAGGTGAGGCACCTTTGACGAGGTTTCGGTTTTGGATACCTATCAGTTTTCCTTCACGATTATAATATGGTATTTGCAGCCAAGGCACGCCCTGCTTGTCTTTCCACGAAGTCAAACGGCACCAGCGCACCACGCGAGGGTCCAGCCTGCGCTCCTCAAAGAGAAACTTCCGCGCCTCGTCATTCAGGAAAGGGCGCTCAAAATACTTATTATATCTTGATGCATCAAACGGCTTGGGAGGCTTTTCTTCTTTTGGTCTGTACTCAGTAAGAATCACATTGTTCTCATCCGCCAGCCATCGGCAGGCCTCGGGGAAATTTTTATTAAGCACTTTCTGCACGAGACTGATAGTATCTCCACCTTCACCACAGCTCCAACACTTCCACTTTCCCTTTTTGAAGGTCATAGATGGAGTGTGGTCGTTATGAAACGGGCACAAGGCTTTGTGTTGTCTGACCACAAGTCCAAGGCGTTGCGCCACCCCCTCGCAAGGGAGCGAACGCAACTTTTCAATTTCTATCCTATCCATAGCCTACGATTTCCCATTAAGATACTCTTCAGTCTTTGAATACAATCCTGTCTGGTTCGAGTAGGTCACGAAGTTTCTATTTGCCCAAACGGAAATCTGATGCTTCGTTCCATCCTTACTCTTGCCCAAGCTAACGCGCAGATTTTCCAGCTGCTGCTCAGAGAAGGGATTGGGGAGACTCTCCAACATATTCACCTGTCCGCGCTTGCGAGATTCTTCAGCCAGAACATCGCTGGGGGAAATCATCTGGTCGAACACCTTTAGACGAGACCAGAGATCGAAATAGCAGAAATAGACCATCCATTCACCAATGCTACGTGTGTATGTCATGTCGTTCAGCAACCAAAGCACGGCAGCCTTCTTCCAAGAACTGAATATTGAACGGTGGCTGATTTCGAACAGGTCATCCGAATCGCAGAGGTTGGCTAAGTCAACCATCTCTTCGGCCAGCTGGTCGGCTACACGGTTGAGCTGCTTTACATGGAAACTTCCACGAGCACTCTTCAAGCGCAGTAAATACTGATCCATCTCAGCGAGATAATCCTCATCATAGTCCTTTTGTTTCGGAATCTTACCTATGCGCTCGCCTCGAGGAACATAGGCAATATTTACACGTGAGAAGAAACCGTTTCTCATATCACGTTTGTAAAAGGTTTGCGCTACCTCAGGTGTTGAGCTCATAGTCATACAAAGTCTGATAATGGGATTGGCACTAATGCCGCTCTCTGAGGCACGAAGCTGACCTCCTCCACGCTCAACATCGAAGGCATTCCTGATAAGTACGCTCATCTGGAGTTTAGATCCAGCTATTCGAGCAGCTGCTTCGCACTCACTCAGATTCAGGTACTGGGTAAGACCGCCATTCTGCTCCAGAGCCTGACAGTTCTGAGCGAATGCCGGCTTAGTGACATCCTCGGGTGGATAGAGAAAATAGATGTCAGAAGGTCTCTCAGGTTTAGCCTTGTTTGCTGCCCTCGACTTCATCTGAGAGGACCATAGGGCCAAACGTTGGAACTCCGCTGCATCGTGGGCTACAAAGTCTCGGCATATCGCACCGACCAAATGGCTCAATTCACGCTTACCTATACCCGATACACCTATAAGATGTGCAAGCTGTCCAGCTCCTATTTCATAATATTTCCCATCGCTATACTTCATCTTCACTTCAGAAGAAACATGGGCAGACAGAGCAGGAAAAGCCATAGGCTTCAGCGGCTGTTGCATTTTTGTGGAGGCTTTTGAGGTGAGAAATTTAAGAAACTCGGTGCCACGGCCAGTACTTGGCTCCTGCGGCTGATTAGAAAAAATATCGTAAGTCATTGTTTTTAAATTCTTTATTTTTTTACTTAGTACTGTCTGTAGTATTCGTAATCTCAAATCTCAAATCTCAATTAATTATTTTTGCTGTTGTCACATCCCTTACATATATTCTATATACTTGATTATTAATAAGTTATACAAACTATATAAGAAGATGTGAGATATAAATTGATAATTGAGATATTGAGATATTGAGATACAAAAGATTAAATTCTATATGAGGCTAGCTATTGCCAACAGTTCCTCGGCAGCCTCTCGGCAAAAATCCTTAAACGTGAAGTCCTTGCTGTACTGCGGACGGTTGAACGTTGGGTACAAGTTTCCATCAGACCTGCGTACCACATTCACGCATGAGCCTTTCCAAACATGTGGACTACGAAGAAGGCTTGTCACCTTTTTCTCTTTAAGACAGTTTTCTACGAACATGTAGCAATCTTCACCTTTTCGCGCTATAGCACCATTAAGGTACGTACCCACAGGCATGCGTCCAGGCTCGCGTGTGTATAACTTCAGGTCAATACACAGTTCCTTGTTTGGATGCAAGTCCTTAAGTAGCCGCTCACGATAAGCAACTGCAAAGGGTGAATTACTCTTGTTCAGAAAATCGTTGAGGATTTCTCCTACTGGGCGTGGGCCGTACTGTTGTTCAGACCCTACGCGAGAAAAATTTACTTTTTTCATTTTTGCTTTAGGCAGACAGACTTGACTGCTGCCCTCAGCAATGGGGAAACCACCCTGCTACACGTAAGCAAATTCCCAAGAATCGCTTACATGCAAAAAAATATGCACAAAAATAATCGGAACTCTCTGTGTTTCAAGAGTGTTCCGACTCAATTATTTTGTAAGCGAATTTACATTTTCGCTTACATTGGCACGAAATCGCTTACACGTAACTATATTCCTTTGGTAGAACGAAGTTTACCTGCGAAGATTTCTTTTAATGCCGCATCTTGTATATCTTGTATTTCAGACAAATCATCAGAGTCTTGAAATATCAAATTGTGATTTTGAGGGTCAAGGACAAGCAGGGTAAGTTTTATCCTCTTCTCTGAAATATTGTCAAGACGGGTTCTATCCGAGTTAGCCGTCTTTCCAAACTGCTGTTTTACTAATGACTTTGCTGCACATCCAGTTGGCTTCTCAATGTATAACTGTTCCAGAAGTTCTTGTAACAGAATTGTCAAGATAGTGCCGTTCGCCTTCCATGTGATATTACAATGTCTGGGCTCTCCTTCGAAGAAAGTATCAAAATCCTCTAAAGATGTTTGCTCGTCAATCCAGCCCCATCTGTTCCACATTTTAAAAACCTGATGTACTCTTTTGCGTTGTCTCATCAGCACACCATTATTGCCATGCATATAGTATTTCAGCGTCAATGGCTTGTCGCTGGGTTTTCTGTCGGCTTTCGCCTTAGGCTTCTGCTTTGAAGATGGTCTCTTTGGCTTTTCCGATGCCTGTATGTCTATCTCCGAATGCTGCTCCAGCCATTCCTCCGTAAGCATCCAGATAATCAGAGTTCTTTGAATGGCTGGTGTCATCTTGCCTGCCTCCCAAAGTTCCTCAACCACAAGCTTAACCCTGTCCACTTGCTTATTATAGAAATGCCAATAATCACAGGCGTCACTCTTTTCAATTTTATTACTGGCCATCTGATGTTGCTTTTTGAGCTCGGCTGGAGTTGCGTTCTGAAGCTGTTGCAATTGACTTAACCAGGCCCTGTCTTGCTTGATGGCTTCCAACCACTGAGAAGCTGAGGCATAAAAGCTACGATTATATCTTATCATAGCGCTTCGTCCTCCTCGCTAAACCATCCCAACCCATACCATTCGGCATGAGCCATCAGATAGGCAAACCCCAGCGATTCGTCCCTCAGCCAATCTTTGGCAAAATGATGTTCACGCACCTCGCGGACTTTCTCAGCAAAGCGTCCTAACACCTCTGATATGGTGTCTTCGTCCGCATCTTTCAGCCGGTCCTTCACTTCCCTTTCCATGTAATCGTAGAGTTTCTGAGCGGCCTCCAATACTCCCTTGTCAAACTGAAGGGGCACAAGGCCATATATCTCATCGTGCAGAATCACAACCTGAGGGTTCAGTTTCAGTCTGCGTCCGCGCTGCCAATGTCGCTCTATTCGCAGAAGTTCATCAATGATAGTCTTCACATATCCGCGAGGAGGGATTTTCGTCCAATCCGGGTCGCGCACTAATTCGCCGTATTCCGACGAGAAAAGTTCTGCCAAAGCATCTTGTGCGGGCTGGTAATGGTCGCGTATATACACATTGATAGCGCGCTTCCTTAACGTATATGCCACGTGCATTGCTATCCGTTCATAAGGCGTCGTAGTGAGCCATTCCACCAGTCGCTTGTTCGACACCCAAAATTTGCCCCTGATGCCGAAGGTCTCTTTCAGGTCGAATGGTAAATGCAAACCCAGGTCGTGGCACAGACCTGCCACTTCCACTATCAGTCGCAGACAATCCATTTCCTTACTTGTCATCGTCTGCTGTTCCTTCAGCGACAAAAGAGGGTCCGTTTCATCCATCGGCATTCTGCCCTTGTCAGCTGTCCAGAACTCATCTGACAGCCACATGCCCAACGACGAAGAGTTATACTTCGTAGATAGTAAACGCTCCACCTGCGAGAGCACATAAGCCCTGCGTTCCTCACCCTCCAGCAGGCACGCCTTTGCAAGGCCTGCTCCCTTGAAGAATTTTTTCTCAATATATGCCAGTCTCTCCCTGGCTGTTTTTATCTCTGTCATAATAAACCACTATCGTCTGCAAAGATTAAACAAC
>CACYKA010000035.1 GCA_902774795.1 uncultured Prevotellaceae bacterium | reverse complement strand
CGAACAGAGAAGTTAAGCCCGCCTGCGCCGATGGTACTGCAATGCAATGCGGGAGAGTAGGAGACTGCCCACTTTCATAAAAGAAGCCCTTTCATCAAACCGATGAGAGGGCTCTTTTTTTATAGGGGAGTGAAAGGGGAGTGAAAGGGGAGTGAAAGGGGAGTCAAAAGGGAGTGAGAGGGTTATTTCCTTATATAATCCACAAAGGAGTATTTGTAATCGTGCTTCTCGTCTGTATCATGGTCTTCGCGTGATACTTCTTTCCAATCATCAATAGATGGGAAAAAAGCGTCAGCCTTTTCTGCTACATCATGCACCAATGTGAGGCACAG
Organism: uncultured Prevotellaceae bacterium; assembly: GCA_902774795.1. Lineage (GTDB taxonomy): Bacteria > Bacteroidota > Bacteroidia > Bacteroidales > Bacteroidaceae > Prevotella. The sequence goes on along the minus strand of CACYKA010000035.1, from coordinate 20,233 downwards.
CCTGTCAGCAAACGGCAGGGCCTGTGTATAAATAGAAGCTCCGCCAATAATGAATATCTCGCTGTCTCCCTGATCGGAACTCTTTGTCTGAACAGTCGATATAGCATCCAGCAAAGAAGGACACACCTCACATCCGGGCAGTTCCTTAATGCTGCGAGATATCACCACATTACGACGGTTAGGCAATGCTCCCTTGGGAAGGGAATCATAGGTCTTACGTCCCATGATGATGGTATGTCCCGTAGTCAGAGCCTTGAAACGCTTCAGGTCGTTGGGAAGCCAATAGAGCAATTTGTTCTCATATCCGAGGGCTCTGTTTTCGGATATGGCTGCAATAATGGATATCATACTGAAACTGCTGCTTTAATGTGTGGCCACGGATTATAATCGGTCAGTTCGAAGTCCTCGTACTGGAATGAGAACAGGTCCTTGACATCAGGATTTATCTTCATCTTCGGAAGTGGACGCGGTGTGCGTGTCAGCTGCAGTTCTGCCTGCTCCAAGTGATTGAGATAAAGATGAGTATCACCTGTGGTATGAACGAAGTCACCACACTCCAGTCCAGTGACCTGTGCCATCATCTGCAACAGAAGGGCATAGGAGGCGATATTGAACGGAACACCGAGGAAAGTGTCGGCACTACGCTGGTACAACTGCAGGGACAGCTTGCCGTCAGCAACATAGAACTGGAAGAGACAATGACAGGGAGGCAAAGCCATCTTTCCTATCTCTGCGGGATTCCATGCAGAAACGAGCATGCGGCGTGAGTCAGGATTGTTCTTAATAAGGTCTATGACTTGTTGAATCTGGTCAATAGTACCGCCATTATAGTCAGGCCAAGAGCGCCACTGATGTCCATAGACCGGTCCGAGCTCGCCGTTTTCGTCAGCCCACTCATCCCATATAGACACTCCATGCTCCTGAAGATACTTGACATTGGTATCTCCCTTCAAAAACCAGAGCAACTCATATATGATAGACTTCAGATGCAGCTTTTTCGTGGTGAGCAACGGAAATCCGTCCTCCATCCTGAATCGCATCTGATTACCAAAGACACTCTTGGTGCCAGTACCTGTACGGTCTTGTTTTACCACCCCTTCGGTAGTAATACGTCTCAATAAATCAAGGTATTGTTTCATTATCTCATTATTTCATTATTTCATTCTTCTCCGTCGCGTTATATCTGATTTTCAGTGCCCCTACCCTGCGTAACTCCTCCTTAACGTCAGTAATTACTCCCATAGGGGTATTCTTGTCGGCCCTTATGCTTACCACATAATATGGTCTGTCATCGTCATTGATACGATTGCGCAAAGTCTGTATTGCATCCCCCACTCTATCAACGGGAACAAAACTGTTCCCTATCTGTATTCTGCTGTTTCCCTGCTTGTCGCTACCGATATAGAGATTGGTTATATAGCGACGGTGCTGAGGTTTTGTCAGTTCTGTTCCCTGCGGCACCTCAATCTTCATTATAGGTGTCTCGCTCCTCATGTGTGTTACAATCATGAAGAAAAAGAGAACCGTGAATATGAGGTCCGGCATGGATGCCATATTCAGTCTGGGCACGCTATGATGTTTTCTCCTGCGGATTTTCATTCGTCAATAACAATCTCCTGTATGCGCTGAGGATAATTCTTCAGTTCCTTGTATGATGTGACAATCTGGTTCTGCAGTCTGAAATATGAGTCATAATCAGCAGAGCGGTCAACACGCAGTTCTATTATGTGCGTCTCCCCCACCCTTGTAACAAACTGCTTTAGGGTGTTCCTTAGCGAGGGACCTATCTCAGCTTCCTGGTCATTAACGGTCAGGTGGGAATCCTTCATCAGATGCAAGACGAGCACATTGTCTTTGTCCACATCCTGCAGTTCCTCCTGCTGTTCCGGGTCAGGCGGAGGCATCATGCGTCCCAGTCCCTTGTCACTGTCCATAGATGTCGTGAGAAGGAAGAATATGAGCAACATGAACGAGATGTCCGCTGTTGACGTAGTATTCAGTTCCGGAATGTTATACCTCTTTTTACGCTTGACCATTTGCCGTATATCAGTGCTCCCGTTGCAACGATGAGCATTATGATTGCCGTTATAAGGCACATATTAGTAAATCCGCCAATAAGCAGTGTCGGTATTGATATGACTACTAACAATGCCACAATCCCCCACCCTATGACGGTTACAGGTATGCCGTTCTCGACATTCCTGCGTTTGTTCACCTTCAGGGAATGCCATGCAGAATAGAACACCAATGCCAACGACACGAGAAGTGCCACTATAGAGAGAATGATGAAGATATCTGCAAAGAAGTAATACATAGGAGACCTAACGTTTTTTGATGTGTGTTATGATATCCATCAGAGTGATGGCGCTTTCCTCCATCTGTGCCGTGAGATGGTCTATCTTTGACAGGACATAGTTATAGAAAAGCTGTAGTATCAGCGCCACGATGATACCGAATATCGTCGTGATAAGAGCCATCTTCATACCTGATGCCACTATCGTAGGACCTATATCACCGGCAATCTCTATCTGGTCGAAAGCAATAACCATACCTATCACTGTACCCAGGAATCCCAGCGACGGTGCCATAGCAATAAAGAGGGTAATCCAAGAACAACCCTTCTCCATATTGCCAATCTGCACAGAGGCATACGAGCTGACGCTGTGTTCCACTTCCTCCATTGTGGAATCCATGCGCAACAGTCCCTGATAACAGATGCTCGCTATCGGGCCACGCGTATTACGGCACAGTTCCTTGGCAGCCTCAACGCCTTCGTTCTTCAGTTTCTCCTCAAGTTGCACCATAAATTTCTTAGCGTCAATCTCAGACATCGTAAGATAAATGATGCGCTCGATACAGAAAGCCAGACCAATGATGAGACACAGGGCCACGAGTGACATGAATATCACTCCGCCGTCAACGAATTTCTTCTTCAGCTGGGTATATGCTCCCCCACTCTCTGCGACACCGACGCTGTCTTCCAACTCCAGAGCAGCCTCATCAAGCAGAAGAGACGTAGAGTCTATCATTGCTGTATCAACAACAGCAGGAACTGGCGCAACCTTGTCATCCTGTGCCATAACGGGAACGGAGCACAGTGTGAGCAGGACAAAAACTATTTTTATTACTTTATGCATTAGAATACTTAAGAATTTAAGACATCTTTAAAGGTCAGTAAGAATTATTCCTCCCATGCCCTGTATGGTGACCTTGACATTTCCTTTATTGTCAACCTTTGCCGTTGACTTTACTGGATTGAGGAACTGCTGTCCTTTCTTCAGGGCTTCGTCGGTATAATAAGTCACAGTCTTTCCAGCCAGCATAGGCACATTCAAGGTCAGGGTGCGTGCCGTCTCTTCACCGTTCAGGCCAGCAACGAACCAATTACCTGCCGTGCTCTTTCTAGCAAGTACAGCATACTTTGTAGGATATCCGTCAACGAACTTTGTCTCAGCCCATGTTGTCGGCATGTTCTTGAGCAGGTCGAGTTCAAACTGCTGCAATGACTCAAGATTGCTCGGCTGCATGTCAATACACTGGATTGAAGTCTGGTTCACAATTGCTGCTGCCATCTCGAAAGTGTCGGATGTGTAGCGTCTGTGACGCTTGCCTGGCTGATCTTCTTTGTTCAGCCACCTATTCATCATCGTGCCGCCCCAGTCCATGCTGCCTACAACATTTCTGCTGAAGGGGTGCATAGTGAGCTCAAAGCCTTCCTTCTTAGCATGATATTCTCCGAAATATACATTCTCAGATGCAAGCACAGCCTCAGAAGCAACATAGTTAGGATACATCTTCTCCCAACCGCGTGGCAGAGTGCATCCGTGGAATAACACCTGTATGCCGTGTCTGTTGGCATCGCTCAGGATGTCTTCATACTGCTGAATTGTCTGCTGCTTGTCGCCACCAAAGAAATCGACCTTGATACCCTTAATGCCTATGCTCTCCATCCATGCCATCTCCTTTTCGCGGGCAATAGAAGAGCTCATGCAGTTTCTTGGTCCCTGAGGAGCATTATTTGCAGCACCGTTACTGTTATACCACAGCATGAGGCTGACGCCCTTGCTCTGAGCATAACGGCTCAGTTCAGCCATGCGCTCTCTTCCAATCTGCTCATCCCACAGGGCATCCACCAAACAGTATTCAAAGCCCATAGCAGCAGCGGTATTGATAAACAGCACCTGGTCATCGTAGTTAGCGCTGTTGTCCTGCCATATCAGCCAGCTCCATACATAGCGTCCGGGCTTCATGTTGGCATGTGCCTTATACTGCTCTTCTACAACATCGAAAGGAATGGTGGTCTCAACTACAGGCTTCAAAGTTGAGCCGAGTGTTATTGTGCGCCAAGGAGTTGCGCCAGGCAGACTGAATGCCGGAGTGGTGCTACCAATGCCGTGATTCTCGCTCTTGTCAGGGAATGCAATGGTATATCCGTTTGCCTTGCTGTAGTCACTCAGGTGACAACCGCAGTAACTGCTTCCAGTACCAGTCTCGCTCACGAGTACCCAACCGTCATTACCCACACGGAAAAGACAAGGGAAGGTGTAGCCCAGTCCAAACTGTGACTTTACTGCCATTGGAGCGTCAGGCTTATATTCCTCCTCGTAACTTGGTTTAGTACCCATCCAGCCCTTGTTGTTGCCATCAATCTGAGGGCAGAGGAACGTTGTCGTATAGTCAGGGAAGTTGAAAGCCGAAGCCTCTTCGAGCACAGTCACCCTGCGAGGTTCATCCTTACTACCATCGTTAGAGCTGTCGAAGGAGTAACGGTATGCTATGTCGTTATTGCCAACGCACATCTCCATCGTCATGATACGCTTACATCCCGATATGGAGAAAGTCATCTTGATGGTATTCATATTCACATCTACTACAGAAGCCTTGCTGTTACGCATGGTATATTGCTCCTGCTTCTTGCCTTCAGCAGCGTTGAGGAGTTTGAGACCCTGTGTATAGTCGCCCATATCGGTCTTCAGTCCAAGGGCAGACTTTGTCACCAGCACCTTTCCGTCATAGCTTGCCTCGTATGTCAGCTTGCCGCCGTCAGCGTTGAGTGTTACAACCAGTTTTCCGTCAGGAGAACTTACCTTCCTTGTCTCAGCATTGGCAAAGAGAGCCATGCATGAAACGAGTACCATTAAGAATAATTTTTTCATGTCGTTTAGTTTTTATTTGGTTTTTTACTGTCTCTATATTCTCTGGGAGTCATTCCCGTATATTTTCTGAAGTAACGGCTGAAAGTGGCCTGATCGCTAAATCCGATTTCACAGCTTACCTGTAGTACCGTATATTCCTTATGTATGTCTAACAGTTGTTTTGCCTGTACCGTTACATATTCAGATATCCATTTTATGGCACTGGCACCGGTTTCCTTCTTTATGATGGCCGAGAAATATTTCGGAGTAAGGTCAAACATCTTTGCATAAAAAGCCACCTCATGCGACTCTTTATAATGCTGTGTGAGGCTTTCGTAGAAGCGGTTAAAGAGTGTCATTTGAGGCTCTATCATCACATCATTCGGATAGTTTTCCTTACGGAATTCTCCAAGCATATTGAGCAGGATGCTTATCTGCTGGAACAGCATCTCTGAGCGATGTCGGCTGTGCACCTTTGTCATTGTCCGTAACATGCTCAGCGCATTATTTACAAACTCATATTGTTCATCACTCAGATGGGTCTTGGCTCTGTCACGATGATAGGATGTATATCGAGTATAAGGGTATGCATGTCTTAATCTCTCGTAGAAATCATGAGAAAGAACCACTAATGTATGCAGGAAGTCATCCGATGAGAACTTTGCACGTATGATTTCATAAGGCAACAGGACAGACACGTCCTGTTGCTCCAACGTTCCACGTTCGCTCCACGTTGCCCCCCTATGACAGATTACAATCAACATCTCATCTGTCACGAATTCTTCTCGGTATACGGGCGGAGAGGTGATGTTGTCCAACACCATCACTTCCTCCTCCGTTCTTTTTTCCCTATATTGATAGTACGGATGAAAGTTATTATTATCTTCCTGAGTCATGACTAGCCTTTTTGTCTTTATTTGTGCAAAGATACAATTAAGTTATGGAAAATGCAAGAAATTGTTTATTTTTTTAAGTATTTAAACTTATGGTAACAAATATGGCACAAGAAGTGAGAGGTTATGCCACCACAGGAACAGGGTTAGCACAACGAGTATGGTGTCTATGACATTGCGCCCAGGTTTCTTCATCTCCTTCAGCATAAAAGCTATTGCTATCGGTATGATATAAGCCCAGTGAGCCGTCATTATATATAAGTCGGTAGCAGCAAAACGCATGCCTATATGCAGGAAAACATCGAAGATGAACGGCATCATGGCAATCCACAGCAGACGTTTTTTCCTTCCATATATTATACCCCCAAGGAACAGAACCAGTATTGCTCCCTCTGCGACATAGTTCCACCAGTCACGGTAATGGACTATGACGGGACGCGGATTCTTCTTCAAGTTGGGATCCTCCATAAGATGCTCAGGATGGAGAATGAAACCCTCGCCGAAGAAGTTCTCAACCAAGAGCGGCCCACGGTCTATGGTGTTATCGGTATATTCAAAAAGCTGGTTGTCATAAGCCTGCTTTCCCATTCGCTTAGCCCTGAATATACTGTCCCTTTCAAACCGCGCCTTTGCCGTGCTGTCACGTTCCAATGTGCGCTCACGCATGTGTTTTTGATAAGACTGTTCTTCTACAACCAAAGTATTGGTCTCCCACAGATATATACCTCCGATGATTAAAGTCGGAATAACATATAGCAGACTGCGTCTGAAAAGTCTTTTCAGGGAACCAGTTCCATGATACGCCGCCGCCATATCTATCAGCCAGACCTTGACGCTGTTGGTAAGCGTCACTCCCGTTGCAATGAAATACAGCGGCAAAGCTTGCCACAATTTCATTCCGCCTCGGCCGCTGGCAAGGTATATGCTGAGTATGAGCAGGAACTGTGTCCATATCATATGGTCTGGCATGCAGCTGGCAAGCATCACGTAGGCCAAGCCGAAGTAAAACAATACCAATAGCAACGACAATTCCATAGACAGCCCCACTCTCTTACGAAGAATAGAGAAGAGCAGCCACCATGATATCGTGCTCACAATTGTATATGTCACCGCAACAACGTATATGGCACAGTTTACATGGAAATAATCCGTCAACTGAGCATTCGCCCACGACATCGGCCATATCATCAGCGCCAGCATAGGATGCCGGTACATCTCAAACAACGGACGCCATTTCGACACTATAACATATGTAAACTGATCAAAGCCCGAGAAGTTGAACCCCTTATGGAATGCCGTCCATGCGCCATAACGAAGGGATGTCCATGTTTCGGGATTATGAAGCACCACAATATAATTCAGCGCTCCAAAGATACATACTCCCAGGAGGACTATCAGAAATACATATATTCTATTAGAAGAGTTACGTTCCATATCGTCAGATATAGTGTCAAAGCGATTATTAATGATATATTTGCCAGTCTGAGCCGTTGCGGAGCATACCGCACAAAGTAAGCCATTGCAATAGCCAATATCCACAGATAATGTGCAGACATAATAGCCATCTCGTTTATTCCGAAGCCGAGACCAAGATGCAACAGCATATCAATGACGAAACATGACAGGCACAGCCACAGGAACCGACTCTTTCTGCCCATCCATACACCTATTAAGGCAAGTACTACGAGCAACGCCTCCACGAAATAGTTGAACCAGTTGACATAGCGCACGATGACGGGTCTGTTTACCAGCACATCACCCAGAAGATATTCCTCGTGAATCATTATACCCTCTCCCAAAAGACATTCTACAACTACGTCCCACCTGTCGGTCGTCTTGTCAGTCCACCGCATGAATTCTCCCTGCGCTATTGGCTTACCCGTATGCTTATATACGGCACTCATCTTGTAGCGACGGGCTTTCTTTTCTTTCAGCATCTTTTCTATGCTGTCCCGTTTCTCCTCTCCATATTTTGCTGTCAGACGCTCTATCTGGGCTTCCCGTTTCTCCTGTGCCTTCTGATGTCGAGCCTGTTCCAAAGGCAGCACAAGACAATGATATGACAGGCGGGCACTACCCCACACTATTCCTGACAAAATCAGCAAAGAAAGAAAATAGTGTGGAAAAAACTTCTTCCCTTTAGTCAGGAATGCTGTCGCTATCACCTTTATTCCATTGCTCAGCGTCACACCTGCCGTTATGACAAAGAGTACGCATGCATCCAGCACAGTGCTCTTTACACGCTTCTCTGGCACTATGGCCCATTCCCTGCCAAACACATAGAGGGTAGCCGTCAGGCAGCACATCGACATTATGAAATGGTCCGGTACAATAGCTGCCAGCATTATATAAGCAAACGAGAAGGTCAATGCCGAAAGGGCATAGCCTTCCTTTCTGCTGACACCTATTATATCAGTAAATATGCGGTTCAGGAATATAAAGGAATAAACAGTGCAGAATATGAGAAGTGCAGCAGTGACATATATCACGCAGTTATAGCCCGTCAGTGCCGTCAAAGCCTCATTTATCTTCGTGAAAGGCCACATGAAATATGGCAGCAGGGGATGGCGATAGATATTGTACCCTGTTCTCCACTCAGTAATCACGGCATACGTTATCGGGTCAAATCCCGACACATGCCACGCCTTTACGAACTGGCCCCATGTATCTTTTCCGACAATGCTGAATTTGTCAGCATAGCGCACTATGTTAATGGCATTAAGTAATACCGAGACGATGAATGCCACTACAGCGCCCCATCGTTCTTCTTTGCGTATCCTAAAAATGCCAAACAATTTCATGCAATCAATATATTAAGCCACAATATACATCATTATATTTTTTGGCAATGTATTCCTCGGAATATGCCTCTGCTACTTTTTTTCGTGCAGCCTCACCCAGTTCTTTCCTGTTTGCCAGAACATAGCTGATACCATCTGCGAGGTCAACGGCATCCATATATCGTGCAACATAGCCATTCACCTTATGGTCTATCATCTCAGGTATTCCACCCACATTGAATCCTACGCACGGCGTACCACAGGCCATTGCCTCCATGATAGTGTTCGGCAGATTATCCTGCAAGGAAGGAGTAACAAAACATGCCACCCTTGCATACAGCGCAGCCATCTCCTGCGGGTCTGAGATATACGGAATGTCGCGTCCCAAAGCAAGAACCTCTGCTTTCTCTCCGCGCTGCCGCAGTATTTCCACTGCCCTGTCAAGATATTTCAGTCCCTTACGCTTGTCATTGACACTCTGAGCCACAAACAGAATCTCATCCGTTCTCGTTACATGTAGGGGTTTGTATATCTCCATGTCAATGGTATTGGGAATAGAGATAATCTTCTGACCCTGCGCCAAAGATTTCTTCTCCGAGAGTTCTCTCAGCCACTGGCTGCATGCCACAAACGTTATGTTACGTTTGCTATATAGCTGACGCTTATGCTCCCAAGCCTTGAGGGTAGCATCAAAAAAAGCATGCTTTTTCACATAGGGACAGTCATGGCATCCCATGAAGTAGTGGCGGCAATCACCTGCATAGTGGCAACCACCGGTGAAGCACCACTCATCATGCATTGTCCATACTATACGCTTGCCGCTGTTCACTATTTTGTCAAGTTCACCAAATGAGAGGAAGCCCTGATTTATCCAGTGAAGATGTATCACATCAGCTTCCTGATATTCCTTTGACTCCGTAATGTCCTGCCCACAATGTGCATAGTCCATTGCCCACAGGTTTGACATGGTAGAGACATTGCCGCCAAGGATTATCAGTCTTTCAAAAATAGAACTTAATGACTGAGGCTTTCCTTTCCACCACGACAGGTTTTTTCGGCATAACAGCGATGCCTCTACACCATTTTTCTGCAGAGCCTTCAGCAGACGCACAGCAGCAATGGCTGCGCCGCCGGAATGTTCGAATGTGGAAAGCAACAGAACTTTCATCCCCTTATTTTCTTATAAATCCAATACAAGGCATTGCCAAGCACTACCCCGATAGTATTGGCTACTCCGTCCGCAAATTCCCCACTCCTGCATGTTGTCAGATATTTCTGCGCCAGTTCAATCATAATTCCCATAAGTATGGGGAGCAGTATTGTCTTCCATGATATTCTCCTATTTTCGAGACATACCACAAAGGATAATACGCCATACATGACAAAGTGTGTCCACTTGTCAATCAGATTAAATCCGCTGAGAGGTGTATCAGGAACAGGTATCAGACACACGACCCATATCACAATGATAAGAACAAATGATAAAGGATACTTTTTCAGCATGCCTTATTTCCCTATCATTTTCAGAATCGCCTTTGCGTCCTCATCACCATTGGCTGCATCAGCACGTAATTCAGCCAGTATCTCGCTGCCTCCATCGGCATTAGACACAGCCTTCTTGAACCAATATACTGCTTTCTTCTGGTCAGCCTGAGTTCCCTTGCCCTTCATGTAACATTTTCCCAAAGAATATTGGGCTTCTGCATAGTCCTGATTAGCAGACTTGGTGAAATATTCAAAAGCCTTCTTGCGGTCTTTCAATACCCCTTCACCGTCCTTGTAACATTTGGCTACTCTGTACTGTGCCTTGGCATAGTCCTGTGCTGCAGATTTTGAATACCACTGAAAGGCCAAAGCTGTATTCTTTGCAGTACCACGCCCCTTGTCATAACAGCGGCCCAAGCGGTATTGAGCTTTCTTATGGCCCTTCTCTGCTGCCGTCTTCAGTTTCGGAAACGCCTCCGTATATTTCTTTGCATCATACAGAGCCTTGCCTTCCTTATACAGTTTATCCACGTTCTGGGCACCGACAGCCATACATACCGTCAGTGCGAATAGCATTATAAGAATCTTCTTCATATATCTCTAAACTTTAATCAAAAATAACTTTTACAGATCTCTGTGCAATTGATTTTACCGTAGGAGAGCCTATGATTGTCAGACGATTTGCTGGCGTACTGCTTTCATCACCGTTATCGCAGGCCCAGCTCTTGAGTGTAGACGCCTCGAACGAGCCGCCACTGACAATGATGGCTGTAGTACTCTTTACAGCCTTAGGCTTTCCGACATCATTCGTTCCTTCTGTCTTCGCTGTAAAAGAGCCACCCGACACAACCACGTCTTGAACGCAGTTGACACCTTTGCCGCCATCACCTTTGCTGTACAATGTGACAGTACCGCCTGTCATAAGGAACTTCATGCCGCCCTTTATACAAGCAGCCGATGTTGTATCCTTTACACCGTTTAATGTTGTCTCGTAACAGTCTCCAAAAGTCTTTATGTCGATGACACCGCCATATATCTCTATGTCCTGGGTATTATTGATACCCTTTCCACCATCGCCGGTACAGTTGATGGTCAACTTACCACCACTCATGATGAATGTAGAGTCACACTTTATGCCAGCCGGCGACGATACATTCTCTATGCCGTCCACCGTCTCTTTCAGACAGCCACCGCTGTTAGTAATGTTTATGACACCGCCATTAATCTCCATTGCACCGTTGTTGCGGATGCCACGTCCTCCGGCGGAAGACACATCCATCGACAGGATTCCCCCATTCACATATAAGCCAGTTTTTGCCTTTATGCCATTGGAACCGGTAGCCGGTGTATGGGTAGTTATTGTTATGCCGTCAGGAATAGTGATATAGTCATCACTGGCAATGGCATTGTTATTGTTGCCCGTAACTTCAAGGCTGCCTATGCCGCAGAATTCTATCATACCCTCACTGAACAGTGTTCCCTTTTGGTCAAATGCCTGTTCTGTGTATGTGACACCATCTTCAAGTGTGTTGACGGTACCATCAACAACCTCAAGATACATTTTCCTCTTGCACTGGTTATTTATAGCCGGACCATCATTATTGGTAATGCTTACTCCGTTAAGGCGTAGACGAAATCTGCGAGGGTCTTGTCTGAAAATCAGCAGCGAACCGTCAGACGTGCTGCCACTAACTTCTACGACCAAAGAATCATAGGACAATGATGTTATAGTAACGTCACCTCCCGAAACAGATACCATACCACTTTCATCACCACTTACTGTCACGCCAGCATCACTGTAGGCTATGCTGATGTTGTTGATAACCGACACATCGTCATCATCGCTGTCGCTGTCCTGACTGCTTATGGTGTAACCGTCTGCGTTATAATCCCAATCATCTTTCTTGCACGATGTTACTATAGATGCCATCATGCAAAGCATGAAAAGATAAAATACATTTTTCTTCATAACCGTAGTGGTGCTTTAGAATTTAAACTTATACCCCATTCCAATATAGTGCATGTCGGGATCGTTATCATCATCATATACATGCTTTACATCCTGATAGCGATAGAACGCTTCCAGAGAGTGCTGTTTTGAAAGGTGTATATTGGTACCTACAGTGTAACGTATCTTCTCAATACCCCAAGAATGATACAGTTCTATATTGGCATAAGGAGTAAATAGAGCACGCTTCTTGTCGTATTCTATCTGGAAGCGTGAGCGAAGCTGGTTCTGCCCCTTGCCTTTTCGTACATAGCCAGTGTCCGGATACAGCGTATGCTCGCTTATCTTTCCCTTGTAACGTTCTGTGCTCATTGCGGGACGATAGTTATACTGCCAACGTTCACGCAATGCCAGCTTCAAGCCATTACTGAACTTGTAATCCACTGTCACAGAGGCATAGAAGCGGTGCTTTACACTCCAGTAGGAGGGACGCCACTCCACCTTCTCGTTCCCCTTTGACGAGGTATAATATTCCTTCTTGTCGCGGTTGTTGTAGTCAAGCAGCCTGTAGCCTGCGTCGGCCTTCAGCCACTTGGTAAACTTGTAAGAAGCACCAAGTCCTACGCTCCAACGATCCATTGTCTTGAAGTTGTTGCGGGTACGCATATCAGCACCAAAGTCAATACTGAACTGTCTGTTTATCTTCTTCTCGATTTCAGCCCCAAATATCAATCCCGCTTCGCTGTCTGCCATAATCGGCAGGCTCATGGCCGTCAAGACCATCAGAGCAAGTATTCTAAACGACCTCATACTCTGAGTTCCTTATTTTTAATTTATTGTCAACCTCATTGTCGCCCTTACCATCGTAATATACACGCAGCACTGCCATATCACGCAGGAAGTCAACTGCGCCCACCTTAACGCCGAGAACCTTTATACCCAAGCGCTCTTCAAGGTCCTTGACAAGTTCCTCACGACGCTCTGGTTTGATAAGCTCTATACGGTCATACTGCACGAGTTTCGAAGTTTCTACCTTCAGCATCCTCTCGCAAACTATGATGAACGCTATGGTTATTATATCTATCACCACAAGTTCCATTATCGGTGTACCCAATACTTTGCCGTTGTCATCTATTCCCAAAGAGTCTGCCATAGCGTGTACCACAGAAAGACATACGACCACAAACAGATAGGTCATCTCGCGCACCGGCATGGTGTCCGTTCTGTAACGCATGATGCTGAATATGCCGAACAGACCTAAGCCTACACCCATCGTAGCCTTTCCCCTGTCCATACCCATCATCAGATATACGAGGAAGAAGATAGCCAACGAAATAATGATAAACGTAAAATAGAAGTCACGTCGATGGCTCTTTCTGAAATACAGGAAATGGACTATCAGCCAGTTCACAACCATACACACTGCAAAACGCAGCAGTGTATTCTCAAAACCTAAAGAAAAAAACTCTTGCATATTATATTTATTATGAATTAATTATCTTCCCAATCTCTATCAGCTTTCGCTTGAAGCGGTTAACGCTAAGATGTTCATTGGTCAATGCAGCTCCCATGCAGTATTTTGAAAACCCATGAGGAAAAATCCTTAACTGGCGCAATATCTCAAGAACGGGAGAGTAAGCCAATCCGTCGCGTTTCAGTTCTATTACAACCAACGGTCCCATATTTTTGTCCGTCTCCGTCTGCATATTATGAAACTGCAACGATGTATCTATTGTCAGGCGTTCTGTCTTAGCTCTGTTCACCAGCGTGATACGACGAAAGTAGTTGTGCATGTGAGGTATCAGCGTATCAGCGTCGAAACGCAGAGTCTTACCCAGGAACTCCCTTTTCACCTCATCGTGCAAGTCCATATCATACACCTCTATACGCTTCTTCTTTGTACGTCCATGATTATTCTTCGTCTTCACCTCCATAAACTGCAGGTTGGAATTCACGTATGTTCTGAAGCGTATTTTCTGTCTGTTCGCATGTCCCCACTGATGCTGGCTATACATATCGAAATCCTGCGTATCAAAATATGTGGTATCATACAGTATATTCCTCTCACCGCTTGTCTCCTGGACATAATACTCCCCCTTGACCATCTCCAGGAGAAGCATCAACTTATCCATGGTGGTCACGAATTTCGTGTCAGTGCGGTTCATTAGTTTCACACCGCTCATCTGCTCAAGCGAAATCGGAGAGAAATCTTTTAACAGGTCAGTTAGCATATCTGGGTATTTACACCTTATAATAAAATAATATCGGCCACAAAGATAAGAAAAAACATTTAATTGACAATGATTTTTATGTTTTATTCTCCATCAAAAACATTTTTTATTCCTTATTTCTTACTGCTTTATGCTTATTTTACTACTTTTGTGTCGAAAAAAAATGTAAAATGGCGCAATTCGGTTCAAGGATAGGCATGATATTAGCCACAGCAGGTTCTGCAGTCGGTCTCGGAAACATTTGGCGTTTTCCGACCACTGTAGGAGAAAACGGTGGCGCTGCCCTCATTTTGGTTTATATATTCTTCACCCTCATTTTGGGTATTCCAGGCATGCTGGCTGAATTCATCGTAGGGCGCAATGGCAAGGCCAATGCCTGCCAGTCTTACAAGAAGTCCGTTTGCAAGTTGCCATCCTATGGGCACAAGATGGGATATGGCATCGGACTGCTCGGCATGCTGAGTGCCTCACTCATTCTCGGATTCTACAGCGTTGTAGCAGGATGGTGCATATACTATTTCGCACAGGCAATCTTCGACAATGTCTTGGGAAGTCCTGAGCATATCAGCCAAGGATTCAGCGTTCTTACCGAAAACCCATGGATACCAAGCATCCTTGCTGTTATATTTATTCTCTTAACCCACCTCATCATCAGGCGGGGTGTCAGAGGAGGCATCGAGCGGGCTTCGAAAATCATGATGCCACTGCTCTTTATCATGCTGATAGCACTTATTATAGCATCATGCACACTGCCAGGAGCATACAACGGCATAGTATTCCTGTTCCACCCCGACTTTTCAAAGCTCACCGGTCAGGTGCTCTTCGAAGCCCTCGGACAGTCATTCTTCTCCCTGTCACTAGGTACGGCGTGTCTCTGTACCTATGCCTCATATTTTCAGGAAGACGTGGACCTGCTCAAGTCATCGGCACAGATAGCTGGTATCGACTGTACTATCGCCATCATGGCTGGACTGATGATATTCCCTGCGGCATTCTCTGTAGGTATAATGCCTGATGCGGGACCGTCACTCATATTCCTTACGCTGCCCAATGTGTTCGAAGCGGCATTCCCCCACCCTGTTGCATACGTTATCTCCATACTTTTTTTCCTTCTTCTTGCAATGGCAGCACTTACAAGTACCATTTCATTGCATGAGATCGGAACATCTATTTTGCACGAGGAGATGAACATCAGTCGCGGCAAGGCAGCATGGGGAGTATCTGCCTTCTGCAGCATCGTTGGAATACTCTGCGCCCTGTCTATGGGAGCCTTGCCGATTGGATTCTTCGGAGATACGCTATTTGGGAATTTCGACACCCTGACAAGCAATATTTTTCTGCCGGCAGGAGCATTGTTCACTACCATCATTGTAGGATGGATAATGTCCAAAGAAACCGTCATGGCACAGCTTACGAGCAATGGACGCTACAATATCCCGCCTTTGGTAGTAAGCCTACTCTTTTTCCTGATACGTTACGTATGTCCTCTGGGTATCGCGCTTATCTTCCTGAAACAGACTGGAACACTGTAAACCAATTCATAATTCACAATTCATAATAACATAAATGCAAAACTAAAAACTATGAAAAAGCAAGTATTTTCTTTCCTTATCATGATGCTCACCGCTGCCATTCAGGGTGCATGGGCACAGAATCCTTATCTGCCACTGTGGGAGCATGTACCCGATGGCGAACCCCGCGTATTCGAAGACCCTGACAATCCTGGTAAGCTGCGTGCTTATATCATCGGCTCTCACGATGTGCATTATAACAAATATTGCGGAAATGATATCCGCATGTGGTCAGCTCCCGTAGAAGACCTCACCAAGTGGCGCGACGAGGGTCCTATCTTCTCTTGGTATGTCAACGGACAGTGGGACACCATGTATGCCCCCGACCTCGTGGAGACGGTAGATCGTACTACAGGAAAGAAGACCTACTGGCTTTATCCCCATTCTCGCGGATGGCGTCGCATTCCTATGGTGTGCAAGGGTGACCGTCCCAATGGACCATTTACACCTGTCAACCTTACTCCTGACGGCACCCAGTGCCTGCCTGGTTCGCTCATCGACTTCGACCCATCAGTGTTCATCGAGCCTATCAACGACAAGAAGGACAAGGACTACGACAAGGGCTATCGTGCATACGTATTCTATGGTTTCCAACATTCTACAGCATGCGAGTTGGACCAGAACACCATGTATTCACAGCGCCCTGGCACGGAACTGATAGACCCGTTCATCCCTGCCAGCAGTCGCGACAGAAAACTGCTCGACAAGGAGGGCAGCGTATATAAGGCTCTCTATAAGGGACAGGATCCTCTCGACTTCAATTTCTTCGAGGCCAGCAGCATCCGTCAGGTCGGAAATAAGTATGTGATGGTATTCTCAGGCTATTCTGGTCCGGAATATGGTCTCGGCAATACCAACTCTGCTTTGCGCTATGCCTATGGCGATTCTCCGCTTGGCCCATGGCGCTCAGGCGGTGTGCTTGTCGATTCTCGTGGTGTAGTGCCCAACAAGGATGGCTCACGCCTTATCACCACCAATGCAGGTCATAACACTCATGGTTCTATTCAGGAGATTAACGGCCAGTGGTATGTTTTCTATCACCGCCCGCCACGTGGCTTCGGCAATGCCCGTCAGGCTATGGTGGCTCCTATAAAGATTGAGTGGGACAAGAAGTCTGTTGCCAATGGCGGTAAGGTACGCATTGTGGGCTATGATCCGTTTGCAAAGAATAATGAGTGGACAGCAAAAGCCTCTGACGGCAATGAATATACTGGTGCCGAGGTTACCAGTGAGGGCTTCCAGATTTTCGGTCTGCCTTGCTATGGCTACTACTCTGCCGGCATAGCATGCTATATGGACGGTCCTAATGCCAACAACTATATGCAGGACAACCACGACGTATGGAACAACTCCATGGACCTCGCAGGACTGCAGGGCGGTTCTGTCATCGGCTTCAAGTACTTCAGCTTCGAAGGTCTGGCACAGGACACGAAGGGTGTAAAGGCTTTCAAGGGTTTCAATAAAGATTACCCCAATTCCTTCCGTATTCATATTACCACCGAGGGTGGCACTGAGAAGTTCAAGGTTCATGTCATGCTCGATGACCCATACAAGGGCCGTGAGATTGCCATCTTTGATGATTTCAATACTGAGAAGAAAGTTACACGCGATCATAGTGTAATACTTTCAGATGATGTCGAGGAGATGCTGGCAAAGCTCAAGGGCAAACATGCCATCTACCTAGTTGTCGAAGGTCCTGAAGTAAAGCAGCCTGAGCAGCCACAAGGCCGCCAGTTCCAACGTCCACAGCAGCCACAGCGTCCTAAGGGTCTCTTCACGCTTCATGGCATCGGTTTCGCAGCAGGCGACTATAAGATGCCTGTCGTGCCAAAGGTGACCATCACCGTTGACGGTAAGGAAGTCAGCATTCCTGAGAACCCTGTTATGGCAACCAATGCCAACGGTTATATGGATGCCACAAATTATCAGGTCTATGCTCCGCTGAAGGACAATTCCACTATCAATGTTTCTGCTACCGACGGCATCGAAGGAAAGGTAACCTTCCAGGTGAGTCCAATCACTGACGGCCGCGCTACTGTCAAAGCCACATACAACGGCAAGACAAAGACATTCCTCATCAATTAGAGGGCGCAGCAAACTTTAAACTTTAAACTCTAAACTTTAAACTTTACTCTTATGCCCTTTTGGGCTTGGATTATATTCTATGTGCTAGTGCTGGCAATGCTTGTCATTGACCTCAGAATGTTCGCTAAGAAAGGACAACATGAGGTCAATGTCAAGGAGGCTATGCAGATGACCGCCGTATGGATTGGCGTTTCTCTGCTGTTCTGTGCCGGCATATATTTCTTCTATCCCGTTACGCCCCATGAGAAGGCTATGGAATTTCTGGCAGGATACCTGATAGAGAAATCCCTATCAATGGACAATCTCTTTGTCTTCCTGATGCTCTTCACCTTCTTCGGGGTAGAACGGAAATACCAGCATGAAGTACTCTTCTGGGGAATCTTCGGAGCCCTTGTTCTGAGGAGCATCTTCATCTTTGCCGGTGCGGCGATGGTGCAGCGTTTCGAGTGGATATTAGGACTGTTCGGGTTGTTCCTGCTCTATACTGGTGCAAAGATGTTCAGCCATGACGACGAGCAGATTACTGACCCGTCGAAGAATATCATCGTCAGGTGGTTCAAGAAATTCTTCCCCGTAGTAGGTCAGATGCACGGGGACGACTTCTTCATACGACGCAGGGGACATCTCATAGCTACCCCACTCTTTGTGGCCCTGCTGGTCATTGAGACGAGCGATGTGGCTTTTGCCGTTGACAGCATCCCCGCTGTTTTCTCGGTAACACAAGACCCGTTCATAGTGCTCACAAGCAATATCTTTGCCATTCTCGGCCTGCGTGCCATGTACTTCGCCCTTGCTGCCGTAGCAAAGTATTTCAAATACCTGAAGTACGGACTTGGAATAATACTCATCTTCGTAGGAATAAAGATGATTCTGGCTATGAATGAGTACATAAATGCTTTGGCCTCACTTGCTGGTATATCATTAAAAATGCCCCACATCGAGATTAGCACCTCCCTCAGCCTCGCTGTCATATTCGGCGTGCTGATGATATCGGTTCTACTGTCGCTGATACTGAAAAAAGCAGAAATAATTGACAATAAACCAGAAGAAGACTCGTTATTAAAATAGGAACAAAAATACAACAGATGTTTTTCTAACTTTTAATTTTTAAGAACATGAAAAAGTATTTAGCTGAAATGGTAGGTACTTTCGTACTTACATTCTTAGGATGCGGCACAGCAGTCGCATTAGGTTGTGGTTCTGATACCGCTTCTATCGTTGGAACAGCCATTGCATTCGGTCTTGCAGTCGTTGCTATGGCATACACCATCGGCGGCATCAGCGGTTGTCACATCAACCCCGCCATCACTCTGGGTTGTTTCCTGTCAGGTCGCATTGATGCAAAGGATTGCGGCATGTACATGGTATTCCAGGTTATCGGTGCTATTCTTGCAGCAGCCGTTTTGGCTGGTATCGTAGCTACTGACCCTTCACTGGTCATCACCACCGCTACAGGTGCCAATGCCTGCTCTTATGGCGTTACCAATGGTCTCATCGTAGAGATTGTACTGACAGCACTCTTCGTTCTCGTAGTATTAGGTTCTACAGCCAAGGACAATGAGGCTACCGGCAACTTTGCTGGTCTGGCAATCGGTCTGTCACTCATCCTCATCCACCTTGTAGGCATTCACTTCACAGGTACCTCTGTTAACCCAGCACGTTCTATCGGCCCAGCCCTCTTCCAAGGCGGTCAGGCTCTCTCAGAGCTTTGGGTATTCATCGTTGGTCCATTCATCGGCGGTGCACTGGCAGCAGTTATCTGGAAGGTAATAGGCAAATAATCAAACACCTCACCCACCCCATAATAAAAAGAGGATGTGTCATAGGCACATCCTCTTTATTTTGCTAGAATATAGATTCTTTACTTGTTAGCAGCGCCACCAACTGTGAACTCGTTGCCGTTGCTTACAACAACAATCTGATTCTTCTTAACAGCCTTGAAGGTCTTAAGTGAACCTGCTGCTGCACCATTAACACCTGCGATAGCTGTTGGATCACCACTTACAGTAACAGTGATGTCAAACTCTGTCTCAGTGTTAATCTGCTTTGGCTCCAGGTTGGTGATGTTAACACCAGTAACCTTGATAACATTAGGACCGCTGACA
>CACYKA010000034.1 GCA_902774795.1 uncultured Prevotellaceae bacterium | reverse complement strand
TAATATATACATTCTTCCACCCCCCTTCTTCGAACAAGGCCCCCCAAAATAGCAAAAAATTAACCAATTAACCAGTTAACCAATTAACCATGCAATTTTTAAAACAAATGTAAAAATCTGTTAACAAAAGTATATGTTTTATCATGGTGTGCAAGGGATTGGCAAATATTGCGAAAAGTCATGTAAATAAGAGTCATTCCAACATACGAATTGAACTAAAAAATATATTCTACAAAGTATTTAAAGATATTGCCATTTAACTTTCTTTAAAAAATTATTTGTCTCCCTCTTCAGCCATTTTTTATGCTTCACGGAGGCTAATATATCTCAAATTTAATCAAAAATTTGCCCTTTTCTTTTGGAATTTGAGATGTTTTTATCTAATTTTGACCTAGCTTATAAGGTGTTTTTCACATTCAAAAACATGGTTTGACCTACTCGCAGCCTTTCAAAAATACATGCAAAAATGAATTTTTTTTTCGTTTTCGTTTTGGTTTTCGTTATTATTTCGTACCTTTGCACTCAGTTGCTGGAAATACGCCTCAGCGAGGTGCCGGCACAATCTTATTGGAAGAAAAAAGCATTCGCTATTATTTCGCGTTCAGCCAAAAGCCTCGGAAACTCTATTTGGTATAACAAGCACAGAAATAATATGTGACAGGTGGAGATTGTTGTGGTCCTTCTGTTCTCGTTGTTTATAGCGATGCACACGTTTAGCGTGATGCATCCTGCAAACGAGACAGAGGCTCCATCCGACGCCGCCTCTTGCTATGCGCAATGGAGCATCACGCTTTCTTGTGTTATAGTGTGATTGATAGTTGAGTGCTGTAACTAAAACTATCAATCGAAGAATGGCAAATACAAACCTTGCAAATGCAAAGAACGCAAAGAATGATGAGTTCTATACGCAATATGCTGACATACAGAAAGAGATAAATGCTTATCTGGAATACAACCCTAATGTATTTCGTGGTAAGACCGTATTGCTGCCTTGTGACGACCCAGAGTGGAGCAACTTCACCAAGTTCTTTGCACAGAATTTTGAGACCTTTGGACTGAAGAAACTCATTTCAACCAGTTATGCAGTTGAGTCGAAGAAGATAAAAGAATGGACTCCTACGCTCTTTGAAACAGATAGTCCATATTATGATGCAGACAAAAGCCGCACAAATGGTAAGATATTTATTCTTGATGAGGACATAAATAACGATGGTCGTTTTAACATCAATGACCTTCATTGGTCTTATCTTGAAGGCGATGGTGACTTCCGCAGTGATGAAGTTAAAGCACTTCGTGATGAAGCAGATATCATTGTTACCAATCCTCCGTTCTCACTTTTCCGAGAGTTTATGGGCTGGATTGTAGAAGCAGGAAAGAAGATGTTGATAATAGGGAATATGAACGCAATTACTTATAAAGAAGTTTTCCCGCTTATAAGAGATAATAAACTTTGGCTTGGAGCTACAGGTTTCGTTACAGATATGGTATTTGGTGTTCCTGAAGGAACGGAAGTAAAAGAAAGCGATAGACAAAAAGCCGAACGTTTAGGTTATATTGGGAATTACACAAGACTGGGAAACTCGTGTTGGTTTACGAATGTTGATCATGGACGTCGCCATGAGCCTCTGCCTTTGATGACTATGGAAGACAATATTATCTATTCACGGCATAAAGAGGTAAAAGGGAAACAATATGTACATTATGAGAATTATGATGCAATAGATGTCCCTTATACTGATGCAATTCCTTCAGACTATGAAGGATTAATGGGAGTACCCATTTCCTTTCTTGACAAATATTGTCCAGAACAATTTGAAATAATAGGCCAGACACAAGGTGACTCAGGAAAGGAACTTGGTCTAAAACCATATCCGCGTGAATTGAAAAAACTCAATCCAAGTCTGCGCGATGGGCAACTTTACTATATTGACGAAAATGGCATTCCTCAAAAGCCATACGCAAGAATACTAATCCGCAAAAAGCAATAATTATGAAGACGACACTACTAACCGATTTAACGGTCAAAGAAATATGCGAAGGTTTTGTCTATAATCAGTTGGAAGGCAAAGGATTGTTTGGATGGTCTGGCAAACTGACTATCCAGCCGGAGTATCAGCGTAATTACCTCTATGCTGAGAATGAAGGCAAGAAAGAAATGGCTGTCATTGATAGTATATTGAAAGATTATCCTTTAGGACTGATATATTTCAACGAGCCAGAGTCTGGACGCTACGAGATACTTGACGGACAGCAGCGCATAACAAGTATTGGTCGTTTCGTTACGGGAAAGTTTGCTATCAAGGATAAGTTTGGCATGGAGCAATACTTCACAGGACTTAACCCTGAGGAACAGGAGAAAATAAACAACTACAAACTTCTTATCTACATTTGTAATGGTACGGAGAAGGAAATAAAAGAATGGTTTGAGACTATCAATATTGCCGGTGTGCCACTTAACAAACAGGAACTTCTTAATGCGACATATTCAGGACCATTCGTAACAAAAGCGAAGGAAACCTTCAGTAACTCTCGCCATCCGCAACTACAGAAATGGGGCAGTTATATCAAGGGTAATGCTAATCGTCAGGAAATCCTTCATGAGGCTCTCGTATGGGTGGCAAAAGGTGAAGATAATGTTGGTGGCTATATGAGTCAGCATCGTAACGATAGCACTATTGAGGAACTGAAGACCTATTTTGATACCGTGATAGAATGGGCAAAGACTTTGTTCGGTGAACCAAAGAGTGAAATGAGGGGATTGGAATGGGGAGCATTCTATGAGCAGTACCATTCTAATTCATACAGCCCAGCACAGTTACAGCAGAGGGTAAACGAACTGTATGCTGATGAAGCAGTTACTAACAAACGGGGAGTCTTTGAATATCTGCTTGGTGGAGAATCAGACCAAAGTCTGCTTAATATCCGTATCTTTGAGGACAGTGTGAAGAAAACTGTGTATGCTCGTCAGACAAATGAAGCTCGTGAACAGGGCATCAGCAACTGCCCTGAGTGTGCCAAAGGTCATGAGAATGTTCGCACGAAGATTTACAAGTTTAACGAAATGGACGCTGACCATGTGACAGCGTGGAGCAAAGGCGGAGCAACAGACATCAGCAATTGCCAGATGCTGTGCAAGACACATAATAGGGCGAAAGGAAACAGATAAAAACTTCGAGATATGGCAAAAGAACAATTTGGAAGGTCGAAAGCATGTGCGACAAAGACCATTTATGCGGTTATGAAGGAAATGAGCCGTAGAGGTGGCAGTATTCCTGCCAAAGAGATTTATCCCTTTGTTAATGAGTATGTTGACCTTAACGAATGGGAAAGGGAAAAAGCTGGCAAAATGCAATACATCCGCTGGACTAACAGCTTCCAATTCTATTCCATAGATTATCAGAAAGCAGGCTTCATAATAAAGAAAAACGGCACTTGGTATATCACACCTGAAGGCGAAAAAGCTCTGAAGAAGTCTCCTGAGGATGTGATGAACATGGCGCGAGCAGCATATATAGAGTGGAAGAAAACACGCGATATAGAAGACGGAACAGATGATGAACCTACAGACGAAACGGCAGAGAAGGACAACACTATGAACCTTGACCTTCTTGAGTCTAATGCCCGTGAAGGTATAAGGAACTATATTGTTTCAAAAAGCCCATATGAGTTTCAGGATATGGTTGCAGCCCTGCTTCGAGCCATGGATTATCATACGCCGTTTATTGCTCCAAAGGGCAAAGACGGTGGCATTGACATTATTGCTTACTTAGACCCGCTTGGTGCAAAAACGCCTCGTATCAAGGTACAAGTGAAGCATAAGCCGGAGACAACAATAGGTGCCTCAGAAGTGCGCGCATTGTCTGGCGTTCTAAAATCTGGAGATATAGCTCTCTTTGTAACCAGTGGAACTTATTCAACTGATGCAAGAAATGCCGCATCAGGCAGCGATAAGTTTATCCGCCTCATAGATGGCAATGACTTTATAGAGATGTGGCAAGAATACTACGACAAGATGACTGATGACGACAAGAATATGCTACCTTTAAAACGCATAGCATTTTTAGGAAACAACGAATAAGCAAAGATGCAGGGCAGAAATGAGTCCTGCATCTTTGTTTTAGAGTGATTTAATTCAAGGCAACAATATATGAGTTGTTGATGACTTCCTCGAAGTCTTTGCCATCAATTTTCAAACCATCCCATACATCTGCGATGTTCTCGAAAGTGGCAATGAGTTGGTCTTCGTCATGAGGGTCGCAGTCACATTGCCATCCAACAAAATCAGAACGCCTTCTGTCGCGAGGCAAAGTTTTGACTTTGACGGGTCTCATTTCTGTGAGGATGCCGTAGAAAGTATCAGTAAGAGGATAGTAAAATCCTAGATTTAAACCTACTTCCTCCACATGATAACGAAACACTTCACGAGCGACTTCTGACCTAGCCTCGTCTCTCATTTTTCTTCGAAAGCCCATTTCGTCTTGGTAAACGTGTTTACCTTTGCCATAATAATCCTTGATGGCAATTTTTCTTTGAATGTCGTTTGTCATTTCTTCTTTGGTTTGTTTTTTTGTTTATTTATTGAATTTAACTATAGCATCAAGGAGTGGCTTAAACTCGTCAGAGATTGACAAGTGGGTACTCTCACCATTCGAGGCAGGTTTCCTAGCCATTTTCCCATCAGGGCGTTCTATCCATTTGTGTGAATGAGATGCACTCTCTTTTCCATTGAAGGGGATGAGATTGCCATTAGAGTCAAATTTCAAATTAATGTCCATCTTTATCTTATGGCCTTCGTTAATATTAATATTTAGGACAGTTAATGTGTTGTCTTCATTCAATTTGGCCATCAAATAGGTTGAATCTGGAGAATTTGAATTGAGGATATTGGTGGTTTGATCCTCTGTCCCCTTTTGAATTAATACCTTGTATCCTAAGATACTATATCCTGTCTCTAAGTGGGTACGTTTGCCATCGGGCACGCCACCTAATTTTTTGTCGTATGAACCATTTGCACCCATATTTTAATCTTGTTTATTGTTGTTTGGATAAAATCTACTGATCTCTTTTTTCTCGCCCTCAATCATGCATCCATACCTCAATATGAATATTGGCTTAAGCAGGTCGAGCATAGCATAGTAACCATCGAGCCAAATATGACGGCTTCTCCTGTCACGACCAATACCTGTACTATTGATGGCAATAATGCTGTTTTTTGGCCAACCTTCCATATACAGTTCTATATACTTCAGGTCGCCCCAAGATGGAGCAGGAACTACAGGTATGCCATTGTGCTGATAGAAAGCAGACATGAGTTTGTTCCGAAAAGAATTCCATAGCTTTTGCATCTGTAACATATTTGTATAAATAGAGAAGTCTGTTGAGAGTACACACTGAAGTTTTCGCAAGAAGTTAAGATACCTATAAGGATAAGTCCAAAACCTCTCAAAGTTCGAATCAATTGTAAAAAAAGATCCGCAGCACTGCTCTAGATATGAATCAGGCTTACGAATAAGCCTATGGACAGATTGCATTATCTCAGGAATAATTCCGATATAGGGTTGAACTATTGGATACTGATTTTGAGAGGTGAAATTCAACCCTCTGCATAAGTGTAAGTGCAAAGGACCTATGGTCTGCACAGATTCTTCAATAATACTGTTTGTAGTTGATGTCTCATCATACTCAAACGGAATGTTTTTTTGATACGGATATACCATATTGTATTTTTTTAATTAATCTATGACATGGTAGTCCTGCGACCATCATATCTGTTAAAACTTTATAAACCTAAATTCCGCAA
This sequence comes from uncultured Prevotellaceae bacterium, assembly GCA_902774795.1. GTDB lineage: Bacteria > Bacteroidota > Bacteroidia > Bacteroidales > Bacteroidaceae > Prevotella. Next base: position 24,956 of record CACYKA010000034.1, on the reverse strand, counting down.
TACTTTGATCTAAATTAAATTATAAGTTCCTGAGCAACAAAAAGTTGCCCAGGATTTTGCCATGTCAGATTTTTCACTTATCTTAGTGTTGCAAATCAGATGCCCAGGGGGTAGCTATGCTGGCTAAAGCCATCCCGAACCAGAAAGCCACGGCATTCCTCGAATGGCTCACTTATAGCGACAATACCATTGATAGGCAGAGCCGAAAGAAGGCTTACACCCTCTTTGAGAGCAATCTGCTTGACACCATCCCCGTGGGTACGGTGAAGGGACTACAGCAGATACATGGCTATCTCTTTGGCGGACTGTATGACTTTGGCTCGACATGATCTAACTCCCCGATATCAAGCTACCCCCATCAGCCTAAGCACATAGGGGGTCAATAGCGCCGTGAGCACACCGTTCAGGATCAGTCCGAGCGAGGCGTATGCACCATAGGTGTCGCCTTTCTCCATGGCCCGCGATGTGCCTACGGCGTGACTTGCTGCGCCCAAGCCTAAACCCTGGGAGTAGGGGTTGCGCACATGCCAGACCTCCAGCATCTTGAAGCCGAAGACCGCACCTAACAGCCCCACACAGACCACGATAGCCGCCGTCAGCGAGGGGATGCCTCCCGCCGCCGAGCAGACCTCCATCGCAATGGGGGTGGTTACCGACTTCGGTGCCAGCGAGATGATCACCTCACGCGAAGCGCCCATCCATCGAGCAATGAGCACCACGCTGACCAATCCCACCAGACAACCCACCAGCTGCGACACAATGATAGGCACAAACTGTCGGCGTATCTGCCCCAGGTGCTGGTACAACGGCACCCCCAGCGCCACGATAGCCGGTTTCAGCCAGAAGTCGATATAGCGGCCACCCTCTTGGTAGGTATCGTAGCTGATGCCTGTCAGCTTCAGGAATACAATCAGCACCGCAATCGTCACCAGAATCGGATTGAGCACCACCCAGCCCGTCCACTTCTGCAGTTGTCGGGCACCATAATAGACGCCGAAAGTCAGGGCCAATAGTACAATATTATTGCTCAGCAGTTCCATAGTTTTTCTTTTTGTTATCCGCTTTATTCTTCAGCAGCTGATGTGTCCAGCCCGTAGCCATCAACACCAGAATCGTGCTGATCACCGTTGCCACAACAATAGGCAGCAGCTCTGCCTGGATGATATCGAAGTAAAGCATCAGCGCCACTCCCGGAGGCACAAAGAAGAAGCCTAAGTTCCCAATCAGAAACTCCGAAATCCCCTTCACCCAATCCAGCCGGATCAGTTTCATTTGCAGTAGTGCCGCCAGCAGTAGCATCCCGATGATGCTACTGGGTATGCTGATGCCTGTGAGCCAAACTATCAGTTCTCCGATAGCGAGGCATCCAAAGATGATAAAACATTGACGTCACTTTAATTTAACTTTCTTTATAAGTACCTGAGCAACAAAAAGTTGCTCAGGATTTGGCCATGTCAGATTTTTCACTTACCTTAGTGCTGCAAATCAAGACAAGCAAAATCATCAATGACATGGCAAAGGTACAAATAAAATCTGAGAAACTCACACCTTTTGGTGGAATTTTTTCTATCATGGAGCAATTTGACTCCATGCTATCACCTGTTATTGACTCAACATTGGGTCAGAGATGCTGTAGTATCATCGGGTATCAGTACAGCGAGATAGTCCGTTCGCTGATGAGCGTGTATTTCTGTGGCGGATCATGTGTGGAGGATGTGACTTCACACCTGATGCGTCATCTCTCGTACCATCCAGTGCTTCGTACATGCAGTTCTGATACCATCCTTAGAGCCATCAAGGAACTGACGCAGGATAACATTTCCTATACATCCGATCAAGGCAAGACCTATGACTTCAATACTGCAGATAAACTTAACACCCTGCTTGTCAACGCTTTGATTTCCACCGGTGAGTTGAAGGATGAGGAAGGTTACGATGTTGATTTTGACCATCAGTTCCTTGAAACTGAGAAATATGATGCAAAGCCGACATACAAGAAATTCCTCGGCTACAGGCCTGGTGTATATGTCATCGGTGACAAGATTGTCTATATCGAGAACAGCGACGGCAACACAAATGTACGCTTTTATCAGGCAGACACCCATAAGAGATTCTTTGCTCTTTTGAAATCCAAGAACATCCGTGTAAATCGTTTCAGAGCCGATTGTGGATCCTGCTCGAAAGAAATCGTCGGTGAGATAGAGAAGCATTGCAAACACTTCTACATCCGTGCAAACCGATGCAGCTCGCTCTACGATGACATCTTCGCGCTTAGGGGATGGAAGACTGAGGAGATCAACGGCATCCAGTTTGAGCTCAATTCCATTCTCGTTGAGAAATGGGAAGGTAGGTGCTATCGTCTTGTTATCCAAAGACAAAGGAGAACCAGTGGCGATCTTGATCTGTGGGAAGGAGAATACACCTACCGCTGCATCCTGACCAACGACTACAAGTCTTCTACCAGAGATATCGTTGAATTCTACAACCTGCGTGGTGGCAAGGAACGCATCTTTGACGACATGAACAACGGCTACGGCTGGAACAGACTTCCCAAGTCGTTCATGGCAGAGAACACAGTCTTTCTTCTGCTTACTGCATTGATACACAATTTCTACAAGACCATCATGAGTAGGCTCGACACCAAAGCCTTTGGACTTAAGAAAACAAGTCGCATAAAGGCTTTCGTCTTCAGATTCATCTCCGTACCAGCCAAGTGGATTATGACTGCAAGGCGATATGTGCTGAATATCTACACGGAGAACGGCGCTTATGTCAAGCCATTCAAAACGGAATTTGGTTAAGACTGCTTTCTTTACGGTTAAAATCTGCGTATTACCTCAAGTCGCATCGTGGGGTAAGGGAATGGTGACTACATATTGATGTTGTGCTGTGGCTTTTTACTGAAAGTAGCTACTAACGACTCTTCAAATCTACCCTTAATCGTGCATTGGATGATAGTTGCGGATTTGAGGATAAAAAAACCGATATGGGGAACCATTTTATGCTACTTTTAAGAATTTCTTCTTAACTTTGCAGCGAGGAACTATGAAGATTCCCAGATTGTGGGCAACTAAGACGCCTATCGGGAAACAATCCTACGAGTCCTACACTACTCGCAATAGTGTAGGGCTTTTTTCGTTGCCTTTGTCTGTTATATTTTCTTAAGCATAATGATGCCCTCCATATTAATTATAAAATAATTTTCTTAACAGAATATCCTTATTAGAGGAATTACTGATTTCATGCTTGCAAAGGTACTAAAAATAGATTATAATGGAAAGATAGCAAATTTAGTTTTAGGATTTTTTAACTGTTATTCATGTCGAAAAAATAATTTGTCTTTTACCATGCGGTCGAAGATACTTCGTCATGGAAAAAATTTTTTTTGTATTTTTCATAACTTATTCGTACCTTTGCACTCAGATAACTAAAAACAGAGGGTCTATGAAGTCAGAAAAGGACAATAAGGAAAAGATTGCTTTCACCATTGAGGTGGAGAAGGAGGTGATTGAGGATGTACGCAAGGGCAATATAAGACAGCTTGTATTGGGCATCGACGATGATAACTACCGCCAGATTCTGGAGAACTATAACGGTCATCTGATTCTGTGCGTGGAGGAATTGCCTAACACTTACCACGGATGCTATTTCTACAATAATGGTGTGTTTCCTTATATCATCAACTCCCAACTGGAATATCTTGTTCTTACTGCTGATGATGACCACTGCATCACAAAGATTCTTGACACAGAAACTGAGCCTGGCATTCGTTTCCGCTTTCAAGGTCATGAAAGCGTGGAAGACCCCAACGGCGACAGCTGTATATGGAAAGTGGACTTTGAAGTGGTGCCCGTCTTGGAAGAGCCACGGACATACCTGATGCGATGGAACCCTGCAATAAGTTCTTTCACGGAAGAGGACTATGAGGCGGCTTTGGAGAATATGAAGAACGGAATGTTCCGCATGAACTGGAGCATCCACGAATGGGAGGAGGCTCGAAGGGGCGACATCTTCTATATGATGCGAGTTGATGATGATAAGGCCGGCATCGTGTTCAGCGGACTGTTGCTGTCTGATCCATACGTCTCTGACGACTGGGCCGGCTCCTCAAAACGGAGGCTGTATGTGGATTTGGCTTGCATGAACCCTGTGGAGCCAGGGGAAGTGCCACATGTATCGTTAGAAAAGCTGATGACAGCCATACCAGACTTCGACTGGCAGAAAGGACATTCGAGAAGTTGAACGAGCTTTGGGAAGAAGTAGATTAAGAGACGCGGCTCATTTTTTAATTGGTTTATTGGTTAATTGGTTTATTGGTTAATTGGTTAATTGGTTAATTGGTTAATTCAACTACTTTCGGGACATACGAATACTGCCGCCGCTTGGGCGGTCTAAACTTTGGTGGGGGGTATTCTTCTGTAAGTTTTCTGTCCCTGAATCGGGATAATAAGCTTGTGGAAGATTAAAATCAAAAGATTGAGGTTATTTACAGCAGTGCCTCGATGCTGGCTGCTATCTCCTCTGGGGTTGAGGTGGGCTCGAAGCGCTGTACCTTACTGCCGTCCTTGGAGATGAGGAACTTGGTGAAATTCCACTTTATGTCAGGTGTCTTGGCATAATCGGGATTGGCCTTCGACAGCAGCTCGTCAAGAATCTTCGCTATGGGATGAGCGGGATTGAAGCCTGCAAAGCCTGCCTGACTCTTCAGATATGTGAAGATAGGGTGCTCATCGGGACCGTTAACGTCAATCTTCTTCATAATCTGGAATGTCACGCCATAGTTCAACTGACAGAACTGGCTTATCTCATCGTCAGTGCCTGGATCCTGCTCTGCAAACTGGTTGCATGGGAATCCGATGACAACGAGGCCCTTGTCCTTATACTGTTCATTCAACTTCTCCAAACCCTCAAACTGGGGAGTGAAACCACACTTGCTTGCTGTGTTGACAATCAGCAGCACCTTACCTTTGAACTGGGCGAAATCCAGTTCCTGACCTTTGCTCGTAAGAGCCTTGAAATCGTAAATCATTTTAGTTAAATTTAAAAGTTTACAGTTTACAGTTTACCGTTTACAGTTTCTTGCGCTCCGTAGGTGCTCAGGCGAGCAAGCTCGGAGTCCAGTTTACTATTTATTTCAAGAGTTTTTTCAGTTGTTTTTCTGTAGCGGGGGGAAGGAGGCGGCGGAGGTGGTCGTACATGCGTTGGTAGGATTCAGCGGGAGTGCGGGAGCACTGGCAGGACTCTGCGCCAAAGAGCTCTTCGGGCGTTGTGAGGAGAGCCCATCCGAAGCCGTATTCACGGCCGTGCTTGTCGGTGGGATATACAAAGTCTTCCGTAACGATATATGTTGCCATCTGCAGGCGGCTGACATAGCTGTCGAACTTACTCCGCATCTTGGGTCCGGTAAAGCCACATGCCGCCCTGAGTTCACGCGTTATCATACTCCCATTCTCACGCAGGGTACAGAGTATGGCATCCTCGATGCTTCCCTCGGCTGGCAGAGGATTTTTGCTTCTGCGCCAGTTGCACAGATCGGGCCACCAGTCGCGACTGATAAAGCCTGCTTTGCCCGCAAAGAACTTTCCATAGACGCAGTTGCCGGTGGTGACAACAGGACTCTTCCACTCCCACAGGGGCCACTCCCATGTGCCATCGGCAAACTGAGTGAAACGGCACTCTTCGGCCATGAGGCTTTCGGCACAGTAGCCTGGTATGCCGCTGTCGAGCAAAGGTAGGAAGCCTACCTGCTGGATGTATTCTATCAGTTCGGGACAGGAGTGGAGCATGACTAAGGGTTAGCGGTTAGCGGTTAGCGGTTAATGGTTATCGTTTTCGTTATCGTTTTCATTTTAAAGTCTATCTATTTGTTTGATGCCTTTGACGGTTCGAAGTTTTTTGATGAGGGATTCGAGTTGGGCGGTGTCGTCAACGAGTATGGTGACATTGCCGCTGAAGAGGCCGTCGTGGGAAGTGATATTGATGGCACGGAGAATGAGTTTGTCCTCCTTATTTATGATACTTGAAACATTGCTTATGATGCCGATGTCGTCGTTGCCGACAAGCCTCAACGTGATTGGGTATGTGGACTCCCCTTTCCCACTCCACTTGGCCTTTACGATACGGTAGGCAAACCGCCTGCGTAACTCTGCGGCATTGGGACAATCCAGACGGTGAATCTTTATTCCGCCGGTAACGCTGACGAAGCCGAACACAGGGTCGCCATAGATGGGGTGACAGCAGCGTGAGAGGTGGTAGTCAACACCTGTCAGCTTGCGGTCGATAATCAGCACATCGTCCTTGATATTCTCCTGACCGAGACGCGTGGTGTCGAGCACAAAGTTCGATGCACTCTCGACCTCAACGGGACTTTGGTCATTGGCAGATGACTGTTGGCTGTTGAGCATATCGATTACACGGCCCGTATCGAGTTCGCCCCTTGCTATCTGCAGGTAGAAGTCGCTCGCTTCCTTGAAGCCAAACTTACGGATGATGGCATGCATTGCAGTCTCGTCAAGCTCCATTTTATGGTTCTTCAGCTTGCGTTCGAGCATCTCCCTTCCGAGGGAGCGTTCCTTTGCCTGCACATCATTCAGCGCCTGACGAATCTTTGACCTGGCATGCGACGTATTTACGATGTTAAGCCACTCACGACGCGGCACCTGACGTGAGGAGGTGAGTATCTCCACATGATCACCGCTCCTGAGCTGCCGACGCAGAGGTACGGCACGTCCGTTGATGCGTGCGCCAGTACAGGTGTTTCCGACCTTCGAATGTATGCGGTAGGCGAAATCAAGCACCGTAGCGCCCTTCGGGAACTTATAGATATCACCCTTGGGAGTGAAGACGAAGACCTCATCATCATAGAGCTCCATCTTGAACTGGTCGATAGTGGCTGGTGCCCCACCCTCCTCAAGCATAGAACGTATTCCTGAAAGCCAGTCGTCCATACCGGCCTCGCTCTTGACGCCCTTATACCTCCAATGGGCTGCCACACCACGTTCAGCCACCTCGTCCATGCGTTCGGTACGTATCTGCACCTCAACCCATTTCTGTTCAGGACCAACGACAGTGATGTGCAGACTCTCGTATCCGTTGGTCTTGGGTACGCTGAGCCAGTCCCTCAGTCTCTTAGGATTAGGCTGATACATTGACGTGACGATGGCGAAGGCCTGCCAGCATTGCATCTTTTCCTTCTCGACGGGGCTGTCGAGGATGATGCGTATAGCAAAGAGGTCATAGACGCCCTCAAAGGGACACTTCTGTTTCTTCATCTTCTGCCAGATAGAGTGTATGGACTTTGTGCGTCCCTTGATATGGAAATTCAGCCCTGCCTCCTTCAGACGCTCCTCAACAGGTTCTATGAAGCGCTGTATGTAGGCATCGCGGCTGGCCTTTGTCTCGTTAAGCTTATCCTTGATGTGGTAGTAGGCATCATGCTCGGTATATTTCAGCGCCAGGTCCTCCAGCTCCGACTTCAGGCGATAGAGTCCCAGCTTATGCGCCAGCGGAGCATAGAGCGACATACTCTCTTCGCTCACCTTACGGCGCAAGGCATCCTGCTGGCTGTCGCGTATCTGACGCATCAGGTTCAGGCGGTCGGCTATCATGATGAGGATAACACGCACATCCTCTGCCAAAGACAGGAGCAGGTCACGGAAATTCTCAGTCTCGACGACGCCATTCTTGCTATAGAGCTGGTGAATCTGCTCCAGCCCACGCAGAATGCGCGCCACAGACTCTCCGAAGGCATTCCTCTCGTCCTCACTGAGATAAGGAGCTATAGGCATGAGCATTATGGCAATGACAGAATCGCGCCTGACGCCTATCTCGCTGACGGCAAGACGAGCTGTCTCCAGACTCATCAGTATGGGGTTGAGTCCGAAGTCATCGCTCTGTATGTGTCCGAGGCTGGCGGCATGGGTGAGAAGCTGCTTCACCCTTCGCACATCGTCCTGCTGCAGGGTGTCGCCAATCTCCCGACGCAGCTGTCGGTAGAGCTTTACAACCTTTTTCAGAAAATCCTGTTCCATTTGATGCCGGTTTCCCTCTCTTTCCTATAGATAAAGATATTGATGATGATATGCATCAGCGTAAACAGCATTATGTCCATAACGACCATGAGGGTCTGGGACAGTGTTGCTGCCACGAAATAGTTGACTATAATAAACCCTATCGAAAGGAGGAATATCGTTATCATTGTCATGTGCGGGCTCAATCCGGCACGCATCAGCTTATGATGGATATGGTTCTTGTCAGGCATGAATGGCGGACGGTGGTCTCTGAGGCGACTCAGCGTAACACGCGTAACGTCAAACAGCGGAATGATCAGCGTGCTGACAGCCACCAGACCAATATTGTGCATTACAGGATTCCACACAGGGTCACGCTGCCAGAAGTGCAGAAGCAGGAAGCAGAGGGTAAAGCCCAGGGTAAGACTGCCTGCATCGCCCATGAAGGTCTTGTCCTTCTTGCCAAAGACGTTATAATAGAAGAAACCGCACATTATCCCCAACAGGATGATGGAGAGCATCGCCCAGAAATACTGCCCCGTGATAATGAGCAGGTAGGTAATGCATATCAGCGAGATGATGCTGAGTCCTGACGACAAGCCGTCGATACCGTCGATGAGGTTCATGGCATTGGTAACATAGACCACAGTGAGTATTGTCAACGGCATACCGCACCACCAAGGTATCTCATTGAGAAAGAACACATAAGACAAATCAGCCACCCAAAGGCCTGCTATACATAACAAAACGCTGGCAAACAACTGGATGGCGAACTTCATCTTATAGGGTACCCTCTTGATATCGTCGAACAGTCCTACGGCAAACAGCAGCATGCCGCCGGCAATATAGGCCATAAAATGCTCCAGCTCCATACCCCCTCCAACTCTTTTGTACACACCAAGACGCATCATGACGACAACGATAATCGTGAGTGTTGACATCATAATGGGCATAAACATAGCGCCGCCAAGACGCGGAATGGGAAGTTTGTGGACCTTACGATTATCGTCCGGAAGGTCGTATAATTTCAGTTCGTGGGCAACTCTTACAATTTGCGGAGTCACCAGAAGTGTCAAAATCAATGCAATGCCAAAGGCCAATATAAGGATCAAGGTAATATCTGTCATACAATAAATAAACGAAAATGTCGTTCCTTTATTGTATGGAGAACGGTGTAAAAACTCTATCTAAAGCAAGAATAGGTCTTTTCGGCGGTTCCTTCAATCCCATTCACAACGGACACATAGCCATAGGCCGATGGATGCTTGAGCACAAGCATCTTGACGAGGTATGGTTTATGGTCAGTCCGCAGAACCCCCTGAAAGTCGGAAGAAGATGCCCCAGTGCCGAAGAGCGCTTTAACATTGTAGCAGAGGCGTTGGAGAATGAGCCTGGACTCGTGGCCTGCGACTATGAGCTACACCTTCCCAAGCCGTCATACACCTGGAATACCCTGAAACACCTGTCGGAAGACTATCCCCAGAATGACTTCATTCTGCTTATGGGTGGGGACAACTGGAAGCGCTTCGAGAGATGGTGGCACTGGAAAGACATCATCTGGCAATATGAAACAGGTATCTTTCCACGTAATGGAGAGATACCCGTCTCGTCAACTATGATAAGGGAGATGCTCGCCAAAGGCGAGGACATCTCACCGTATGTTCCTAAAACTGTTGTCCGGCACTACCAAACTTCTTGCCTTCCTTGACAATTACCAGATTTCCTTTTTCTATAAACTTATAGGACTTCTTGACTGGCTGCGCCTGCGCCTCAGCCTCAACCTTCTCTACTGTTGTAGGCTTCTCGCCTGAGACTGCGATGATAGGGAATGGCATAGAGCCCGGGCGGAAGTTGTTCTCGATATAGACAACGTTGTTTCCGCTGTACTGCACAAGGATGCTTGTGCCTTCGGCATAGAGGCCGTAGTCTTTGTCTATGCCCGTTGAGGTCTTGAAGTGGAAGGTGATGCCATCATTGCTATAGTCCCTGAAGTAGCCGCCCTTCTCCTCGTCGTAAACAAGGCCCTTGACAGTATATGTGCCAACGGTAAGGTCGCCCATAGGAGTACCAGAAAGGCTGTAGGTTGGGAACTCTATGTCAACCTTCTCCTGCTCATCCTCAACATACTTGCGCAATTTGTATGTCTCACTGCCGGCTGTAGCATAGTCGGTACCTGCAACATTGACGGTAATAGGCTTGCTGACAGACTTCACATAGAATGCCGCATCCATATTATAGGTAATCGCCATCGGCATAGCTCCATAAGTGAACACCGCCTTAAGGGTGAACTTGTTGGCTGTGTGGTAGTAACGTGCCTGGAGCGATGAACCCGTAATCTGCTTCTCCTGACCGTCAGTACCGATGGTCGTAGCGGTGAAACTGTCGGCATTCCACTCGAAATACATATTAGGATAGGTGCCAACCATAGTGTATGACAGCCCATCAATGGTGAATGACTTTATCACCATTTCCGGAGTATAGACAATGTCAGGAATGGTGATCTTGTCGTAAGTTCCCGCCTGGGAGTTTCCCAACTCCACTAAAAGGGTATCGTTTTTTTGTTCTCCGCTAGCTGCTGTCACGCTGAAATCTGCATCACCCACAAAATACATACCACCATGCATCTGTGCGAATGTCATGTTTGTCATCATCAGGGCAGCAAAAAATGTAATAATTTTCTTCATTTCGTTGAATTTTTGTGTTTAATGTTATATTTTAACGATAAAATTCGGGTGCAAAGGTACAAAAAAGTATTATATTTCAAAATACTTAATTGTTAGTATTTCAATTTTCAATAAAAAATTGTACCTTTGCAGCACAATTTTGACCAGAGAGGAGAGTGGAGAGCATAAAAATTGAAGATTATTACACAGAAAAAATGAGAAATCTACTCTTTTTTATCGCAATAGTAGTTATGGCAGGCAGTTGCACTCAGGATAATGTCCATATGCCAGAAACGACTGTCGATACAATTACGGTGACAAAGCATGACACGGTACGCATCCCTGATGCGAACCAGCTTCTCTATCTCGGCAACAACCAGGTTGTCGTGGGCGGAAGCTTTACATATAATGCCACCATCCTCTATAAGATTACCAAGGACAGCGAGAAGAATACCCTCACTGTGGCGGTTCCTGAATACGAACTGCCCTCTACTGCCATTGGTGACCTCATAATCGGGAAATATACTATTGAAGACATTCCTTACGATGAAACCCGCGCTGCATATTATAAGGAGTATGCTGACGGTACGCTGTCAATGCATTTCAAGTCCAGCACAGGCATCGACAATGACTATGTCTTCAACAACAACACCATAACGACGAGCATTGAGATAAAGTTCAGCGGCCTTACAGCCGACATTCTCAACAACTACAGCATCGGTAACATGCCGATGTCTATCTGCACGACATTCTCAGGAAAACAACAGTAAGAAATGCTCAATCTCAAAAAGCAACACTTCGCTATCTTTCTTCTGCTATGGGTCTTTCTGAGCAGTTGTAATGGCATCATGTCAGGCATCTACGACGAGCCTGAGGACGAGACAACTGATGAGATTGTCTTCGGCTTCAATGGTCCGGCAGATGCTACTCGATATATCCTGAAGCTCAATGCCACGAGTTTCACACAATGGATATATGTTGACCTGCACGACAAGACGCTGACGGTAAAGGAGATTCCCGATACCCTGAGCCTCACAGGCAAGTGGGACGGAAGAACACGCTGGGAACTCGACAGCGTCAGGGGAGAGAAATACATTTTTATGCGCGATATAAAGGTTGCGGCTCAGGAGGATGCTGACAAGTGGGACTTAGCCATACACCATTTTGACGTAAAGACCAACAATGGCGCTGTATATGAGACGCCGTATTCTTCCATCGATGACGCCCTGAACCATACCGACGCGATAAAGGCCGCAACATTCGCAGGTGACGAATGGACTTCCCATCAGTGCATCGTCGATATGACCTATATGATGAGTTGGAAAATATGGTTCATCGGCAGTTATGTCAATCCTGTCCTGACACGCTGGGTAACAATGGACTTCTCTACCCCACCGCCGAAGTATTCTGTTTCCAACAGGGTCTATGCCCTGCGCATGAGCGACGGCACCTATGCCGCACTGTTCCTCGACAAGTATTACGACACGTTAGGCCAGAAGGGCATTCTGACCATCGACATAAAATATCCTCTTTAAATGACGCGATTACTTTTTATATTCCTGACTCTCTTTGCCGCAGTGCCCTGCATTATGGCCGATGAAGTTGCAGACTCCTTGCAACTCGATCAGGTTGTGGTGACAGGTACGCGTACTCGCAAGCTGATGAAGGACACACCAATACAGACGCGAGTCATCACGACGGAGGATATTCAGAGAAGCGATGCTACTGACATTGCGGACCTGCTGCAGCAGGAGCTGCCCGGCGTTGAGTTTGCTTACGCCATGAACCAGCAGGTGAACATGAATATGTCAGGCTTCTCCGGCCAGAATGTGCTCATCCTCATCGACGGTGAACGCCTTGCCGGCGAGACAATGGAGAATACCGACTTCACACGCCTTAATATGAACGATGTTGATCATATCGAAATCATAAAGGGTGCTGCCTCTGCCCTCTACGGTTCCAATGCCGCAGGCGGCGTCATCAACATCATCACCAAAGAGGCCAACAGACCCTGGATGCTGAATGTCAATGCCCGCTGGGCCGACCATAAAGAACAGCGCTACGGTGGACTGTGGGGACTTCGCAAGGGGCAGTTCAACAACACGGCAAGTTTTCAATTTACCGACATCGACACCTACATGGTATGTGCCGACATGAAGGACGACTGCGAATACCGTAATGTCTATGGGCGCAGAACTCTTAACATCAAGGACAAACTAGTATGGCGGCCTCTTGACAATCTGAAGGTCACAGGTCATGCAGGATATTTCTTCCGTCAGGGAAAAGAAAGTCCTGAAATTCCCAACCGCTACCGCGACTTCTGCGGAGGCCTCAAGGGCGAATGGAACATCTCTTCCGCCGACTACCTGGAGCTGGCATATAACTTCGACCAGTACGACAAGTCCGACTATTACAAGGAATACAAAAAGGACATCCGCGACTATTCCAATGTGCAGAACAGGGTTCGCACCCTCTTCAACCACAGTTTCGCCTCAGGCATCCTCACCGTCGGTGGTGACTATATGCGCGACTACCTCCTCTCCTATCAGTTCGACAACGGCCGCTCCTACAGGCAATATACAGGTGATGTCTTTGCCCAGTATGACTGGAACATCAACAAGTACTGGGAACTTATCGGCGCAGGTCGCTGGGACTATTTCTCTGATGACCACACCTCTCATCTGACAGGCAAGCTCGGTTTCCGCTACAATTACGAGAACTTCACCCTTCGCGGCGGCTATGCCGGAGGTTTTCGCGCTCCTACGCTGAAGGAGAAATATTCACAGTTCCTTATGGTGGGTACTCTCTATGTCTATGGCAACGAGAACCTCAAATCCGAGAAGTCACACAATTTCAATCTCGGAGCGGAATACACTACGGGGCAGTATAACTTCACCCTCAGTGCCAACTACAACATCGTCAACGACAAGATTTCCACCCACCTGCCGCAGATTGATGTTGAGAAACAGCGTAACTACATACAATACATCAACATCTCAAGAATGCACGTCTTCGGCATCGAGGCTACAGCCCAGTCACAATGGCAGATGGGCGACGGCTCCGTGATAGGTGCCCGTATAGGCTACTGCTATACCCACGAACAGGTGCGCGACGGCAGCGCCAACCAGTATGCTCCTGCCCGCCCCCACTCGATCAATGTTCGTGCCGACTGGGACAAGAAATGGAACAGCTGGTACTCCACCAACCTGTGCATTTACGGACGCTATCTCTCATCCCTTACTTATACTAAGATGCAGATGGCACCGCCTTTCCTACTCTACGACATCGACTGCGAGGGTTACTCTATCTGGAAGGTGCAGCTCACCAACCGTTTCCGCGACGCCTTCAGCGTAAACATCGCTCTCGACAACATATTCAACTACGCCCCCAAGCATTACCTGTACAATTCACCCACTACCTTGGGCATCAACCTCATGGTTGGAGTGTCAATAGACATCGACAGGTTTTGATTTTGACTTGCGCCCAATAGCCCATGACAAAGGAACTCCAGATACGCGTCACCCCGCAGGTGGCATACAGCGAGCAGAATATTGCCGACTATGTAAGTCGCGAGATAGGCATCGACAGACGCACAATCACACATGTGCGTGTGCTTAAGAAAAGTATCGATGCCCGCCAGCGACAAATATACGTCAACCTCACCCTTCGCATATACATCAACGAAGAACCTGCCGACGAAGCCTACGTCAGGACTGAATATCCTGATGTCTCAAAGGCTCCGCAGGTGATTGTTGTAGGTGAAGGTCCATGTGGTCTCTTTGCTGCGCTAAGACTCATAGAGTTGGGACTGCGTCCCGTCATACTGGAGCGTGGCAAGGATGTTCGAGAAAGAAAGAAAGACCTGGCACTGATAAAGTCGCAGCAGAGTGTTGACCCCGAGAGCAACTATTGCTTCGGCGAGGGCGGAGCAGGAGCCTACTCTGATGGTAAGTTATATACCCGTTCCAAGAAACGCGGAAGCATAGAGAAGATTCTGAATGTCTTCTGCCAGTTCGGTGCAAGCACATCCATCCTCTCCGATGCCCATCCTCATATCGGTACAGACAAACTGCCCCGCGTTATAGAGAATATGAGAAAGCAGATACTGGCATCAGGAGGAGAGGTTCACTTTCAGACAAAGATGACAGAACTGCTGATAAAAGACGGCAAGGTTCAGGGGGTTGTGGCGGAGGTGAAAGGTCAAAGGTCAAAGGTCAAAGGTCAAAGCGGAGATTCTTCACTCTTCACTCTTCGCTCGGCTTTGCCGCTTGGCTCGTCCAAGAACTCTTCACTCTTCTATGGTCCTGTGATTCTTGCCACTGGTCATAGTGCAAGAGACGTTTACCGCTATCTTTCCCAGACAAATGCAAACCTTATCGAGCCCAAGGGCATTGCCGTCGGAGTGCGACTGGAGCATCCGTCGGAAATGATTGACAAGATACAGTATCACTCTTCTGCAGGCAGGGGCAAATACCTCCCTGCAGCAGAATATTCCTTCGTGACGCAGGTCGATGGCAGAGGAGTCTATTCCTTCTGTATGTGTCCAGGCGGTTTTGTGATACCTGCTGCTACGGATAAGGAGCAGATTGTCGTCAATGGCATGTCACCCAGCGACCGCAACGGCCAGTGGAGCAACTCAGGAATGGTTGTAGAAGTGCGGCCCGAGGATGTCTCAGAAGAGAAAGATGCCCTGTGCATGATGAAGTTTCAGGAAGAGTTGGAGCGCATGTGTTGGCAACAGGGCAACATGAAGCAGACAGCACCAGCACAGCGCATGAGTGACTTTGTCAACGGCAGGTTGTCATACGACCTCCCAAGAACCAGCTACGCCCCAGGCGTCATCTCGTCGCCACTTCACTTCTGGCTCCCCAAGTCCATCTCCCACAGACTGCAGGAAGGTTTCAAGACTTTCGGCAAGCAGAGACACGGATTCCTCACCAACGAAGCTCTGATGATTGGCGTTGAGACACGCACCTCGGCACCTGTTCGCATCACCCGCGACCAGACAACTATGCAAAGCATAGCGGTAATGGGACTGTTCCCTGCCGGAGAGGGTGCAGGATATGCCGGCGGCATCGTCTCTGCAGCCATCGACGGTGAAAGAGCCGCAGAAATGGTTAAGGAGTTGTTAACAGAAAGGCAGGATTACTAATTCCCGTTAATATAAAGCAGGCAATATTTAAAAAAACTCAATATCACAAAAAAAAATGGAGGCAACTTATAGGCGAAACGCTTTTTTTATTACTTTTGCACTCGGAATTTAACAAAAAAGCGATTACCAAGTAGCATATTATCCATTTAAACTATAGTAATTATGAAAATTGTAAAAAGTTATCTTCTGACAGCAGCATGCGTGGTAAGCCTCGCATTTTCTGCTGGTGCATTCATTCATGCTAATGCAGCACAACCCGCTGAACCCGCAGCTCCAGCAGTAGCAGGTCAGCCAGTAGATCTCACCTACGCAGCAGACAAAGCTCTGCCAGCTGTAGTACATATCAGGTACGTCCAGAATGCCAAGACAAGGACTGTTGAGGTTGAGACAAATCCATTCGGCGATTTCTTCGACCCATTTGGATTTTTCGGCAACCCAGGACAAGGCAACGGACGCCGTCAGCAGCAGGTTCAGACTCCTAAGAAGGAAGCATCAGGCTCTGGTGTCATCATCTCTTCCGACGGCTATATCGTTACCAACAACCACGTCGTTGACGGTGCCGATGAACTGACTGTGACCCTGAACGACAACCGCGAGTTCTCTGCTACCATAGTAGGTACCGACAAGACCACCGACCTGGCTCTTATCAAGGTTTCTGCAAAAGACCTCCCTGCCCTTCCTATTGGCGACTCCGACAAACTGAAGGTCGGCGAATGGGTATTGGCAGTAGGCAATCCCTTCAACCTTAACAGTACTGTTACCGCCGGCATCGTAAGTGCCAAGGCACGTTCTTTGGGTGCCAATGGCGTAGAGTCATTCATCCAGACCGATGCAGCCATCAATCAGGGAAACTCAGGTGGTGCTCTCGTCAATACACGCGGCGAGCTGGTAGGTATCAATGCTATGCTCTATTCACAGACAGGCTCATACGCAGGCTATGGATTCGCTATTCCTACTACTATTATGAATAAGGTGGTAGCCGACATCAAGCAGTATGGTCAGGTACAGCGTGCCCTGCTCGGCATTATGGGTGTTGATGCTCACAAGTGGATTGACTCTCAGAAGGCACAGAACAAGGAAGTTGACCTCGGCGTAAACGAAGGTGTATATGTTGACAAGGTTGATCCCGACGGTGCAGCAGCCGACGCAGGTCTTGAGGATGGCGACGTCATCACTTCCATCGACAACAAGAAGGTCACCAAGATGGCAGAACTGCAGGAGTATATGGCAACCAAGCGCCCAGGCGACAAGATTTCCATTACCTATGTTCATAAGAAGAAGACCAAGACCTCAACCATAACGCTGAAGAATGCCCAGGGCAATACTGGTGTCGTGAAGCAGGCTGACCTCGATGTTCTGGGAGCCAACTTCCGCGAGATTACCGATGAGCAGAAGGAGCATCTGAAGATTGGCTATGGCGTAGAAGTCATCAAGATAAACAATGGTGCCCTGAAGACTGCCGGCATCACACGCGGCTTCATCATCCAGAAGGTCAACGACGAGACTGTCAAGTCCATCGACGACATTCAGAAGCTTGTGAAGGAAGCCAGCACGTCAAAAGACCCAGTGCTCTATATACAGGGTGTATATCCTACAGGCAAGAAGGCATACTTCGCAGTACCGCTCGAAGAAAGCAAGTAATAATAAATAATAAGACAACAAAAAGCCCGCCAGCAATGCTGACGGGCTTTATTATTGAACTACTTAAACCCTTAAACTTTTAAAACTTTAAACCGTCTTTAAACTTTAAACCGTCTTTAAACTTTAAACTCTAAACTTTAAACTTTACCAAATGGCAGTCCGTACAAGTCTGCTACTGGCTTGAATGTCACGCGGCCTTCTACGATGTTCAGTCCCTTTGCCAGAGCCTCATCATCCTTGCATGCCTGCTGCCATCCTTTGTCAGCCAAGGCTACGGCATACTTCAGCGTAGCATTCGTCAGAGCCAGAGTAGAGGTATTAGGAATAGCACCCGGGATGTTCGCCACACAATAGTGTATGATACCTTCTTCGGTATATACAGGGTCGCTGTGAGTCGTTGGACGTGATGTCTCGAAGCATCCGCCCTGATCGATAGCCACATCCACCAGCACCGTTCCTGGCTCCATCAGTTTCAGCATTTCCCTTGTAATCAGGTGAGGCGTCTTGTCACCAGGTACCAGAACGCTGCCCACAACGATGTCAACCGTAGGCAGAAGCTCTCGTATGTTGTGCTCAGAAGAATACAGAGTATGCACATTGGCAGGAGTCTCTATGTCAAGCTGGCGAAGACGTGGCAGAGAAATATCAGCAATCGTAACGTCGGCACCAAGGCCAGCCGCCATTCTTGCAGCAGCCTCGCCAACAACGCCGCCACCCAATACCAATACCTTTGCAGGGCTTACGCCAGGCACACCGCTGATCAGTTTGCCCTTGCCGCCCTGAGTCTTCTGCAGGTAGTAAGCTCCGTTCAGTGTTGCCATACGTCCTGCCACCTCACTCATTGGTTGCAGCAGAGGCAGCGAACCGTTAGGCAGCTGCACCGTCTCGTAAGCCAGACATACAGCGCCGCTCTTCAACATAGCCTCTGTCAGTTCTTTCTCTGAGGCGAAGTGGAAATACGTAAACAGCAGTTGGCCCTTGCGCACCAGTCCATACTCCTGCTCTATCGGTTCTTTCACCTTTACTATCATGTCACACTCGCGATATACCGCCTCTATCGTCGGCAGTATGCGAGCTCCGGCTTCCACATATTCATCGTCGGAGAATCCACTCCCCTCGCCTGCCGTATGCTGCACGCTGACCTCATGCCCGCGACGCACCAGTTCTGCCACTCCCGCAGGGGTCATACCCACGCGATTCTCATTGTTCTTAATCTCTTTTGGGATTCCTACTTTCATAAGTCTTTTCGTTTTTATTTATTGAAGATGTTGCAAAATTACAAAAAAATACGTATTCTCCAAAAAAAGTGCGGATTTTTTATTACCTTTGCAGCGACATTTTGTAATTTTGTAGAATCACCTTCTATAAATGAAAGCCATGTGGATGATGATATTCCTATTGTTACCCCTGTTGGGTATCGCCTATATTGCCTGGCATGTCTGGTGCCTGTTGCCATGTGCGTTGTGGTTGAGAGTATCAGCCATAGCACTACTGGCTGGCTCGTTCCTGACCATGATATTTGGCATGCGGGGCCTTTACGACAGCATGCCGCTCCCTGTTGGCACAGCACTATATGAAATAGGTACGTCAAGTATCTTCGTTATGATGTATCTGGTCATATTGTTTCTTGTTCTCGATATCGCACGACTGTGCCATATCATTCCCCGCACCTTTTTATATAATAACTGGTACACCGCTCTTGGCATTACCATCCTTATGGTAGGCGTCTTTGTCTATGGCAATATGCACTATCAGCACAAATATCGCCAGGAACTGACGCTGACCGCCAGCCGTCCTATGGTTCGTCCCCTGAAACTGGTTATGGTCAGCGACTTGCATATAGGCTACCATAATCCTCGCAAAGAACTCCACCGCTGGGTTGACATGATTAATGCAGAGAAGCCAGACCTGATTCTGATTGCCGGCGATATCATCGACATGAGCATGCGCCCCCTGAAAGAAGAACGGATGCATGAGGAGTTCCGACGGCTTTCAGCCCCAGTCTATGCCTGCTTAGGCAACCACGAATACTACAGTGGCGAGCCAGGTGCCCGCCAGTTTTATCGCGATGCGGGCATCCACCTGCTACGCGACAGTGTTGTCACCATTGATGACTTGTGTATCATTGGGCGCGACGACCGAACCAATTTACACCGTAAGTCACTGGGCAAGATAGTGAACGAAAACAAATCGCTCATTTCCAATTCCTCATATACCATACTGTTAGACCATCAGCCCTACCACCTTGAACAGGCCGAGCAACACCATGTTGACTTCCAGTTCAGTGGTCACACCCATCACGGGCAAGTGTGGCCCATCTCGTGGATTACGGAAAACATCTACGAGTGTGCCTTTGGAAACCATCAACGTGGAAACACCCGCTATTACGTCAGCAGCGGATTAGGAATCTGGGGTGGCAAGTTCCGCATTGGTACCCGCTCTGAGTACATCGTGGCAGAGGTGAAAAGCATTTCGACCTCATCGCCGGCGCAATAGGCAAAGGTTGAGTCGGTGAGAGATTCAAGAACAACAAAACAATAACAAGATGACTGATATTATAAAAGATTACAGTAGCACCAAGCGAGCCTGTTATCTGGGGTTTGTGACGCAAGCCATCGTAGCAAACTTCACACCTCTTCTGTTTATTGCTTTTCATCGTGAGTATGAGATTCCTATAGCCAGTCTGGCACTCATTCCAGCCGTCTTTTATGCAGTACAACTGTTTGTAGATTTCCTGTGTGCCAAATTCAAAAACATCGACTACCGCAAGAACATCATCATCTCCGAGGTAACATCAGCCTTGGGACTTGCCGGCATGGCATTTTTGCCTGCACTATTCCCGGAACCGCTGGTAGGTATTCTAATCTGCGTCACCGTCTACGCCATCGGCAGCGGACTGATAGAAGTGCTATGCAGCCCTATAATCGAAGCCTGCCCGTTTCCCAACAAGGAGGGCATGATGAGCCTGCTTCATTCCTTCTATTGCTGGGGAGTAGTAGGGGTTGTCCTGGGTTCTACGCTATTCTTCGCTCTTTTTGGAATTGATAACTGGCGCATCCTGACATGCCTTTGGGCATTGATTCCGCTTTATAACATCATCAATTTTGCCACATGTCCCATTGAGCCCATTGTGCAGGATTCGGAGGGAATGAGCATGAGCCAGCTGCTTAAAAACCGGACGTTCCTACCCTTTCTTATTTTGATGGTGGCAACAGGCGCCTCCGAAGCATCTATGGCGCAATGGTCTTCGGCCTTTGCTGAGGTGTCATTAGGTGTTGATAAGGCAATCGGTGACTTGGCAGGACCTTGCGGATTTGCATTCTTCATGGGATTGGGACGAATGTGGTATGGCAAGAAGGGGCAGAATCTTGATCTCTCGTCGTATATGACATGGGCAGGCATTCTTTGCTTTGCCTCCTACCTGTTGGCATCCTTGTCGTCCGTACCCCTAATCTCTTTTATTGGCTGTATGTTAAGCGGACTTGCCGTTGCAATCATGTGGCCTGGCTCTATAAGCCTTACATCCGCCCACATTCCACAAGGCGGAACGGCACTGTTTGCATTGTTAGCCCTTGCAGGCGATGTCGGTGGAACAATAGGACCATCCCTCGTAGGCATTTGCACCAGCTCTGCCGAAAGCAACATACAAAGCGGACTTCTTGCCGCCTCCGTCTTTCCCGTTATTCTTGTTGCTTGTCTTATCTTTATTCGTTATAAAAAGCGAGACGGCATATCAAAGGCCACGAGACGGCATGTCAAAGGTCACGAGACGGCGTATCAACGGGCGCGACGACCGCACCAACATACACCGTAAGTCACTGGGCAAGATAGTGAACGAAAACAAATCACTCATTTCCAATTCCTCATTTCTCATTCTATTGGACCATCAGCCCTACCACCTTGAACAGGCCGAGCAACAGCATATAGATTTCCAGTTCAGCGGTCACACCCATCACGGACAGGTGTGGCCAATCTCGTGGATTACGGAAAACATCTACGAGTGTGCCTTTGGAAACCATCAACGTGGCAGCACCCGCTATTATGTCAGCAGCGGATTAGGCATCTGGGGCGGCAAGTTCCGCATTGGCACCCGCTCCGAGTACATAGTGGCAGAGGTAAAAAGTAATAAGAAGTAAGCAATAGCAAGAAGCGAAATACAGCCCTAAAAAAGTAACATATGTTCGTGGCCCGATTAAGCAGGCTTACTTGGCTCACGAAGCCAATATAAATGCCTCACGAACCATAGGTTCATTTTTTGCCCCATATTTCGTCGGTGTTCCAACACTTACGTTAAGTATAAAAAAGGCGCCGCTATGCGACGCCTTTCTATTTTATTTCTAATTTCAATCATTCGGCATTTACAATGATGTTGATTACCTCCTGAATGTCCGTGCCGTTGACAATGTCATCCTTGTTCACATCAGCCTTTTCATCATACTGGCTTTCAACAATGAAGTTGATGACAGCTTGGATGTCTGTGCCATTTACAAATCCGTCGCCATTCACGTCGCCCCGAAGGTAATCAGACGTGTCACCTTCCTCTATAAACAAGAAATCCTTCCATTGGTCAGCAAACTGATAAACTTCCACACATCCTTTTGGCACATATAATATGCACTCACTTTTATTTATGTCATCAAGAGCCATACTGCCACATATTGGAGGTGTCTGTGCCATACAGCTAATGGACGTAACTGCCGTACAGCCAGAAAAAGCCACACTATCAATGCTTATAATTGTGTTGGGAATCTCTATGCCGGTCATTTCCTTAGCGTTCTCAAATGCATCGCTTGCTATACTTGTTACGGTGTATCTCCACTTATCGGCTGTTATAATGTTTGCAATGGCCACAGTATCAGTATTTACTGTACTTATAACCTCTACCGTTCCAGGGCTATAGGATGTTACACGGTATATGACATCTCCTACCGTGATAGTGTCGCCAATTCTTGGCTCAAACATTATGTTATCCTCCAGCCATTGTTTACGCCACGTAAAAAAAGTCTGTGCACCCTCCAAATAGGTCTCAACAGGTTTAAGTCTTAGTTTTGATTTCCATCGGGTATTATGGTATGTTATAGAAGAATCAAATGCCTGTCCTTCCGCAGACTGTGAGAAGTTGGTAAAATACTCATATAAACTGTCAAAGATTGAGTCTTTTATCTCCTCCCACCTGTTCAAATATGCTTTCCTGAATGCATTATTATCGCTTTTGAAAAGCAACCTGAAATATGGCAAATAGTCGTGTGCCGAAGCCCATCTTTTTGAACACATGATACCATCAAAATCCCATAATGTTCCCATCATGACCTTTGATGTGGAGGTGCTATCGTATTTAGTAAGATATATGTTGGAACCCGCTCCATCCATGTTCCCAAGAATATCGTGGGCCAGCATCCATTTCGCAAACGACTCGACGTCAATATAGTCGGGGTAAGTGCCATCTTCAAACGATGCCTCCACTTTCTGTATGTGCTTCTGAAAATAACTTAATTGTTCTTCTGTGATGTCGTCACTGTCAGGATATTTGAATGTATAGTTCAAGCTTTCCCAAAAAGAGGATTCTACATAAAGGTCTTCATTCCACCAATATGCATCCAGCTCAAAAACATATCCCGTATTCTTGTCAACATTAAGACGACAGTCGGCATTTCTATCCACAGATTCTGCCAGCATATATATGCCCTTGTAGTCGCCATTCAATACGAAGTTGACATACAGATAGCCAGGAGTCCATTGTAAGCCAACCAACTCGTTGACCTTAAATCCAATCAAAGTATTGAGATTTGTAACACCAAGCAGCAACCAGTCTTTGTCCTTATACCGTTTGTCGCCCCTGAGGAGCAAGTCAGCCTTCTTCTGCAATTTGATTTTGTAGGAATGGTTCGGAAGGATTGCACTCGTATTACCTCTCACTTTGATGGTGATGCCTAATGAATCTTTCTCATAGTCCCCACTGTCATAAGTTGTAATCCCGCCATTTGCAATTATCATTCTGCCAGGTACTTTTGTAGCATTCTTAATACTCTGGCCATTGCTTCCAGGAGGGGCAACAACAGTCTCGAATGTCGGCTCTTCGCTATCAACAGTCTCAATAACGACAAGAGGCAACCCTGTTTCGATAAGTTGCTGCTGTTCTTCCTCTGTTATGGCATTAATATTCCCTATAGTAATCAGGGACAATAAAAAAAGGAAAAGGAATCGTTCTCTTACAAACATTCGCGGAGTTTTTCTGTGACGTCGGGGACGGTTTTCTTTTCGAAGGTGCCGTCTTCCTTGAGCCAGATGAGCTTGCGGTCGATAATCTTCAGGCCGATGTCTTCAAGCATCAGGGCATAGAGCGACAGCTGGATGGTATAGAGGCTGAGGTCTTGCTCTACCAGGTCGTTGAAGGGCTCGCGGAGGTATTTGCCGAAGCGGAGGTTCAAGTCATTCTCAAGACACTTGTTGGTCTTATAATCAAAGATTATGAAGCCGGCCTTTTCGGGGTTCCCTCCCCCATCGTAATAATAGAGCATATCGAAGGTGCCACAGACCTGCTGAGAGAGATTGCGCGAGGCATCGAGATTTTTGCCGCTATAGATGCGCGCCTCGTTGAGCACAAGATGATACGACGGCGGCAGGGCATCGAGGAAATGTACTACGGCCTCTTCCTTGGGGTGGATAGGTGCCAGATAATGATACTCCTCGCTGTACTGGCTGATGACGCTGGGCCTAATCATCTCAGGATGGCCTGCACGCAGATAGGCCAGGCTCTCGCCGAACTCATGGGTCTTGGTGCCGAGGGCTGTTGCACGAAAAGAGTTTTTATGCCATTCGCGCTTCCAGTATTCAGCAGTCTCACCATGACGCTGTGCATAACGTTCTGCCTGCAGCTCTTCGTCGAAGGGCTCACGGATGAACCGATGGGCAAGTTGTGTGACGGAGGGCAGCTGGCAGCCGTTGAGGATGTATATATGACCATCCTCATGGAATTCAAGGTCACTGAACTCCATGAGGATGCGTTCGCGTGTCTCAGCTACAATAGCCGGTTCGCCTTTAATTACAAACATTACTTAAACCGTAAACGGTAAACGGTAAACAGTAAACTGTAAACTAATATTATCCGAAGACTACTGTCAGGCCGGCCATGACGATGCTGACCATCGACATGAGCTTGATGAGAATGTTGAGCGATGGGCCGCTGGTATCCTTGAAAGGATCACCTACGGTATCACCCACGATGGTAGCCTTGTGGGCGAATGACCCCTTGCCGCCGAAGTTACCCTCTTCGACCATTTTCTTAGCATTATCCCAAGCACCGCCTGCATTGGCCATGAAGACCGCCAGCGTGAAGCCGCAAGTCAGACCGCCTACGAGGAGTCCGAGAACACCTGCTACACCAAGAACACAACCAACGATGATTGGTATGGCAATGGCAAGGAGTGAAGGGAATATCATCTCATGCTGAGCAGCACGGGTGGAAATCTCTACGCAAGAGCCGTAGTCAGG
>CACYKA010000033.1 GCA_902774795.1 uncultured Prevotellaceae bacterium | reverse complement strand
GAAGACCGTCTGAGATTCATTGACAAATATTGCGAGGGCAACTCAGATGACTCACGTCTGCACACACAGAGATACAAAGGTCTTGGTGAGATGAACCCAGAACAGCTGTGGGACACTACAATGAATCCTGAAACTCGCCTACTGAAGCAGGTTACAATACAGAATGCAGCCGATGCAGACGAGATATTCTCAATGCTGATGGGCGATGATGTAGAGCCACGCAGAATCTTCATTGAGGAGAATGCCACATATGCAAATATTGACGCTTAATCTCACTGGGAAAGAATATCGCGAGAAATAAATGATTATCCAAATAGACAATGTACTTGTATCAGCAGAAATTCTTACGGAGAATTTCTGCTGTGATATTTCTAAGTGTAAAGGGCAATGCTGTATAGAAGGAGAAGCCGGAGCACCCGTTACGCTTGAAGAGATTGCTCTCATTGAGGATAATTTAGATATAGTAAAAAAAGACCTTGCATTAGAAGCACAGCTTGTCATTGCCTCACAAGGAGTTGCATATACAGACAAGGACGGAGACTTGGTAACATCCATTGTCAATGGCAAGGACTGCGTATTTACTTGCTACCAGGATATCAGCATACCTAATTCCGAAAAAGGCGAACATAAGCCCGATGAAATCGTGAGAAATTGCTGTCTATGCGCATATGAGAAAGCATATCGGGCGGGAAAGACAAATTGGAAGAAGCCAATCTCTTGTGCCTTATATCCTATAAGAGAGTCAAAGCTGAGTAATGGCCTTACAGCATTAGTATATCACAGGTGGGACGTATGTAAAGACGCCATAAAAAAAGGCAACGAATTATCATTGCCTCTGTATAAATTCCTTAAGGATCCTCTTATTGAACGTTTTGGCGAAGAGTGGTACGAAGGACTATGCACAGCAGCCAAAGAACTTACCACTCAATAGGACTCTCTCCTTTTTGCTGCAACCAGCTATTACACAGGCTAAAATGGTGATTACCAAACCAACCTCCACGATTTGCGGAAAGAGGTGACGGATGGACACTTTCCAATACCAGATGTTTCTGTGTATCAATCAGTTTCTTTTTTACACGTGCAGGTCCGCCCCACAGCAGGAACACAATATGACTTTGTGTATCTGACACTTTTTTTATAACTGCATCAGTAAACGTTTCCCACCCCTGATGCTGATGAGAGAGCGGAGAATGCTCACGTACAGTCAATGTAGTATTGAGCAACAGAACACCTTGCCGCGCCCAACGCCTCAAACTGCCATTGTACATCCTCTTTCCATAATTATCTGTTATAATATCGGGAATAGCACCGACATCATCCTTTACCTCCTTAAAAATATTAACCAAAGAAGGCGGCAATGGAATACCCTCCTTAACTGAAAAACACAATCCTTCCGCTTGACCCGGACCATGATATGGATCTTGGCCCAAAATAACCACCTTCACTTTATTAAAGGGACACAGATTGAAGGCGTTAAATATTTCTTTTCCAGGAGGATAGCAGGTATTTCGAGAATACTCTTGTTTAACAAATTGAGCGAGTTTGACAAAGTACTCCTTGTCAAACTCGCTCTGTAGAATTTCTTGCCATGAAGGCTCTATAACTACATTCACTTTATTAGTCTATTATAAGATTCTCACCCGTCATGTCTGCAGGCTTATCCAATCCCATAATATGCAGTATAGTTGGAGCAACATCTGCAAGACGTCCATCCTTTATAGTTGCACTGTTATTATCCGTTACATAGATACAAGGTACCGGATTTAAAGAATGCGCTGTATTAGGAGTTCCATCAGGATTAATTGCGTTGTCAGCATTACCATGATCCGCGATGATAATAACCTCATAATCAGTAGCTTTAGCAGCCTCTACAACATCGCGAACACAGTTATCTACAGCATGTACAGCTTTTGCTATTGCATTATACACACCAGTATGTCCGACCATGTCACCATTAGCGAAATTAACCACGATGAAATCATACACATTCTTCTTAATATTCTCTACCAATTTGTCCTTAACCTCGTAAGCCGACATTTCAGGCTTCAAATCGTAGGTAGCGACTTTCGGAGATGCCACAAGCACACGGTCCTCGTTAGCATATGGTGCCTCACGACCTCCATTGAAGAAGAAAGTTACATGCGCATATTTCTCAGTTTCAGCAGTATGCAGCTGTTTCTTGCCCTGTTTGCTCAGATACTCACCAAGGGTATTCTCAACATTCTCCTTGGGGAAGAGGATGTGAACGCCCTTGAAATTAGCGTCGTATGGCGTCATACAGTAGTACTGCAGGCCTGGGATGGTCTTCATTCCCTGCTCAGGCATATCTTCCTGGGTCAGCGCGATGGTCATCTCCTTGGCACGGTCGTTACGGAAGTTGATGAATATTACTACATCACCCTCTTCAATACAGCCATTGACAGAAGCGTTATGGATAGGCTTAATGAATTCATCCGTCACGCCTTCGTCGTAGCTCTCTTCCATAGCCTTCACCATATCAGTAGCCTGCTTACCAACACCATTCACGATTAGGTCGTAACCTTCCTTTACACGCTCCCAGCGCTTATCGCGGTCCATTGCATAGAAACGACCTACGATACTGGCGATGGCAGCATCGTTGGCAGCACAAACATCAGTAATCTTCTGGATGAAGCCTATACCAGAGTGTGGGTCAGTATCACGACCGTCCATATAGCAATGTACGAACACCTGATTCTTCAGGCCATAAGCCTTACCTATCTCAATCAGTTTAAAGAGGTGGTCGAGGCTTGAGTGTACGCCACCGTCAGAAGTCAGACCCATCAGATGCAGCTTCTTTCCGTTCTCCTTGGCGTAGCTGTAGGCTGCTTTCACCTGTGGATTCTCCATGATGGAACCGTCCTTGCAGGCACGGTTAATCTTCACCAGGTCCTGATATACAATGCGACCTGCTCCAATATTCAGATGTCCGACCTCAGAATTGCCCATCTGACCATCTGGCAAACCTACATCTTCGCCCGATGCCTGAAGTTGTGAATGACTACTAACTGCTGTAAGATAATCCAGATATGGTGTAGGGGTATTATAGATTACATCACCCTTACCATGTTTACCGATTCCCCATCCGTCGAGAATCATTAAAAGTGCTTTTTTTGCCATAATAATATAAAAAACAACTTGCTTTAGACATTTACCTCACAAAGGTACTTCTTTCTGCTGAATTAGAGCCTCCTTTTTAGTTAAATAAACTTAAATTCGGGCGTTTATACAAAAAAGTGGGGAAAAATGGGGTAAAGTGGGGATTTTTTTTATAATTTTGCAGACGGATATTTCAAATTAAAGATACGCACATGCGTTTTTTAGGTAACATAGAGGCAAAAACAGATTCCAAGGGACGCGTCTTCCTACCTGCAATTTTCAGAAAAATCTTGCAGCAAGAAGGCGTGGAGCAGTTGGTTCTTCGAAAAGACGTCCACGAAAAGTGCCTCGTTTTATATCCTGAAAGTGTTTGGAATGAGCAAGAGGATCTTATGCGCAAAAAGCTCAACAGATGGAACAGGCAGGAGCAACAGATCTTCAGGGAATTCGTGAGTGATGTCGAGCTTGTCAGCCTTGACGGCAACGGGCGTTTCCTGCTCTCAAGAAAAGCACAAGAACAAGCCGACATAAAACAAACCGTACGTTTTGTTGGGGTTGGTGACACTATTGAAATATGGTCTGCCGACAACGATTCAGCATTGTCAAAGTCAGAAAACTTCAGTAAAGTGTTAGAAGAATTACTTGGCAATAAAGAAGACTAGTGTAAAAAGAGCATGATTTGTCAGAGGTACCACATCCCCGTTCTACTAACAGAAAGTGTTGATGGATTAGACATAAAGCCTGGTGGAACATATGTGGACGTCACTCTCGGCGGAGGGGGACATAGCAGGGAAATATTGAGAAGGCTAAATGGCACCGGCCATCTGTTTTCGTTCGATCAAGATGAGGATGCAGAGAAAAACTGGACAGACACACAGGGAGAAGCTTTAACGGATAACTTTACTTTCATAAGAAGCAACTTCCGATATCTGAAAAACTGGATGCGCTACTATGGAGTCAAGCATATCGACGGCCTGCTGGCAGATTTAGGAGTTTCGAGCCATCATTTCGATGATGATCAAAGAGGGTTCTCCTTTCGATTTGACACTCCTCTTGACATGCGAATGAATAAGCGGGCAGGAAAAACGGCTGCTGACATCGCAAACAATTATGACGAAGAAAAGCTGGCCGACATTCTCTATCTCTATGGAGAATTTAAGAACTCCAGAAAGATAGCCTCGTCAATAATTAAGGCAAGAAGCGAGAAGGAAATACTTACGACTCAGGATTTAGTCCAAGCTACAAGGATTAAAGAGAAGAAAGACCTCGCAAGACTTTTTCAGGCTTTTCGCATAGAAGTGAACCAAGAGATGGATGCCCTGAAGGAGATGCTTCTTTCCGCAACAGAACTATTAAGCACCAACGGACGCTTGAGCATAATAACATATCACAGTCTTGAAGACAGGATTGTTAAAAACATCATAAAGACTGGTAATGTTGAAGGAAAAAAGAAAGAGGATATCTTTGGAAGAGTAGAAGCCCCGCTGAGGCCTTTGTCAAACAAAGTGATAACGCCAGATGACAATGAGATACAGGACAACCCACGCAGCAGAAGTGCAAAATTAAGAATAGGTATTAAACAATAATAAGGAAAAAAGAACAATGACCGAAAACATTGACTTAAAGATTGACAATGATTTAACCCAGCATGATGCGAGCAATATGCTTGGAGACAAGACTATTGAGGACGTCATTAAGAAAGAGGCAAAAGAAGAGCAGGAACTTTCCTCCCGCTTTTCTATTTCACGAACCCTTGGTGGTGTAATCATAGCCCGCTTTGCACAAAAGCAAATGAAGTTAATGTTAATTGTATGTGCGTTACTCATATCACATATAAGCTGCAGATACATGTATCAAAAGAAACTTGTTGAACTTGACCGTTTAGAGGCAAAGATAGTAGAAGCACATAATAAGGCTATT
This sequence comes from uncultured Prevotellaceae bacterium, assembly GCA_902774795.1. GTDB lineage: Bacteria > Bacteroidota > Bacteroidia > Bacteroidales > Bacteroidaceae > Prevotella. The sequence goes on along the minus strand of CACYKA010000033.1, from coordinate 16,074 downwards.
GTCTGCAGCAGCATACTGACAGAAAAGAGCCGTGAAAGCAATGTTCTCCTCCGTTTGCACGAAACAGGTGACAGCACATTGAAAGCCAGCAGTGAACCTCCTTATTTAATTAAAGTAAATAGTGAAGAACTTTAACTCAAATATTTCCCTATTACGCTATACCGGGTTTGCTGTGATATTAGCGCTTGTGGCTTTTGCCGTTTTGGCAAAGGGATTCTACATTATGACCGTTGAGCGCGATTATTGGCTTGAGGTAAGTTCTACACTAAAGTATGACAGTATCCCTGTCAAGCCCGTACGCGGCAATATTCTTGCATCCAACGGACAGCAGTTGGCCTGCAACATCCCGGAATATAAGATTCACATGGACTTTGTTGCCTTAAAGGAAAGCAAGGCTGACACCCTTTGGCATGATTCCCTTGGCAATGACACCAAGACTCTCAACCAGCTTTGCCAGGGACTTAGCGAAATATTCCCGGAAAGAACTGCAGAAGAGTTTAAGGCTTACCTCAAAGAAGGTTACGAGAAAAACAGTCGATACTGGCGTATCGTAAAACGTCGTATTGATTATACCACATATCAAAGGGTTAAGAAACTTCCTATATTCAACCTAAGAAGCAACATCGGAGGATTTGCTGAAGAAAAATTCTCTGTCCGCAATCGCCCCTATGGTTCACTTGCCCAAAGTGTCATCGGCGACACATACAAGGAAAAAGGTATAGCTTATTCTGGTCTTGAGCTGGCCTGTGACTCTTTCTTAAAAGGACGGCCAGGATTCAAACATCGCAGAAAGGTGCTCAACGGATGGGTCGATATTCTTGACTCAGCAGCTGTTGACGGATGTGATGTCGTAACTACAATAGATGTTGGAATACAGGACCTTGCAGAGCGTGCCCTTATCAAGGAACTGAAGAAAGACAATGCATATACTGGCGTTGCCATTGTCATGGAAGTTGAAACGGGAGACATAAAAGCAATGGTTAATATGGATCTCGACCCCAACACAGAAGAGTATTACGAAGGCCGCAACCACGCTATCGCCGACTGGCTTGAGCCAGGATCAGTATTTAAGACTGCCAGCTACTTTGTAGCCCTTGATGACGAGGTGATTGACACCACCATGACCATAAATACCGGATGTGGCATAAAGGAGATGTATGGTGCAAAGATGCGCGACCACAACTGGCACAGAGGCGGCTATGGTGTTATCAGCGTCCCAAAGGCATTGCAGGTTAGTTCAAACATTGGTGTCAGCGCACTCATAGACAAATATTATCATAACAACCCCGAAAAATTTGTAGAGGGTTTGCACAGGGTTGGAATAGCAGAAAACCTTCATCTTAACTTCCCAGAGTACATGCCACCACGAGTGCGTATGCCCAAGAAAGACAAGAATGGCATCTATACCAACTGGAGTAATACTGCACTTCCATGGATGAGCATCGGCTATGAAACGAATGTTCCGCCTATCGCCGTCTTGACATTCTATAATGCTATTGCCAACGACGGCAAACTCGTCCGCCCACGATTTGTAAGCCATATCGAGAATAAGGGTGAGATAATTAAAGAATACCCCGTCCAGGTGCTCAAAGAAAAAATCTACAAACACGAGAAAGCCCTACGGGAAATACAAACTATTCTCTATCAGGTTGTTGACATTGGATTAGGTAAGAGAGCTGGCTCTAAGAAATTTGGAGTCTCCGGCAAAACCGGTACAGCCCAGAAAGCCAATAACGGCGGATACAAGAATGGTATCACACACTATCTGTTGTCTTTCTGCGGATACTTCCCATCAGGTATAGACCCGAAGACGAAAAAACGCATCAAGCCTAAGTACAGCTGCATAGTATGTATCCAGAAAGCGGGTCTTCCTGCCTCTGGCGGCACTATGTCCGGACAGGTATTCCATGATATCTCTGAGGGAATCATGGCGAAGAATATATATACCAAACTGCACACAACGCCAACGACAGCAAACAAGAAAGCGGTTGCTAAGCCACACAAGAACTTATCCCGACAGGAGTTGCTGGCATTGGCAAACAAAAAAGAGAAGAAGGACAAGGAACTGGGAGAGAAAGGTGTGCAGAATACCAACATGCCGAACCTTATTGGCATGGGAGCACGCGATGCTGTTTATCAGACAGAAAGCAGAGGTGCAAAGGTTATAATAAAAGGTAAAGGCAAGGTGCTCCATCAAAGCAAGAGCGCAGGAACCCCAATAAAAAAAGGTGAAAAAATAACATTAGAGTTAGGATGATACTACAGGAAATCATTTCAAGAATCAGCCCCGTCGAGGTAATCGGCACGGCGGACATCAATGTCACTGGTGTGAATATTGATTCACGTAGCATAGAGAAAGGACATCTGTTTATTGCCATACGTGGCACACAAATGGATGGTCACCGTTTTATACCGAATGCAATAGAATCGGGAGCTGTTGCCATACTTTGTGAAGACATCACAGACCCTGTTGACGGCGTTACATACGTAAAGGTCAAGAGTACCGAAGATGTTGCTGGCGTAGTGGCTACTACTTTCTATGGCAATCCAACCCAGAAACTCAAGCTCGTTGGTGTAACCGGCACAAATGGTAAGACGACCATCGCCACCTTATTATATAATATGTTCCGCAAGATGGGACATAAGTGCGGCTTGCTCTCCACCGTCTGCAATTATATCGATGGCGAGGCATACCCCACAGAGCATACTACTCCTGACCCCATAGAACTCAACCAGCTTCTCTCAAAAATGGTTGAAAACGGATGCGAATATGCTTTCATGGAGTGTTCAAGCCACGCTATTGCACAGAAAAGAATTGGCGGTCTGACCTTTGCCGGAGGCATCTTCACCAATCTTACACGAGACCATCTGGACTATCATAAGACTTTCGAGAATTATCGCGATGCCAAGAAGGCTTTCTTTGACGGCTTGGATAAAAAGGCCTTTGCTATCACCAATATTGATGACAAGAACGGCCTCATAATGACCCAGAACACCAAGGCTACTGTCAAGACTTACTCTACACAACGCATGGCAGACTATACTGCCCGCATCATAGAATGTCATTTCGAGGGAATGTATCTTGGCATCGAGGAAAGCGGTGAGAGCAGGATTGAAAGCCGTGAGGTGGGTGTACAGTTCATCGGTAAATTCAATGTTTCAAATCTTCTCGCAGTATATGGAGCGGCTCGTATGCTCGGCAAGAATGCGGAGGAAATACTCATAATCCTGAGCACGCTGAAGAGTGTGGCAGGACGCTTAGAGCCAATAAGGTCCGGCAATGGCATTACAGGACTTGTAGATTATGCCCATACCCCTGATGCACTGGAGAATGTGCTAAAAGCCATCCATGAGGTTATGGAGGGAAAGGATGGTCAGATAATCACAGTATGCGGATGTGGTGGCAACAGGGACAAGGGAAAACGTCCACTGATGGCACAAGAGGCTGTAAAGCAAAGCGACAAGGTCATTATAACCTCCGACAACCCGCGCAACGAGGAGCCGCAGGATATCATCAATGATATGCTTGCAGGCCTGAATGCCCATCAGATGAAAAAAGTCGTAGTCATTGCCGACAGACACGAAGCCATAAAGACTGCTGTCATGCTGGCAAACAAGGGTGACGTGATACTCGTTGCCGGTAAGGGACACGAAGACTATCAGATCATAAAGGGGGTTAAGCACCACTTTGATGACAGAGAAGAACTCCGCAATGCCTTCAGGGAATAACTAATTGATGTAAACAAACTTCTACAAAATGCTATACTATCTCTTTCGTTTCTTAGAACAATTCAACATACCAGGTTCAGGAATGTGGAGCTATATCTCATTCCGTTCTATATTGGCACTCATTCTGTCGCTGATTATCTCTATCTGGTTCGGTGAGCACTTCATAAAATGGATGCGCAACAATGGAGGAACAGAAACCCAACGTGACCGCTCCATAGACCCTTATGGAGTAGAAAAGAAAGGAGTTCCTACAATGGGTGGTATAATCATCATTATAGCAACTATCATCCCCTGTCTGCTCTTCGGCAGGCTTCGCAACATATATCTTATCTTGATGATTGTAACCACCGTATGGCTGGGACTTATCGGATTTGCTGACGATTACATCAAGTTGAAGATATCAAAGGATGGACTCAAGCCAATATTCAAGCTCCTGGGTCAGGCTCTTCTTGGACTGGTCGTTGGCCTTACACTCTGGCTTTCACCTGACGTTGTCATAAGGGAGAATGTCACTACGACAACGCAAGGCACCGAACTCGTCTTTCATAAGAGCAAACCGATAAAATCGACAACAACGACTATTCCTTTCGTTAAGAACCACAACCTTAACTACACCGATGTATTCTTTTCTTGGCTGGGTCAGAATCGTAGCGCAGCAGGATGGATTTTCTTCGTCTTCCTTACAACATTTATTGTAATGGCAGTAAGTAATGGCAGTAATCTCAACGATGGAATGGATGGAATGTGTGCGGGGAACTCGGCCATAGTGTGTATAGCACTGGGGATATTGGCATACGTCTCCAGTAACCTCAGTTTCGCATCTTACTTTGACATCATGTTCATTCCCCAGTCGGAAGAATTAGTTGTCTTCCTCAGCGCATTTACCGGAGCTATGGTCGGTTTCCTGTGGTATAATGCATACCCCGCCCAGATATTTATGGGCGACACAGGTTCTCTTGCCATTGGTGGCATCATAGCCGTAACAGCAATAATCATCCATAAGGAACTTCTGATACCAATCCTATGCTTTGTATTCCTCTGTGAGAGCATATCCGTAATGCTACAAGTGCAACTTGCAAAGATTGGTAATAAAAAAGGCAAGAAATGGCGTCTGTTCAAGCGTGCGCCGATACATGATGCCTTCCGCATAAAACCAGGACAACTTACAGATGACATACATATTTTCCTCAACTGGCCAAGAGGATGCTGGTTAGAGTCTAAGATTACCGTACGTTTCTGGATTCTTACCATTGGTATGGCCGCACTCGCAATAATAACATTAAAGATCAGATAATGGACAGGTTAGCAATACTCGGAGCAGGAGAAAGTGGTGTAGGAACCGCCATCCTTGCAAAAAAACAGGGTTACGATGTTTTTGTTTCAGATATGGGTAGTATCAAACAAAAATATAAGAAGAGCCTTGATGAGTACAACATACGCTGGGAAGAAGGACACCATACGGAATCAGAAATACTTTCTGCTACCGAGGTGGTCAAGAGTCCCGGCATCCCCGATACTGCACCATTGGTTCAGGCTTTGATTAAACAAGATACCCCTATCTTGTCCGAACTGGAATTTGCTAAGCGCTATAGCAAGGGAAAGACCATCTGTATTACCGGTTCCAACGGCAAAACCACAACGACATCGCTCATATATTATATAATGAAGAAATGGGGCGTAGATGTCGGTCTTGCAGGCAACATAGGTCATTCCTATGCTCTGCAGGTTGCTACAAACGATCATGACTGGTATGTCTTAGAGGTCAGCTCTTTCCAATTAGACAATATGTTCGAGTTTCGTGCAGACGTTGCTGTTCTTATGAATATCACTCCTGATCATCTTGACCGCTATGATTTCAACATGCAGAACTATGTTGATTCCAAGATGCGAATCATCCAGAATCAGGTGCCAAAAGACAGCTTTATATATTGGTCAGGCGATGAGTATATCGACAAGGAACTCCTGAAGCGTCAGGACGGCTACTCTCCAAAGCCGACTCCTTCCTCACGCTATGCCATTATGGGAAATCCCACATTGCAGCCTTTCAATGACGAGGACCTCTCTGTCATGCAGCAATTCCCCAACCCTCTGCTTCCTGGCAAACACAATCTCAGGAATATGATGGCAGCTTACTACGCAGCCCTCGCAGCATTGGCAAAGATGGAACTGGGTGCTGGTCAGGAGGAGAAGATGAAAGAGAAACTTGCTCAGTGCCTGAAAGATTTCCCTGGAGTTGAGCATCGTTTGGAAAGAGTAACCGAAGAAGATGGCGTTCTTTGGATTAATGACTCCAAGGCAACAAATGTCGATGCCTGCCGTGTAGCCCTGGAAGCTATGTCTCGTCCGACAGTTCTTATCGTAGGCGGCAAGGATAAGGGTAATGACTACAGCACCATTGCACAGCTCGTAAAAGAGAAATGCAGCGCACTCGTATATCTCGGAGTTGACAACACTAAGCTCCATGCAGCGTTTGACAACCTCGGCATTCCAACCGCCGATACACATTCCATGAAAGATTGTGTAGAAGCATGCAGGAAACTTGCAAAGAAGGGCGACGTAGTTCTCCTCTCGCCATGCTGCGCTTCATTCGATTTGTTTAAAAACATGGAAGATCGTGGAGAACAGTTTAAGACATTAGCAAAACAGTCAAAATAAAATAAATATCTGAACATTGGACCTACAGAAGTTTCAAAATATCTTCAAGGGAGACCGCATCATCTGGATGATCTTCTTCATACTGTGCATAATCAGTGTGCTGGAGGTCTATTCCTCTTCATCTCGCTTAGGCTATAAGTCGGGAAACTATTGGTTTGCCGCTACCTACCACACCATAATCCTCCTATTTGGTGTTGTAGCAATGGTTGGCGTGCTGAATATTCCGTGTCGCTATTTCAAGTTGGCCACACCTATTCTGGTACCATTATCGCTTATACTGCTTATTCTCGTCTATATAATCGGAACGAAAGAGAATGATGCTGCCCGATGGATAAAACTCTTCGGCATAATACCTTTGCAACCGTCCGAAATTGCGAAAGGAACCATAGTACTAGCGACGGCACATATCCTCTCCCAGCTACAGACGCCGGAGGGGGCACATCCCAACGCTACGAAATATATTCTTGGAACTTCCCTACCCCTCATTGCACTGATATTCCCCGAGAACTTCTCTACTGCGGCTCTCATGCTGGGCATTGTCTTTATCATGATGATAATCGGCAGGGTACCTCTGAAACATATAAGCTATATCATTTCCTTCTGCGTAATCGCCGGAATCATCGGCATAACGCTTATTCTCACAATCGGTAAGTCCAAATCCCAGCTTGGAGAAGGAGAAGAGAGCCGGCAGGTTACGGAGGTTGTCGTGGCAGGAAATGACAAAGTTGTAGAATCCGTAGTGGAAGAAGAGTCCGAAGTGAAGAAAAGAGGCGGCATCCTGCATCGTTTCGACCTCTGGAAACAGCGTATCGACGATTTCATGGATCATAGCTACGTTGCCCCTGAGGACTATGACCTCGACAAGAAGGGACAGGTGGGACATGCCAATATCGCCATAGCATCCAGCCATATCACAGGAGTAGGCCCAGGCAATAGCGTGCAGCGTGACTTTCTTCCTCTGGCATTCTCTGACTTTATTTATGCCATCATATTTGAGGAGATGGGACTCTTTGGCGCTGCTTTCGTGGCATTGCTATACATATCACTGCTCTTCCGTACAGGATTTATAGCACGCCGTTGCGTAAATCCTTTCCCGGCTTTCCTCGCTATGGGACTGGCTTTGCTCATCGTCGTACAGGCACTCTTCAACATGATGGTGGCAACAGGACTCGCACCTGTCACAGGTCAGCCCCTACCCCTCATCAGTAAGGGTGGAACATCTTCCATCATAAACTGTATCTACATCGGAATGATACTGTCCATCAGCCGAACTGCAAAAAAGGTAGACGAACAAAATACAAATAAGAATTATGAAGAACATTGAAGCTCCTCGGATTATTATCTCCGGCGGTGGCACGGGCGGTCACATCTTCCCTGCCATCAGTATCGCTAATGCCCTCAAGGCAAAATGCCCGAATGCCGAGATTCTCTTTGTCGGAGCTGAGGGAAGGATGGAGATGACCCGCGTTCCTGAAGCCGGCTACGAAATCGAAGGACTGCCTGTCCGTGGACTCATCAGACCTCTGTGGAGTCCCAGAAACATCGGTGTAATGATCGATTTCTTCCGTTCGCGCTCAATGGTAAAGAAAATAATAAAGGACTTCAAGCCCCATATCGCCATCGGCGTTGGAGGCTATGCCTCTGCTCCTACCCTCAATGCGGCAGCAGCAATGGGAGTTCCTTGCCTCATACAGGAACAGAATTCCTATGCCGGTGTAACAAACAAGTCTCTTGCCCAGAAGGCTCAGAAGATATGCGTTGCCTACGATGGAATGGAGCGTTTCTTCCCGGCAGACAAGATTATAAAGACTGGAAATCCTGTGCGCCAGTCTCTTATTACGAATGATATGACCAAACGGGAGGCTCGTATATCAATGGGCTTAGACCCTGACACCCCGACCATACTGGTAATAGGAGGTTCTCTCGGAGCGCGTACCATAAACAATGCCATCGCCGATGGTATTTCGCGCTTTGACGAAAGGCACATTCAAGTAATCTGGCAGACAGGCAAATACTATGCTGAAGACTGTGAGAAGATTGCCACAGAGCATTATAAGGCTGCCGGAGACGGTGCTCATAAGTATGTCTGCCCAAGGCCGTTCATATCCGATATGGCCACAGCCTACAAAGCCACTGACATCGTCATCTCACGCGCCGGTGCTTCAAGCATCAGTGAGCTGTGCCTCCTGGGTAAGGCCGCAGTCCTCGTTCCCTCGCCAAACGTGGCAGAAGATCACCAGACAAAGAATGCCCGTGCCCTGTCTGACAGGGGAGCAGCCGTATTGGTGGCAGACAACGAGGCTGCAAAGGTGCTCGTTGAACAGGCTATCGCCCTCGTTTCTGACACTGCTCAGATTCAGCGGCTCGAAACAGAAATCAAGAAACTCGCAATATACAATTCGGCAGACATCATTGCAGATGAAAGCCTTAAATTAATCAATTCATAAATGGACGCAATATATTTCATAGGAGCTGGTGGTATTGGCATGAGTGCCATCGCCCGCTATTTTATCAAGCAGGGCAAGTTTGTTGCCGGATATGACAAGACACCCTCAAAACTGACGGAACAACTTATCAAAGAGGGTATGCATATCCATTATGAGGATAATGTTGACCTCATTCCCGAGGAATGTCGTGACCCGGCAAACACCCTCGTAATATATACGCCGGCCATACCCGAGACCCACACGGAGCGTGAATACTTCGTACGTAACGGTTTCAACATCAAAAAGCGTGCACAGGTGCTGGGCATGCTGACCAAGGAGAACAAAGGATTGTGCGTAGCAGGAACACATGGTAAGACAACAACATCTACTATGTGTGCACATATCATGCATCAGTCACATCTTGACTGCAATGCCTTCCTCGGAGGTATCTCCAAGAATTACGGAACAAACTACATTCTCTCTGACACTTCTGAGTTTGTAGTTATCGAGGCCGATGAATTCGACCGTTCTTTCCATTGGCTGCGTCCGTGGATGAGCGTCATCACCTCTTCCGACCCTGACCATCTGGATATTTACGGCACCAAAGAGGCTTATCTCGAATCATTCCATCACTATACAACCCTTATCCAGCCGGGAGGAGCCCTGATTATCCATACCGGACTTGAGATGAAGGCAGAAGTTCCTGAGGGAGTGAAGACATATACCTACGGCGTTGAAGCAGGCGACTTCCATGCAGAGAACATTAAAATCGAGAATGGAGAGATAACATTCGACCTCATCTCACCCGTTGAGAACGTCACGAACATACGCCTGGGCCAGCCTGTACCCATAAATATCGACAATGGTATCGGAGCAATGGCTATGGCACAGCTCAACGGATGCACTCCCGATGAGTTAAGGAAGGGCATGGAAACTTACAAGGGCGTTGACAGACGCTTTGACTTCGCCCTGCGTGATGAGAAGCATGTTGTCATATCCGACTATGCACATCACCCCAAAGAGATATACCAAAGTGCAAAAAGCATAAAGCAGGTATATAACAACCGCCACATCACGGCTATCTTCCAGCCTCATCTCTATACTCGTACACGCGACTTCTACAAAGACTTCGCAGAAGCATTGTCACAACTTGACGAGGTGATATTGTGTGATATCTACCCTGCACGCGAACTGCCCATCCCAGGCGTAACGTCGCAGCTCATATATGACCGCCTCGCTCCTGGGGTGAAGAAACAGATGATAAAAAAGGATGAGGTTCTTGATTTCATCAAGTCACGCGACTTTGACGTCCTCGTCATTCTTGGAGCCGGAGATCTTGACAACTATGTTCCTGAAATAACGAAAATCATTCAAGAGAAGTAAATGAAGAAAGCCTTTTTCATAATTACCGACATTGTCATTGGACTGTATCTTGTCCTGGCTATGACATCATGGAACAAGCCTGCTCCAGCAGTAAAGGACTGCAACAAGGTAACCATATGCGTAGCTGATGAGAACACCCATGGCTTCCTCACTAAGAGTGAGATACAGCGGCTTCTCAAACAGCGGGGTATATATCCATTGGGACAGCCTATCGTAACTATGAATCCTCGCAAGATTGAAACAGAACTGAAAAGGATGCCCTTCGTCAGCGATGCCCAATGCTGTGTTACTCAACAGGGACATGTATATATCACCGTCATGCAGCGTACACCGCTCATTCGCATCAAGAATGCATGGAATCAGGATTTCTACATTGATGATAACGGAGGCATAATGCCCAATTCGCAATATGTCAGCAACCTCATGATTGCAACAGGATATATCAGCAAGGCTTATGCCACAAAATACATCAGCGTCATAGCACATTTCCTGATGGAGGACGAATTATGGCGCAAGGAAATAGAGCAGATAAACATTACGGAAGACAAGCAAGTGGAACTCATCCCACGAAGCAGCAACCATGTGGTGAATATCGGTAAGATGCCGGAAATAAACGATGCTGACCAACCGTCAAAGAAATACGTGGCAATAAACAATTACCTCAAGCGTCAGATGACACGCCTGGAACTGTTCTATCGTTATGTACCGCAAACGCTGGAACCACCTGTTCCGAATGATACCACAAACGCTTTGAATTCCCTTTCCTATAATTATATTGACTTAGAGTATAATAATCAGATAATATGTCAACGAAGAACTTCATTGTAGCCATTGAACTCGGCTCAACAAAAATCCGTGGTATTGCCGGCAAGAAGAACCCTGACGGTACTATGAGTGTACTTGCTCTGTCTGAAGAAGATGCCACACAATGCATTAGAAAAGGTGTCGTCTATAACATCGACAAGACATCACAGGCTATTAACAATATCATACAGCGCCTTCGTGCCCAGCTCAAGATAGGCATCAAGCATGTGTTCGTTGGCATTGGAGGCCAGTCCGTTCTTTCTCAACACAATCTGCTCTTCTGCGATATGCCCGGTACCGAGGGAGGTATCGTATCACAGCAGCTCATCGTTGAGATGATGGACGAGAACCGTGGTACCATTTACAACGACAAGGAGATTCTTGATGTCTTCGTGCAGGAATACCGTGCCGACAACCTCATGCAGACCGACCCTGTCGGAATACCTTGCCAGCATCTTGAGGGTAACTTCCTCAATATCCTGCAAAGCAAACGTCACTACCAGAATCTTATCAAGAGCTTTGCTAATGCCGACGTCAAGATTGCTGAATTATACCTTTCGCCCATCGCTCTGGCAGACGTTATCCTGACACCTACCGAGAAGCGTGGCGGCTGCTTGCTCGTTGACCTCGGTGCCGAGACGACTACTGTTGTCGTATATCATAAGAATATTGTCCGTCACGTAGCGGTCATCCCATTGGGCAGCAACAATATCACAAAGGACCTCTGCTCACTCCAGTTGGAGGAACAGGACGCAGAAGACCTGAAGATAAAATATGCGTCAGCATTTACGGACGAGAAGGATATCAACCCAGAGGAGACATATAAGATTGCCCGCCAGTCGGTTCTTGCTGTTAATGTCATTGACTGTGTCGAAGCCCGCATGGAGGAGATTATCACCAACGTATGGAATCAGGTTCCTGCCGAATTTGCAGAAAAGCTGCTGAGCGGCATCGTGCTTACAGGCGGTGGAGCACAGATGAGGAATATAAATGTTGCATTCCGCAATATTACAAATATAGAGCAGGTTCGCATAGCCAAGGATACCAATGAGGCGTTCACTCCACAGCCTTTGGTTCCGAGCTCATTCACTCACAACACCCTCGTCGGACTTCTTGCCAAGGGTGACCAGAACTGCTGTGCAGATGTTGCGGTTCAGAAGACCAATGCAGACATCTTCAATCAGCCAGAGCAGGTGGAGCAGCCTGAGCAGACCGTTGCGCCTCAGCCGACACAGGCTTCCGGCCCTACTTTCGAAATCAGGCCTAAGGAGGAGCCTGCTAAGAAGGAAGAGGAAATCCTCTCAGAGGAAGACCGCCTGATACAGGAATACAGGCAGCAGAAAGAAAAGAGAGAGAAAGAGAAGGAGAATAACTCTCTTGGAAATAAAATATCACGCTGGATACAAGCACTCACTAATCCCGAAGAATAATTATGACAGACATCATTGATTTTGGCCCCGTAAAACAGAACAAGAGTATCATCAAGGTCATTGGCGTTGGTGGTGGTGGTGGCAATGCCGTTAACCATATGTACCGTGAAGGAGTACATGATGTCTCCTTCGTGTTATGTAATACTGATGCCCAGGCTTTGGCCGATTCACCTGTACCTATCCATCTGCAGCTCGGCAAAGAGGGATTAGGAGCGGGCAACCGTCCCCAGAGGGCACGCGAAGCTGCCGAGGAAAGTATTGACGAGATACGTCACATGCTCAATGATGGCACCCGAATGGCCTTCATTACAGCAGGCATGGGCGGCGGTACCGGCACTGGTGCAGCACCTGTCATAGCAAGGGAGAGCCGTGCTCTCGACATCCTTACGGTTGGTATCGTAACCATACCGTTCAAGTTCGAGGGAGCACGCAAGATTAACCAGGCTCTCGACGGCGTTGAGGAGATGGCAAAGAATGTCGATGCCCTCCTTGTCATCAACAATGAGCGCCTGCGTTCTATCTATGGCGAGCTGTCTATGATGGAGGCTTTCGCAAAAGCCGATGACACCCTCTCCGTAGCTGCCAAGAGCATTGCAGAGATAATCACCGTTCATGGTACCATAAACCTCGATTTCAACGACGTTAAGACCGTTCTGAAGGATGGTGGCGTTGCCATCATGTCAACAGGTTACGGCGAAGGCGACGGACGTGTGAAGAAGGCTATTGCCGATGCTCTGCACTCGCCTCTGCTCAACGATAACGACATCTTCAACTCAAAGAAGATTCTTCTCTCACTCTCCTTCCGTGGTGACGATGCCGACAACAAGGGTCTCATGATGGACGAGATGAACGACATCAACGACTTCATGGATCAGTTCGGACCTGACTTCGAGCTGAAATGGGGTACGGCAAACGACCCTTCACTGGGAGAGAAGGTGAAGATAACCATCCTGGCAACAGGTTTCGGCATTGCCGATATCAACGAAGCCCTCGCAGACCGCGTGCGCAGCAAGAAGACTCCGGAAGAGCTGGCAAAGGAGGCAGAAGAAGAAGAACGCCGCCAGCGTATGGAGGAACGCCGCATCAAGTACTACGGCAGCGATGGCAACGGCATGCTGAAGAAGAAGCCGCACAAGATATTCGTATTCTCTCCTGAAGACCTCGACGACGACGACCTTATCCTCGCAGTCGAGAACACTCCGTCAGCACAGCGCACACGTACGCAGCTTGAGAATCTGAATAACCACGTCTATACTGCATGAACTGGCAGCAGCTGATATCCCAGAAACGTCTTGGGCAGGAACTCAAGCATACCGAGCGCCGTGATGCACGCTCCGAATTCAAGCGCGATTACGACCGCCTCATCTTCTCTGCACCCTTCCGCAGGATGCAGAACAAGACGCAGGTGTTTCCTCTGCCGGGAAGTGTCTTTGTCCACAACCGTCTGACGCACTCCCTCGAGGTCGCCTCGGTGGGTATGTCATTAGGCAATGATATCAACCGTGGAGAGAGCATCGGCACCATCGTGGCTACTGCCTGCCTGGCGCATGATATGGGTAATCCGCCGTTCGGCCACTCTGGCGAGAAGGCCATACAGACTTTCTTCTCCGAGGGACCGGGCAACATTCTCCACGACATGGTGTCGCCTGAGGTGTGGAGCGACATAACACACTTTGAGGGTAATGCCAATGCCTTCAGGTTGCTCGCACACCGTTTCAAGGGACGTCGCGAGGGAGGTTTTGCAATGACCTACTCCACGCTGGCAAGTATAGTAAAGTACCCCTACCCTTCTACGCAGGTCACTCCTGAGCACCCCAAATTCGGATATTTCACCAGCGAAGCCGAGACCTTCGCCCGCATCACCGAAGAGTTAGGCATGGTGGGACGCCATCCCCTCGTATATCTCGTAGAGGCGGCTGACGACATCTGTTATGAGATAATGGACATCGAGGATGCCCACAAGCTGAAACTGCTGACCCATGAGGAGACAATGTCACTTCTCATGGCGTTCTTCGATGAAGACATACAGGAGAGCATCCGTCAGCGTATCAAAACCGAAGATATTTCTGACCCTAATGAACAGATAGTATATCTGCGTGCCTGCGCCATCGGAAAGCTTGAGAATGAGTGTGTCAAGGTCTTCCTCGATAATGAAGAGGCAATCCTTAACGGCACCTTCCAGGGCAGCCTGATTGAGAACATCAGCCAGCGCCAGCGCGAGGCCTATCGCAGATGTTCAAAGGTAGCTATGGGGCGCATCTATCAGTCCAAGTCCGTTCTGGATATCGAGTTGGGAGGTTACAGTATCATCGAGACGCTCATGACGAAGATGGTTGATGCCGTGATGCATCCTGACCGTTACTATTCCAAGCAGCTGCTCAAAAGGGTTAGCAGTCAGTACGACATCGACTCTCCCGACCTTGAGACACGCATCATGGCCGTCCTCGACTTCGTTTCGGGAATGACAGATGTCTTTGCGCTCGATTTCTACCAGAAGATCAACGGCACATCACTGCCGATAGTCTGACCATCCTCTGACTTCAGGCTTTTGACCTCTATCCCCTTCCCCTGAGGGGTCATCACCCATGCCAGGTCCGCATACTGCTTTGCATGCTCCAGGTCGTGCGTTGACAGCAGTATTGCCTTGTCCATGTCCCTTGCTATCTGTGCAAGCAACTTGAACATTCGTCCCTTGCTTGGGTAGTCGAGAAAGGCCGTCGGCTCGTCAAGCAATATCACGGGCGTCTGCTGCGCAATAGCCTTTGCCGTCATCACCTTCTGACGCTCGCCGTCCGATATCTCCGTAATCCTGCGATGCTCAAAACTGTTAACATCGCCGCCTAATCCCACCATCTCAAGGCTCTTCCTTATTATCTCCCTGTCATTATCTTCCAGGCGTCCCCAGTAGCCCGTATAAGGACTTCTGCCCATAGCGACAACATCCCATACCGTCATGCCCCTGATGTCCTCGTTGTGCGTGAGGACAATGCTGATATTCCGGGCCCGCTCCTGAGCAGTCAGCGAGCCCATCGGCTGTTCTCCCAGGAACACCTCCCCCTCCAATGGGGCGATGAAACCGCACATTGTGCGCAACAAGGTACTCTTGCCACATCCGTTCACACCAAGTAGGCAAGTCAGTTTTCCACGCTGCAACTCAGCATTGATACCACTCGCAATAACACGACTTTTATAGCCCACAGACAGATTCGATAATCGTAACATGCCGCGAAATTACAAAAAAATCCGCACACTCCCAAAAAAGTACGGAAAAAAATTACATCTTACATCTAACATCAGACATCTGACATCTTACGTCCACCCCCTTGCCGCCGCACAAAATAGTCTTACCCACTAACCGCTAACCGCTCGCTCGGCTCTGCCGCTTTTACAAAGCGAAGCGACTAAAAGAACCGCTAACCGTTATGTTCCCCCTGCGTCGGCGGCAGTTCCAGTCAAAGGATTGTTGTTGGCTTAAGATCTAGTCGTTGCTTACTCCGCCGTTGTTGTCTCCACCGCCGCCGTTGTCGTCGCCGCCAGTGTTGTCACCAGTGTTGTCACCAGTGTTGGTGCCAGTGTTCTCACCAGTGTTGGTGCTGCCATTCTCGTCGTCGTTGTCTTCAACGGTGCCGTCGTCGGCTGATGTAACA
>CACYKA010000032.1:44565-51245 GCA_902774795.1 uncultured Prevotellaceae bacterium | reverse complement strand
CCTTCGTGGACTTTCGGTCCCATCAGCATCCATCCAGATTACAAACGCAAGGGCTATGGTTTGAAGTTGCTGAAGTATGCGATATATAAAGCCAAGGAGATGGGTATAGGTCTTCTGCAGATGGAGGGAAACATCGAGTTTTACAAGCATGCGGGCTTCGACCTCGCCAGCAAGATGAATATTCACTATCATGCCGAGCCGAGAGATTCGGAGGTGTCATATTTCCTCGTCCAAGAACTGATTTCTGGCTACTGGGGCAATCGTGAGGGAACTTACTTCCCACCCAAGGGCTATTTTGTAGCCGATGATAACCCAGAGGCTTTCGAGGCCTACGAGGGCACCTTCCCCAAAAAGGAAAAAGCTTTCCAAGAGGGGCAGTTGCCTAAGTTCTGTCAGAGTTGCGGCATGCCATTGACCCGTATCGAGGACTGCGGCACAAATGCCGATGGCAGCACTAACTTCGATTACTGCCAGTATTGCTACAAGGACGGCCAGTTCCTGCAGGAATGTACAATGGACGAGATGATTGAGCATTGCTCGCAGTTCGTCGATGAGGTCAATAAGCAGATGCCCAAGCCCATGACCAAGGAAGAGTACAAACAGATGATGCGAGGCTTCTTCCCAATGCTAAAACGTTGGAGAAAATAAAACAGTGAAAAATGAGAATAGAATTAGCCACTATACAGGATGTTCCTGAACTTCTGGACTTGCAACATAAGGCTTTTGGCTCTCTTTGCGAGGAGTTGGACTGGAATGATGCTCCACCTTTGACGGAGACGCTGGAGCATGTCCGTGAGGAATTTGCACAATGTACGACACTGAAAGTGTTGAATGACGAAGGTCGTATCATTGGCTCTGTTTATGGTAGTGTGACTGATGGTTCCCTATATATTGGTCGTCTGATGGTCTTGCCGGAATATCAGCAGCAAAGCATCGGCAAACAATTGTTCCGAGAGATTCAGCGACTTCTTCCGCATCATCGGGCTTGGCTTTGTACCTGTAAGCAGGTACGCCCTCCGTATGAATTCTATCTCCGCGAAGGGTTCAGACCATATAAAGATGAAATCGTCGGCCCAGGATTAACGTGGGTTTATATGGAGAAATGAAGAAAAAACAGAACAAGATGGAAACAAATAGAATATTATTGCGCCCTTGGCGAGACAGTGACGCGGAAGTGCTTTACAAATGGGCTTCCGACCCTGATGTCGGGCCTCGTGCAGGATGGGCGCCACATCAGAGTGTGGAGGAGAGTCTGGAGATTATTCGCACCGTATTCAATGATGCGTTGCACACATGGGCCATCGAGTTGAAGGACACAGGGCAACCGATAGGCGCTATGGGCTATGGTCCGTCATGCGAGTGCGACCTGCCTGCCCGTGATGGCGAACCACTCATCGGCTATTGGGTGGCCAAGCCCTATTGGAATAAGGGCATCTGTACAGAGGCTCTGCGGCTGATGTTAGACCACATCCGCCAGACGACAGACATCAAGTCACTCATTAGCGGCCACTTCGTAGATAATGCAGCCTCAGGCCGAGTGATGGAAAAGTGCGGTTTCGTACCCACAGGCGAAACCTGCATAGATGCGAATCAGTATCAGGGCGAGAACAGACCTATAAGAGTGTTGAGATTAGAAATAGAACGATGAATAAAATGATTGCTTGCTGTGGCATTAATTGCGAGACCTGCGAGGCTCGCATCGCCACGATTAAGAACGACGACAATATGCGCGTCGAAGTTGCTAAGAAATGGTGCGAAATGAACCACACGGACCAGATTACACCCGAGAGTATTAATTGCACGGGTTGCCGTGTGGAAGGCATCAAGTTTTACTACTGCAGTCACTTGTGCGAGATACATAAATGTGTAGTCGCCAAGGGTTACGAGACTTGTGGCGACTGCCCTGACAAAAACACCTGCAAAAAGGTTGGCGCCATTTGGGAGAACTGTGTCGAGGCGAAGGAGAATTTGGGAGGAGTGTAATCAAGATGACTCAAACTTAATAATAATGAAACAGGAAATCAATCCCAAGGATACTAATAGAGCCATCGCATTCGAACTGTGGATGAAGTCGCCAATGCCGATGGTGACGTTCACGAAAACCTTTGATGTGACGCGGCTCTGTAGGGTGAGCCGTCGGCGCGGTATTAAATTCAACATGCTGCTCTGCTGGTGCATCGGCAAGGCTGCATCAGGGATAGAAGAGTTTTATATGCTTCCGGAGAAAGGGAAACTGTACAAATATGACCATATGGCCATTAACGTAATAGTGAATAACGTAAAGGGTGGACTCAGTTTCTGCGATGTTGCCGTCACCGATGATTTGGAGGAGTTTAATGCCAATTACTTGCATCTGACAGAAACCATCAGCCAGACCTGTCAGGATATATTAGATGATGACGCTATGATAGTCGGCACATCGGCATTGACTGGCACGGAACTCGACAGCATAATCAACCAATACAGCGGAATATTCAATAACCCCTTCCTGGCATGGGGAAGTTATCGCAAGGGCTGGCTAAAGACGACTTTGCCCATCTCCTTCCAGTTCCATCATGCCCAGATGGACGGTGGACACGCTGCCCGATTCCTGGAAGAACTACAACGGATCATCAATACGATATAATGATAAGAATAGAATTAGCAACTATACAGGATGTTCCAATAAACAAAAGGTTACATGCATTGTAAGATTTTTTGACTGCAAAAGTGAAAAATAATTTTGATTATCGGAATTTTTTTGTACCTTTGTGCTCGCAAATATTAATAAAAGAAATGAACATTCTGATTATAAACGGAAGCCCTAGGAAGAAAGGTTTGATTTCGCAGATGCTCGGCATCATGCGGGATGAGGCTGAGAAACGAGGTGATACGGTGCAGATGGTTTATACCAACGACCTGAATATAAAGCCTTGTATAGGTTGCATGTTGTGCAGGAAAAATAAGAAATGTGCTATCGCTGAGGATGATTCGCAGCGGGTGCTGAAGATGATGCAGGAAGCTGATGCCATCATCATGGGTGCCCCCTGTTACTGGGGCAATATCCCCGGGCAGATGAAGCTGATGTTCGACCGTCAGGTTTATGGCATGATGCGCGATACAGCACGCTTCCCGGAGCCGCTGATGAAAGGCAGAAAGTGTATTCTCGTCAGTACCAGTACTACGCCCTGGCCTTGGAATATCCTGTTCAAACAGTCACGCGGTGCCATCCGTGCCATGCGTGAAATCGCCCGCTATGCCGGATTCAAGATTGTGAAGACCATCGAGCGCGGCGGCACAGCGCAGCATCCGGAACTTACAGAGGAAGATAAACAAAAATGCCTCAATGCAATAAGGAAACTATGAAACAAATATTCAGAATTCTTTTTGTATTGTTGATGTTGCCCCTTGTGGCCTATGCCGGTGACGGGGATAAGGGCGAAAAGAAGGAGTCTTTCGTAAAAAAAGGCATGATGTGGGTAAAGACCACCATTGACACTATGGCGGTGGCCAAAGTTGACCGCAGCTATATTGAGCAGCCCAAGAGACCGTGGTCAATAGAGCTGAGGAATGAGTTCAGTGAGTCTTTTCTGAAGATGACCACAGAATATCCGTTGAGTAACGGCAATAAAGGTACTATGGATGTCAGGACCTCCAGTGGTTTCACTGCCGCCACGGGACTATGGGTGGGCTACAGAGGCTACGGCTTCGGATGGTCTAAGAACCTGACAGGCGCGGGTTCGGTAATTTCCTTTGGTGCGATGGGAGGCAGCTTTGGTCTGAATATGCGCATAAACAGCTATCGCAGCAGTAACCCAGAGGCAAGTATCTCGATACAGGGTGCTGAGACATCTTACCACGAAAGCGGACGCGAGGACCTTGAAGACCCCATACACGTGAGGTCATTCTTCCTCGACGGCTACTATATGTTCAACGGCAAGCGCTTCTCGTATGCTGCAGCCTATGACCAGTCGCTCATCCAGCGCCGTTCGGCAGGCTCGTTAATGGCAGGAGCGATGTATTTCCATTCGAGGGTTTCGTTTGACGACCCGACTAACTGGCCAATGATGGTTTTCACGAGAGGCGTTGGAAAGATTAAGTTCACGCAGGCCAGTATAGGACTGGGATATGCTTACAACTGGGTTCCTGCCAGAGGATGGCTGGTAAGCGTGCAGGTGATGCCCATGCTCCAGTTCTATAACAGGATGAAGATATATAACTATGGGGTGGAGTACGTGGATGGTGATACAGGAAATTCTGTCGACCTCGTCAAGACCATAGGAGAAAACATCGAGCAGGTTCTTATTCAGAGTGCATCGCAAACAGAGAGCGACATTGACGAGTCTGAATATGATGATGACTACATCCGTCTTACGTATAGGGGCGAGGAAAAGACCGACAACAAGATAGGATTTAATTTCGATGGCCGCCTTTCGGTGGTGCATAACTGGGAGAAATTCTATCTACGCGTATATGGCCATTACAACCGCTTCCGCTATAGCAACGATTTGGGTAACGGCCGCATGACAGAATGGCGGGCATACGCAGCACTAGGGTATAGATTTTAATAAGATATAGAAGAAAATTCCACGATAATTTTTTTATTGTGGAATTTTTTTGTAACTTTGCGCCCAGATTACTATTTAGCTATTAAACTAACTATGACTAATAAACTTAAAATTATCGGCTTTTGGCTTTTGGCTTTTGGCTTTTGGCCATTGGCGGCAGTGGCCGATGTCACGTGGTATGACGGCAGCAATGCCGTGAGCTACCAGGTAGAGGGTAAGGCGGCTCCTGTTGTTCAGCAGGCACTTCGTCTGTTCGAGGGCGACATGGAAATGGTGACTGGCAAGAAGGCTGTTGCCTCAAAGAATGGCATCATCCGCATTGTGCAGGGCAAGGGCGACGACGACGGCTTCTGCATCAGTGTGAAAGACGGGAAGATACTCGTCGAGGGGCACAATGCCCGGGGAGCAGCCTACGGACTCCTGGAACTGAGCCGCATGGCAGGCGTTTCGCCTTGGGTGTGGTGGGGCGATGTGAGGCCACATAGCAAAAATAAACTGTCGCTGCCGGATACCTTCCGCGTGGAGCATACTCCTTCGGTGCAGTATCGTGGCATCTTCATCAACGACGAAGACTGGAGCCTTCGCGTGTGGTCGCAGGACAATATGGGGCCGCAGACCTATAAGCGGCTCTTCGAACTGATGCTAAGACTGCGTGCCAACATCATCTGGCCTGCTATGCATGATGTCAGCCCTGGCTTCTTTACGGTAAAGGGAAACAAGGAAATGGCCGACTCCTTTGGCATTTTGATAGGCACAAGCCATTGTGAACCTCTCTTGCGCAATAATGTGGCAGAATGGAACGTAAAGGAGCGCGGAGCATACAACTATATCACCAACCGCGATGCAGTAAAGAGATACTGGGCAGAGCGTCTGAAGGAGGTGAAGGGGTCGGAGGAATTCTTTACCATCGGCATGCGAGGCATTCACGACGGCGCGATGGAGGGCGTGAAGACACCTGAGGAGAAACTGAACGGCTTGCAGCAGGTCATCGACGACCAGCGGGAACTCATAAGGAAGTATTACAGCAAGGATGTGGAGAAGGTGCCGCAGGTATTCATCCCTTACAAGGAAGTGCTGGAGATTTATGAGAGCGGCCTGAGGGTGCCTGACGACGTGACCCTGATGTGGTGCGACGACAACTATGGCTACCTTACCCGCCTTCCTGATGCCGAGCAGCAGAAGCGCAAGGGTGGCGGCGGCGTATATTACCACCTCAGTTACTGGGGCAGGCCGCATGACTACTTGTGGCTCACCACAACGCAGCCGGGCCTCATATATACCGAGATGAAGGCGGCATACGACCACAACTGCCGGAAGCTGTGGATTGCAAATGTTCATGACCCGAAGGTGGCAGCTTACGACCTGGAACTGTTTCTTGATATGGCTTGGGATATTGATGCAATAACCCCTTCGACAATAGGCCGTCACCTTGAACGCTGGCTCTGCACCCAGTTTGGAGCAGAGGTGGGGCATGCCATAGCGCCTGCCATGCGGGAACTCTACCGCCTGAATGGCATTCGCCGCCCGGAATTCATGGGGTGGACACAGGTGGAGCTTGACAAGAAGAGATACCCGGGTGGCAAGTCTGTTCCCACAACGACGGAGTTTTCCCGAAAGCAGGCGTTTGAGCGCATGAACGACTTTGCCAGAATCGAAGCGACGGTTGATGTCTATTCGCAGATGATACCAGTATACCTGCAGGATGCTTATTTTGCTCATGTGCTTTACCCGGTTCATGCTTCGGCAGCAATGACGCGAAAGATGCTTTCGAATGGTAAGGACTATAACCTCATACAGATGCTGACAGAGGGCTATAACACCATGAATAATGGCAAGTGGAAAGGCCTGATGTCGGCAGCTCCACGTGACTTGCCTGTCTTTGCACCAGATGTGCATACCGAATTGCCGCACCATCCGTCAGGAGGACCTTTTGTCGCCCGCAATGCTTGCCAGTACGACAGCAGTACCGGCTCTTGTACGGTAATAGATATGCTGGGACACTCTATGCAGGCCGTCAGCCTTCCGAAGGGAGGGGAACTGGTTTATGAATTCGATAGTCCTGCAGAGGGCGATGCAGTATTGCGAACAGCCATGATTCCCACGCAGCCCAGCGACAAGGGCGACCTGCGCTAT
>CACYKA010000032.1:0-44552 GCA_902774795.1 uncultured Prevotellaceae bacterium | reverse complement strand
GAGCGTCCTTCGTGGTCAGGCGTTGAAGCAGACCCCTGTGAAAGTGCAGAAAGGCAAGCACACTTTGAAGATAAAGGCCCTTGATGACCATATCATTGCTGATCAATGGATGCTGGACTTCAAGACCGGTCGTAAATTCTATGTTATTCCAACAATTCCCTCAATGAGATGATGAAAAGACTACTGCAAACCACTATTTTGATTGTAATTTATTCCAACAATTCCCTCAATGCGATGATGAAAAGACTACTGCTAACCACTATTTTGATCGTAATATTTATGCCCACTGTGAGTGTGGCACAGAGACTGCAACAGCAACTGGGTCGCAGCGTTGTGGCGGTGGACCGTTCGGGTAGCACAATCCGCAGCGTGACCAGCGCAGCGGGCACAGGCTCGCTCATTTCTTGGCGCAAGTTGGCCGAGGAGCCGGAGGGCACCACTTACAATGTCTATAAAAGGACGAAGGGTGCAACGGAATATACAAAGGTGAATGAGAAGCCGCTCACCGTAACCTGTCTGGCCACCACACTTACCGACAATACAGAGTATGCAGTGGCCGCCATTTCGCCTGAGGGCGTGGAGGGGGAGAAGAGCAAGCCTTTCCTTTATAAGACGCAGGCCTACCCCAATGTGTGGTTCGACTTCGACTTCGACGACAATGTCATAAAACGTGATGACTATCGCACGAAGTTCTGCTGGCCGATGGATCTCGACGGCAATGGCGAATACGATGCGCTGGTCGTTGACCGCCTCTATGCAGGCTCAGCTTCGGGTGAGGAAGACACGGAGAATACGGCTACCACCTCGCATAAGATTCAGGCTTACCGACTGACAGGCGAACTGCTTTGGACGGTCGATATGGGGCCTAACGTGAACATCTGTGCAGGACAGAACGATATGGTCGTGGCCTACGATATTAATTGCGACGGCCGTTGTGAGGTAATGATACGTGCCAGCGACGGCACCCGTTTCTGGGACAAGCAGAACGAGACGTGGGGCAAGTATGCTATGGGAAGCGACGTGCCCGACGTTGATGGTGACGGCATCGTGGACTATCGCACGCAGACAGTGCGCAACCGGCCTTTTTATGTGTCAGTCATTGACGGAGCCACAGGTGCAGAGATTGCCTGCAACGAACTGAAATACGACGAGGTCTCTGACGGCGTTGACAGTTACACCCGCACCAGCCGTCCTAACTATATGAGCGATGGCTATTCGGCTATGGAGGGTCATTTCGCCATCTGCTATCTTGACGGCATCCACCCCTCGCTGGTCATGGAATGTCTCGACCGCGACAACAATAAGACTCATCATAACTATGTGTTTACTTGGGACTACGACTGGACAGCTGGCACACCGTCCAACTGGCATCATTCCCACACATGGAGCCGCAACGACAAGCGACCCTGGCCGGCTGAATTCCATCAGTTGCGCGTGGCTGATGTAGATGGCGACGGTACTGATGAGATGATTCAGGGTGGCTACAGCGTAAATCCGCATACGGGGTGGTTTCAGAGTCCCGGCATTGGTCACGGCGACCGTTATGTCCTGAGCGACATTGACCCAGACCGTCCGGGACTGGAAGCATACGCCATTCAGCAGAGTGCCTTGTTGGGACAACTCATTTATGACCCTGCTACAGGTGAGCACATCAAGGAGTGGTATCTGCCTTCTGTTTACGACGTGGGACGTGGTATCTGTATTGATATGGATGCCTCGCACAAGGGTATGGAAATTCTGAGTTATGTAGATGAATATGTCTATGACTGCAAGGGCGAGAAAACAGGACAGACCCGTAGCGGCTCTATGTTCGAGGGCGTCTGGTGGGATGGTCGCTTGCAGCGAGAGTGGCTCAACTCTCCCGGCGGCAGTGGCTGGGGTACGAATATGATGATTACCCGCGTCTTGGGTGACCGCCTCTGTGAGTTCTCGCAGGAATCGAACTGGGTCACTCACGGCGGCACCGGCACCCGTCCAGCTTTTATGGGCGACATCACGGGCGACTGGCGTGAGGAGATTATCTTGGCTAAACAGAATGACAATAACTCCACGGGAATGGTGGGCTACACGACGAACATGCCTACTACCTACAGTATATACTGTCTGCAGCAGGACCCTCACTACCGTCTAGACTGCACCACACGCGGATACTACCAGCATCCCAACACAGGCTTCTATCTGGGTGGTGACATGCCCATGCCACCGCTGCCGCCTGTGTTCACTGCTGACCTGCGCAATCAGATGGCTAGTGGCAAAAGTGTGATGTTTGACCTTCAAAACGCAAACGGCTCTGTATTTGCCGTGAACGGTGAAGCTCCGACTATCCTTTACCTGATGAATCCGCGTGGCCGCGATTACGTATTTAAGGGTACAGGCACAACGGGCAACGGCCAGCTTATTAAGTCGATGCAGGGAACGGCTACGTTCAACTGCAACCTTGGACATACTGGTAAGAACATCATCAGCGAGGGAACGTTGGAGGTGAATGGCGATATTGCCGGTCCTGTTGAATTGCGTGCAAGGGGAACACTGGCTGGTAATATGACCTTGAATGATACCATCACTTTTGAGGGTGCATTGAACTATGAGGGTTGCCGACTGATTCCGGGGAATGCCATGACTTCGAAAAAGAGCATGACGCTGCCTGGCAATGTGTATCTGGAGTATAACGCTGGTGACAACAGTAAACTCTTGGTCGAGGGCGACCTCACCTTCAAGAATACTAACTGCCTCACCGTCAACCTGAACAGTAATGAGGCTGCTGAATATGTGGTTGCCGAGTGTACGGGTACGCTGACCTGCGATGTGACAAAACTGCAGACCCGTGGTTTGGAGGGCATCAACTACGACCTTTTGGTGGTCGATGACAAGAAACTCGTGCTGAAGATTAACGATACACGCAGTCCGCAGCAGAATGTGGTATGGATGGGCGGTGAGAGTGCCACTTGGAACTTCAAGGATAAGAATTTTGTCCTTGGCGACTCTTCCAGCGAGCAGGCTACTCCTTTTGTGACGGGCGATCAGGTGATATTCAACGATGCGGCTGCCAAGAAGACCATCACTGTGCCAGAGATGATGGTGACCAGTGGCGTTGTCTTCGATGCTGGCAAGTATGTGCTGCAGGGAGATGGCGGCCTGTCGGGCGAGAGTGGCGTGACCGTTAACAAGGCTGCCGACGTGACGCTTAACATGAAATACAGTGACTATACGGGAAAGACCATTGTGAATGGTGGCACGCTCACTGTTCCCAACTTCTACGATGGCGGAAAGAGCAGCGCCCTCGGCAGTGCTTCTGCAGATAAAGGTAACTTACAGTTGAATGGCGGCACCCTGGTGCTCTCGAAGGATAATATGGGCACCGACCGTCAGATAGTCCTTACAGACACGGCTACCATCCGCATCACGCAGGCCAACAGTTCGCTGTCGCTGAAAGGACAGGTGAGCGGTACGGGCTATCTGGTGAAAGACGGTGCCGGTCAACTGAACTTCACTTACGGCGGTACGAATGGTTTTGCGGGTGTCATTGTGAAGAAAGGTGTGATAGCGCAGGGCGCTTGGAATAGTACCTTTGGTAAGTCGGGCAGTCCTATGCTGCTGGCTGGTGGCGAGGTTCATCAGATTGATGTGAACAATATGTCAACTGTGCCAGAGTTCAACCATCAGGTGACTGTGGCTGCGGGTACAACCAACAAGATTGTGGGTTCATCACGCGGAAGGATTAATGGTACGGTTAGTGGTGCGGGTAATCTTACTATCCAGACCCGCTACGTGCGCTGCGATGTGGGTGCCTCGTTCAATAACTTTGAAGGCACGCTTACTGCCCTTGGCGATGGCGGTAACTTCCGATTGATGACCTCGGCTGCCGACATGTCGAAGGCACGTCTCGTGGTTGGTGCTGGCACGACAGTCTCGTTTATGACGAGTGGTGGCAATAGTGAGGCTTCTGCCACCTTGAAGATAGGCACCCTGCAAGGTACTGCCACCGATGGTGTGCTGGGCGGTTCGCAGAGCAGTTATCAGGCAGGCTTCCTGAATGAGGACTCGAAGTTCAGCGGACTGCTGAAGGGACAGCGCTTCACCAAGGTTGGCACAGGCAAGCTGACGCTGGTCACTGCTGGTCATACCTCGCCAATAACGGTCAGTGGCGGCATGCTCGTGGCTCAGAATACTACCTCTACTGACTTCACCTCAGCGGCTGTCACCGTGGGTAACGGCGGCACATTGGCAGGTACGGCCCTGCTTCAGAATGTGACGGTGCAGAAGGGTGGTACTATTCTCGGAGGCTTGGGCACAACGGGTACTGGCGTATTACGTCTGAACGGTAACCTTGTGATGAATGAAGGATCTTCTATGCGTTGCCTGATGGGAAACAATACGGGCAATGCAAGGGTTAACGTGAAGGGTTCTATCACTCATAACGGCGATACACTCGTCATCGTCGTACCTGCAAGTCGAAAGCTGAGTGTGGGCGATGAGATTCAGGTTTTCTCGACTGGCTTCAGTTCGGCTTCGGGCGAAGTGATTGTCAGGTCAGAGTGTGAGGATTACAGGTATGAGTTTGACAGTTCGCTGCTCAACAGCGATGGCAAGGTTACGGTGACATTGGTGGAAGAGCTTGCCCTTCGTGGCGATGTCAATGGTGATAAAGTCGTTAATGGTACAGACATCCAGGAAGTTATCAACTACATTGTTGCAGGTGAGTATTATAAAATGGCTGATGTTAATGGAGATGGTGTTGTAAATGGTACTGACATTCAGGAAATTATCAACATCATTGTTAATGCAGACTAATTAATAAACGCAAAAGGAAATATTAACACTATGAAAAGATACATCCTGTCCTTAACCATTGGAATGATAAGTTTCCTTAATGGTTTTTCAGCACAGACCGGCGATGCCTTCAAGGGCGTCTGGCCTGTTACGGACAAGAGCATACAGAAGAGCCTTAATGGTGAATGGCAACTGAAGGTAATTTTACATAAAAGCCCTTGATGACCACATCATCGTTGACCAATGGATGGTGGATTTCAACAAGGAGCGGAAGTTTTATGTGATATCGGTTATGTAGCGGTTAGCGACTTTTGACTTTTGACAAAAATATAATGAAGCGTTTGTTTTTTAACATATTATTCTTGTGCTTATGTGGGGCAGAGTCTGTAGCACAAGGTTTCCGTCAGGAGTATGGCGATGCCCGAAAGGCTTTTGTCGAGATTATTGCCACTCCAGATCATGCCGACAGCAGATATGGCCTGGGGCAGCCTGCCGCATTGCGTGTGGTGGCTCGTGAGGGTGGTGTTCCGCTGGAAGGCACAACGATTTATTACAAGGTGGGTTCTGAGATGTACCTGCCAGAGCATTATGACTCCACGGCCTTCGTGGGAGGGGAGGCTGTGCTACAGATGGGCACGATGCAGGAACCGGGGTTCCTCGCTTGCCAGTATGAGTTCCGCGCTGGGGGCAAGACATATAAGGACTTGGTAAAGGTGGCATACGAGCCAGAAGCGATAAGAACGTTTACTCCGATGCCAAAGGACTTTGAGGCTTTCTGGCAGAAAGCCCTGAAGGAAGCGCGGAAGGTGCCGCTGGAGCCGGAATACTTTGATGTGCCTGATGCCACGAATGATAAGTTTGTGACAAAGCTGGTGCGCCTGCACGTCGGCAAGGAAAAGTGGATGCAGGGCTATCTGACACTCCCCCGCCACTTGGAGGGGACCGGGGGGAGGTTTCCTGTCGTCCTCTGTCCTCCCGGTGCTGGCAGTCAGAAGATATATCCATCGGATTACTTCCCCAAGGAGGGATGTATATACCTGAAGATAGAGATTCATGACAATGACCAGCGGCTGAGCGATGAGGCTTATGCCGAAGAACGGAAGAAGTGTGACGGGTATATGAGCCGTGGCATGGAATCTCGTGACACTTATTATTACAAGGATGTCTATGTGGGTTGTGCCAGGGTTGTTGATTTCCTCTGCACCCTCCCGGAATGGGATGGCAGGAATGTCATCGTCACAGGTGGCTCACAGGGTGGTGCCTTGACCATAGTAACGGCAGCACTCAACGAGAAGGTCACGATGTGTGCTCCGTTCTATCCCGCCCTTTGTGATGTGATGGGTTTCCTGCATCATCGTGCCGGTGGATGGCCGAAGTTCTTTTCGGGATTTTATAAGGACGGCAGGACAACGGTTCCTGACGATAAGGCAACGGAAACCCTGCAGTATTTTGATGTGGTGAACTTTGCCCGCCTGCTGAAAGTGCCTGTCTTTATGTCGTGGGGGTATAATGACGACACTTGTTCTCCTACGTCTGTGTGGGCTGCATGGAATGAGATAAAAGCTCCCAAGGAGAAGGATGTTACTCCGACCAGCGGACATTGGCGTTTCCCAAGCAGTCAGGCGAAATGCCTGGAGTGGATTGATAGGGGAGTGAAGAGTGAAGAATCGGCTGTCGCCGTGATTGAGGGTGAAGAGTGAAGACTTGGAACTTGGAACCTGAAATCTCAATGATTTATGTTTATGAAAAAGAAAATGATTATACTTGCTGTAATGGCGTTCTTTTCGTCGGTGTTATCGGCACAGGAAGTGGTGGATAACAGCCTGTCGCGTCACAATTTCTTCTATGCGGGGCAGAGTAAGCAACGCAGGATGTTCATCGTGAAGGACGGGCAGGTGACGTGGGCTTATAAGGACCAGCTGAAGCGTGGCGAGATAAGCGATGCTGTCCTGATGAGGGACGGACACATACTGGTGGCACATCAGTATGGCGTGGCAGAGGTGACACAAGACGGAAATACCGTATGGCAGTATGCTGCGCCGGAAGGAACAGAGATACATACCATCCAGCCAATAGGCAAGAATCATGTTGTCTTTGTGCAGAACGGAAAGCCGGCAAAGGCTGTCATAATGGCGATTCCATCTACGACAATAGTGCGTGAGTTTGAGTTGCCCACTTCGCCAAAAGGTTCTGTGCACGGACAGTTCAGGAATGCAAGACTGACATCTCGTGGAACACTCCTCGTCGCCAATATGTCGATGGGCTGCATCCATGAGTTCACCAGCGACGGCAAGGAGGTTGACAGATGGGGAGGCTTCCTGCCCTGGTCAGTACAGGAGATGCCCAAGAGTGGCAATCTGCTCATAACAGGCAGAAAGGGTAAGATACAGGAGATAAACCGTCAGGGGGTGACGGTATGGGAGATGAATACGACAGACTATGGCATCACCCAGCCGCAGAAGACTGTTCGCCTGAAGAATGGCGGACATATCGTCAATAACTGGTATAACGAATGGAACAAGACACCGATGGATACTGCCAACGCTCCTGTTCAGGCTATAGAAATCGACAAGAGCGGCAAAAAAGTCTGGGAACTTTGTGCTTGGAAGAATCCTGACCTTGGACCATCGACCACCATCCAGCTGCTTGACGAGCCTGTAAACCGAGACAGAATGTTCTTTGGAGATATCAACACCCCCTTCCCCAGACTGTTCGTGAACCCCAACGACCCCATAGGCATCGGTCGTGGCATACACCCTGGCCGTGTGGCATGGATTCACTCGCCGGGTGTGGCGAAATGGGACGGTCACACAGGCTTGTGGGTAGAAGACCGCTGGAACGACCAGCAGAAGGCTGATGCCATGATACCTGAGGCTGTTATGGAGCTGACGGGAGAGACAACGGCAAAGAAAGCCTGGGAGGCACTCTTCCGCAGTTTCAATAAAACGCACGGACGGGGCAGCAAGGGATATAAGAAAGGGGAGATGATAGCCATAAAGCTGAACCTGAACAATGCCATCACCCATCATGACACGATAGAACTCAACTCTTCTCCGTTTACCACACTGGCATTAGTGCGCTCCCTCGTCAGAGACGGCGGGGTGAGACAGCAGGACATAGTGCTTTGCGAACCCAGCCGCGCCATTACCGACAGCATATACAACAAGGTGTACAGGGAGTTTCCTGGTGTCCGTTTCATCGACAACATCGGAGGCGATGGCAGGGAGAAGTGTGAGTATTACCCGGAGCAGATAGTATATTCTGAGGAAAACGGCAAGATGGCACGGGGACTTGCCAAGTGTATCGTTGATGCCACCTACCTGATAAACTCTGCTTTGCTGAAGACACACTCCGGCCCTGGTGTTACCTTAACAGGAAAGAACTGGTATGGAGCAACCGACATAAACCTGCTTTGGCGGCAGAATGCCCACAACAATGTGAGTCAGGACAAGAAAAACGGAAAGCCCGGCTATAAGACATTCGTCGATTTCATGGCTCATAAGAACATGGGTCAGAAGACCCTTCTCTTTCTCATTGACGGCACCTATGGCTCCCGTGATGTTAACGGAGCACCAAATCCCAAATGGATGAAGGAACCGTTCAACGGCGACTGGGCCTGCTCGCTGATTGCCTCGCAGGACGAGGTGGCATGCGATGCCGTGGCGATGGATATGATTATCAGCGAATGGCCAGAGTTCGGCAGCCTGAACTATTGCGACGAATACCTTCGCGAGGCAGCCAGCATACCAAATGCTCCAAGCGGAACAGTGTATAAGCAGGATGGCAAGCCGGTTGAGAAGCCTCTCGGACTTTTTGAGCATTGGGACAAGGAGCATAGATATACAAAGATAGATTTGAGATATAAGAAGCTATAATGAAGAAGTCTCTTGTCATAGTAATGCTGATTGTCTGCCACCTGATGGTTTGTAAGGCTCAGGTGACAGATGCCTTCGGTGGAATCATGCCTGTTACTGACAGGCAGATGATGCGAAGCCTGAACGGCGAATGGAAACTGAAGGTGGTAGAGGGCATAAAGGATGATTTGCCCGTGCCGCAAGAGGATGCCTCTTGGGGAACGATACCTGTTCCTGGCTGCTGGGAGGGGCTGCGGGCAGGCGAGGGTAACTCGGGAACGGCTTACAGATTCTGCAAGCCCGCCTACGACAAGGCCGACCCTCTGACAGGTTACTACAGGACGGCTTTTGAGGTGCCTCGGGAATGGAAGGGGCAGCGCATAGTGTTGCGTTTCGATGGTGTGCTGTATGGCTATGACCTGTGGATAAACGGAAAGAAAGCAGGCTCATGGCGCTCAGGCTACAACACGGCATTGTTTGACATCACTCCTTTCCTGGATAAAAAGGCGGCAAGGCAGGAGCTGGCAATGAGGGTGATATCGCGGTTCCCCGGCAGCGACTTCGACTATAACGACGACTGGACTCCAAACGGTATCTTCCGCGATGTAACGCTGATGGCTGTGCCGGAAACTCATATCGAAGATATCGTGATAACCCCGAGGCTTACCGGCGAAGTGGGCATAAAGGTAAAGGTGTCGAAAGCGGGAAAGGGAACGAACGTCAGGCATGAGATACTGGATGCCCAGGGCAATACCGTCGGTACGACGAGCGTGGAGAATCCGCAGCTGTGGACGGCAGAGACTCCTTATCTATATACCCTTCGCACGACATTATTGCAGAAGGACAAGGTTCTGCAGACCTTTGAGCATAAGTTCGGCTTCAGGGAACTGACAATAGAAGGAAACATACTGAAGCTTAATGGGAGCCCGATAAAACTGCGTGGAGTGAACAGTCATTCTACAGACCCAAAGACAGTAAAGGTGATAGACGAGGCTTCCATACTGCGTGATATGCGCCTGATGAAGGAAGCCTCTGTAAACTATATCCGCACCTCCCACTATCCCCGTGAGCCGCGTTTCTATGAACTGGCCGACTCTTTGGGATTCTATGTCATAGACGAGGTGCCCTTTGGCTATGGCGACAAGAACCTGCGCGATTCTTCCTTCTATCCAGTCTTGCAGCAGCGGGCTCAGGCAACGATACGCCGCGATAAGAACCATCCTTCTGTCCTGATGTGGAGTCTGGGCAATGAGAATCCCTTGACAGAGATATGTGAGAAGTTAGGGGATTATGTGAAGACAGAACTCGATGCGACGCGTCCCGTCTGCTATCCGCAGGTAGGCTCTTACTTCCGTCGCTTCAACTACAACTTCCCCAAGGTGGCAGATGTCTATGCCCCACATTATCCTACGACCGACCAGATAGCAGGCTTCTACCAGCATGCCGACCGTCCTGTGATATTCACAGAGTATTGCCACACCCTCGGCATATCCTTCGAAGACCACGACCGCCAATGGGAGATAATAGAGCGTACTCCCTGCATCGCAGGCGGCTCCGTATGGGAGTGGGCAGATCAGGGAATGCCGTTTGGATGTAAGATGGATGATGCAGGATGTAAGAAGTATGGCTATGAGGAAAAGGTCTTCACCTCAGCAGATGGCGGCTTTGAGATGTATGGCAACAAGGGTACGGACGGCCTGCTGTATGCTGACCGCACACCCCTTCCCAATTACTACGAATTGCAGCACAACTACGCCAGGGCCTTTGTCCGTTCCGTCAGCTGCGGGTCGCTCGCTGCCAATCTGGAAATCGTCAACCGCTACGACTTCCTCAACCTCAAGGATGCGGTCAATTTCCATTGGGTGCTGACCCTTGACCGAGATACCGTTAATCAGGGAACTTTTCGTCCCGACTGTCCGCCGCGCTCCACGGTTCCTCATCATTTCCCGCTGCCCCTCATCCCCAATGAGGTCATCGCCTCGTCACACTATGTGCTCCACTTTACGCTCACAGATAATGAGGACCACACGTTCCTCCGTCAGTCATTCGTACTTAACAAACCGCAGGTAGCCTGGACTGGTCATGGAAGCGGTTCCGTTATGGCGCAAGATATCGCTATCCGTACAGGGCGCAAGCCAACGCTGGCAGAAAGTATAACGCAGAAAGGGCGTTTGCCACAGAAATACCTGCTACCAATAGATAATCCGCAGGTTAAGGCTGAAATAGAAAGTAGTTGTATAGATGGTGGCGAAGAGATTTCCTTCACACTCACGCCCGATACGGCAGACGTCTTCCGCTCAGAAATAGGAATAGCATATCTGCTTGACAAGAGCATAGACCGCGTGCAGTGGATAGGGCAGGGGCCGTTTGCCTCCTATCCTGGACGTCATCAGGCTAATCGCTACGGATTCTGGGCGAAGCACATGGACGACCTGTATTTTGAGGGTAATCATGGAGGCGTAGATGCTGCCCTCCTTACTGACAAGGATGGTAATGGTGTACTTGTCGTCGGTGATTCCCTAAACCTCAACTTTGAACAGACCGACCGTGGCATAGTGCTTACTGTCAATGGCAGCGTCAGTGGACAGGGACCGAAATTTGCCAAGACAGCCTTTAAAGGTTGGAAGCCTGGTGATGGTCCAGTGAAGGGCAACTTCTGTTTCTACTATGTCAAGGGCGATGTCACCCCCGAGGTGGTAAAGCGTATGTTTATGTCAGCTTCTGAGGTGCCTGCTCCCTTCAAGCCTTTCCTGACACAGTACGATACATATTTGATGAAATATGATGATATAAAGGCAAAAAGGGAGGCAAATATTGTTTTCATCGGCAACAGCATAACCTATGGTGCCTTGCATGAGCACCGCGATGTGACGGCTCCTCCTGCCCAGTGTGCCAAGTGGCTTTCGGAACAGGAAGATATTGACAGCGTTTATTTCCGCAACTGCGGACGCAGCGGACGTACCACATATCACTTTCTGCCCAATGCTGCCGACGTCATACCAGCTGGTGACAAGACATATTTTGGCGATGTAGTAGCAAAGACGCGTGATTTGGTGAAACAGCATCCTGGTCTTCCCCTAATATTCAGTATAATGTTGGGTACTAACGATAGTGTGGAACGCAAACATAACAGCCACACTACGCCTGATAATTACGTCAATAATCTTGTTGCCATAATCGACTCGCTGCTCACACTTTGGCCTGATGCTCATGTGGTGCTCAATAAGCCAATCTGGTACACCCCTGACTATGTCACCAAGGGTGGTTCTGTCGCTTCTAAACAGAGTCAGAATCTCATAGGTGTTTATGCAGACCGCTTGGTAGATGTTGTCAGTCGCTGCAAGGTCGGTCATGTGCATCTGGGAGACAAGAATGCCTATGGCTATTTCAAGAAGAATTGGAAGACCGACATCAATGAAGAAAAAGATGCCCGAGGCAAGTCTTATTGGCTGCATCCCAACGAACAGGGAGCTGTGAAACTTGCAGAATACTGGGGCAAGGCAATACTGCCCGTTATCAAGAACATAAAATAAAAAACCATAAACAATGAAAAAGAAAATCTGTTCAATTATTACTGCTCTGATGGTGGCTGTTGCTATGCAGGCACAGACTACACCTGTTAGCCAGATGGAAAAGCTCGACCGTGGTGTTGTGGCATTACCCAATAGTTCAGGTAGTGGAAAATTCGTCTCTTGGCGTTTGCTGGGCACTGACGACCCTGCACGTACTACCTTCAACCTGTTACGCAACGGAAAAGTGATTAAGGAAGGACTTACGGTGACGAACTATAAGGAT
This sequence comes from uncultured Prevotellaceae bacterium, assembly GCA_902774795.1. Lineage (GTDB taxonomy): Bacteria > Bacteroidota > Bacteroidia > Bacteroidales > Bacteroidaceae > Prevotella. The sequence goes on along the minus strand of CACYKA010000032.1, from coordinate 32,133 downwards.
ACTGGAGGCAGCAATTCCTCAATGTATCAGGTGGAGACGCTGGTAGATGGCGAGGTTGTAGAGACTTCGGCAGCTGTGCAGGCTTGGAGCGATGTGTGGCAGAAACTGCCCCTTGACCGTCCTGCTGCTGGTAGCAACAGTAGCGGAGACTATACTTATTCGCCCAATGACTGCTCTGTTGGTGATGTTGACGGTGACGGCCAGTATGAGGTGTTCGTAAAGTGGGATCCTTCAGATTCCAAGGATAATTCACAGGGCGGATATACAGGCAATGTCTTCATCGACTGCTACAAGCTCGACGGTACCCATCTGTGGCGCATAGACCTGGGCTGTAACATCCGCGCCGGAGCCCATTATACGCAGTTCATGGTGTACGACTTTGACGGCGATGGCAAGGCTGAGCTGATGTGTAAGACGGCTCCAGGCTCAAAGGATGGTACAGGAGTGTATGTTAATCAGGCTACGGACAATGCTACTATCAAGAATGCAAGCAATACCAAGGACTGGCGCAATTCTAATGGACGCATCGATGGTGGTCAGGAGTATCTTACGGTGTTTGAAGGTCTGACAGGTAAGGCTATTAACACCATTGCATATTATCCTAACCGAAATACTAAGGCAGAGCTGAGTGATGCGACAGGCTCGTTTAACTGGGATGACCGTAGTGGTAAGACCGATAAGGCGAGCTATGGCAATCGTGGCGAGCGCTATTTGGCAGCAGTGGCCTATCTCGACGGCCCCGATGGTAATGCCAGTGGAATATTCTGTCGTGGCTACTATACATACGCTTATGTGTGGGCAGTGGATTTCGACGGAGAGAAACTGATACCTCGTTGGCTGCACCGTTCTGATGAGAAGACCAAGTATAGCGTTGTAACCTATAACGCTCAAGGCACAGGAACGACTAAGAGCTATACCCCTTCTGCAGCTACCAGCGGTGGTGGCAGTAATACGATGTATGGCAACGGCAACCATAATATGTCTGTCGGAGATGTCGATGGTGATGGCTGTGATGAGATTATCTGGGGTTCTGCTGCCCTTGATAATGATGGAACGTTGCTTTATGCTACAGGTTTCGGACATGGTGATGCTATTCACATGGGACAGATGATACCAGGTCGCGAGGGAATGCAGGTGTTTGAAGTTCACGAGGAGAAAGGTACATACGCCTGGGACCTGCACGATGCGGCAACGGGTGAGATTATATTCAAGGGTGGACCGGAAGGAGTAGATAATGGTCGTGGTATGGTGGCGCAGCTTACGAGCACATCGGGAGAATGGTGGTTCTCTTCATCAAGCGCACGTGAGCAGCGCAGTGCTGTGACTGGCGAGATAGCATCGTCAAAGAGTGGCTCGCTGAATTTCCGCATGTATTGGGATGGAACGGTGCAGGATGGTCTGCTCGACGGCTCTACGCTCGACAAATATGATGACAGCAATAGCAAGTTCAATCGCTTGGTGACTTTCTATAACCTCGGTCCGGGCTCTACCTGCAATGGTTCGAAGAATACCCCCAACCTGCTGGCTGATATCTTCGGTGACTGGCGCGAGGAACTGATACTCCATACTGTTTCTGATGATGAGACATATCTAGGTATTTATTCATCTAACATACCTACTGATTATCCTATTCCAACCCTGATGCACGACCATACCTATCGTATGGGCATCTGCTGGCAGAATACTGCATATAACCAACCGCCACATTTGGGCTACAACCTTGTTGAGGCTACGGTGCCGCATTTGGTAGTGCCAAGAGAGATAGAGGCAACGCTGAATGAGCCAGTAGAATTCCTGATAGCCGGTGACTTCGTGAAGACTAATCTCTTGGTAAAAAGCATCTTGCCCGACGGTACATACAAATCGTATAATGTACCAGAAGGCTTCGCACGTTCTACTGCCAATAAGGTTATTACTGTCACCGGTACCCCGACCCAGGTAGGTGATTATAAGTTTGCAGTAAAGCTGACCGGCCTTGGCGGCGAAGTTGTCAATGATACTGTTGTCTTGCATGTTGCTGCACCTACAGGTGTTGTTGCTGCTCCTGTCAAGGTTGCATACAAGACGGAGATATACGACCTGTCAGGTCGAAAACTGCCTGTGACAGACGAAAACTCATTGCCCGGAGGTATCTATGTCATCAAGCGTGAAACACCCGATGGAGTAGAGATACGTAAGGTTGTGAGCATTGACTAATTATGAATTATGCATTAAATAAAAAGGCAGTCCTCTTACTGACGGTGTTGTTTTATGTCGTGTCACTTATGGCGCGGCCCCGGGTGCCGGTAATTCTGACTGCGGGGCAGTCGAATGCTGACGGACGGGTGTCGCTGAGTGAACTTCCACGGGAGATGCGGAGTTATCAGTATTGCCAGTGGAGCTACGGCAGTGGCGACTATGAGACGGCAACAGGACAATTCTCGCTGTTTGCTCCCCGTGTAGCGAAGCCTAAGATAGAGAATAGCTGGGGATTTGATGCCGTAGTGTATCATAGGCTGGAGCAGTTGTGGCAACGCCCCTTCTATGTCATCAAGCATACTGACGGTGGCACGGCCATAGATCCTTCGTGTAAGTCGAGTACTCACGGTCTCTACTGGAGTGCCGATACTGCTTTCCTCAACAGCACGGAGTCTGCCAGTCATGGCGGTAAGTCATTGCTGAAGGCTTTTGAGCAGCAGATAGACGACTGCCTCCCTAATTTGCCAAAGAACTACGACATAAAGGTATTGATATGGCATCAGGGTGAGAGCGACCAACAGGCGGCAGACAGATATTACGAAAACCTGAAGGCCGTCATCAGTCACATACGCCAGCATCTGGTGGTAGCAACGGGTAAGAAGAAATATTCCCGCCTGCCCGTAATCTGCGGCACATACGCCAAAGGGAGTCGCATGCGTTCGCAGCAGGTGGTGGATGCCCTGAAACGACTGTCTGAGGAAGACAGGGATTTCTATGTGATTGATGCCAGCGACCTGCCGCTGCTGGGCGACCGCCTGCACTTCAATGCCCAGGGGGCAGAACAACTGGGACAGAGAGTATTTGAAAAGATAATAGAAATAGAACGATAACAAAAACGATAACGAAAACGATAACTGCTATGCATACCTCGATTATTCACTTCATCCAGCTGATTCTTCACTCCATTCCCGACCAATGGTCGCCTACCCGTAGCCTTTCACTCTTCACTCCATTCCCGACCAATGGTCGCCTACCCGTAGCCTTTCACTTCCTACTCTTCATTCTTCACTCTTCACTCTTCACTCTTCACTCTTCAAGTGCTTATGGTGGCGAGAGATACAATTTCAATGCCGGCTGGACATTGGCATTAGGTGATATGCAGAACATCACTCCCGCCACGCCGCAGCTGGATGTCACCTTGCCGTATGCCTTTAATCAGACGGAAGCATTCTCGCGCAACTGCGGCGAGTTGAGCGATACGGTGATGGTCTATACCAAGCATTTTCGCTTGCCCAGGCAGATGAAGGGCAGGAGGGTTATGATAGAGTTCGAGGGCGCACGCTTTGCGGCAACGGTATATCTCAATGGTAAGGAGGTGGGCACCTGCGACAATGGCGTTATGGCATTCGGATTCGACCTCACGCCATATATCGACTATAAAGGCGAAAATATTCTCCAGGTGCGCGTCGATAACGACTGGAACTACCACGAAAAGAGCACCGGCTCAACGTTCCAGTGGAACAATAAGAATTTCTACTGCAACTACGGCGGCATCAACAAGAATGTCTGGCTCCATGTTATGGACAATGTCTATCAGACCCTGCCTCTCTATAGCAATCTCGGTACGACGGGAGTATATGTATATGCCACAGATATTGACGTGAGGGGCAGGAGTGCTACGGTTAACTGCGAGACACAGGTGGTGAACAGCAGCGGTAAGCAACAGACGGTAGAGCACAAGGTCCTGGTAATAGACAGTGAAGGCACTGTGATTGCCCGCTTTGCCGGTGAGAAAAGAACTGTCAATCCCAATGACACTGTTATGCTGAAAGCCTCAAAACAGCTTGACGGCCTGCACTTCTGGTCATGGGGCTACGGATACCTTTATACCATACGCAGCATCATCAGCATTAATGGCAGGGAAGCAGACCGGCAGGACATACAGACAGGCTTCCGCAAGACAGCCTTCCGTGACGGCATGTTCTACCTCAATGACAGGGTGCTGCAGCTCAAGGGCTTTGCCCAGCGTTCCACGAACGAGTGGCCTGCTGTGGGCATTTCTGTTCCTTCGTGGATGAGCGACTACTCCAATCGCCTCGTGCTGGAGTGTAACGGCAATTTCTTCCGGTGGATGCATGTGACGCCCTCGAAGCAGGATGTGCGTTCCTTCGACCGTCTGGGACTTATACAGGCTATGCCTGCCGGCGATGCCGAGAAAGATGTCACGGGACGGCGGTGGCAGCAGCGTCTGGAACTCATGCGCGATGCTATCATATACAACAGGAACAATCCTTCTGTCATCTTCTATGAAGGAGGCAATAATGTCATCTCCGAGGAGCACATGCTGGAGATGAAGATACTGCGCGACAAGTACGACCCCTATGGCGGTCGCGCTATGGGATGCAGGAATATGCTCGACTCCAAAGTGGCGGAATACGGTGGTGAGATGCTCTACGTCAACAAGAGTGCTGGCAAGCCGATGTGGCAGATGGAATATAACCGCGACGAGGGCATACGCCGTTATTGGGACGAATGGTCATACCCCTATCATAAGGAAGGCGAGGGTCCCAGCTATCGTGGTGAGCCTCATGTGGTAGCATACAACCATAATCAGGATGGTCTGGCAAAAGAGAATATCGTGCGGTGGAATGAATACTGGATGGCACGCCCCGGACAGGGGAGGCGCGTCAATAGCGGCGGCGCAAAGATTATCTTCTCCGATTCCAACACCCATGCCCGTGGTGAGAAGAACTACCGCACCAGCGGCGATGTCGATGCCATGCGCATACCGAAGGACTCATATTTCTGCCATCAGGTGATGTGGGACGGATGGGTAGATACCGAACGGGAGCATACCTATATCATAGGCCATTGGGACTATGAGGAGAGTGAAGAGGGCACTTCTGCCGCCATGACTCCTGTGGTAAAGCCTGTCTATGTCTGTTCTACTGCCGACGAGGTGGAGCTGTTTCTTAATGGCACAAGTCTGGGCAAGGGAAAGCAAAGTGACCGTTTCCTGTTCACGTGGCCGGAGGTGACATATTGTCCTGGAGAGCTCAGTGCCGTAGGCTATAAGGACGGAAAAGTCGTCTCTACAGCCGAAAAACATACTGTCGGCAAGCCTGTTGGGCTTCGCATGAAGGTCTTGGAGCCGCAGGCTGGTCCTCTTGCAAAGATACCTTTCAGGGCAGACGGAGCAGACCTCCGCATCATCGAGGTCGAAGCCGTAGGGGAGAATGGTGAGCGATGCCCGCTGGCCAATGACAAACTCCATTTCACTCTGACAGGTAACGGAACCTTCTTGGGAGGCATAAGCGGAGTCGTCAGTGAAGAGGAGCGGCAGTTCAATGCTACGCAGGCAGAAGTGAAAGAAGGTCATTCCAAGGATGATAACAGCATCCTGTCGCAAGACCTTCAGCTCGAAGCCGGTGTTTGCCGCGTCCTTGTGCGCAGCACGACACAGCCGGGCACGATGACACTTGCCGTGGCAGCAGCCAACAGCCAAGGGCAAAAGGCTGACTGCACACTCACCACAATGCCTTGTCCTGTGAAGAACGGCTTTTATGTTGATGCAGCAGGAAATCCCGTTGAAGCCAACTGGGCAAAGGAGCTGCCGCCGTATCTGTTGCGTGGCGAGACCCCCGCAGAGCCGTCTTTCGTGCAGGAATATACTGCGGCAGACATAGCCCGCATTGATGCTGTTGCCAATGCTGGCAAGACTGGCAATATGACCGATGACAACGAAGACACCAAGTGGAGCAGCGACGGCAAGCTGGAGAACGCCTGTTTCAAGGTCACTCTCTCGCGTCCTGAGACAATACGGAAGATAACTCTCCGCATGGACGGCTTCCGCACCACGTCATACCCCCTTCAGGTCTTTGCCGAGGTTGACGGAAAGAATATCGTGATATGGGAAGGATATACCCCCAAGAACCTTGGCGACTGCTATCTGTTTATAGACAACCCCGTCGTGGCCGACAAGTATGAGATACGCATGATAGGCGAGGCAACGGTGAAGGAAGCCTTTGCCAGCATGACGGAACTGGCAGCAAAGAAGAATCTCTCCACCAAAGTCGGGAAATCAACAACTTTGTCAATAGCAGAAATAGAATTCGACAAATAAACACTTACTTTTCCGTTGTTTTCTCAACTCCCTCACCGTAGATGGTCTTGAAGTCATTCTTCATCGAGATGACGGTGTAGCCGTTCTTACGCCATTTGGCTTCACGCCTGGCACCTTCTGCGAGGTCGGCATGGTCGCGCACATCATCGTCTGCCACGAGCATGAAGGTGAGGGTGCGGTATTTCCGGTTGCCCATGCAGTAGTTGTGCATGGCTTCGTCGCCACTGCTGTTTCCAAACGACAGAACGGGCACCTTGCCTATCTCCTGAGCTATCTGTAACACCTTGTTGGTCTTCAGGTTCTTGATGATGAGCTCGCCGGTTCTGACAAGATATTCGTCCTTTTCCATAGTATAGTTGACACCGGCCTCTTCGCCCTGTTTGTTGGAGCGGAGACCGACATCCATGCCTATCACGTGGCTGGGACTGATGCCGAGAGGCTCCACCAGCGTCCTGCAGATAAATCTGTCGGAGCCGGAAACGACGTAGTATGTGAAACCATGATCCTTCAGGTAATCAAACACCTGAAGCATAGGCTTATAAAAACTCTCTTCGTAGGTCATACCCTGAAATCCGTAAGCCGGTTTGGCAGCATACGCCTTGACGTAGGCATCAAACTCTTTCAGCGACATTCCCTCGTATGCCTTTGCCGCAGCGTTGGCATGTTTCATGTCGAAATGGTCGGGCAGGGGAGTGCCGTTCCTCACGAAGTCCCTGATTTGCTGTGCTGTCTCCTTCACATCATCTGGGGCGATGTATTTATATGACTCATCATCCAGGACGCGGTGTTCCAGCAGGTTGTATTCGAAATAAGTGGAATAGAGCTCGCCGATGAAGGTCCCGTCCATGTCGAATGTGGCTATGCGGTCTTCCTCCTTAATGAAATTCTTTGAATTGGGGTCGGTTACATCCTTCACATAATCCTGCAACACTGTCAGGGCCTCACAACTGTTCCACAGCGTGAAATAATCCTTCTCACTCTGACTCCCATTATCAGCGGCACTGCTACTGCAGACAATGGTCAGGATGATAAATAAATATTTTTTCATAACCTTAAACTTCTTAAACCCTTAAACTTTTAAACCCTTAATGGTGATGATGACAGCAGCATTCGCCGTCTTTATGTGTGAGGTGTCTCCACAGGGCATTCAGCAGCAGCAGGGCAAGCACGATGGTGCATCCGATGTTGAACCACGAAGTGCCTTCTTCCTCGCAGCAAGCTCCTGACGTAAGGGCTGTCTGGAACCATTCCCTCGGCAGGCAGAAATCGACGAAGCATCCCCAGCCTATCGCCATGATGATGATGGAGAGGAGATAGACAACCATTGTCTTCTTTCCTAACACCTTATTTATAACAAGTATCGATGCCATGTTGCATGCCGGACCTGCCATGAGCAGCACCAGTGCAGCACCAGGGGTGAGCCCCTTCAGCATCAGGGCAACGGCAATAGGTATGCTGCCTGTAGCACAGATATACATCGGCAGGGCGATGCAGAGTACCAATATCATACTCATCAGGGTGTTCCCTTTGAATACAGTGAAGAAGGTGTCAGGTACAAAGACTGTTATAAGTCCGGCAATAACAAGACCTATGACGAGCCATTTGCCGATGTCCTCCATCATCTCTACGAAACCGAAATTCAGGGCTTCCTTGAATTTATTGAACATTGAACATTGAACATTGAGGGGAGAATGATGCTCATGATGCTCGTGTTCATGATGTTCATGGTGGTGATGATGACAGCAGCATGATGTAGTCTCTTCTTCTTCTTCTTCACTCTTCTCTTCCGCTGGAGTCGTGTGAGGGTCACCAAGTTTATTCACCATCATACCGCCCAGCAACGCATTGCAGCAGGCTGCTATGGGTCTGATGACAGCGAAGGGCAGTCCTAACAGCGAATAGGTGGCAAGGATGCTATCGACACCCGTCTCAGGTGTGGCGATGAGGAACGACACGGTAGCCCCTTTTGAGGCACCTTCCTTGCGCAACGACATGGCGGTAGGTATTACACCGCATGAGCAGAGGGGTAGGGGAATACCGAACAGCGCACCGTACAGGACGGAGCGGAAACCATGACCGCTGAGGTAGCGGCTATAAACCATACCTGGGATAAAGGCATGCATCAAACCTGCCAGCAGAAAACCCAGCAGCAGGTATGGTGACATCTCATTGATTAAAGCAAAAACTTCTTGCATAATGACTTGTTTTTAAGATTCTGGGTGCAAAATTATTACAATCTTTTTGCAAGTCAAAGGCAAATATCGGTTAGCGTTTATCGGTTAGCGGTTATATTTTAATAACCGTTTCCAGTTCTTTTACTAAGGTTTCGGGGCCTGCGATGATGCTGATTTTGCGATTGTCGCACAGGGGTATGACGATGCCTCCGGCTTCTTGAACAATAAGCTGACCGGCGCATACATCCCACGGATTGAGGTTATACTCCCAATAGGCATCAATGGTTCCCATGGCAGTACAGCAGAGGTCATAGGCAGCACTGCCCATCCTGCGGAAACCGCGCACCTGAGGTATGATGATGCTCACTTCGCGGATGTTGTTTATGGGGTTGGTGGCTTTGTCGTAGGGGAATCCGGAAGCTACGACGCACTCCTTGAGGCAAGTCTTGGAAGAAACATGAAGTCTTGTGGCTTCGCCTGCCTTTCCGAACCAGGCTCCATCACCCTTGACTGCTGTATATAGCTCGTCGAGATATGGAGCATAGACAACGCCAACGACGCCCTCGCCCTTGTATGTGACGCCTATGCTGACGCAGAATACGGGTAGTCCCTGGGAATAGCTGTTCGTGCCGTCCAGAGGGTCCACCACCCATGCCCAGTCGCTGTCAGCATGCAGATGCTGACCTGTCTCTTCACCCAAGACGGAGTGGGTGGGGTAGAGGCTACTACGTCATAGACATTACTCTTGGTGTCAATGCCTATGTTCTGCGTGCGGAACGACTCCATCTGAATCTTTCCGCAGTGGAGAGCCATCCTAACCGCAGCCTCCTTAATGTTTCTGACATCTTCCATATTTATTCTTTACTCTTCAACAATGGGGTATAGTTCGATGAACTCTCCTTGGTGGCTTTGACCGTCGTTGATGAGCTCTGCCATCTTCTGGCCTACGGTCTCGATATCGTGGAATCCGGGCAGCGACATATTACCGTTAAGGTCCGTTGTGGTAGGTCCCGGGTGTACGGAGAAAATCTCCAGTGGCGTATTGCTCTGCTGCAGTTCTATGGCCATGACTCCCATCATCGCATTCTGGGCAGCCTTGCTTGCAACATATGCCAGCGGATGCCAGTAAGGACTTATCTCCGAAGGCACGGTGACATTGACGATGCGTCCCTCGTTCTTTGTGAGCAGGGGCATCAGGGCCTTGGTCAGCATGAAGGTGCCGATGAAGTTCACGTCGAGTGTTTCCTTGATGTCGCTGAGGTTCGTATTCTGGCTATCGACGCTCATGTCGCCGGGGATGCCGGCATTGTTCACGAGCATTGTCAACTCAGGATATTTTGTGTTTATCTCCTTTGCGGCCTGTTCGATGCTGGCAAGGTCACGCAGTTCTATATTCACCCATCCCAAGACGTCAACACCTTCCAATTTCAGTACGTTTGTAGCCTCCTCTGCACGCTGTCCGTCGCGTGCGCCGATGATAACCTGCCAACCGCTCTTGCCGAGGTATTTGGCAATTCCGAATCCGATGCCCTTGTTGGCACCTGTAATAAAAACAATCTTTTTCATTTCTGTTGTATGTTTATTCATTCTGTTGTCAGGTAGCCCACATGCAGATTACCCTTCTTGAGTAATTGCTTGACATACGCTTTTAGCGAGGCGGGGGTTACTTGGCTGACGTAGGTCATGTCATTCTCTTTTATCACGATGCCGTTCAGCTCCTGCGTCAGGTAGTTGCGGCGACGGGTATATTCATTCCCCTTATAGTTAGCATTCGCCCTCGCATACGTCTTGAGATAGCTTTCTATCAGCCCCCATGTGATGAGGTCACCTTCGGCCATCTGGTTCACTAACTGCTCTACATCTTTTGCGATGCGTTCGCGCTGGGTGGGGTTGCAGGCGAAGGAGATGGTAATTTTCATGTGCGGCACTGGCAGCAGTGCGTCTTCCATCAGAACTTGTGGGGTATAGACATCACTATGCTGCACACGAAGGGTCTGGAGTAGCAGGTTGGCAAGTACGCCCTTCAGCACTTCGTTATGGGCATGTGTCTGCTGCGTATAGTCAAAACCTTTCTCCCAAGTGTAGAACATCATGGTCTGAGAAATTGGGGCAGGGCTTTCTATCTTCTCTACCAGTACGGTGTTCTGCGTCTTGTAATGGTCGGCAGGCCACGTCAGGCGTTTCACGCGTTCGGGTTTCGATGGCAGGGCACCGATATATTTCAGGATATATGGCATGATGCTGTCGGAATCTACATAACCTTGTACTACCATCACGGAGCCGTTGTAGTTGGAGTAGTAGTCCTTCACCAGCTCACGCAAGTGGTCAACGTTATATGAAGCGATTTTATCTGCAGACGGCGGCATCAGACGTTTCGTCTCTGCATTCGTCATCATTCCCACCTTTAGTGCCGACTGCGCCAAGGGACTTGATGTGGTGATGGCCGATGCCAGCAGTCTCTGCTTATGTTCGGCAAACTCCACGGAGTCCACCTCGGTCGAAGTAAGCGACTTGTATATCATCTTCAGCGTACACTCCACCCTGAAGGCATTGAGGCTGTCGCCTGGTATCCACCGAGCCGAGTGGTCGTAGCTGTCGTCAAAGCCCTCAACATTGATTGTTGTTGTTCCATTCCAGCATTCGTATTTCCTGATGCAGCTGCCCAGCATATCGTGGTAGTGGATGTCATCATCGTTGAGCGCAGAAAAGCCCTGTGGACGGCGAATCATGAAGTTTATCATGTCAGCATCAGTCTTCTGTTTCATGAACACTACTTTTATGCGGTTGGACAACATTACCTCGCTGATGCTGTCGTTGAGCACCTTCTGGCTGACGATAGTGCCTGAAATGGTGGGGATGTCGAGGCTGTCCACATTGATACGCTCCAGTTTCTTTGCCTCTTCCACCTCTACTTCTGACAATTCCTCGTCGGTCATCTGTTTCACACGTTGCCACATGGTTTCGACTTCTTCTTTCTTAGGCAATGTTGCGCTGTCGGTCATCATTACGCCTATCAGCATATTGTGTCCGCTGGTCATGCGGCAGAACTCCTCACGCAACTCGTCCGCAGTGATGTTGTTCTTGATATGGCGCTCTGCAAGCTGGCGTGCCATGTCTGATATGATGGGTTCGCCCCAGAAGAAGTTATTGATGCATCTGTTGATATATTCCGAACTTCTGAAGTTATTATCCTTTTTTGCAAATGCTGTATCAGCAAGGATGATAGCAGTAGAGTCGGCATTGTATTCGGGGTCGGTAAAGCTATGGTTCTGTTTCCAATATTTATCGCCAAACCCTTTACGGCGAATCACTTCCACCTGCTTCGCCATCAGCTCCAGTGTGCGAAGCCATTGATTAGCCCGAGGTGCTGACAGGTCAAATATCCACAGATTGTCTCTAAGGTCGGCAAGGTTTAATCTTGTAACATCACCGCTGATAATATCTGCATATTTCGTTTTGAGACTGTTGAGTTTCTTGCCCATCGCCCTCTTTATCTCGTCTCGTAGTATGGCGGTCTTCATGCCACCTACCGTATTAAGCTGTGCCAATGGGTTCTCATTTATCCTCATTATCAGTCCGATGGAACAGTAGGCTTGTTGCTTGTGAGCATACAGCAGTATTTTCGGCGTTTCTGTATCTGGAATTGCCGATGGGGTAGGTGGTATGGTCTTGCCACGTTTACGGTCGCCAAACATCTTCTTTACCTTCTTTACCATTTTGTCGGGGTCGAAGTCGCCCACCACCACTACAGCTTGGTTCTGGGGTTGGTACCAGCGGTCGTAGAAGTCGCGCACCAACCGCTGTGAGAAGTTTTTCACGATGTCAATGTCGCCAATAGGCGAGCGTTTAGCGTATATAGAGTTGCCAAAGATATCTTTCTGCAACTGATCTGCAAAGGATATGATGTTACTGGCACGCCATTCCTCCACTACAACATTATGTTCGCTCTCTACGTCTTTGGCATCGATAATAGCATCACCGGCCCAGTCACGAAGCAACAGCAGACATGAATCCATCAGCAGTGTGTTGTCCACAGGGATGGCATTAAGTTGATAGCGTACAGTCTCAAAACCCGTAAAGGCATTGGAGTCATGACCGAACTGCAGGCCGTTGCGGCGGAAGAAATTTATCACGCTGCCTGGGAAATGCTTCGTGCCTTTAAACATCATGTGTTCCGTGAAGTGGGCAATGCCACGCTCATTGTCTTGTTCTACGACAGAGCCTGCTTTTACCAACAGGTAGAAGAATGCCTGCTTTGAGGGATTGTTGCTTTTGCATACATAATATGTCAGTCCGTTCGACAGCACGCCTTTGCGCACTGCGGTGTCTTCGGGAATTACTTGTTTGTCAATCTCTGACAGGTTCAGGCCTTTTGCTTCCTGCGAAAAAACAGGGGTAAAGAACGCTGCCAGCCACAGCATCAATAAAAAGTTTGTGAGTGTTTGTTTCATTGTGTTGTTATGCTAAGAATAGGTTAAATAACTCTTCTTCCGACAAAAAGAAATCGGGTTTTTCTGCTATCAGTTCCTTAAACGAAGAGCAGCGGAGTTGTCTTTTGTCCACCACCCATGCCCAGTCGCTGTCAGCATGCAGATGCTGACCTGTCTCTTCACCCAAGACGGAGTGGGTGGTACTACGTCATAGACATTACTCTTGGTGTCAATGCCTATGTTCTGCGTGCGGAACGACTCCATCTGAATCTTTCCGCAGTGGAGAGCCATCCTAACCGCCGCCTCCTTAATATTCTTCAAATCTTCCATATATTGATTTTGTGTGCAAAGGTACGATTTTCTTTCGAATTTAGCTCACATCACCATCATTTTTTTGGGAGTGTGCGGATTTTTTATTAATTATTGATATAACCTCCACCCCCTTGCCGCCGCGCAAAATAGTCTTACCCACTAACCGCTAACCGCTCGCTCGGCTCTGCCGCTTTTACAAAGCGAAGCGACTAAAAGAACCGCTAACCGTTCGCTCGGCTCTGCCGCTTTTACAAAGCGTAGCGACTAAAAGAACCGTTATGTTCCCCCTGCGTCGGCGGCAGAAGAATAATAGCTATGCATTGCTGACAGCCAATTGACGTAATAAAGTCACGAAATTCTTTGTTATTTAATAAAAAAGTATTATCTTTGCAGCGCAATTATTAGAATATATTGCGGAGATAAATGATTTTATTCGCCGCACATACGCGGAGATAACCAGCTTTATTCTCCGCAGAACAACAGCAAGCGACACGAAAGTATGAAAAAAATCTATCTTTGGCAGAATGAACGGTTCCCACAATTTGAGTGGGATACAGATGTATTACTCACCCCACTTGGTGAAGTACACACCCTGCAAGGACAATTGCTCGGGCGTATGGCCGCTTTAGGCTTTGAAGGCTTGACAGCACAGGTTGAAGCACTCACAAATGAAATCCTCGGTTCGTCACAGATAGAAGGCGTGGTGCTCAATGCCGATAGCGTGCGCAGCAGTGTGGCGCGACATCTCGGACTGGAGACGGCAGGCCTGGAGCGCACCGACCATTACACGGAAGGTGTGGTTAATGCCCTGATGCAGGCTATACAGGCTTTTGCCGAACCGCTAACTGATGAGCGGATGTTCGCCTGGCACGCCGCTTTTTTCCCGCTAGGCTATAGCGACGGATACAAGATTACCGTTGCTAACTGGCGCTTAGGTGATGAGCCTATGCAGGTGGTCAGCGGTCCGATGGGTAAGCAGAAAGTGCATTTCGAGGCACCGCCAAGCGACGCTGTGCCGATGATGATGGAGCAGTTCATCAAGTGGGTGAATACAGATGCCAAGACCGACCCGATTATTCGTGCGGCGATAGCGCACTTGTGGTTTGTCACCGTTCATTCTTTCGATGACGGCAATGGTCGCATGGCGCGTATCGTCACGGAGATGATGCTGGCGCGGGCAGATAAGACCGCCCAGCGTTTCTATAGCCTATCCGCAGAGATAATGCGGCAGAGGAAAGACTATTACGATGCATTGGAGCAAGCACAAAAAGCTTCAATAGACATCACGCCGTGGTTGATGTGGTTCGTTGGCGCATTGCGAAACGCGTTGGTGCATGGATTACAGATTACTGACCGCATATTGCTAAAAACCGAGTTCTGGACACGGCATAAAGATACCGAGATGAACGAGCGTCAGCGCAAGATTCTAAATTGTCTATGGGATGGCTTCGAGGGCAAACTGACCACGCAGAAATATGCCAAGATCAACCATTGTTCACAGGACACGGCACTGCGTGACATCCAATCTCTGATAGAGAAGCACATCCTTCGCAAGACAGACGAAGGAGGTCGCTCCACCAATTACGAGTTGGTTGAACAATTTTCTAAACCGTAAACAGTAAACTACCTCTTCCTGCTTGCATCTTCCCTCTTGCTGTAACGCAACATTCTCTGTTTTGTAGTAGATACAAAGTGTACCCATCTTTGGCGTACTTGTAATCTTCCTAAAAAAACGTAATATTGTAATATCTTGAGAGTTTTTTGAAGAAAAAAAGGGAAGAATTTATTTATTATTCAAATATTTTTGTATTTTTGCAGCGGAAATATATCTGACTATTTCATACTAAACATAATATTATACAAGATTTCATGAATACAATCATAGACAGGACTCTTAGTAGCGATGTACAAAAGAAAATCTTTTGTTTACTCATATTGGTTACGGTGCTTATATCGTGCTCTAATGACTATCCCAAATATCGCATTGGTGTATCTCAGTGTTCTGCTGATATTTGGCGCGACAAACAGAATGCGGAGTTGCAGATGGGAGCATACTTTCACGACAATGTAGAACTGAAGTTCGCGGCAGCATACGATAGCGATAAGCGACAAGTGCAACAGATAGACAGTCTTGTGGCTTCTGGTATCGATTTGTTGATTGTTGCACCTAATCAGGTACAAACCATCTCGCCTGCCATAGACAGGGCTTATGACAAGGGCATACCAGTTATTGTGTTTGAACGTAAGACAAGTTCGCGGAAACATACAGCTTTCATCAGTGCCGATAACTACGAGATGGGACGTGTTATGGGCGAGTACATAGTTACACGACTCCACGGACAAGGAACTGTCTTGGAGATAAAGGGCTTAGAAGGTTCGTCGCCATCCATAGAGCGCCACAAGGGTTTCATGGATGCCATAAAAGATTCACCAGGCATAGAGGTGGTAGCTTCGCTACAGGGAGACTGGACCGAAGAGACTGCTTATGATAGAACCCGACAATGGTTATTAAAAAATAAAAATGTTCACGTAGATTTGGTATTTGGTGCCAATGACCGTACAGCTATGGGAGCGAGGAAAGCGTTAGGGGGGAAAGTCTTGTATTGTGGTATTGACGGCTTGCCTGGCGAAAATGGTGGCATACAGTTAGTACGCGATTCCTTGCTTGATGCTTCGTATATCTATCCGACACATGGCGACCAGATTATTGACCTGGCTGTAAAGATTCTTGAAGGAAAACCATACAAGAAGGAAACGATGCTGATGTCAGCCCTCGTTACTCGCGATAATGCAAAGGTGTTGTTGATGCAGAGCGAGGAATTGATGAGACAATCCAACCGTTTAGACTTGTTACATGAGAAAGCAGATGCATATCTGCATAAACTTGATACGCAACGTGTCATTAATCTGCTGGCAGTAGGTATAATTGTCCTTTTCATCGTTGTTTTCGTGCTTTTCTACCTCTATCATCTGAGAAAAATCCGTATGCAAAGGGAACGTGTGGCAAATACGTTGTGGAATATGGAAAATACGGAGTATGAGAATGTAGGAAGCACTGTTAACAAGTCCGATTCACAACAGCCTCAAAACGTTAAGGCTCCAGAATCGTCGATGTTTATTACACGTTTTCGTGAGGCAGTAGAAGCACGTCTGGATGATAGTAATCTTAGTATTGACGATTTGGCTTCAGATATGAATCTCAGTCGTGTACAGCTCTATCGCAAGGTTAAGTCTATAACAGGTTCTTCGCCAGTAGAATTGTTGCGTACAGCCCGATTAAATCGTGCATATCAGTTGCTAATCACTACCGATAAGAGTGTTTCAGAGGTGGCATATATCGTAGGGTTTACGGCCCCGTCTTATTTTACCAAGTGTTTTAAGGAAGAATATGGGATGGTACCGGGAGATGTCAGAAAATGAAATGTAAAGAATTAAGAATTATCGTTCATTCCGTCACAAAAATGTTACATTGCAACATAATTTGTACGGTGTGAACGATATTTTTTATTATAAATATAGGTTTAGTATGTACTTTTGCATCAGGAAATCGTAACAAGAGTATTAACTAAAACAAAAATGCAAAATGAAACAACGGAAAAGAATTCTTCTGAGTTTCTTGACCCTGATGCTTTGTACAATAATGTACGCGCAGCGGGAAATATCAGGAACAGTGAACGATGCCATGGGACCAGTCATTGGTGCTACGGTAATGGAGAAGGGCACTGCCAACGGCACTGTGACCGACATTGACGGCAACTTCAAGCTTAAGGTGGAAGCTGGCAAGACGCTGGTATTCTCTTATGTCGGCTATATTTCACAGGAGTTGCCCGCTGCCAACGGCATGACTGTTATGATGAAAGAAGATGCACTGATGGTTGAGGAAGTTGTGGTGACAGGTTATACCACCCAACGTAAAGCCGACCTAACAGGTGCCGTTTCAACAGTCAGCGTTGACGAATTGGCGAAGCAGAACGAGAACAACCCCATCAAGGCATTGCAAGGACGTGTGCCTGGTATGAACATCACTCCTGATGGCGGTTCTCCATCAGGAAAGGCTGCCGTACGTATCCGTGGTGTCGGTACTATGAATGCAGGTGCCGACCCTCTCTACATCATTGATGGTGTACCGACAACAGCTGGAATGCACGAACTCAATGGTAATGACATTGAATCAATACAGGTGCTGAAGGATGCCTCTTCTGCTTCTATATATGGTTCGCGCGCGGCAAACGGTGTCATCATCATCACCACTAAGAAGGGTAAGGAAGGCAAGGTAAAGGTTGACTTTGACGCTAGCGTTGCCGTACAGACCTATGCTCACAAGATTGACGTGCTGAATGCAAAGCAGTTCGGAGAAGTAATGTGGCAGGGATATGTTAACGACGGCCTAAATCCTAACACCAACGGATTGGGATATTCTTACGACTGGAGTTATAATCCTCAGGGATATCCTGTACTGAACAAAATCACGATGGCAAAATATCTCGATGCTGCAGGCACAACCCCTTCTGCCGATACAGATTGGTTTGACCAGACCACTCGCACAGGTGTCATACATCAGTATAACGTATCATTAAGCAATGGTTCTGAGCGCGGGTCATCATTCTTCTCTCTTGGATACTACAAGAATAATGGTATTATAAAATATACTGACTTCGAGCGTTTCTCAGGACGTATGAATACAGAATACAAGCTGGTGAAGGTAGGCGACCGCAATATCGTCACAATCGGTGAGCACTTCACGTTGAATCGCACCAGCGAGGTAGAGGCTCCTGGAGGCTTTATCGAGAATGTATTACAGTTCAACCCTTCCCTACCCGTTTATACTACAAAGGGTGATTTTGCAGGTCCTGAGGGTGGATATGCAGACCGAGAGAATCCGTTGGCCCGCCTGGAGCGTAACAAGGACAACCGTTACACCTTCTGGCGTATGTTTGGTGATGCTTACGTAAATATCAACCCTATAAAGAACCTGAATATTAAGACCACCTTCGGTCTTGACTACTCTCAGAAGGAACAACGCAGATTCGTCTATCCTATCACAGAGGGTACTGTTGCCAATCCCACCAATTCTGTAGAACCTAAGCAGGAGCATTGGACAAAGTGGATGTGGAATGCTATTGCCACCTATAATTTGGAGAGTGGCAAGCATCGTGCCGATTTCCTTGCAGGTATAGAGCTAAACCGCGAAGACGACAAGTATTTCAGCGTTGTGAAATACGACTTCAGCGTATATAACAAGGATTACATGTGGCCAGATGCTGGTGTTGGTGAGTCGATGGCCTATGGTTCCGGTGGTGGATACACCCTTACATCTTTCTTCGGAAAGGCTAACTACACATACAACGACCGCTATCTTGCAAGTTTCACCTTGCGTCACGACGGCTCATCACGCTTTGGTAAAAACCATCGCTATGGCACCTTCCCTTCATTCAGTGCCGGCTGGCGTATCAGCGAGGAGTCATTCATGAAATCACTTACATGGCTTGAGAACCTCAAGCTGCGTGTTTCATGGGGACAGACCGGTAATCAGGAGATTAACAACCTGGCCCGCTATACCCTTTATGTCAGCAACTATGGTGAAGCAGGATTTGGCGGCCAAAGCTATGGCACGAGTTACGACATAGCAGGCACCAATGGCGGCAAGATACTGCCAAGCGGTTACAAACGCAACCAGTTGGGTAATGACGACCTTAAATGGGAGACAAGTACACAGACAAACCTCGGTTTCGACTTCGCTATGCTCCACAACTCCATCTATGGTTCGTTTGAGTGGTATCACAAGACGACAAAAGACATTCTTGTTCCAATGCCAGCAATCGCAGCAATGGGTGAAGGTACGATACAATGGATTAATGCGGGCGAGATGAAGAATTCGGGTGTTGAACTGAACATCGGCTATCGCGACGCAATAGGCAAGTTCCACTATGACATCTCAGGTAACATCGGCACTTATCGCAACGAGGTTACCAAGCTTCCGGAAACAATCGCAGCACGCGGCACCTTCGGCGGTAATGGTGTGGAGAGTGTCGTAGGCCATCCAATGGGCGCACAGGTAGGATATGTCTATGACGGTATTTTCAAGAGTCAGGCAGAAGTTGACAACCATGCTGTTCAGAATGGTGCAGCAGTAGGTCGCATGCGTTGGAAAGACCTTAACAATGACGGCATAATAAATGAGAAAGACCAGACATGGATTTTCGACCCGGTTCCAGCCTTCACATGGGGTCTAAACATCTATCTGCAGTATAAGAACTTCGACATGACGATGTTCTGGCAAGGCGAACAAGGCAGAGATGTCATCAGCGACCTGAAGAAGCAGACAGACATCTGGAGTGGCCTGAACATTTCAAATCTTAACAAGGGTGACCGCATCCTCGATGCATGGACACCAATGAACAACGGCTCAAACATCCCAGCCGTCAGCACGATGGACAACAATAACGAGAAGCGTGTATCAAGCTACTATGTTGAGAATGGCTCGTACGCAAAGCTGCGTACCATACAGTTTGGTTACAATTTCCCTAAGAAGATATGTGAAAAGATGTATATGGAGCGCCTGCGCCTATATGTATCGGCACAGAATCTGATAACTATCAAGAGCAGTAAGTTCTCTGGAGTAGATCCCGAAAATCCGAACTTCGGATACCCTATTCCACTGAATATAACATTTGGTCTAAATGTTTCATTCTAAAACGACAGCAATCATGAAAAAGATATTCAATATATTCGCAGCAGTGCTCCTTCTGTGTGTATTAGCATCGTGCAAAGGATTCCTTGACGAACACGTGCCCCAGGCAGCGCTGAATGAAGATCAGGTAAAAGATCCTGAAAATGCAGAACACTTGGTAGTGGCAGCCTACGCCATCTTCACTTCTGCTGAGGATATCAACTCCTCATTCTCAATGTGGAATTTTGACGTACGCTCTGACGATGCCTACAAAGGTGGCAACGGCACCAATGACGGAGATGTGTTCCATCAATTGGAAATACAACAAGGAGTGCTTACCACAAACTGGAACATCAACGATATGTGGGTACGCCTCTATAATTGCATATCACGTGTAAATATCGCACTGTCAGTTCTTGAATCCTGTGACGAGAGTTTTGAAGCAAAGCAGCAGCGCATTGCCGAAATGAAATTCATGAGAGCCTACGCACACTTCCTGCTGAAGCGACTCTATAAGAATATTCCTTTCGTCATGAAATCCGACCTCACTTATGAAGAGTATAACACTTTATCAAACAGAGAGTTCACTAACGACGAAGGCTGGCAACAGATTATCAACGACCTTATGGTGGCCTTCAACACACTACCAGAGCAACAGGAAGAACTCGGACGTCCTACAAAGGGTGCAGCAGCAGCTTTCTTGACAAAGGTATATCTCTACAAGGCATATCGTCAGGACGACCCAAACAGCAATCAGGTCACCTCCATCAATCAGGACGATTTGCAGAAAGTAATAGAATTCTCTGATCCAGCCTATTACGGCAACTACGGCTTGGAGAAAGACATCCACAACAACTTCCGTCCCGAGGAGCAGTACGAGAACGGCAGAGAGAGCATCTGGGCTATCCAATACTCTCGCAACGACGGTTCCACTTATGGTAACCTTAACTGGAGCTACGGACTTATTCCTCCAAGCATTCCTGGTGTTACCGATGGCGGCTGCGACTTCTACAAGCCATCACAGAACCTCGTCAATGCCTATCGTACAGGAACAGATGGGCTGCCCCTTCTTGACAACTTCAACGACCAAAACTACGACAAGTCAGCAGACAACGCCGACCCACGTCTATTCCTCACTGTAGGTATTCCCGACCTGCCCTATATGTTCAATAAAAACTATATCATAGAAAAAAATCACACATGGAGCCGTTCCAACGGATTGTATGGATATAATGTCACCCTGAAACAGAATGTTGACCCTGCTCTAGCGAACGTATATCTCATCAAGGGCTCTTACTGGGCAAGTTCTATGAATCGCATTGTCTTCCGCTATGCCGACGTACTGCTTGAGCGTGCAGAAGCATACGCCCAGATGGGCAACACTACAGAAGCCATGAATCTGGTAAACCGAATCCGCAGCCGTGCAGCAGGCAGCACACAGATGATAGCCTCATACCCTGCCGACTATGGTGTTTCCTTCAAGGTAAATGCCTATACCGGCAGTTACAGCAAGGATGATGCAATCAAGAGAGTGAAGATGGAACGCCGTTTGGAACTTGGCATGGAATGTGAACGTTTCTTCGACCTCGTACGCTGGGGTGAAGCAGAAAAGGTGCTTAACAAATTCTACGCCGAAGAAATCGATAACTGCAACATCTACAAAGATGCTCACTTCACAGCTGATAAGGATGAATATCTGCCAATACCATTCGAACAGATATCTGCATCCAATGGACACTATACCCAGAATATTGGCAATTGGTAAAACTTAATAATTCACAACTGATAATTAAGAATACAGATATTATGAAAACAAAAATATTTTTTCTTACATGCATCGTTTGCTCCCTTTTAGGATTCGTTGCCTGTAGTGATGATGACAAAGCCAGCCTAAACCTAAGTGGAGACTGCCTCGTTGAGAAAGTTGTACTTGATGAATATGAGGGCATCATCGATCATACTGCTCATACCATCACAGTCACAGTACCTGAAGCCTACAACACATCGGCCATGAAGGTAACAAACCTCAAACTTTCCAATGGTGCGACCTGCAACATTCACGAGGGTGATATCCTCAATATGGGAGCCGCTATCGTGCTGCATATTGTCAATGGTGATGTTTTCATGGATTGGACATTGATTGCACGCAACTATAAACCAGCCATCAAACCAGCAGCCCTCTTCGTAGGTTCAGCATACAGTAAGGAGGAACTCGACATGGAGGCCCAGACAGCATGTAACTGGATGCTTGCAAATGTGCCCAATGCCTTCTATGCCTCATTTGAAGATATTGCCGATGGCACGGCAGACCTTTCAGAATGTAAGCTGATATGGTGGCACTGGCATGATGACGGTGTCGTGGACGGACACGATGGTTTCCTTGCAAAGGGTACTGATGCCCTTAATGTGAAAAACCAGCTGAAAGCTTTCTACGAGAATGGTGGCTCTATGCTTCTCACCCGCTATGCTACTCACCTGCCTACATTCATCGGTGTGACAGGAGATGACGAATGGACGGTACCTAACAATTGCTTCGGCGACCCAGAAATGAATTCATTCAACTGTGGCGGACCATGGGCGTTTGATATCTATGCCGAGCAGGCCGGTCATCCTATTTGGAATAACCTCGTTAACGACGGCTTCGCAGGAAAAGTGCCATGTACCGACAGTGGATATTTCGTTTCTAATTCTGTAGCACAGTACCACCTCGGTTGGGACGGATGGGCAGATTTCTCTGCATGGAAGGCAAGAACCGGTGGCGTCATCCTTGGTGTATCAAAAGACGGTTCCAGCGATACCGTCGTTGCATGGGAATATCCTGCTACTGGTGATAAAGGCGGTATCGTCTGCATCGGATATGGTGGTTATGACTGGTATTCATACAAGTTTGCCTCAGGCTACTCTGAGCACTACCATAAGAACATTGAGATTATTACCAAAAACGCAATTGATTACTTAACAAAATAATGCCTTATGAAAAAGATGTTTTATATATTCTATGCAGGACTTGTATGTTGTGGTGCAGCCACAGCTATCACCTCATGCAGCGATGATACATATGGTCCTGATCCGGAAAAGAACTGGTCGGGCACAACAGAGACATTCATCCCTACGGATGAAAAAGGTTTCCGCACTTATTACAATCCTGCCATAGGGCGTTGCGGCGACCCAATGCCATTCTATGACCAAAAAGCACAAGAGTTTAAGGTGCTTTATTTGCAGGAATATGACAACAACGGAGCGTGCTATCACCCTTATTGGGGTGTCAGTACCACAGATGGTGCCAATTACGTTCCGATGGGAGAAGTGCTTCCAACCGGCACAAGCAACAAGCAACAGGATGCCGTGCTTGGTACAGGATGCGCTGTATATAACGAAAATGACGGTTTGTACTACATCTATTACACTGGCTACAACATACTGCTCTCCAATCGCGAGGTTGTGATGCGGGCCACCTCTCCTGACTTCCAGAATTGGACACGCGACAATAGCTGGTCACTGCGTGGTGCTGACTATGAATACTCAAAGATGGATTTCCGCGATCCGCAGATTTTCAAAATTGATGACGGCACATACCGCATGGTTATCTCTACCAGACCTGCAGCTGGTGGTGACCCGGTATTTGCTGAGTTTAAGTCAACCGATATGAAGAACTGGGAAAATGTGGGGCCCTTCAAAATGTTATGGAATCGTATGTGTGAATGTCCCGACATCTTCAAGATGGGCAATTGGTGGTACCTCATTTACAGCGATGCCTCTCACGAAGGGAATGCCCGTACTGTGAAGTATATCAAGGCAGATTCTTATGAAAACTTGAAGAAGTGTTTCAACGACCCAGACCATAACTTCCCAGACGACAAGCAGGGACAACTCGACAGCCGTGGCTTCTATGCGGGCAAGACAGCCTTCAACGGCACAGACCGGTATATTTGGGGATGGTGTCCTTACCGTAAAGGGGCAGACATCTTTGAAAAGAATGTCAATGTCGGTGCAGAAGAACCTGAATGGTCAGGTGCATTGGTATGCCACAAGATTGTACAGCATGCTGACGGAACAATCTCATTTGGTCCGGTACAGGGCATTGATGCGAAATATGACAAGGTACAGGCCGTCAGTGTAATGGCAAGCAATGGCTACAGCAACGGAACACTCGCAGGTGAAGGTGCTTACGTCCTCTATACACGTCTTGGCGAATGCAACCATATCAGTTTCACAGTTACTACAGCAAATCAGGGGGACAAGTTCGGTATTTCCCTCGTTCGCGGCACAGACTCCGAGAAATACTATACTATGGTGGTTAGTCCAGAGGATGGTAATGCAAAACGTAAAATCAACTTCGAAGAGGAGGGTAAAGAAGGTAAGGGATTCATTGGCAACATAGACGGATACATGTTCCCCACCCCATCTGACAAGATGTATATCAACGACAATGTATGCTATACGAACCGTATCTATGGCATACAGAAGAACTGCTGGAGCATAAACGGCTATGGCGGTACTATCACCATCAGCGATGTGAATGTCAGCTGTCAATAATCAGTAAGATTTCATGTTCTGATAATAACAATCGTTCAATGTAGCTGAAAAATGTTACATTGAACGATTTCTTTTATTCCATGCAACATATCTTATTTTTATTATGATATCATAGCAGTAATTTTGCACTCGGAAAACATTTAATGTATAACCCTTAAAATAAAAAAGCATGAAGAAACTATTTCTTATGGCAACCATGTTTGCCGCTACAGTATGTAACGCACAGGTAGTCCTTTGGGACGGTGAAGACAAAGAGTTGGGCAGCGACGGCGGATTCTGGAATCGTGCCGACCCCACAGTAGTTGAGGATAATGGCAACAAATGCCTGAAAATTACATTGAAAGAGAATGCAGGTGGATGGGCTGACGAGCACCGTATGGCAGCATTGCCTATGGCTGGCGTTAACTTGAAGGGACTCCGTCGCATCTCCATGCGTATCAAAATGGCAGAAAGTCATAATGTGATGATTAAACTTACGAAAGAGGGCGATGGTGGCTATACTGGCGATGAAACAAGACGCTGGTTCTGGTACGATGCTGCTAACGGATGGCAGACTCTGGTCTATGAATATGGTGCAGGCCCCAACAGCGAGAATATTGTTGACGAAGGCAATACACTAATTGAGATATGGCCATACGAGTTTGATAATAAGTGGGGACAGGACATCTTGATTGATGACATTCATTTGGAAGGCCCGATGGTGGGCGATGTGGCTGTTCGTACATTGGCAGACGGTGCGCTGACCGACAAGCAAATCATTGTTACTGGTTCGATGAGAAAGGGAAACTACCAAAACACTTGGGACGGTGATTGGCACACTGAGGCTTACGACGACTATTCATTGCTGTTGAGCAAGCTCTCTGCTGACGTCAGCTTTTTAAACTTGACAGGAGCTGCCGTAGCCGATGGTGATGGTCCCCAGCTTCGCACAAAGAATCCTAACCTGCTGATACTCTCGCCCACCGACTTCTTTGATACAGATAATGTCATTCGTTGGGATGGTGAGAAGAATGTTACACCCAAGATGGTCATCAACGACGCATATCCCTTCTATACGCCTATCGACTTTACTGCAACCAACGTGGAGCTGACCCGCTCGTGTCAGGCTGGCATCAACTCCTTCGTATTGCCGTTCTGGGTTTCAGCTGAAGACCTGGGAGCAACAAACGTGGCTACCTATAAAGAAGTAAGTGGAAAAAATGTAGTATTTACCCTTTCCGACCATGCTGATGCTAATGTGCCATTCCTGACTGTTGGCATGACAGAAACAACTGCAGTCAATTTCTCAGATAAAGGTGTAGTGGCTACCCCTAACTCATTAGGTACAAAATTTATAGGAGTCTATGCTCAGCAAAGTGCAGAAGGTCTTTGGGGTATCACTAATGCAGGAAAACTGCAGCCAGGTAGTTCTTCGGCAACCATCAAAGCTTTCCATGCATATCTGACAAGCGAGAGCGCTGCACGCGAGATTGCTTTTGACGGAGGGGAGACAACGGGAATCAGCGAAGCTTTACGTCTAAATGAGGATATTAGAAACAAAAAGTATTTCGACCTAACTGGTCGTAGTGTAGTCCAACCTACTAAAGGACTGTATATTGTGAATGGTAAAAAAGTCGTAATAGAATAAATAAAGGAGGAAATAAAATGAAAAAGAATAATTATGAGGCTCCTGACATGCAGGTAATAAAAATTGAAATGGAATATTTATTAGCTGCTTCAAGTGAGCAAATTATACAGATGGACGATACTGAATACAGTGGCGAATTTTATACTAGAGAGATTACATTCGAGGAAGATGATTTTTTCGAGTGAAATGAGAAAAGGCTGGTATGACGCTGCAGTTACGCTGGCAACACCACTATCATCGAAGTGAATGTCAGCTAGTAATAATCAGCAAGATTTCATGCTCTGATAATAATAATCGTTCAATGTAGCTGAAAAATGTTACATTGAACGATTTCTTTTATTCCATGCAACATATCTTATTTTTATTATGGTATCATAGCAGTAATTTTGCACTCGGAAAACATTTAGTGTCTAACCCTTTAAAACAACAAAATTATGAAGAAAGTTTTTTTACTCTTGTGCCTGATGGCAACAACAACCTTCGCTATGGCTACTGATTTATGGGAAGGTACGCACGCAGTAGACTGGTCTAACACGCTCACTATTGAGGCTGACAAGTTTGCAGACGCTCAGGTAGGCCAGAAAATCGTCATTGAATTTACTGATGCCACGGGAGAAGTCATCGAACTGCACAGCAATGGCGGCATGCTGCCCGGTACACGCTACGCTCACTCCCTCTATGGCGATCAGCACGAAACAGAGGTGTTCATCACCTCAGGTATGCTTGCTTGTCTGAAAGAATACGGAATGGAAGTTTGTGGCAAAGGTTTCACCGCTACCAAACTGTGGTATGGCGACGGCAAGGACAACGTTGAAGAGAACACAGTTTGGACAGGCTACTTCTGGATGGACGAATGGAGTACCATGGAGTTGGCAAAGACCTCTTTTGATGGTATCAACTGGAGCGATTACAAGGCTATCCGTTTCTATTCAGAGGCTGACCGCACAGATTATGTTATCAATGTACTCACCAAATGGGGTGATGACGGTAAGTTGGGCGATCAGACTACCATGACCATGACTAACGAGTATGCCGAACTCAGCCTTGAGAATATTGACATGTCCGCAAAAATGGCCGATACTGACAGACTTATGGTTCAGTGCAACAAAGAAGGCGGCAATCCCTTCAATTTCACTGCCATCGTGCTCGTCAAGAAAGAGAGTACAGGTATTGATGATGTTAGAAGTCAGAAGGAAGATGTCAGAGGTAACTTCTACAACCTCGCTGGTCAACGTATAGCACAACCAAATAAGGGTCTTTACATCGTCAACGGCAAGAAGTTTGTAAGAAATTAGTAATGTTAAAATAGTTAGTTAATAGAGTAGTAGTTTTAAAAAAAGATTGTTTTTCAGGATAACATTTAAATAATAATGGTTGTAACGAACGATAATTTGTAGCAAATGAAACAGGAATGACAGCCTATTTACAATATTTTCTGTAACTTTGCAGCAGATTTAAATAACTAAAAACAAAAAGTGCATGATGAAAAGATGTTTGATGACATTGACAATAGTGGTGGCGTTTACAATGACCTGGGCACAGACAGTGACTCCACAGGCATGCGAGCAGAGCATCATAACACCGAAGTCACAAGGACGCTATCTGTGGCTGCCGATTCAAGAATCTGCACCAGAGGGAAAGGTTCAGGTTATCGTCAACAACACGCTAAAGATGGAGCAAAACATACGTATGGCTCGTGAAAAAGTGGACTATTATGTCGCACTGGATTTGCAGTCATATAAAAGTAATGGTACTCTGCGAGTTTGTGTGCAAAATGTTCCGACGGGAAGCGTGTGTTTCAAAAAACTAGCGCAGAATGACGATGTGGACTTTGCGTTGATTGAAGAGAAATATCGTCCGCTATATCATCATGCTCCTAAAAGGGGTTGGATGAACGACCCTAACGGTATGTTCTATAAGGACGGAGTGTGGAACCTCTTCTACCAATATAATCCCTATGGCTCTATGTGGGGCAACATGCATTGGGGACACTCCAGCTCTACTGACCTTATTCACTGGAAAGATGATGGTGTGGCACTGGCTCCCGATGTTTGGGGGACAATGTTCAGCGGCTCATGCGTGATAGATAAAGGGAATATCGTAGCTATGTATACGACGAGTCGTCCTACGCCGTTCGGTGGTGACGTGCAGGCACAGTGCATAGCCTTCTCAAAAGACAGCGGCAAAACATTCACAAAGTATGAGGGCAACCCCGTACTGACTGCTGAAGACAAAGATTTCCGCGATCCACGTCCGTTCTGGAACGAGGATATCAAGGCCTGGAACCTCATCTTGGCTGTAGGGCAGGAAATGCGCATCTACTCTTCACCTGACCTGAAAGATTGGAAGTATGAGAGTTCTTTTGGAAAGGAATATGGTAACCATGGAGGTGTATGGGAATGCCCGGACTTGTTTAAGATTAACGATAAGTGGGTACTCATCTGCAACATCAATCCTGGCGGGCCATTCGGCGGTAGTGCTACGCAGTACTTTGTGGGGCAGTTCGACGGGCATAAGTTCACGTGCGAGTCAAAACCCGAAGTGACGAAGTGGCTCGATTATGGTAAGGATCACTATGCCACAGTCTCGTTCTATAATGCGCCAGACAACCGCCGCACAGTGCTGGCGTGGATGTCGAACTGGCAGTACGCCAATCAGGTTCCTACCATGCAGTTCCGCTCAGCAAACTCTATTCCTCGCGACCTTGGCATTTTCAAATACAATGGTGAAACATATGTAAGCGTGGTACCATCGAAAGAAATGCTGGTCATGCGCGGTGCTAAGGCGAAGCAACCCACGGAAGCATGTGAAATTGTAGTGGACGTAAAGAAGCATACAGAGATTATATTATCGAACACCAAAAACGAGCAGGTCGTGATGTACTACGATGCTGCAAAACAGACTTTCTCAATGGATCGTACCAAGAGTGGAAACATAAGTTTCAGTGCCGACTTCCCCTGCGTGACTGAGGCACCTACCTACGGCACCGTGAAGCAAGTGCGCATCTTCATCGACCGTTGTTCCATCGAGGTGTTCGATGCAGAGGGTAAGATGGCGATGACCAATCTCGTTTTCCCGACAGAGCCGTATAATAATATTAAGGTTAAGGACGGCAAAGTTACAATCTATGAAATTAAGAACTAAGAGTTAAAAAATATACAATTATGGGCAATCAAAATAAATCTATTTATCTTATTCCTGTGATGCTCTGCTTCTTCTGCATGGGCTTCGTGGATTTGGTGGGCATTGCCTCCAATTATGTGAAGGAAGACCTCGCGCTGACCGACTCTGTTGCTAATGTCTTTCCGTCGCTGGTGTTCTTCTGGTTCCTCATCTTCAGTGTGCCGACAGGTATGCTGATGAACAAGATAGGCCGCAAGAAGACCGTGCTGCTGTCGCTCGTTGTCACAGTCGTGTCATTGCTGTTGCCCCTCTTTGGAGAGACATTTGCCATCATGCTGGTAGCCTTCTCCCTGTTGGGTATCGGCAATGCGCTGATGCAGACCTCGCTGAACCCGCTGGTATCGACCGTGATGGGGGGCGGAAACCTCGCTTCGACACTGACGTTCGGACAGTTTGTCAAGGCCATAGCCTCGTTCTCGGCACCCTATCTGGCCATGTGGGGCGCAACAAAATTCATCCCCGACTTTGGCTACGACTGGCGCATACTGTTCGGCATATTCTTCATCGTTGGTACATTCTCGACAATATTGCTGTTTGTGACACCCATTGAAGAACCGCCGATGGAGGGCAAGCCCTCAACCTTCGTAGAGTGCTTCAAGCTGCTCGGCACACCAATAGTGCTGCTGTCATTCCTTGGCATCATGTGCCATGTGGGCATAGATGTCGGTACAAACACCACCGCCCCCAAGATACTGATGGAACGTCTTGGAATGTCGCTCAACGAGGCAGCCTTTGCCACTTCGCTCTACTTTATCTTCCGTACCATCGGCTGTCTGACAGGCTCGTTCTTCCTGCGTGTGCTGAAGATGCGTACATTCTTCGTCATCAGCGTGGTTATGATGGCACTGTCCATGTGTGGCCTGTTCATCGGAACAGAGCAGTGGATGCTCTACTGTGCTATCGCATTGGTAGGCTACGGCAACTCCAACGTCTTCTCAATGTGCTTTGCAACAGCCCTTGAGTCTATGCCAGAGAAGCAGAACGAAGTCTCCGGTCTTATGATTATGGGACTCTTTGGCGGCACCATATTCCCGCTCTTAATGGGATTGCTGAGCGATGCTATGGGACAAGGCGGCGCAGTGCTGGTAATGGCAGTAGGCGTTATATATCTCTTTACATATATCAAACAACTTAATCCGTATAAACTATGAATCAGAAACGTTATGTAGTAGGACTCGGAGAAGTCCTGTGGGATGTACTTCCCGAAGGAAAGAAATTAGGCGGTGCACCAGCCAACTTCGCCTATCATGCCGGGCAGTTCCTTGGTATGGAAAACACCATCGCCGTAAGTGCGCTTGGTGATGACAAGCTGGGCGACGAGACAATAGACGCTCTGAAAGAACATAACCTGAACGACTTGCTGCCCCGCGTGCCTTATCCTACCGGCACGGTGCAGGTACAGCTCGACGAGCAGGGCATACCCACCTACGACATCAAGGAAAACGTAGCCTGGGACAATATTCCCTTCGACGAAGATATCGCGGCGATAGCACGTAATTGCCGTGCCGTATGCTTCGGCTCTCTGGCACAGCGCAATGTAGTAAGTCGCGAGACGATACAGAAGTTCCTCGATGCCACCCCCGATGACTGTCTGAAGATATTTGACATCAATCTTCGCCAGCAGTTCTACACACAGGAGATTCTGAGAGAGTCGTTCCAGCGTTGCAACATCCTGAAGATAAACGACGAGGAACTGGTACTGATAGGCCGCATGTTTGGCTACCCCGGTCTCGACATCGAGAACAAGTGCTGGCTCATCCTTGGCAAGTACAACCTCGACATGCTTGTGCTCACATGTGGCACTAATGGCTCGTATGTATTCACACCCGGTCAGAAGTCATTCCAGGAGACACCAAAAGTCAAGGTAGCTGACACCGTAGGTGCAGGAGATTCGTTTACCGGCTCATTCGTGGGTAGCATTCTCAATGGTAAGTCCGTTGCTGATGCCCATCGCATTGCCGTTCAGGTCTCTGCCTATGTCTGCACCCAAAATGGCGCTATGCCTACCTATCCAAAAGAACTGCTTAAATAATTATTTCAATTTTATTTTCAACGCTCACCCTCGGGTGGGCGTTTTTTTCAATCTTTTTCTTGTTAATTCCATTTAAAACCACACTTTTTGAGTTAAAGTTTTTAACAACTATGACGACATAGTAGTCAGCATGGTTTCTGCCAATAGGAGTAATTTTGGAACGATTTTCAGGGGGCAATCCCCGAAGTTTACAACATTATTCCTTTAAATTATGAGTATTTTTTCAAAGAAGATTCCTGTTCTAAAAGCAGGACTGGCAAGGGAAGCAGTACATTTGCTGTTGTCCCAGGTAAAGAATCAAAGAGGACTGACAACGTTCATTGAAATACACGGCATCAACGGCAAATGGTTGAAGAAGGATGAACCGATGGACATAAATGTATCGAAGTTCTTCAAGATTCTGGAAAACAAGACACACTTCCAGACTGACAAGGAGTTTATTGCTGAATGGAACAAACCGGTAAGAAATTCCTGCAGTGGGCGAGAAAAGAAACAATTAATGGCTGAAGATATGGAAAAGAAGGATCTTTTCAGCCAAGTAAGGGAAGCCCTGCCGCAGAGGCGGGAGCCTTCCAATGAGGAACTGACTCCTATTGAACTGCTGGCAAAATACAGGGTAACGCCAACGACTGTATTACCTCCTATGGGAACACTCTTCAAGGTGTATGACATACCATGCTTTTACCGTGGAGAACTGGTCGCTGTATGCGGTTGAATGACGAACGCGCCAGGGCATTGCCGTCGGACATATTGTCGTCCTGCCACTTCCTGCGTATCTCCTCAAAAGTAAGACTGCCATACGCCCTGAGCGTATTGATGATCCAAATGTTGTGGTTTAATATCTTAGCTGTTTTCATGTGGTCAAAAT
>CACYKA010000031.1 GCA_902774795.1 uncultured Prevotellaceae bacterium | reverse complement strand
TGTGTACAGCTCAGGCTGCATTACATAACGAAGTGTACCCTCACCAGTCTTAGTGAATTTTACCAGACGTTCTACTGCTTTTACTTTAAGTGCCATAATTGTAATAGTTAATTAGTTAATAATTGAAAATTGAAAGTTGAAAATTGAAAATTGAAAATTAGTTAGTTGACTTACGTCGATTCTCTTAATACTTCCAAAGTTCTTTGACCTCCCCCCGGGGCAACGTCGGTCAGAACTTTTAGGTCGTCTTTTCGAGAATTGATAGTTAAAAGTTAATAATTAATAGTTAGTTAATAATAGTTGAAAAATTAAGAATTAGTTAATATATAACACGCGCGCGTTTTTGCTGCCTAGTTAGGAAAATTTTGCGCCCTAGTTAGGGACCAAAAATTACCTCTTTTTCTGGGTACAAAGTTACTGCTTTTTTCTGACCCTCGCAATAGGTTTTGAAGAGTTTTTGATTAGTTAAAATTAGTTAATAGATTTCTTGTGCAAAGGGCGCGTCGCGCGTCAGCGCGTCAGCGCGTCATTTGAATTTTTCATTCTGCATTTGTGTGGGAGAGACTGTGACAAATACTATATTTTAAAATTTATATATTATATATATATATATAATATATAAAAATTAATATACAATTTAAGGCGCGTTTTGCGAAAACTAAATGTCACGCTGACGCGCCGACGCGCCGACGCGCCTAGATGTCCTTTTTCAAGATTTGGTAGTTTGCTTTTTTATTTGTACCTTTGCCGATTGGAGTGAGACTAAACAATACT
The DNA here is from genome assembly GCA_902774795.1 of uncultured Prevotellaceae bacterium. Lineage (GTDB taxonomy): Bacteria > Bacteroidota > Bacteroidia > Bacteroidales > Bacteroidaceae > Prevotella. Next base: position 21,909 of record CACYKA010000031.1, on the reverse strand, counting down.
AGATACATGACAAAGAAACAGGCAATAAAGCTCTTTGAAGAAAAGAAGGTCCGCACGGTATGGGACGATGAACAGGAGAAGTGGTACTTCTCTATTGTAGATGTGTGTGATGTGCTTACTGATAGTGCAAATCCACAAACATATTGGCGAGTATTGAAAAATCGTTTGAAAAAAGAAGGAAATGAAACCGTTACAAATTGTAACGCTTTGAAACTTCTGGCTGCTGATGGTAAGATGCGACTGACGGATGTCGCTGATACTGAACAACTTTTCCGACTAATTCAATCCATTCCTTCGCCTAAGGCCGAACCATTCAAGCAATGGATGGCGCAAGTTGCCAGTCAGCGTATAGACCAGATGCAAGACCCTGAGAAGAGCATAGATCAAGCTATTGTTGACTATAAGCGTTTGGGCTATAGTGACGCATGGATTAACCAGCGCATCAAGAGCATAGAGGTACGCAAGGAACTGACAGACGAGTGGCAACGTACTGGTGTGCACGAAGGGCTGGAATATGCATCCCTGACAGATATCATCACTCGTGAATGGAGCGGATTCACCACCAAGCAATACAAGCATTTCAAGGGTTTGAAGAAGGAAAACCTGCGAGACAACATGACCAATCTGGAAATCGCCCTTAATATATTGGCAGAGGCTTCGACTACAGAACTTTCAAAACAGCGCAATCCGAAGGGATACAAACAGCAGACTAAGGTAGCCAAAGAAGGCGGTAGTGTGGCAAAAGCAGCCCGCAATCAACTGGAAAGTAAACTAGGTCGCTCTATTATATCTGATTCCAAGGCCAGCGACTACCTGTTGCCGAATAACGAAGACGAAACGACTTGTTGATGACCATCTAGCTGAAAAAGCAAAAGAAATAAAAGAAGGTCAGTATTTTAAAGTTATATATCGCAAGACTGGAGCTACCATTTGTCTATAGGAGTGACAGGCGTGACAGGGGTGACGGCGTGACATTTGGTTTTTTAATTTTTAGAACTCCCTCTACAGCATATTTGCCTGTATAGGGATTTTTTACACTTTTCTTTTGATGTTTCAGATAATTTTCTTACCTTTGTAGCCGCAATATGATTGATGCTTAAAATCGGGTGTACCCCTATTGGTAAATACATTATAAACAAATCATTATCAGATGGTTAGCAAGACTTACTATAAATATATTTGGCTTTTGGATCTGCTGCTAAAAAGCGGCCCCCTTACCTTTAAAGAAATCTGCGAGAGGTGGAAGGAATCTATATTCGATGGAAAACTGGCGGAACGTTCTTTCTATGAGCACAGGGATGGTATTAAGGAGATGTTTGGAGTCGAGATCAAGTGTAATAGGTCTAAAGGTAATGTCTATTACGTTGCTAACCCAGAGGTGATTGAAGAAAACAAACTGACCAAATGGCTCCTATATAAATATAGTATTCCGCAGGATTTTGCAACCTTCAACGGCATGAAAGACAGAATACTGCTTGAAGAGATTCCGCAGGGTCAGGCTTTTCTTGATTCTATCATAGATGCTATGCAGAGAAATGTAGAGTTGAAGATAGAATACCAATGTTATGACAGGGATAAAGAGGAGCACATGCAAATGTTTCATATTCAACCCTATGCAATGAAGGTTTACGATCGTCGTTGGTATCTGTTGGGGTATCTGAAGGAGCATGAAGGCTTGAGGAACATCGCTTTGGATAGGATTCTCAATTTGAAGGTTTTGAAGACCAATTTTGATTTGCCTGCTGACTTCGACGCAAGAAGGTACTATGCTAATGTTGTAGGCATTTTTGTGAATGATGACCTTCCTCCACAAACAGTAAAAATCCGTGTCTATGGTGTTCAGGCTGAATATCTTCGTTCAACACCGTTGCATAAAAGCCAGAAAGAAACATACTACAAACGTGGCGAATTCTCAGAGTTCACTTACAAGCTCAGCATCACGCCAGAGCTAATCAGCCAACTGCTGTCAATGGGCAGTCAGGTAGAGGTGTTGGAGCCAGGGGAGTTGAGGGAAGGGATGAAAGAGAGAATAAGTAATATGTTTAATTATTATAAATAAGGTTTTATGAATTTTCCTGAAACAAGCAATCCTATTTACACAGAGTTCTTTTCAAAAAGCGACTTGGAAGCAGAGGTAGAAAATATGATATGGCGTGGACGTCCTTCCGGCAATTCTTTTTGTTTTATTAATCCAAAAGTAAAATATAAAGAACGAAAAGATGTAGTATTAAATAAACTCAGAGAAGTTTTCGATATTAAATCTGATACTTTCAAAAAGAAATTTGAAATGGCAATTTCTGGTGATGGACAAGAAGTTAAGCGTATATCAACTCTTCATTCTTCGTCTTTGGCCGCTTTGTTGCTTTTATATTTAGTGAAGGACAATACACTTAAATGTAAGTTAGATGGAAAAGATTATGCATTTACTGATTGTTTTTTTGAGGTCAAAACAAATGTGAAAGATAGTCATTACTCCAATATGGACGTTGTTTTAGTTGGTAAGAATTTAGAGGACAGAGATGTACTGTTCTTTTTAGAGAGCAAATTCAGCGAATATCTTAATACAGGAATGTGTAATGACATAAGTCTCGATGCATATAAGGATAAATATGAAGAATTAGGACTAATGCGGGATAATGCTATACAAGGACTTCTTTTTGAAGAAGGAATGGGAAAAGACAACGTAAAATGTTTGCAAATCAAGTCGTCTTCTGGTGAACCTCAATATTGTAGTGGCATTAAACAAATGATATCTCATTATATCGGTTTAACGAACTTTGTAGAAAATGGTGAAGAAGCATTGGATCCTAAGCAGAAGTCTAATCTTGATGATATAGTCAAATTACGAAACAATGGTGCAGTTATTATCCTTGGGGAGGTGTTATTTGCTTTCGATGATGCTGTTGATAAAGGCGCAACAAAACGTATTAGATACTCTTCTATTTATAAGAAACTTGCAAAAGTGTTAAATGCAAACACTTCAAAAATATGTGTTTTGCCTGAAGTTTTAACCTATCAGGAACTACTTAAAGATTTTAAATTAGACAAAAAAGTCAAAGATTTCTATCAGTTGTAGTATTATTCCTCTACATAGTTGATATAGTACATTTCTCATCAGAAACAGAAAAATAACAATTTTTTACCCACTTTCTGCGGCGTTTTTGCATAATGATAGGCAAAAATGCCGTTTTTTGTACGTTTTTTTACCCTATATTGTGGAGGCTATATGTATTGTACAGCAAAATATCCTAATTTATAATCAAAAACTGACACAGAGTAGAGAGAATGAAAGATGAGTTGGGAAAAATATGGAGAGATCTAAAACACATGATGGAGAAGGAGTTATATAAGACATATCATTTCAACCATGCTGACTATGACAGCAGCGGCAGAAGGAAGAGCGATGGCAAGTCTTTTCGCGATGTGGTAAAGGAGTTTGAATTCGATTTCCATGATACCTATAGTGCAGAGTTTGCACTAAATCTATATGCCAACTCACTGACGATGGCACTTTTGGCAAAATCAAATGATGCAGCACCTTTCCTGGTGTACGGAATGGATTTGACACAAGGAAATTCCTTTGATGCGACGCAAGACCCTTTCGTCAATCATGAGATGGAGAAGTATAGCCAAAACATTTATGTCTATGGCATTGACTCTGCCTTTATGACTGAGTTTGATGAATATGGTTATCCTATTTTGGATGAAGACAGTGACATTTTTCCTCTAACGTTGCTTGTTGACAGCACCATGCGAAACAATGAAGTCCGCTTGGCTGTACCAACAGCAGATGATGGGGATGAGACAGAAGATGTCACGATAGATGTACCACAATATGAATATGCCTAATGGAAACGAAAGAAGATAGAAGTTGGCATCTGATTCGCAACAATAATGGCGAATGGATAAGCGATGATAATGTGGTGTTCCTCTCTCCGCAGGAAGAGCGACATCTACGAATCATGTCTAAGCTTCATCATAAGCCTCTTTCCATTCAGCATGGTGCTGATGGTCTCTTATGGTGTTATAAACATGAGTATAATATCTAATCTAAAATATTACTAATATGGCAACAAAAAGATTAATTACAAGTAAAGAACTTTGGCGCAAATTAACTGAGGGAGAGTATCAGGAAATCATAGAATTTGCAGCAAATCGTGACAATGACCTAGATGTACAGATAAGAGACAATTATCTGAACATATATTATCGAGGTGGTAATTTCCTTTGCATCCACCCAAGGAGTTTCTTCTTTGATGAGTTTTATTTTCATCGCAATGTGAAGAATTTGCGTAAAACTCATCTTGTAAATAAAGCTGAGGAAGGAGATCATAAGGCTCAGGCTATATGGAAAGGATACATCGAAAAGAGACAAGAAATGTATAATCTTCTCGAAAAACGAGGTGGTATTTCTGAGTATGCGGAAAAGATGAAGAAGATTATGGATGCTTGGGAAGATGAACTGAACACTATTGATATATCACATGATGAGAAAAACGAACAGCAATTAATATCAATGAACAATCGAGGTAACACTGCATATACGGTGATAGATCTTGAATATGCTGTTAGTACAACTTCATCATTTAAATATAATGGTAAGTTAGATAAAAAGGTTCCAAGATTCGATATTATCGCTGTTGACAAGAATGGCCAACTGTATGTTGTAGAACTTAAGACAGGTCTTGGTGCAATTGACAACGAATCTGGAATCGCTCCACATATGGATTGTTTTAATCACACTATTGGTCGTGATAATAAGGGAGAATTCTTAAATGAAATGATTGAACTGGTTAAGCAAAAGATAGAACTTGGTCTAATTGACAAAAAGACATTTATAGATAAAAACAAGAAACCTGAATTTATCTTCGCTTATTCAGATAAGAAAAATGAGGATAGGTTCAAAGAATTTGTCAATGCTTGTAGAGCCTACAAGTACAACGGGAAAATTATATATTTAGATAAAAGTCATAAACTGAAAGATAAATGAACATTAAAATCCATCGTGGCACACATCAAATTGGTGGATGTGTTACAGAATACGAGTATGATGGCTGGCACCTGTTCGTTGATTATGGCGAAGAGTTGCCTGGAGGCCCGAAGACGGGTGACTTGCAAGTTGAGGGCTTGACGAAAGGTGACCTATCGAAGAGCGCTCTGCTAATTACTCACTATCATGGGGACCACATTGGCAGTATCCCTAAGCTGCCAAAAGAACTGCCAATATATATGGGTGATTTGGGACTTAAAATTCAGACAATCCTCTCAGATCATCTTAAGACGGTTCGTCCAGAGCATGAAGCCATGCTGGAGCGTCTGAAGTCTGTAAAAACCTTCAAGGAAGGTAGGCAATTCAAGTTCGGCCCATTTACTATAATGCCAGTAACGGTTGACCACTCTGCCTTCGATGCATACGCATTCAAGATTAGCACTAACGAAGCATCCGTTTATCATACTGGCGACTTCCGTATGCACGGCTTCCGTAGCAAAAAGATGGATAAGATGCTGAGGGTGTTTGTAGGCAAGGTAGACTATGTTGTCTGTGAGGCAACCAACGTCTTTCGACCTGAAGCCACTAGTAAGACGGAATCAGAACTCCAACGTGAGTTCTATAATCTATTCAAGACCAATCATGGATGTATAGTTTACCTATCCTCCACCAATATTGATAGGCTGTTCTCACTATACCATGCTGCTCTTGATGCACGCCGTCCTTTCTATGTTGATAATTATCAGAAGAGGATAATGGATGCTATTGTGAATAGCGACTCTATCTGGACAAAATCGGGGTTGTACCAATATGACAAATATAAGCCTAGACCCCTTAAGTATGATGATAAAAACAAGGATGCTTTCTTCATCTCTGATAAGTTTATAGACTTTCTTAACCAGAAAGGCTATGTGCTTATAGCTCGTGCCAATTCACGGTTTGACAATTTGATAGAACAAATCCCAGGCGAGAAAGTGAAGATACTTTCTATGTGGAAAGAATATGTCAATGAGAGTTCTCCTGCCTACAACAAAGATTTAGCAAAATCATTAGGCAATGTTTTTGAACATGAGCACACCAGTGGTCATATAGATATGAAGGATATGCGTGAGTTTCTCTCTATCCTAAATCCAAAGGGAGTTATTCCCATTCATACAGATAATCCTGAGCAGTTTGCCAAGGAGTTTGGAAATGAGAAAAACTATTTGGGAAGAGGGCTACATTCTCCTAAATTGAGAAAGTCTTTAGGCGAAGGTGGCCTTCTGCAACAATTACTTGAAATTGTCAAATCCGATGAGGATTTAGTAATAGAAATTAGAAATAACTATTTCAATATATACTATAAAGGCGGTAATATAGCTAAAGTTGTATCAGAAAATAGTATACAATTCGACCACAATTATTTTAAAGGCTATCAAAGGCCTAAGTATGAATCTGAGAAAAAAGAAACAGAACGGAAAGAACTTAAAAATAAATGGCTATCAATTCTCAAAAAGCAACGCAACTATAACGATTTCGTCAGCAAGATGAAAGATTTGATGAATGACTATTGGACTTGGCTAAAGGAAGAAAAAGGTAAATCTTTAAAGGAGAAAGATGTTCAACATTCTTTGTGCGTCAACAATACCGAACTATCAGAATATACTATTATTGATGTAGAGTTCCAAGTGAGCACTGAGGCTCTGTATGCTTATAAGAGACCCATTCAGCCCAAAGGACGATTTGTCGCAAGTAAAAAGACAAGTCCTAGATTTGACATAGTAGCAGTAAGAAATTCAGACCATCAATTATGTGTTATTGAATTGAAAAGTGGTGTAAATGCCCTCTATGGGAAATCAGGAATTGGTGATCACGCAGATTCTTTTGAAGGTACAATAGGAAGAATGCCAAAAGTATTCTTAAATGAGATTAAAGGAGTTGTCAATGACAAGAAAGATTACGGCCTTTTGAGTAATAGTTTTGAAATATCTGATAATAATCCAGAATTTGTATATGCATATTCGTTTAAATCAGATGAAAAAGACAGAGACGGTAATATTGTGAACAAGGAACGACAAAAGGCTTTGTTTATTGAAGAGATGAATAGTATGCATTGCAAGCAATATAGAGTAATGTTCCTTGAAGAGAATAATTATACTTTATCCGATAATGAAAATTAAAATTCATCGTGGCACTCACCAGATAGGTGGATGTGTTACGGAATACGAATATAACGGCTGGCATTTGTTTGTTGATTATGGAGAAGAACTAACTGGAGGTCCTAAATCAGGAACTTTAAAAGTGGAGGGCTTAACACATGGCGACATCTCTAAGAGTGCTCTTCTTATCACTCACTACCATGGAGACCATATAGGAAGCGTTGTCGATTTACCAGAATCACTTCCTATTTATATGGGTGCATTAGGAGTAAAGATACAGAAATTGCTTTCATCTCAATTGTCCCATAGGAATGAAAAACATGCAAAGTTAAAAGAAAGACTAGATACTTTCCACACGTTCAAGCCTTACGACGTGCTTAATATTGGACCATTTACTGTAACTCCTATTAATATTGATCATTCTGCCTTTGATGCCTATGCCTTCAAAATTGTGGCAGGAGAGATTAGTGCCTATCATACAGGTGATTTCCGCACTCACGGATTTAGGAGTAGTAAATATCCTAAACTTATGGAGAAATATGTAGGAGAGGTGGATTATGTCGTGAGTGAAGGTACCAATGTTGATAGAATAAAAAAGAAGGCAGAGACGGAAAGTGATCTTCAAAAAAGATTTGTAAAATGCTTTAAGAAGAATTATGCGAATGTAGTTTATTTGTCCTCTATCAACATAGACCGTCTATTTGGCTTGTATCACGCCGCTTTGGAAGCAAAGAAACCATTTCTGGTTGACAAGTATCAGAAGGAAGTTATGGATACCATTGTAAATGATGATGGTCTTTGGAACAAATCTTCGCTTTATCAATACGGAAAATTTTGTCCCTATGATGTTAGTCATTACATTCCTCAGAAGTTGGAGAAACTGATTGAGGATAAAGGATATGTTTTGATAGCTCGTGTAGGTCCACAATTTGATAAGATAATCAATGTGCTTCCTGGTGAGAAACAGAACTATCTGTCAATGTGGGAAGGGTATGTTGATAAAAGTCGCGATGCGTACAATGAGGAGTTAGCGAAGTCGTTATGTAATGATTATAAGTATATGCATACGAGCGGACACTGCGACATAAATAGTTTGCGAGAAGTGTTTCGTATGTTGCATCCTAAGGCAATTGTACCTATCCATACAGATAATCCTGAGCAGTTTGCTAAGGAGTTTGGAAACGAATGGCAAGTTCACTTACTCAACGATGGTGATTCCATCTCTTTGTAGTTGAAATACCTCGAAAAAACAACTTTTTTACTCTCTTTCTGCGGCGTTTTTGCATAATGGCGGGCAAAAATGCCGTTTTTTGCATGTTTTTCACCCTATATATGGGGGGCATTACTTTTATGCATCACAATTATCTAGTTTATGACCAGAAACAAAACGGACACAGAAAAATTGATTAAGACCAATCAGCGTTATGTTGAACTGATAGCAAAACAATATCAGAATCGAGGATTAACAAAAGAACAACTTATCAAGGAAGGCAACAAAGGAATGGAATATGCCGCTGAGCGGTTCACCCCCAGCAGGGGCTACGCCTTCATGAGTTACGCCAGTTGGGTTGTGCGCATGAGCATCCTTCAAGCACTGGCTGCCATCCGGCAAGGCGACCCCATTTCAGAGAAATTTATACCCAGAAAAAAGAAATAATAATGAGTAAGAACAAAGACCAAAAACGCAAGGCCCAGCTGGCCACGAGAACGAAAAACGAAGCATTCTGCTTTCAGGTGGAGTACATGAGGAAACAAAAGGGTATCGACATCGCAGGACTGGAACAGGCACTAAAAGTCGAACTGGATGCCATCTGCCAAATAGGCATCACGGAGGCTATGCAAGACCTCGCAAAGATTGTCGAGGGAGTGAAGGGGGAACTTGGCTTTGAGCCTGAGGTGGACAAGTGCTCCCTGAACGGTGCCATCGTGCCCTATATCTTCGGCATAACAAAGGTCTGCCCAGACAGCACCAGCTATATCCCTGGCATCTTTGGCGCACAGAATCCATTCCAGGTGACTATTGCCTACGACAACGAAATCAGGAACCGCGTCGTGGATTGGGTGAAGGCACACTATGAGGGAGTAACCACACGTCTGGGGCAGCCTATCATCAAACTGCAGAATATGGTTGTGGAATTCAAAAGAGTACTGAAATGACAGGAATGACACACCTGAATTTATTTCACGGACTTGTTGCCGCAGGCATGAAAATGCGCTACGGCAGCAAGCCTGGCAAGGAGGCTGTGCTGAGATGCCTTTTTGAGAAAAAGCACATTATGGATGCAGGTTATGTTGATTACTACCTGATGGCCTTCTGGATTTTCCGTCATTATGTAACATCTGCAGAAGTAGCCGTCTGGCCGCGTGGGGCCATGTCATCGTCTCTCATTTGCTATTGTTTGGGACTTACAGAGATTGATCCTATCAAGTATGGCCTTCACTCCGTCCGCTTCGTAAACGATGAACTGCCCAAGTTTCAGTTCGATATAGAGGCCTCGCGTTTTGATGACTTCATGAAAGGTGCAGAAGAGTTGTTGGAGGCTAACGCTAATGGGTACGATATTTCAGCCATTCGCAAATGCCTGTTTCAGGACTTGAGCCCTATGGATTATCTGAGTAAGAAACGGAAGCGGCCATTACCTGAAAACATAGATGATGAGCTCGCCTGCTATGCCCTAAAATTTCCGCAAACAATGGATTTGTATGAAACCTATGTTCAGAATCCCAAGTGTGACATCTTAATCTATCAGGAGGAAATGCTCGATATCCTAAAACAGGTCTTTCATGTATATGGCATAAAAGTCAACCAAATACGTTTGAGCATTCAGCGAGGAGATAAAGAACAGGTTGAGGCATATAAGAGAGAAATCTTTGCTGACCTTAAAGATATAACTCTCGCAGAAGCAGAGACTGCCTGGCAACGACTCACCAGCAATCCCAAGGCATTTCTGAAAGCCCACGCTGTTAGCAGAGTGTTAGCATCGTATAAGTATTAAATTAGATAGAACAAGAAAAGATTATGAAAACAACAATTAAAAACAGATGTGGAGAATACACTTTTACCATGAGCATTGATTTTTTTCAGATTCTTGATGAACATTTTACTACTATATGTAAAGCAATCGCAGATAGAGGATTAATTCTTAAAGAATTGAAGGAATTCTTCGAAAAAGACGAAAAGGTTATCGAGAAAATAATCAGAATAATTAAGAAATCTTTCGAATTAGACGATGCGGCTCTAAACCTTCAGAGTGAATTGGGAATAAGTGAAATGGCGGCAAAATTTATTCTGAACATGCCATTATCTTATATGACATCCTTAGACAGTCACGAAATAGAAAAAATGTTGGAAAAATACAAGAAACAGGTATTGAAAATATATGAGACAATTAAAGATTCAGAAGAGCATAACCAATCGTTCAAGTGAGGCACTTGACAAATATCTCGTGGAAATTGGTCGCGCACCGCTTATTTCGATTGAGGAGGAAATAGAACTGGCGCAAATTATTCGTAAGGGAGGACCTGCGGCAGAGCGTGCCAAGGAAAAACTTGTAACCGCTAATTTGCGCTTTGTAGTTTCTGTGGCAAAGCAATATCAGCATCAGGGCTTGTCTCTGACTGACTTGATAGACGAGGGTAATATAGGTCTCATAAAGGCTGCTGAGAAGTTTGATGAAACACGTGGTTTTAAATTCATTTCTTATGCCGTATGGTGGATTCGTCAGAGTATTCTCCAGGCTATAGCAGAGCAGAGCCGTATTGTGCGCCTACCGCTGAATCAGGTTGGTTCGCTGAACAAGATTAATCAAGAGATTAACAAATTCGAGCAGGAGAACCAGCGCCATCCGAGTGTCGGTGAGCTGTCAGAAGCTACCAATATCGACGAAGAGAAGATTAGCCAGAGTCTGATGGCAGACGGACACCATGTGTCTATCGATGCTCCTTTCCAGGATGGTGAGGAGAATTGTATGCTCGACGTTATGGCTAGCGGTGATGACACTCGTACTGACAAGACTGTTGACCATGAGTCAATGGCTCATGAGCTGAATGCTGTTCTTGGTCGTGTACTGAAGGATCGTGAGATAATCATCATTCGTGAGTGCTTCGGCATAGGATGTCCAGAGAAGGGTCTTGAGGAGATAGGTGACGAACTGGGTCTGACACGTGAGCGTGTTCGTCAGATTCGTGAGAAGGCCATCACGAAACTTCATGAATCTGGAAGTGCACAAGTCTTAGTCAAATACTTGGGATAGATGTCTGAAGCAAAAAGCAAAGCAGGAACTGCACAAATGAAGCAGTTTCTGCTTTTTTTGCACTTTTATTTGGCTGTTTCAAAAAAACTTCGTAATTTTGCCGATGGAAATGAAAAAACAAGTTTTTCAGGCAACTAAAAAAAAATAACAATGATTCTTACAACGACTCCTCAGATTGAAGGCCGGCCGATACGCGAATATAAGGGCGTGGTGACTGGCGAGACCATTATCGGTGCTAACATAGTAAAGGACTTCTTTGCAGGCGTACGCGACATCATAGGCGGACGAGCTGGAAGCTATGAGAAAGTGCTCATAGAAGCAAAGGATACTTCCATGAAAGAGATGATGGACCGCGCAGAGGCCCTTGGCGCCAATGCCATAGTGGGCATCGACATTGATTATGAGACTATAGGACAGGGCAATTCAATGCTGATGGTTGCCACAAGTGGAACAGCGGTGGTGATTTAGTTTACGGTTTACAGTTTACAGTTTACCGTTTACAAAGTCCAGTTTAAAAGTTTAAGAGTTTAAGAGTTTAAGGGTTTAAGGGTTTAAGAGTTTAAGGGTTTAAGAGTTTAAGAGTATATGGAAAATCCTATCAGTTTTAAGACTGTTGATCGCATTGCGTGGATTACGATGCAGGATGCGGATCATTTTAATTGCCTTAGTGAGGAGATGTGTTTTGCGCTCATTGAGGCTATAGACAAGGCTTATGCGGATGAGTGCGTGGGCATTATCATAAATGCTGAATGTAAGCGCGGCGTATGGTCGGCGGGGCATAACATCCACGAACTGCCTACTGACGGCTCAGACCCGCTGGCGTATGAGGTGCCGATGGAACAGCTGCTGCGAAAAGTGCAGGATATTCCAATCCCTGTCATTGCATGTGCCAACGGCACCGTATGGGGAGGTGCGTGTGACCTGTGTCTGAGCTGCGACATGATAGTGGCTGCTGATACGGCGACATTCGCCATCACTCCTGCAAAAATCGGCATACCATACAACGCATCGGGCATAATGCATTTCATCAACCAGCTGGGCATAAACAAGGCGCGCGAGATGTTCTTCACCGCCAACGCCATCACGGCACAGGATGCTCTCAACGTGGGCTTGGTGAACCACATAGCACCCGAAGACCAGCTGGAGGCGCTGCTGGAGGAGAAATTCTGCGCTCCGCTGCGCCGCAACTCAGTATTGAGCGTGTCGGCCATAAAGCGTCAGTTCCGCATCCTGAGCCAGGCAGCCTCAACAATGTCGAGTGAGAGTTTCGAACGCATCAATGCCTATCGCGCGAAGGTGTATTGTGGTGATGACTACAAGGAGGGCATCAATGCCTTCTTCGAGAAACGACCACCGCAGTATAAGGGCAAGGCGGCGGATTTGGATCATAAGGATTAACGATAACGAATAATTAAAAAAGCCGCCTATCGACATGACGTTATGACGACATGACGACATACCGACAAAAAAAACGGCGGCAAAAACAAAAACAAAAAACTCTATGAAGACTAACTTTATCATGTGGATGATGATGCTGTTCTGCATCTCGGCTAATGCGGGTGAGAAAATTTCTCTTAACCGCAACTGGACCTTTACGGCGGCGGATGGAAAGACGAAGACCGTCAATGTGCCTCACGACTACCTGATTGAACAGCCGTGGGTGGCTCCTGACGCAAGCGAGAAGGCCGACAACAGCGATGCAGGCGCAAACATCAAGAGCCGCCTGTCAGCACGCGGATTCAAGGAACTGGAGAGCGGCACATACACTAAGACCATCATGGCTGACAATGCATGGAAGGGCAAGAGGGTGGTTCTCGACTTCCAGGGCATAATGTATGTTGCTGACGTATTCCTCAACGGCAAGCAGGTAGGAAAGACGGACTATGGTTACGTAGGCTTTGAGATTGACATTACGAAGGGTCTGAAATACGGTCAGGAGAACGAGATAAAGGTGGTATGCGGACAGGGGTCGCCAAAGGACTCACGCTGGTACACCGGTGGCGGACTATTCCGCGATGTGGACTTGTATATCATGGATGCGAACCTTTACTTCAAGCGCCATCCGCTGTATATCACCACAACAGACAACAAGGTGGTGAACATCTCTGCCAACGTGCAATGTCACACCAAGCAGAAGGAATACAGCATGCAGCTGACCATCACAGACCCTAAAGGCAACGTGGTGAAGGACGAGAAATGCACCATCAGCCGCAACCGCAACTACCGCTACGGCGAAGAGGTGAAGCTGCCTGCAACGACCATTGACAACGCCATGCTGTGGGACTGCGAGAATCCGAACCTCTATACCGCCAAGGTGACGCTGTACAACGAGGACGGCACCGTTGCCGACGAGACAAGCTCACGCTTCGGAATACGCACAGTGGAGATTGTGCCCAACAGGGGACTTCTCATAAACGGAAAGAAGGTGCTGCTGAAAGGCAATGCAAACCACCACACCAACGGTGCCCTGGGAGCATCGGCCTACCCAAGGGCAATAGAGAAGCGCATAAAGCTGCTCAAGGACTTCGGCATGAACCACATTCGCACTTCACACAATCCTTACTCAGAATCGTTCCTCGACCTGTGTGACGAGAACGGCATCCTTGTGGTGGACGAGCTGTATGACAAATGGAACAACCAGTATGTGGGTGCAGGACGTGCAGATTTCAGGAACCTGTGGGCAGACCACGTAACTGAATTCATAACACGCGACAGAAACCACCCTTGCGTCATAGCATGGTCTATGGGCAACGAGCTGCAGTCGTATTACGACCAGCCTTTCAACGACTTCGGAGTAACACAGTTCAAGCTGATGAAGACCCTCATACAGCGCTATGACACCACAAGGAAGGTGACTGTGGCCATGCATCCGCGCTATCGCAACTGGGAAACGGATTCTCTGCCTTGCGACCTTGCAATGGTGACCGATTTCCAGGCATATAACTACAGATACATGTACTTCCCAGGCGACGGAAAGAAATTCCCATGGATGACCTTCTACCAGAGCGAGGCAAGCGTATCGGCAATGGGCGAGAACTACTTTGCGATGGACCTTGACAAGGTGATGGGTCTCGCATACTGGGGCGGCATCGACTATCTGGGCGAGAGTCAGGGATGGCCCATGAAGGGATGGGCACAGGGTGTCTTCGACATCGCGCTGGAGCCAAAGCCGAAGGCATACTACATGCGTTCTTTCTTTAAGGACGAGCCGATGGTACACATCGCCGTAACTGACACCAAGGGCGACATGATGTGGAACGGAGTGCAGACAGGCAACGACGGACAGAGTGACCACTGGAACCGCCAGGCTGGTCAGAAGCTGGACATCACGACATACACCAATGCCGACGAAGTGGAGCTGCTGGTGAACGGCAAGAGCTACGGCACCAAGCAGAACGATAAGAATTCGGCAAAGATGCGTAACCAGATACGCTGGAAGGACATAGAATACAAGGACGGCTACTGCGAGGCCATAGCAAGGACTGGCGGCAAGGTAGTGGCACGTCACAAGATAGAGACGACAGGCAAGCCTGTGGCACTCAAGATAGAGAGCGACAACAGCGCATGGAAGGCTGACGGAACAGACCTGCAGCACCTGCGCATATATGCCGTTGACTCAAAGGGCCGCAGGGTGCAGACAGCAGCAGGCGACGTAAAGGTAACCATTGACGGAACGGCTGCCACACTAGCCGCCATGAGCAGCGGAAACCACGAGAGCGACGAACTCAACATGGTGGACCACCGCAGGTTCTACAAGGGCTCCGTGATGGCAATACTGCGCTCTGACGAAAAGCCTGGCACGATAACCGTCACAGCAGCCTGCGACGGCATGAAATCTGCAAAAATGAAGCTTACAACTAAATAAATGTATTCAATCAATCAGATCACAACACTCATTGGTGCCCACCGCTGTGGCACGGCAGAGAGGAACATATCCTTCCTGCTGACAGACAGCCGTTCGCTCGCCTTTCCTGAAGAGACTCTGTTCTTTGCCCTTCACTCCGAGCGCAACGACGGACACCGCTACATTGAAGAGTTATACAACCGTGGAGTACGCAACTTCGTAGTCAGCAAGGTGCCCGAAAAGAATTATGCAGGGGCTAACTTCCTTGTTGTCAACGATACCCTCGAAGCCTTGCAACGGCTGGCTGAACGCCACAGGGACAACTTCAACATCCCCATCGTCGGCATTACCGGCAGCAACGGCAAGACGGTAGTGAAGGAATGGCTTTATCAGATACTGATGCCATCGATGCGCGTCACACGCTCTCCACGCTCGTATAACTCGCAGATTGGCGTACCGCTGAGTGTGTGGCGATTGAACAAGAACAGCGAAGTGGGACTCTTCGAGGCTGGCATCAGCAAGCCCGGAGAGATGACCCGCCTGGCTGACATCATACAGCCCACGACAGGCATCTTCACAAACCTCGGACAGGCCCATCAGGAGAATTTCCATTCGCTGGAAGAGAAGTGTGCAGAGAAACTCATGCTGTTCAAGGACTGCGAGAGCCTCATCTTCCCTGCTGACGATGACATCATCTTCCGCACGCTGAAGAAAAGCGACTTCAAGGGCAGGAAACTGGCATTCTCATTCACCAACCCCGATGTGGCATTCTTCGTAAAGAAGGTGGAGGCAGCCGGCGACATGACTCGCATCAGCTATGTATATGAAGGACAGGAAAACTGTTTTGAATACCCGTCACTACTCTCCCCCATCGACTCCATAATAATCACGGCATTGGCAGCCCTGCATCTGGGCATCACGCCAGAAGTGCTGGCAGAACGCATGAAGCAGCTGGAGCCGATAGCCATGCGCCTGGAGGTGAAGGAAGGGCAGAACAACTGCATACTTATCAACGACTCATACAACAGCGACCTGGCATCGCTGGACATTGCCCTCGACTTCATGAACCGCCGTCAGGACAAGCAGAGGCGCAAGATGACGCTGATACTGAGCGACATAGAGCAGTCAGGCCTCAGCAATGAGGAAATAAGCCGCGAGGTGCTCGACATGGTGCAGAGACGAGGCATCACAAAGCTTGTCACCATAGGACAGCAAATCACATCCGGAGCAGGCAGCATACAGTTTGCCAACTATCCTGACACAGAGGCATTCCTCATTTCCAGCACCTTCGGAACCCTGAGCGACGAGATAATACTTATAAAAGGTGCACGCCGATTCCGCTTTGACAGGATTACCGACCTGCTGGTGGAGAAAGTGCACGAGACGACCCTTGAGGTGAATCTGACGGCCCTCATCAACAACCTCAACTACTATCGCGACCTCATGGGCGACAAGAAGATTGTCTGCATGATAAAGGCCGACGGCTACGGCACTGGAGCCATAGAGGTGGCTAAGACGCTGCAGGAGCATTGCGTGGACTACCTCGCTGTGGCTGTTGCCGACGAGGGTGTGGCATTGCGCAAGGCTGGCATAACGGCAAACATCATGATAATGAATCCTGAGATGACTGCTTTCAAGACGATGTTTGACTACGACCTTGAGCCCGAAGTCTATTCCTTCCGCCTGCTCGATGCCCTGTGTCATGCGGCAAGGAAAGAAGGCATCACAGGATGGCCGATACACATAAAGCTCGATACGGGCATGCACCGTCTGGGCTTTGACCCCATAGAAGACATGCCACGACTGGTGGAATACCTGCAGAATCAGACAGCCCTGATGCCACGCTCTGTCTTCTCACATTTCGTGGGCAGCGACGGCGACGGCTTCGATGAGTTCTCAAAGCAGCAGTATGCCCTCTTTACCAAGGGGGCCGATGCAGTTCAGGCTGCATTCCCTCACCACATACTGCGCCACATCTGCAACAGCGCCGCCATAGAGCACTTCCCACAATATCAGGAAGACATGTGCCGCCTCGGCATTGGACTATATGGTGTCAATCCTCGCAATAACAGTATTATAAATAATGTTGCAACGCTCAAGACCACAATACTGCAGATAAGAAAAGTGAAGGCAGGGGATTCTATAGGCTATTCACGTCGCACTTTCCTTGACAGGGACAGCGTCATCGCAGCCATACCTATAGGATATGCTGACGGCCTGAACAGACACCTGGGCAATCATCATGCCTACTGCCTCGTAAACGGCAAGAAGGCAGAATATGTAGGAAATGTCTGCATGGATGTGTGCATGATAGACGTTACGGACATAGACTGCAAGGAAGGCGACAGCGTAGAGATTTTCGGCAATAATCTGCCCGTCACAGTACTATCGGATATCCTCGATACGATACCTTACGAACTGCTTACAGGCATCTCAAACAGGGTAAAACGCATATATTTCAGGGAATAATTCCGAAAAAATTTAGCTTTTTGCTGAATTTTGTCGCGACTCAGCAGAGAAAATGAAAATTTTCTTTGCATTTGCTGCTCCAAAATTTGGTTATTTCAAAAAAAAATAGTACCTTTGCACCCGCTTTTGCAAAAATGCGGAGCTGCATTCGACGATGCCATGAGTGTTTTAGTGACTGGCTTCACGTGCATTCGAAGGATGTAATGAGATAAAAATTACTCACTCACAGTCACCTGAAAAACTATGTATTTAGACAACGAAAAGAAAGCCGAGATCTTTGGTCAGTATGGCAAAACAGCAACAGACACAGGTTCTGCAGAGAGCCAGATTGCACTCTTCACTTATCGCATCAAGCACCTCACAGAGCACCTGAAGGCTAACCACAAGGACTATAAGACAGCACGTTCTCTGACAAAGCTCGTAGGTAAGCGCCGCGCACTGCTCGATTATCTCTACGACCGCGACATCACTCGCTATCGTGCTATCGTGAAGGCACTCGGCCTGCGTAAATAAGATTTTACGAAGACTTACAATAATCCCTCATGAGCATGCAATGCTTTTGAGGGATTTTTTACTCTAAATTGAGCCCCCTCTCTAAACTTTCAACTTTAAACTTTAAACTTTCAACTTTACTTAATGTATCTCTTTACATCAGAATCAGTTTCAGAGGGACACCCAGACAAGGTGGCCGACCAGATAAGTGACGCATTGCTTGACCAGTTCCTGGCTTACGATGAGACAGCCCACTGTGCCATCGAGTCGTTTGTTACCACAGGACAGGTAGTCCTCATGGGCGAGGTTACATCAGAGGCATACATCGACCTTCAGACAATAGCCCGCAGAACCATCAACCGCATAGGATATACCAAGTCAGAATATCAGTTTGACGGTAATTCTTGCGGCATCCTCTCAGCCATTCACGAGCAGAGCCCCGACATCAACCAGGGTGTCTCACGCGCTGTTGAAGAGGAGCAGGGAGCAGGCGACCAGGGCATGATGTTCGGTTATGCCACCAACGAGACAGACCGCTATATACCAGTCTCTCTCGACATAGCCCATCTTCTCATGAAGACCCTTGCCGACATCCGCAAGGAGGGCAAGCAGATGACCTATCTGCGTCCTGACAGCAAGTCGCAGGTGACAATAGAATACAGCGACGAGGGCGTGCCACAGCGCATAGACACTATCGTGGTTTCAACCCAGCATGACGAATTTGATGCCGACGAACCCATGCTTGCCAGAATCAAGGACGACGTCATCAACATACTCATTCCTCGTGTAAAGGCTCAGTTGAACGACCCTAAGATGCTCGCTTTGTTTAATGATAACATCAAGTATCTTGTTAATCCCACAGGAAAATTCGTCATTGGAGGCCCTCATGGAGATACTGGCCTGACAGGTCGCAAGATAATAGTAGATACATACGGAGGCAAGGGAGCACACGGAGGAGGTGCCTTCTCAGGCAAGGATTCCTCAAAGGTTGACCGCTCTGCAGCATACGCAGCACGTTATGTGGCAAAGAACCTCGTAGCTGCAGGCATCAGCGATGAGATACTGGTGCAGTTGTCTTACGCCATCGGTGTGGCAGAGCCTGTATCCGTATATGTCAACACCTACGGCAAGAGCAAGATAAAGATGACTGACGGCGAGATAGCTGCAAAGCTGAAAGAGCTGTTTGACTTCCGTCCGAAGGCCATCGAGCGCACTCTGAAACTGCGTCAGCCAATGTATGTTGAGACAGCAGCCTATGGACACATGGGACGTCAGCCGCATACTGTGAAGAAGGTATTCACATCATTATATCATCCCACGAGAGAAATAGAAGTGGAACTCTTTACCTGGGAAAAACTTGACCTTGTAGAGAAATTCAGAAGAGCATTCCTGTAAATGCGAGTTGAAGGATTATCAGTTCCCTACTCCATTCCTGCGGACAACATCATGTCTGTAGTGTTGATGGTGTGTGCATTGCTGTCGATAATGATAGTGATGCGTTCATACAAGATACTTTTACTGCGCATAAGGGCACTCTACATACGCACCACCAACCTGAGTAACTACAGGCATACTATTCAGGACTCACGTGACGAACTTTTCCTGACAGGGGTAGCCGTATTGTCGATGGCTCTGCTGAGCTACTCTACCCAGATGACATACTTCTACAGCGACCACTTATTGCAACCATATATCGTGATACTCATATATGCAGGCATCTTTACAGCATTCTTCATGCTGAAGAAGTTACTCTACATGCTCACGATACCCGTCTATTGCAATATTCCGGAATGGCGCACCTGGAAATATACCTTCCGATTCATCCCCGCCCTGTACGGATTGCTTATTCTTCCAATCACTTTAATACACATATACCTCCGTTTAAACTTTAAAATTACCCTTATTTTGGTATTTACAGCCATCACAATTGGCCTTTTTACCAAAATTTATAATGCTTGGAGCATCTTTTTTAGAAAAAAAAGATTGTATGTCCCATTTTTTTTGTACCTTTGCACCCTTGAAATCGCGCCCTTGGCTTTATTGGCAGGTACATTACTGTCTGTGGCAGAAGCACTAAAAGGGTAAAAACGTAGTATTACTTTGGACATAAACACGATGGTAAAAAAGATTTTAGTTTCACAACCCAAGCCCACCAGTAATAAGTCTCTTTATTACACTATTTCCGAAGACTTTGGAGTTGAAATCGTCTTTCGCCCATTCATAAAGGTTGAAAGCGTGACAATGCAGGAATTTCGCCAGCAGCACATCAACTTTCATGACTACACCGCTATTATCTTCACCTCACGCCACGCCATAGACAATTATTTTGCTTTGGCAAAGGAGGCACGCTTCAATGTGCCTGAAACAATGAAGTATTTCTGTGTCACAGAGACCATAGCTCTTTATATTCAGAAATACACCCAGTATCGTAAGCGTAAGATATTCTTTGGTACGTCAGGCAAGATTGATGATCTCATCCCTTCTATGCTGAAGCATAAGAATGAGAAATACCTTGTGCCGATGAGCGACGTGGCAAGCAACTGTATCACAGAACTTCTCGACAAGAACGGTCTCAACCATACAGAGTGCATAATGTACCGCACCGTCAACAATACCTTTTCAAAGGAAGAACTCAAGGCCTTCGACTACGATATGGCCCTCTTCTTCTCGCCTACAGGCATCAAGGCTCTTAAGGAGACTTTCCCTGACCTCAAGGACGGCGACTTAAGGATTGGCACATTCGGTCCGGCTACTGCCCAGGCAGCACGCGATGCAGGTTTTTCTCTGGAGATAGAAGCTCCGACAGAGAAGTATCCGTCCATGACAAGTGCACTGCGTCACTATCTGCAAGATAATGAAGACTAACGGTTTTCCAAAGCGTGAGCATCTATGCAGCAAACTGCTCATTGACCAACTCTTTGAGCCCGGCAAGAGCAAGAGCCTTCAGGCATACCCATTAAGAATGGTATATAGAGAAGCCGAAAGCACCCAGGTGCTTATCTCTGTTCCAAAGAGGCTCTTTCACCACGCCATAGACCGCAATCGCATCAAGCGACAGGTAAGGGAGGCTTATCGCACAAACAAGCATCTGCTGCCAGCCTCAACACCACTCTCTGTCGCATTCCTGTGGCTCGACAACAAGCACTATCCCACCAGCATCATCAACAAGAAAGTATGCAACCTACTGATTCGTGGATCAGAAAATATAGCCTCGGCGCAATCGCAGCAATAAGGAAGATAGGCGTTGCACTTCTCATAATGCCCATTGCATTCTATCAGACATGCATCTCGCCCTTCACTCCTGCTTCATGCCGCTTCACTCCAACATGTTCGCAATATGCCAAGGAGGCAATCATAAAACACGGTCCGCTGAAAGGTCTTTATCTTGCAATACGACGCTTGCTACGATGCAACCCATGGGGCGGTTCAGGCTACGACCCGGTGCCGTGAGGATAAAGTTTACAGTTTAAAGTTTACAGTTTAGAGTTAAGATTAAGACAAAAATATGAAGAACTTCATTGAAGAACTGAAATGGCGCGGAATGCTCGCGCAGATTATGCCTGGGGCAGAAGAACTGCTTCAGAAGGAAATGGTAACAGCATATCTGGGCACAGACCCTACTGCTGACTCTCTGCACATCGGTCACCTTTGTGGCATCATGATGTTGCGTCATCTGCAGCACTGCGGTCACAAGCCCATCATCCTTGTCGGTGGTGCTACCGG
>CACYKA010000030.1 GCA_902774795.1 uncultured Prevotellaceae bacterium | reverse complement strand
CCTACTATATTTAATTTCCCCAAGGTTATCTCCTCGTCGAAGCGGAAGAAGAAATGAGGGCCTTTTACTTCGAATGGATACCACGTACCTTTCATACGCTCCTCTGTTACCTTGCTGGCTGTGTCCTTTACATGGAACACATGATACTCTCCTGTTTCTTCCACACCATCAGTATAAAGAATAACGAATTGAACATTTTTCTTTTTATAAAAGTCAGCAGAGTGAGCGCCATCTCTTGGTTCTTCACCTTTTAGTTTCAGACGCGCATTATACACTAGGCTCCCTTTATCGTTATTGCCCATAATCCACTTCAAGTGTTCCTCAGACCTATAATAGCCCACCATAATTCCTCCATCAGCATTTCTTTCCAGATAGTGCAGGGTCAGCCATTGAGGCGTAACGACGGTTCTACCCATTTCTGCATCAACCCTAGACTTCAATTCCTCTTGAGGATCTTTTCCCATGCCACATTCTGTGATAACAAAGTACTTCGACAACTCATCATATTGCTGCTGTGTACCTTCCAGATTTTTCTGAGGGCGAGCGTATGCAAAATACATTTCCCTATTTTCTCCATATGGTTGGAACACCCGACCATTTAACTCATAGAAATGTTGTTGCAGATATAGTGCTCCATCTACCCCCAATCGGGCACGCATAGCATAGATTTTGAATTCTTTTTCTATCACAGCACGTATTTCGTCACGGAAAATCTTCCGCACATGCTGCTTCCATTGCGCTTTCTCATTGGATTTATTACGGCCATACAAGAAGAGAATATAGAGGAAGTTGACGTCATATTGAGAAAGGAAAAGTGTGTCTCTGTCAAAAAGTCTGTCAGGAAACTGATAAGAAACCCTTGTGCAATGTTCCCCGTTTTTGGTATGCTTACGTATGTTGTTCTCTCCATCGTTATACCGATGGTCTTTATAGACAAAAGCACTGATAAAAAAGTTTGGAATCACATCATATCCTTCCGTCAGACAATTGTCTTGCAAATGAATATTGTCGAAATGCTTTTTGTCTTCATTGCGTGCTTCCTTTTCTTTCTTGTCAAATCGTGAATCATCCGCAGCAAACAGATTGACATTCCACTGAATTACATTTCTTGCATAAGTGTATTGTTTATAGATAGATTCTGAAGTCAGCGGATGTCCACTCTTATAGTACTTACTATCCCCTATATAATATACCTCTCTGTTCTTCTGGGCATCAGCCGATGTCAAGGCCAGGTCTGCGTACATGTGGTCAACCCGCTTGCCATCGTCTTGATCTGCCAGTCCTTTAGGTATTCTATTGTGTGGTGTGCCTATCAGTTCGTCAATCATGGCTTCAAATACCACGTTGAAACTCTTGGCCAGGATATACTCCTGGGCATGGGTATTGATAGCGATACGGTACGAGTTTTCAAAGAAGGCATAGCACAAATCCCATAGTTGCAAGGCTTTGTCAGAGAAGTATTTATATTTGATCTGCATGAGCCTTGCCTTGCCCATACCATGTAAATACTGTAAGAACTGCTTACCAGTTATCAATTCATACTGAATATTGATGGGCGTATGAAAACCATATTCATTATTCAGATAGTTCAGTATGCTATAGAAGATAACGAACAGCTCTTCCTCATAGTTGACAATTCGCTTCTTGTTGACAGGATTCAGATAGACCACGTCGTCATCTTGTACAAAAGCCTGAGAGTGGCTGATAGTTCGCGTCCAGTTGATTTTGTTGTTACCCCTATGCAAGTTCTTGATGGTAAACAAAACAAAGTCCCTATTCTCTTGATTAAAAGAGATTAGCGACAACACAATATCCAGGTAAGTGTTGGCCCGATAGCGTCTGCCCCTGCCAGCCTGCGGCAGATGTTTGTAAAGGATGGCCTTACTGTCAGGATTAGCCTTATAGAAAACACTCAATGCACGATATATCCATACAGAGAATTCGTAAATAAACTTTCGATATTCTTTACTCAGTTTCTTCTGTTCCTCTGGTGTCAGTACTTGCTCGGGACTTACCTGTTCACCTGTTGGCAATTCCATGCCGACTAACGTTTCCTGCTCCGTCAGCAACACCTTCGGCAGAATGAACACACAATCATGCAGATGCGGATTATAGAAATATCCTACATACTGCACGCTCACCTTCTTGTTGACATCTTGCAGAACGTAGATGTCCTTTAGGACCTTTTCAACAAGGCGGCTTTCATATTGGTGTTCTTCAAATAGGATATACATCAGTCTTGTTCAGCATTTGTCTTCTTCCACGACATCACTTTCTTTACAAAGTCGGTCAGTCGCTCAGTATTCACCTTCTCACCTTCTTCATCATAGAAGTCTGGGAAAGTCAGATCCTTTTCCGCATCCTTTCCATCCTCATCTTTTGTGGTGTAGCGGAACAGCGAAACATCTTCAAAGCCATAGTCCTTGAACACATCATTCCACAGATAGAATATCACCTTCGAAACGAATGTCTCTTCGTCTATCACACCATCTTTGGCACAGCAGAAGAAGTAGCCCAACTGCTTATCAGCACTCGATGTCATAGAGGCAATAATCTCGTTGATTTTCTTGATGAAATCCCACCAAGACAACAATGTGCCCGATTCGTCCATCTTAACATTAACTTTCCAGTCAAGCTTATTGCCATTCTCGTCTCGACCTTCCTTTATCTTGATGTACTTCCACTCCCAACGGCGCTTGAAGGCCGAGTCAATGGGGAACAGGCTTTGATCACTGGTGTTCATTGTGGCCAATAGGCTCATATTTGGTGGAAGAGCCAAATAAATATATCCTTCTTTATCACTGCCATAACGTGCTTTCATTGTTTCTGAGTAGCCTATTATAGACAAAGATGATAGAAAATTGCAGATATCTGTATCAGCCTTTATTGGATAAGTACTCCATCCATCTTCATCACGGTCCAAAAGCTGAAATAAATCACCAAATATCTGAGCACAATTACCTCGATTTATTTCTTCTATTACCAACGCTATTTCCTGTTGAGGATTCTGCCATGCTTTTATATACGTCGACAGAAATGACTGCTCTACGAACTCGTATGTCAACTTATTTAGCTCTTGATTAAGATGTGGCTTATAGCAGCCAACGAAAGTTGCGTAATCGCAATCAGGATGAAATGTTGTACGAATGCAGCAGAGTCCTGCTTTTTCTTTCTTCCTAATTGTATATGACTTTCCCGTTCCAGGAGCTCCATAATAAATAATCTGAGAGGGATTTATTTTCAAGAAGTTGATAACAGTCTTATTATTATCTGTTAATTGTCCTGAAACCTTTTTCATATTATCATTGTTCTCCATTGAATTCAAATTTGGGCCTGATATTATCTTTTTATAGATATCAATTAATTGGTCAACATCTTTCTGGATATTATCAAAATTTATGTTATCTGTCCAATCATATGTTTTATAGACATAAGAAGAATTATATTTTTTAATTCCGTTATCAGATGTTTCATACCCCCAATCTACAAATGAATCTCCTATTGTCTTCTTGTATTTAACTTCTGCTCCCCACAAAACATCTGGTATTTTAGTTGCACTTACCCCATATGCTAAGACTATCTTCTTAATTATGGTTTTATTTTTGTTTTTCTCTAAGAATTCCGGTGTCCCATAGAATAGCAAAACGGGATATATACCTTTTTGAGTTTCTTGGCCTTCTGCACAATATGAAATCCAAGGTATCCTTGATATAACCCCTGTCATACCTATACTAGCTTTCACAGATAATCCACGATATGAGGTCATCAAGCTTTTACGCTCAAAATCTTTATTCTTTCTATGCTCCCACATTGAAGCAACGAGTTCCTTAAGATTATATTCCATATTCTTTACTTCAAAATTAATATTCCGACTTACCCCCTAATTGTACCGAGTTACCCATCAAGTATATACAGTTACCCACAAACTCCATCTGATTGCTTTTTGAGATTATACACTCTTAAACTATCAGGAATTGCCGGTACACCATATTTCCCGAAATATGAAACGAAACGCTGCCTTAACTGGTGAATATATGGCGCATTCAATTTGTACTTTGTTCTACATTCAGCAATAGAAGTGTTGTCATCATTTATTTTGGCATAAGTTCTAAAAGCCGTATTAAATTCTATCAAACCGATTTGATTGTAAAAGGTATCCTCAAAAGGGAAAGAAATCAAGACATGGCGGCTTATCACACCATTGTTAAATATCTCTTTTGCATTTTTTGCGTCCTTGGAAAATTTCTTTTGTTTTTCTTCCTGATATTTCTTAGAAGCAGATTTGCTTATCACTAAAAAATCATAGTAGTCTTTCTCCTTTTCTTTTTGCTTATCAGCTATTTCACATTCAGGAGTGATAAGAATACCATAATGATCCTCATCAAGTTTGAAAATATCTCCAGTCATAATAGGGCTTGTGTCGACTATATTTGAGTAATAAATCCTCCTATATAGTTTTGCAGTATTTTCTTCCTTATGCTCATTTTCATTACATTCAAAAGAGTCTAAAAGATTTCTCAGAGCTTTATTTTGAATTAAATCTTCATTCAGAAGGTTATTAAAGACATCTATAACTTCTGACGTGGCATCCCCTCCGTCTTTAATAGCTGTATCTCTGATTTCCTTAATCCAATAAGAATTTGCATCTTCCAACTCACTAAAAATCTTCTGTGCAGATTGGTTGATAGATTGGCTCCACATAAAAGGAATATTCATGTGACTATTATTTGCCTCAAATATCCTTATATCATTTATAATATTATTATATTCTGAATCGACATTTCCTTGTTTTGTTTTAAATCGGATTTTTTTTCCGTATTTGCTCTGCAACTCTTTCTTTTCTGTCTCAGGAATCTCTTTTTCAGAATAAACATATACAAGGGTATATAATGTGAGTTCTGTGAGTATGGACATTGGTGTTCTCTGTGGAAGTTCAACTCCATCAAAGTCTTCATCCTTCATGTCATTGTTCTCGAAATCCCAGTCAATAATACATGCTCTAAACGTAGATGCCGACTTAATCGTTGACTCTAAACATTCAAGACTATCTATAGGCAAAACAGAAAAATCGGAATCATTGAGGAATAACTTGAAAAGTTCATTTTCTTTCCCCTTTGTGAAAATTCTATTATCAGCAAAAATAACAACTCCATTCACATTTATTCCTCCACGTCAAATTTGATGATGAAATTTGCCCCAGGTAGTATCTTACCTGTTGGATTCTCTATCACCTCTATTTGGGCATTTATGCGTAATAGTAATTCTCTCACAATATATAATCCCAAACCTCTGCCATTTGACTTCATTGAAAAGAATTCGTTGAATACCAAAGGAACAATATCTTCACGTATTCCATTTCCATTATCCCCAATAATAAGCGTTCTGTCAGTTGGTGATATTGCAAAATGGATTTTCTTATCGGGAATACCAGACTTGCCAAGCCAGTATATTGAATTATCAATCAGATTTATCAATACCTGTAAAATGAGACCTGCATTAGTTTTAATGATTAGGTCTTCTCCTATCTTATTTATATTCGTCAGAATCTTCCCATCTATATCATTTCTGAAATATCTAACGACTTTAACAATACACTCCTTAATAGAAACATCCTTAATACTCTGACGCTGAATCTTAAATAAAGGCTGAATCATTTGCATGTCTTCATGAACAATGCTTAAGTTCTCTTCCAAGTCATCAAATAACTCTGTCAAATCCTGCTCTTGATAATTATGACTAAGCATTTTCTTCTTGAATGACTTCACATTTTGAGTCATTAATGAAAGTATACGAATAGAATCGTGAGAGGATTTTTCGACTGCCATACCTAAGCCTGCCAAATCCTCAACGGTTTCCATTCTATCCTTTATAATGTCTATGTGTTTCTTATATGCATCAAAGAACTTATTTGACAATTCAAGAGTTTCCAGATTCTCAGATTTCTCTAAAGACTTTTGCAATCTTATCAGAGAAGCTTGTAAGGCTTCATTTGATTGCTTAATTGGCATCCTTCTTTGTATCGCTTTTTTATTCTTGTCTATCTTGATTTCGTAATTAAAAATTTCAGTCACCGCCGTTACTAATGACTTGAAATCATTATAACAGCCCTTGTCATTAACAAGTCCCTGCCTGTTTGTTGCATCTCTCAACAATGGGTTGTTTTCTTGAGATATATAAACGAATCCTGTTAAATCATTGTAACTAATAAACTGGCCTGCCCGATAAGTTGACCTCAATTTATCCAAATCCAACCAGTCTATACCTTTCTCGCCGTATGGATAAACACGTATCCCATCCCTCATAACAAAGACGAAGTTATCTTTGATGAATTTTTCCAAGTCTTTGTCTAATATTGTTAAATCCTTATTCTTCAAGTCGAAAGCATAAAATGTAAAACGGAATGGGCCACATTGTGGTTTCCTGTCATTATCTTTAAACCACTTCGTTCCATATAAAGAATAATTTCTTATGGATAACGCGTTTTCATCCAACAAATTAACATCATCGCTAAAAATGCGTCTTGGAGATAATGACTTATATTGGAAATGGGCATTTCCATTCTTATCAACAGATCCTATCATTGAGAATTGAGCACGTTCGATGACATCTGCAAAAGTTCTAACATCTTCATCTACATAAAGTTTGCCCTCTTTATACATTTCAATGGAGAAGTCCTGGACAAAATCAACACCTAATAACCGTGCATTATCATCAACGGGAGGCATCATGCGTTGTATATTCTGATATAACTCTTTATAGTCATTTAAAGACCATTGCTCTCTAAGATTATAGATACGAATTATAGTGCCTGATTCATTCATCACTCTTTCGGATGGATCCTGCACATACCAATTGTTGGTCACCTCATCTAACAACTTGTAATCTGAAGGCTGATTAAACAAATTGGCATCATCAGGATTAAAGTCAACAAAGTTCATTTCTAACTTGACCTCATTTTCCCCCTTTGCTTTTGTATAGAGTTCTATCTTTTCGCCTAATTTGTGGATTGCGAATCTTCCTATTCCTTTCTCACCTTGAATTATTCTTCCTTTCTCTGTTGTTAGGTTCTTTCTTTTTTTCTTATCAAACTTATTTGGTGTCGCAGGACGAAGCCAGACATTTTTAATCACATCTAACGACATTCCGCAGCCATTGTCTTCAATCTCAATGTAAGCTTGTTCTTCCTTTGGCAGGCTATTAAATCCTACATTAGACATATTACAAAACCTTACCTTTACGATACTTGCATCAGCATCGT
This sequence comes from uncultured Prevotellaceae bacterium, assembly GCA_902774795.1. GTDB lineage: Bacteria > Bacteroidota > Bacteroidia > Bacteroidales > Bacteroidaceae > Prevotella. The sequence continues at coordinate 29,937 of CACYKA010000030.1, read as the reverse complement.
AACTATTTTTAATGATTTCAATCACTGCAACTTTTTTATCAGTTATCAGTTGATCGCCAATCACATTCATTAACCTCGCATAAGGTCTGAATGGCATACTGCTTTGTTCTATAATAGCCATATCTTATTTTTTCATTATAATGATATACTCATTTGGATAAACCTTCTTACAATTAGGATTATCCAGTTTCGTAAATTTCCCAGTATTCTTGTCTCTCAAAGTAGGCATCAACTTGTGAGGAATACTTCGTTTTATAACATTTACCTTCCGTAATCCTGCATTTCGCAGGAACTCAAAGAACACTTCTGCAGACTTTATTTGTACTTCCTTTATCTTAGTATTGCCTATAACAATACAGGCACGACCATTGGGAGCAAGCACTCTTGACATTTCCTTGGCAACTTCTTGCATGTCGTTAAAATACTGTGCAACATCACGTGCTATATGCATACTCTTTTCTGCCAAAGCATTGACAATCTTTTGGGCCTGCTTGCTCTCTGAAACCGACAGAGATGTATTGCCAGAATAGGAAGAGCCTATGAATTTTTTGCGGAACTCTTGAATATCTGACATATACTCCATCCAATATGCTGTCAACTGATGGATATCTGCATATTCATAAGATGTCACATAAGGTGGAGAGGTAATAATTGCATTTATACTTCCTGCCTGAATTGATGTATGACGAGCATCTTCCAAATGGATTTCACAAGGAGTATCCAAACGCCCTTTCTCGTTCAGTTCATTGTAGAATTTCTCGTTCCAACCTATCATTTTCTTGCAATGACGACAGAATTCCTCAAACGGGTCTTCCGGTTTCTTCTCCTTGTCTTTTTGTGGTTTTGTACTAGTCTGCAACCACCATGAACAATTTTTTAGGATGTGAGAAATACAAACATAGAAGAAATCCTTTATGTCATCATTAACATCCAAATGGAAAATCTTATCATATAAAAAGGCTATCTTTGCTTTCTGCGGTTGGGTAAACCAATAGTCTATTCTATCATGTTTTTGTATGCCAGCATAATCACACTCACTATATTCATCAAACAACTTTACCAGCGCATCATATGCTTGTTGAAGAGCAATGGGAGATAGTGCCGTAGTTTTTACCTTAGTTATTAGTTGAGCAACAGGATTAATATCCGTACCCACAGAAGATATTCCATGAACTTTGGCTTCAACTAATGTTGTCCCACAGCCGGCAAATAAATCTGCTATCAAATTGCTGCCTCGTGCATAATCTTCTATTATCTTTCTTACAACATCGGGCAGGAATTTAGCAGGATAGCGATGGTATCCATGAGTCCATTGCTCCGTAGAACGAACACTTTCAAATGCCCATTCCCGATTCTCTGGTATGTTATCGAAATTAATATAGCGCATTATAATAAATGTTCATTCAAAAATCCCTTCAACGGCTCTAGATACTCTGCATCCAGATTCCAATGCTGGGTGTTCTCGTAATTACGATTCTGGACCATATCATTTCTTTTTGTTTTCTAACGCCTTTTTGCTTTCACTTGCTAATCTGCGTTCCACCTTCTTAACATCCTCAGCAGGTGGCAGGTCTTCAGGGACGATGCCACGTTGGACGAGCATTTGGCGAACAGCTGCGTTGTTGTCAACATGCTCACGGATGATTTGTGTTTCACCTTTCAAGTCTTTCGCCTGCACATTAACGCTGGTCATCTCGGCAGCAAAGTCCTTGGCTTTGATGCTGATGGTTGGCAGGAAATCAGCCAAAGGACGAGAAGCAGGAACACCCATCTTACTTTTCATCACATTGGTACTGAGACGGAAGAGGGCCTGATCGCCTTTAGAACGGATGACAGCAAAGCTTTTGTCATTGACACCACGTTCGTACAACACGCCTGACAGTTTCTTCTCTGTTTCTTGCAGTTTGGCACGAGCCTTTACTCGCTCTACCTCTAACAAACGCTGTTCTATGAGTTCAGCCCGACGGGTCTGCACGGCAAAGTAGGTCTGTGCAAATGCAATCTGAGGCTTTCGTGGGTCACCATTCTGCGCCACAAGATAACATGCGTATCGGGTCAACATGATGTCATCAACTTCACGAAAAGCGCCACTACCTAACTCGACCTTTTTATTGACGTCAATAAAATGGTCAACTATATTTTGGCCAACATTCTCACATGCCATTTTAGCCTTTTCAATAACTTTCGTGAAGTTCTGCCAAAGGCTATAGCCAAGTAACTTTTGCAAATCTCTTGCACTCCAACATTCTACTTGGTTTACTTCGCAAGCGGCCTGCTCATATTCTTGAAATAATGCTAATATCTCACCCTTTTTCATACGCTTAATCCGAAATCTTGTTTTCCAAAAACTCTTTCAACGGCTCCAGATACTCTGCATCCAGATTCCAGTGCTGGGTGTTCTCGTAATTGCGGTTGGCATCCTTAATCAGTTTCTTCTGACTTCTCGACTTTCCTAACAAAGTTTCAAGATAGGCATATATCTTGGTCTTTTTGGCAGGAATAGTCAGCGTTGGAGGTGTTTTGGTCGGAATTCTCACATTTTCAAGTTCACATTCGTAAGTCTGCCAACAATCCATCACGGGCTGATTGTTAGGGTTTATGATTTGCTCCAGCATATCTTCTAACTCACCAGCATCTTTGTTGTTGGGCAAAAGAAACAACTCGAATTCCACGCCAAACTCTTCTTTGATGGCAAGCAATTCTTTGCGACGACCCTCTGGGTTCTCGTCTGCATCGAATATAACAAGGTTTACACCGCCTTGGTTGGTGTTTTTGCGCATCGCTTGCAATGCCTCCTCGGACTTCAACTTGGTATAACCACCAGTATCACTGTCTTTGCCAGAATGTATGATGCTGTCTTTCGGTGCCTGTTCATCAAACAAATGATGGAAGTAGTCCCATAAGAACTTCTTATCGGCTTCACCCTCTACAATAATCAAGAATCTTTTCATAGGACTGTACTTCTAATCTCAATGTCATTCTCACAAGCCCCTGACAGCCCCTCATAAGTATATTTATATGCCTGAATCCCCTTCTTTAAAGTCCTCTCAATGGTATATAACCTCAATTCTTTCTGATAGTCGGTATTTTCTTCCAGCATTTCATTGAGCTTATAAAGCGTTTCCTTGCTATGAGTCGTCACAAAAACCTGTTTATTCGTGGAAGTTGCTAAGGCAAATATGGCCTCCCATAATTTCTTGTAGGCAGAATAGTGCAGCCCATTGTCGATTTCGTCTATCAGAATAATGTTCGTCATCGGATTGGCAGAACAGGCCACTATGTTAAGGAATCTGCGAAGACCATCGCCAGACATGCCAAGTGGCAACATCTCATTGATACCTTCAAAACCGATATACACATCATTATTTAAAATATCAATTGTGTTTATATTTTTATCAAAATTAGCCAGACGCTCCACAATCAGGTCCTTTTGCTTGCGCTTGAAAAGTTCAGACAGGTCGTTTACAAGACTTCCTGCCAGCAAGTCTGCAGTTATTAGGCTAACATAAACCTTTTCAATGTAGCCATCAGCCAGTTTCCTTCCTGTAATTGCCCCTCCCTGATTAAAGGTTAAGGAACTACGATAACTATTCTTCACTTCCTTTTCAACTATATCGAAGAGCATCTCCAACGTATTGATATAGGCAGTGTTGTCGGAAATTGGAAGGGGGGCATTTTCTCGGGCTATATCCTCATTCTCGTTAAAAACATACGACAGATTTAGTTTGAGATAACGTTTTACGTTATCTGCAAGTTCTGCACTAATCTCTGGAGAACGAGAAAGTATCAGATTGTTAAACATATAACGTACATCCCCAACCACACTAAAATTATTGCGAGACCTTATTTTATTGAGGGTTTGTGGAAGATCAGGGCTGGACATACCAAGAAGAAGCAGGATTGCTTCCAATATTGTACTTTTACCAGAACTGTTTTGTCCCAAGAACACATTAACACGCGAAAAATTATCTATCTTCAGATGGTCAATACCCCTAAAATTCTTGATTTCTATATTCTTAAATCCTTCCATATCTATAGTTATGTAGACAATACTTTGCAAAGATACTCTTTTTTTCGGAACAAAATGCAAAAAATCACGTTAATTAACAATTCCCCCTACTAAAAAGCACTTTATTTACTTCTTCACGTCTCAAAAGCACCATTTTTATTATTATTTCTGAATTAATCTCTCACCAATTTAAACGCATCAGCTTATCTGCGACTTGAATCCCTAGCATATTTTGAGTCATTTTATATCTTCCATATCGTCTTGTGCTGTTCTGCACGTTCATTCATATTCGCAATATATTGTGTATTTACTTTTCTTCGGTTAGTTTTATATATTATCAACTATGCTGCAAAATCAGTATCGCGGAATTATTGCCACAAAGTTAAGCAAAATTTCTCAATCTCCAAAAGAAAAGGGCAAATTTTTGTTTCAGAAGCTGCAGCGAAGATTCTGTTCTTTCAGAAAAATAGTTTTTTCCGTTTTACCCCTCACCCCTCACTTGATATGGGCGGAAAGCCCATGAATACTGGGCTCGTGCCCAGTGAGGGGTGTTTTTGATCCCTCACTCAACCCCTCACTTCACAACCTTATTTATAAATAAATTACAAAACAAATAAGGCCACAAATATTTGTCATCAGTCCGTAACGAGCAAACTCTTAGTACGTCAAGAGCGGACTCGCAGTCCGTAGAGACGGATAAACAATTTGTATTAGGAAAACAATCCAGCTTTAAGACAATAAGTGTCCGAAAAATATTGAGAAATGTAAATGAGGGTTGTAGTGAGGGGCAAGTGAGGGGTTGACGACACCCCTCACTGCCTTTAATCCCTTGCTGGCTGGGACTTGCGGCCACATTGAGTGAGGGGTGAGGGGAAATCACAAAATTCCGTCAAAAAAAAAACGGCGTACGGCTCTTCACGAGACGGCGTACTAAAGCCAACGATACGGCGTTTCAATGGGCACGATACGGCGTTTCGATAAAACCTCTATTTTTCAATAGCCTGCCTCTGTCGCTGAATAAGCGTGCGTTATTGTTAAGCAGGGGCAGGTTGAAAAAAAATCCTTGAACATTGCTGCTCAAGGATTTTCTTTTTATTCTAATGGAGCTTGTTTTAGTCGCTCCAAAGCCCGGCTTGCATTTCTGCAGGTCGGGCTTTGATTATTTTTTTTGAACCATCTATATCTTATGAAACCTCAATGGCTTTGGTGACCTTCTTCTTAGACTCGGTCTTCGGCATGGTGATGGTCAGTATGCCGTCCTCCACCTTGGCTGATATCTGGTCTTTCTCTACATCGTCAGGCAGCACATAGTTCTGCTCGTAGTTAGAGTAGCTGAACTCGCGGCGCAGATAGTGATGATGCTTGTCCTCATGCTTGCTCCTTGACATTGACTGCGGGTGCTGTACTGTTGGCACGAGGCATGAAATCAGTGTTAAAGAAATCATCAAACATTGTTGGGAACCAACCATTGCTTTTTGTCAATCCGTTCAACATAATTTTTACCTCCTAATTATACTTTTAGTTTAACATGTTTGTTTTTGATCGCCTCAGCCTGTTTGCTTCAGCTTTCAATAAATCGCTTGCGCTCTGCCATCCAATCTGGCTTGAATTGCTCTCGCTCACTCGCGATTTTCACTTAGTATAATGCAAAGTGCATGCCTATGTAGTAATCTGTGCCAAAATGACAATTTCCGAGGTTCTGCTGGCACTGATTTTAAACTCCCTTAAACAATACTGACAATCCTTTAAACTCCCTTAAACAATACTGACATTCCTTTAAACTCTTTTAAACTTTGGGGTCTTAGGACAGCAGGGGCTGATTGAAAAAAATTCCTTGAACATTGCTGCTCAAGGATTTTTTATTTATTCTAACTATTCTAACGGAGCTTGTTTTAGTTGCTCCAAAGCACAGCTTAGCTGGTCGGGGCAGGAGGTGCTTTTGGCACCACAGCGGATGCCTTTTACGCGAGAAATGACATCGTCGATTTTCTGTCCCTCAACGAGTCTGCTGACTCCCTGCAGGTTGCCATTACAGCCGCCTACGAAGAAGACTTGCTGTATGACATCGTTCTCATCGGCTGTGACGTCGATGAGCTTTGAGCAGGTGCCAGTGGTTTGATATTGAATGTGCTTCATCATAGATAAGGGAGTGAAATAAGGGAGTGAAATAAGGGAGTGAAAAGGACAATACTCCAAACTTTAATTATAAATTACTTTTTCTTTACTGGTTCACATGTAAGGTTTACACCAAGTTTCTTGAATATCTTCCTATCGACTTCGGAGAGCATGACGGTGGCATGCGCCTGACAGCCCTCAAGCTGCGGCAGCGTAGCTAAAGCCCTTCCACAACGCTCGTCGCTCTCGCTGAGAACACTGAGGGCAACAAGCACCTCATCAGTATGCAGACGCGGATTGCGACCCTTGAGGAATTCCACTTTTGTCTTCTGTATCGGCTCAATCATCTCCTGCGGAATAAGCTTCAGCTCGTGGTCGATGCCGGCAAGATATTTCGTGGTATTGAGAAGCAGGGCAGCAGAGGCTCCCAGAAGCGGTGACGAGCCACCCGTGATGATGGTGCCGTCAGCCAGTTCGATGGCAGCACTGGTATGGCCTGTCTCTTCCTTTCTGCGCAATGCAGCACCTACAACCTTGCGATAGTTCTTGTCAATCTTTGCCTGATTGAACAGCAGGCGAATCTTGTTTATCTCTGCCTCGTTGTTGGCACCGTTGGCGAACTTGTTGGTAGCTTCATAATAACGGCGGATTATCTCCTGTCTGGAAGCCTCGGCACATACAGCATCGTCGCTGATGCAGAAGCCTACCATGTTAACACCCATATCGGTAGGTGACTTATACGGACTCTCGCCGTAGATGCCCTCGAAGAGAGCATTCAGGACAGGGAATATCTCTATGTCGCGGTTATAGTTGATGGCTGTCTTGCCATAAGCCTCAAGATGGAACGGGTCAATCATATTCACATCGTTAAGGTCGGCAGTAGCTGCCTCGTAGGCAATATTGACAGGATGCTTCAGGGGCAGAGACCATACGGGGAAGGTCTCGAACTTTGCATAGCCTGCCTCGATATTACGCTTGTGCTCATTATAGAGCTGAGAGAGACATACTGCCATCTTGCCTGAGCCAGGACCAGGTGCCGTAACGATAACCAGCGGGCGCCGCGTCACCACATAGTCGTTCTTTCCGAAGCCATCGTCGGAAGCGATAAGTGATACATTATGAGGGTAGCCGTCGATGAGATAGTGGACATACGACTTTATGCCCAAACGCTCAAGGCGCACTCTGAAATCATTGGCTGCATGCTGACCGTTGTAGTGTGTTATGACGACACTGCCAACCATAAAGCCTCTTTCAATAAAGGCATCGCGCAAGCGCAGCACATCCTCATCGTAAGTAATGCCGAGGTCTGCCCTGACCTTGTTCATGACGATGTCCTCGGCTGATATAACGATGACAATCTCTATCTGGTCGCTAATCTTGCTGAACATACGCAGCTTGCTGTCAGGCTGGAAGCCCGGCAGCACTCGGCTGGCATGATGGTCGTCAAAGAGCTTACCACCAAGTTCAAGGTACAGCTTACCCTTAAACTTCGCTATGCGCTCCTTTAAGTGTTCTGACTGTACACGAATATATTTCTCGTTATCAAAACCAATCTTTTGCATTAAAAATTAAATATTAAATATTAAATTCACTCCGCGAGGCGGAGTTCAGAAATAAAGGCGCCTATCGAAATATCGAAAAGTCAAAATAACGAAATATTGACAAAGAAAGGCGCCAAACAATTATGAATTACAACGCCTTGTTGAGGTTTACCATCTCGATAGCCGAAATCATAGCATCGGCGCCCTTGTTGCCTGCCTTTGTGCCGGCACGCTCAACGGCTTGCTCTATAGAGTCGGTAGTAAGTATGCCATTCATCACAGGCACACCTGTCTTCAGCGCAGCAGCTGCAATGCCCTTGGCACTTTCGTTGGCAACCATATCGAAGTGAGGTGTAGCACCGCGTATCACAGCACCGAGGCAAACAACAGCATCGTACTTGCCGCTTTCAGCCATCTTCTGAGCAGTGAGAGGAATCTCGAATGCTCCAGGCACGAGAACAAGTGTGATGTCATCGGTATTACCTCCATGACGTACGAAACAGTCTTCTGCACCGCTTACCAGATGCTCAACTATAAAATCATTAAAACGAGAGGCAACAACGCCAATCTTCATGCCGGTAGCAACCAGCTGTCCTTCAATCTTCTTCATTGTTTTGTTGTTTATCTTATTCGTCTTTCTTATTTGGCTTTTTAATATGTAGCAAATGTCCCATTTTAGCATATTTCGTGTACATATAGAATTCATCCTTCTCATTACACGTCATCTCAATAGGTTCGCGGCTGACGACCTTAAGGCCGAATCCGTCAATACCAGAAATCTTAAGAGGGTTATTGGTCATCAGTATCAGCTCATGAATACCAAGGTCAGCAAGTATGCTTGCACCTGTGCCATATTCCCTGAGGTCGGCAGCAAAGCCGAGGGCTATATTAGCCTCAACAGTATCCATGCCCTGGTCTTGCAGTTTGTAGGCTTTCAGTTTGTTGATGAGTCCTATTCCCCTGCCTTCCTGACGCAGATAGAGCAGTACTCCCCTACCCCTTTGCTCTATGCGTTTCAGGGCCTCTGCCAACTGCTCACCGCAGTCACAGCGCAGCGAACCAAAGGCATCGCCCGTAAGGCATTCAGAATGCACTCGGCAAAGAACAGGCTCAGGAGTTGTCACATCGCCCTTCACGAGAGCCACATGATGCTCGCCCGTCACCTTATTTATATATCCGTACGCACGGAAGGAACCATATTTAGTCGGAAGTTCTGCCTCTGTGACGCATTCTACCAGCTTCTCCGTACGACGACGGTATTCCACAAGACTCTTTATTGTCACACAGACAAGGCTGTGCCTGGCAGCCAGTTCCATGAGTTCCTTGGTACGCATCATGGTACCGTCCTCTCTCATTATCTCGCAGCACAGACCTGCCTCAGTAAGTCCTGCAAGACGGCACAGGTCAACAGTAGCCTCCGTATGGCCTGTACGTACCAGTACACCTCCATCACGAGCCTGCAAAGGGAACATGTGACCTGGGCGGCGGAAGTCTATCGGTTTGCTGTTTGGGTCGGCAATAGCACGTGCCGTAATACCACGCTCAACAGCAGAGATGCCTGTTGTTGTTGAAATATGATCTACGCTGACCGTAAATGCCGTCTGGTGGTTGTCGCTGTTGTGCATCACCATCTGCGGCAGGTCAAGACGCTCACACAGCTCCCTGCTCATAGGCATACAAATCAATCCCTTGGCAATGGTTGCCATAAGATTCACATTCTCTGTCGTCGCAAACTGTGCAGCACAGATAAGGTCACCCTCGTTCTCGCGGTCAGGGTCGTCAATGACCAGTATGCACTTACCAGCTCTCAGAGCTTCAAGGGCCTCGTCTATAGTATTGTAATTATATTCCATTCTTCTTCATGAATTGTCTGTAGAGTTCTGTCTTGTCGTCCTTGCCGTCGGAGGCAGCAAGCAGTTTCTCCACATACTTTGCTATTATATCAGTCTCAAGATTTACCATACTGCCCACCTTTGCTGAATGCAACGTGGTAACCTCCTGAGTATGAGGTATCAGACTTACGGCAAAACGGGTCTCTTCAACCCTTGCAACAGTAAGGCTTATACCCTGTATCGTAATACTTCCCTTAGTCACGATGTACTTCATCAAGGGTCTGTCGCACTCTATCCACAGCCAGATGGCATTATCATCCTGCTCTCTCCTGACTACGCGGCCAGTGCCGTCGATATGTCCAGAAACGATATGTCCGCCAAGGCGGGTGTTCAGCGTAAGGGCACGTTCCAGATTCACCTCTGAGCCTGTCTGCAACTGTGAGAGGGAAGTCATACGCATCGTCTCAGGCATCACATCGGCCTTGAAGCATCCCAGCCCGTCGGCAGAGGATGCAGCAGACACCTCCGTAACAGTCAGGCACACGCCGTTGGTACAGATGCTGTCACCCACGTGAACATCTTCCAGCACCTTGGATGCCTCAATATCCAGAGTGATGCTCCTGACACCACGACGGATGTTCTTGATACGACCTATCTCCTCTACTATTCCTGTGAACATAATCCAGAGATGAGTATATCCTCACCTATTTGCTCTACTATTCTGTTCTTTAGTTTTATTGCTTCATTCATCAGCTCTATGCCCTCGCCCTCTACTGGAGTCTTGGCAGTCTTGCCGCCTATTATCTTTGGAGCAACAAAGGCCATCACCTCGTCAACGAGTCCCTTCATCAGGAGCGATTCACTCAGTGTGCCTCCACTCTCTACGAGTACGCTGTCTATCTTCTCGGCTCCGATACGCTGCATCAGTTCCTCAACGTTATCATACTCCCACAGTACCACGCCTGCTTCCTGCAGCTCTTCCAGTTTCTCACCGTCTGCTCCCTCTGCAAATACTACAATGAGCGGCTGTTCGTTGGCAGTTCTCACCAATTGCGACTCCATCGGAATACGTGCTCTTCTGTCGAGAACAATACGGACTGGCTGGCGCCATGCATCATCAAGACGAACGTTAAGCATCGGGTCATCAGCAAGGACTGTTCCTATGCCCGTCATTATTGCCATATTGTTGTGGCGAACCTGATGAACGCGCTCACGTGCCTTCTTTCCTGTCACCCATTTGCTGTCTCCAACGTGAGAGGCAATCTTACCGTCGAGTGTCATAGCCCATTTCAGCGTTACCCAAGGCATACCAGTAGTGATATATTTCAGGAACACACGATTCTGTATCTTCAGCTGTTCCACCACCTGTGCTGCCTTAGGCTCAGACTCAAGAGTATCAACCTCTATTCCTGCCTCACGCAGCTGGGCTATTCCCTTACCAGCCACCAGCGGATTCGGATCCATAAGACCCACTACCACACGAGCTATCTTTCGTTCTATTATGGCCTCCGTACAAGGGGGCTGATTTCCCTGATGGCAACATGGCTCAAGGGTAACATACATCGTAGCACCAGCGCAGTCAACACCTTTCTCGTCAGCATCCTTGAAAGCCATGCGCTCTGCATGCAGGTCACCATACTTCATATGGTAGCCGGAGGCGATGACATCATCATCTCTTACGATGAGAGCACCAACGAGAGGATTGGGATTTACTGCTCCCTCACCCTGCTGGGCAACTACCATCGCCTCATGAATTAAGTATATATCGTCGTCTGTTATCACTTATTCTTCTTTTTATTCAACTACTTCGTACGTGAATACAGCACCATTCTTCCTTGCAGGATCAGAACCGGCATAATCACATGAATAAGAACTTCCTGTGGTAGGGCTCTTGCCCAGGTACTTATGATTCTTCATCGACAGAAGCATAAAGTCATGGTCGAGGAAATCCTGCCAGAGGAATGTTGTGCGGTAGAAATCTTCATCAGAGAGGCGTGCCCCTCCAGCAAAAGGTGCATCATCGGTAAAGAAGCGCACGTCGCCGGGCAATCCGTCGCCATAGACCTTCACATAGCGGCCATCAGCACACTGCAAAGCAACCATGCCCTGTCCACGGTCAATAACTTTGAATTTTGTCAGCTCGCTCTTGTCACCAGCATGAGTATCGTGGAGCACACCATGTTTCAGGGCAATCATCGGACGGCCCGTCGCCTTGTTGATGATACGGATGGTCTTACCATAAGCATAAGGGATGTTCTTTGAACGGTCGGCACAAGGCTCCTCGACAGTAAAGTTGTCAAACTCGGCATATCCGCCCTGCTGGCCCTTTACATTGAAAGCGAAGAGAGCGTGGCGCGAACCCTGGAAGGTGACGAGCTGATACGATAGCGGCATCATACGGCCAAGGGTCTTGAATTCCTTGCCATCGAGCGAATAGGCATACTGAGCCTGGTCATCGTCGTATTCACCGATGCTGCGAAGCCATATCTTTCCGTTTGGCAAACTTACTGACATATCAATGGTATCATTGTTAAGTTGCTCGAAACAACGTAAGGATAATGTCTTACCTTCCTTGACCAGACCTATCCATGAACAGGGAATATTGATATTGCCCAGACCGCACACATCACCATCCTTCATTCCGTTGACGTACAGCTCCACTGTGGTAATGCTCTTTGGACCTATAACACGCTGGGTGAGGGTATTGCGAGCCCACATCAACTGTTCTGCAGGCTGTGCCTGGATGCGCAACTTACCACCCTTGAGGCTCCACATCTTATCATCAGGGTTGTGGTTCCACTGCCAGATAGGCTTCAGAACCTTTCCATTGAAATCATCACTGCGTTCGTATGGAGCACGCATAGGCTGCGGTTCCTCGCCGATAGCATAGCAGCCCTGCTTTGTGTCGGGCTTGAACCATGTACGAGGAGCACGACCAAGGTTGCCTTTCAGTCCTACCATTGGCCAGCCATCTTCCCATGTCATAGGCATCAGGCAGACAGTACGTCCAATAGAGTGGAAGTCCTGCATGAAGAGTGCCCACCATGAACCGTCCTTAGCTTGTACGATACCACCCTGATGGGCATTAGAGCAGGCGGTGGCGTTCTTGTCGAGCGGACCAAGCTCGAATTTATATCCATCTGGCTGAATACGTCCCTTGAACTGTGTCAATGATGCCGCATGATAGCCATAGGTCTCATCAGCTTGTATAACACGGGTCTCGTATGGTCCCCAGATGCTCTTTGAACGAGAGCAGAGGGTGCGGCCGTTAGGCTTGTAATCCGTCGAGATGAGGTAGTACATACCATCAATCTTGTACATATGGTGTCCCTCGCCAACGCCATTACCTTCAGGGATAATGACACGATCAGTACCCTCGACAGGACCACTCATGTCGGGCTTTAACTCTGTACAATGCACCTCGCCATACTTATGGATAGCATATATCTTGCCGTCATCATCGAAGAGCACGCCAAGGTCGTAGATGTCACCCTTCATATTATGGTGTGTCCACGGTCCCTTGATATCCTTGGCTGTATAGCATTGCAGTCCCTTGCCGTTGACGTTACTGAAAACGTAGAACTGTCCGTTGGCATAACGGATACATGGAGCCCATATACCCTGTCCATAAATCTCCTGATGGTTCTTCAGCGCAAACCTGTCCTCAGGAAAATCGAAACGGTCAAAACAATAAGAAGCGAACTCCCAGTTCACAAGGTCCTTAGAGTGAAGTATCACCAAGCCAGGCACAGTATGCATTGTCGTGCCAGCCAGATAATAGTCGTCACCCACACGGATGACATCCGGGTCGCTGAACTCGTCATAGAAAAGCGGATTGGTAAATGTACCATTGCCATTATCTGCTGTCCAACTGTTCTGCGCAAGTGCAGAGAATGTTGTGAGAACTGCAAGGAGTGCTGTGAAGAATAGCCGTCTCATGTTTTCTTTTTGTTTAATGGGTGGAGTTATTGGAAAAAAGTTTTTAGCTGAACAGTTTTGCGCTGAGGTTCTGCAGAGCCCTCTTCTTGTCCTGTTCGCGGATGAGGAATGAGATATTGTAGTTTGAACCACCGTAAGAAATCATACGTACAGGGATATTCTGCATAGCATCAGTAACGAGAGTCTCGAAGCCGACATTGCTCCAGTCAAGGTCACCAACGACACAGATGATACACATATCAGAATCAACAGTAACAGTACCGTACTTCTTCAGCTCATCCATTATCTTTGTGAGATTGGCTGTCTTGTCAATCGTAACGCTGACGCCCACCTCAGATGTTGTCACCATGTCGATTGGTGTATTGTAGGTCTCGAAGATTTCGAATACCTTACGCAGGAAGCCTGTAGCCAGCAGCATGCGAGAAGACTTAATCTTGATGGCTGTGATATTATCCTTTGCAGCAACAGCCTTAATCTTGCCACGAACGAGAACGTTGTCGATAACTGTTCCCTCTGCATCAGGATCCATAGTGTTCTTGATACGAACAGGAACGCCGGCATACTTGGCAGGCTGAACGCATGTAGGATGCAGAATCTTTGCACCAAAGTAAGCCAACTCAGCTGCCTCTTCGAAATTCAGCTGATGTACGGCATCTGTCTTATCAACAATACGCGGGTCGTTGTTATGCATGCCGTCGATGTCGGTCCAAATCTGAATCTCGTCAGACATCATTGCAGCACCTATCAGAGAAGCTGTATAGTCAGAACCGCCACGCTGCAGGTTATCAACCTCATCGTAAGCATTCTTACATACGAAGCCCTGTGTGATATAAATCTGATAGCCCTGATGAGTGCGCATCACTCTGTCAAGATTCTCCTTGATAAATGGCATATCAGGCTCAGAGTTCTTGTCAGTACGCATAAATGTAAGAGCATCAAGAAGTATTGTCTTCACACCCTGCTCATTGAGGTAGTTTGTCACCATGTTGGTGCTCATCACCTCACCCTGGGCTACGACAATCTTCTCCTCGAAAGAGGTGAAGGTATCCTTTGTGAAGGTACGCAGGTAATTGAACTCCTTACGAAGAAATTCTGTTGTCTTCTTCTTCGTCTCTTCCTTAGAATAGAGTTCTTCCACGTGACCCATATATTTCTTCTCAAGCTGGTTGATGACCTCCTGGGCTCCTTCTGGGTTTTTCTTGTAAAGATAGTCGCAAATCTCAACAAGAGAATTTGTAGTTCCTGACATAGCAGAGAGCACAACAAAGGTTGGTTCTCCTGAGCGTGTGATAAGATCAGCTACGCCCTTCATTCTTTCTGCAGAACCAACTGAGGTTCCGCCAAATTTCATTACTTTCATAGTCTTTATTTGTATTCGTATTTAATCTTCGTATTTTGTAAAATTCTGTTCGTCACACTGATACACCGTTCCAGGGAACCTGTCGAGGATAGCCATATTGTGCGTTGCTATTATCACAGCCGTTCCTGTCTGTGCTATCTCGCTGAACACGCTCATAATCTGGTCGGTTGTCTCTGGGTCAAGATTTCCTGTAGGCTCATCAGCCAGCAACACCTTGGGAGAGTTAAGCAATGCTCGTGCTATGGCAATACGCTGCTGTTCACCGCCTGACAGTTCGTTTGGCATTCTGTCTTCGCAGCCTTCCATCTTGACGTCGCGCAGTACCTCAGAGATTCTGTGGTCCCTGTCTGTCTTGTCATCCCAGCCTGTTGCCTTCAGCACAAATTCCAGATTCTTGCGTACGCTACGGTCGGTAAGCAGTTTGAAATCCTGGAAGATGATACCCAGTTCGCGGCGAAGAGGCTGCAAGTCCTTACGTTTGATAGAGAAAATATCGCAACCCAATACCGTTGCCTCGTCACATTCATCAATCTCAGCCTCGCCATACATTGAGCGAAGCAGCGAACTCTTACCAGAGCCCACCTTTCCGATGAGATAGATGAGTTCACCGGCAGCCACCTCAAAATCTACTCCTTTCAATACGTAATCGTCATCTTTATGACGTATGGAAACATTCTTGTATGTTATCAGCATCGTTTCTTACGTTATTTGAGCATTAGTGTTTCTTCCAACCCGGATTATGGCGCTCCATCAGCTCGCGTGCCATATCTTCTATGCGCAGTCCCTTGCTTGTAAGGAGTACTATGAGATGATAAAGCATATCAGAGCCTTCGTATATCATACGCTCATTAGTGCCGTTAGTAGCCTCGATGACAAGTTCCAACGCTTCCTCGCCGACTTTCTGAGCCATGCGGTTCAGACCGTCCTTGAACAATGATGTGGTATAACTGCCCTCAGGCATCTCTTCGTGTCTTTTCTCGATAAA
Organism: uncultured Prevotellaceae bacterium; assembly: GCA_902774795.1. Taxonomy (GTDB): domain Bacteria; phylum Bacteroidota; class Bacteroidia; order Bacteroidales; family Bacteroidaceae; genus Prevotella. The sequence continues at coordinate 14,156 of CACYKA010000030.1, read as the reverse complement.
GTCCTGAAGCTCACTCAGGAACAAAAGTGGATTTTTCTCTTCCATTATATTTTTTCTTTTTCTATAACCTATAACCTTTAAACTATAACCTTTAACCGCTAACCGCTAACCGTTAACCGTCAAACATTCTCCTCTCCCCAGCAGGTATCCGTTCCTGTATGGCAAGTAGGTCCATGAGGGTGAACCTTCACCAGCAGGGTGTCATTATCGCAATCTACCTTGATGTCAACCAAGTCGAGAAAGTTTCCGCTTGTCTCGCCCTTTGTCCACAGGCACTTTCGCCCACGGCTCCAGAATGTCACCTTCTTGGTCTCAAGGGTCTTCTTCAGCGACTCCTCGTTCATATATCCCAGCATCAGCACATTCTTGGTTACTGCATCCTGTATGATGGCCGGCACAAGGCCGCCGCCTTTTTCAAAGTCTATCTTCATCTTACTGTTATTCCTTCTTTTCGTAAATAATCTTTCAGTTCCGGCACGGGAATCTCTCCAAAATGGAATACGCTTGCTGCCAAGGCTGCATCAGCATGTCCGATTTGGAATACATCACGGAAATGTTCCTTTGTTCCGGCTCCGCCACTTGCGATGATTGGTATAGGGAGTGCGTCAGCCAGCATTGCCAGCGCCTCGTTGGCAAATCCCTGCTTCACGCCATCGTGGTTCATGGAGGTAAACAGTATCTCCCCTGCCCCTCTGTCGGCCACTTCCTTAGCCCAATCCATCAGCGTGCGTTCAACTCTTATTCTTCCACCGTTCACATAGCAGTGCCATCCGTCTTCGTCATTACGGGCATCAATGGCACAGACACATACCTGTGATCCGTATTTATTTGCTATCTCATCAATAAACTCAGGTCTGCGGAGGGCGGCACTGTTCACGCTAACCTTATCAGCACCGGCAGCCAGCATCCTGTCAACATCCTCTATGGCATTTATGCCGCCACCTACTGTGAACGGTATGTTAATCTCGTATGCCACACGGGTAACCATATCGGTGAATGTCTTTCTGCCCTCATGCGATGCTGTGATATCAAGATACACCAGCTCGTCAGCACCGCAGTCGCTGTATGTCCTTCCCAACTCCACCGGGTCTCCGGCAGAGCGCAGATTGACAAAATTGGTTCCCTTTACGGTTTCACCGTTTTTGACATCCAGACATGGAACTATACGTTTTGCTAACATAACTTGAGCCCTTCAACCTTTATTTTTCCTTCGTAATAAGCCTTACCGAACACGACGGCTGGAATACCCTTTGCATCCAGTTCCTCGATATCCTTATTGCTGGCCACGCCGCCTGATGCTATCAGGTGAAGTTCAGGATAGGCCTTCATTATCTCCACATACAACGCAGTAGCAGGTCCCTGCAGCGTACCATCCTTCGAAATCTCTGTACACAGCACATTCCTTACGCCTCTGTCAACATATTTTTTCAGGAAAGGCAGCAGGTCTTCTTCCGAATCTTCAAGCCATCCGTTGATGCTCACCTTGCCCTGTCTCACGTCGGCTCCAAGTATCATTCTCTCAGCACCGTATTTCTCCATCCATCCCATGAACAGTTCAGGCTCGGTAACAGCGATACTGCCAACAGTCACCATTGCTGCTCCGGCATTGAAGGCCTTTTCTATGTCCTCTTCGGTCTTTATGCCGCCTCCGAAGTCAACAGTCAGGCTGGTAGCCTCCGTAATACGTCTCAGCACGCCGTCATTCACCACGTGCTTGCTTTTTGCCCCGTCAAGGTCAACCACATGCAGACGCTTGAAGCCCAAAGCCTCAAACTCCCTTGCCTGTGCCACAGGGTCTTCGTTATATATCTTCTTGCTGTCATATTCCCCTTTGGTAAGGCGTACGCACTTACCGTCGATGAGGTCTATGGCGGGTATCAGTTCTATCATATATCCAAGAAATTCTTTATTATCGTTTCTCCCACGCTGCCCGATTTCTCAGGGTGGAACTGCGTAGAGTAGAAATTATCCTTATTGATTGCAGCAGAATAAGGCAGTATGAAATCAGTCTTTGCTATTGTGAACTCCTCATGCAGGGGCACATAGTAGCTATGTACAAAATACACAAAGTCCTTTTCCTTCAGTCCCTTGAACAATGGGCTCTTAAGGTCGTAAAGGCTGTTCCATCCCATCTGCGGTATCTTGTCCTCGTGCCTCTCTGGCTGAAAACGTTTCACTTCCATCGGGAAGACGCCGATGCAGTCGGTATTACCTTCTTCTGAATGCTTGCACAGCAGCTGCTGACCGATACATATACCCAGCACGGGCTGCTTCATATCGCGTATGACATTATCCAATCCCCTTTCTCTGAGATATGCCATAGCGTGACTTGCCTCTCCCTGACCAGGAAAAATAACCTTGTCGGCAGACAGCAGTTCCTCAGCGTTGTCCGTCCACAACGGATCAATACCAAGACGCTTCACGGCATTGATAACCGAGAAGATATTACCTGCATTATATTTTACTATTGCAACTTTCATTGTTTCTTACGTGTGCGCATACACAGACGTACGCATGATGATACAGGCCGCAAAATTACGAAATTGTTTTGAGATATGCAAGAAAAAGAAAAAAAAGTGTGCCGCTTTTGAAAGAAAAGCAGCACACTTGTACAGTTTTATCGAAAATTTTCTTACAGGATGCGACCTACAAGGCGGAAATTCAGCACTGGATAGACAGAAATCTTTGAAATGGTCTTAAGCACTTTACCAGCATCATTGCCTGCTCTGTCACCATCAATTTTCTCATATCGATACTCACCAATAAGCTTGTCATAGATAGGAGCATATACATCAGGCTTTCCCCAGAACTGAACACCTAAGTCAAACTGACATCCGATGCGGTTCTTTGGCACAGCACGTCCAAAACCTATACCAAGATATGGGCGGAAGCTGTTAACCTTTGCATAAGCTTTAAAATTACCTTGTTCTGCCGGACTAGGAGTTACGAAATAGTCACCCATCTCAGCGCCAATCATTGACAGTCCATACTTATCAATAACATTCCTTACGCTAGGATCAGCTGCTGCACTCCGAGAATACAGATAAGCTTCATTGTATGAATTGATTGGGCTCAGGAAACCATCCTCCCTGTTATACAAAGTAACTATTTCTGAAGAGCCGAAGTATGCACCTACAGTAGCATGGAAGCTGTGAGCAGCACCAAATGGATATACATCAATCAGGAAGTGCCATGTAGTATTTGACCATTTTCCCTGTACTGCCATCTTGTTTGGAAGATTTCCGTCAGGATACTGGCTCAAATCAACTGCCGGCATACCTGCAGCAACCAACTGTGTGTTCAATTCGTTGATTTCGCCAGTCAACTGAGAGAGTTGCTTATTAGCCGTCTCTGTCTTCAGGTCTATATCCTTATTAATCTTTATCTTTGGGAAGATATCTACACCAAAGCGTACGCCAAAATAATTGTGGATGGTGGTAGAAGCATCAATAACGATACCTGTAGTACCTACGCCAACACCTACAGCTAGATTCTTAGGAACCCAAGTTGCCTCCTGAGCAGACACTGTCTGCATGCCGGCAAACATTAAACAAGCAATTAATAATTTCTTCATAACTCAGAATTGTTTTGTTAATAAATATAAATCTGGGTGCAAATATATGTAAAAATACTATAAATTCCAAATTTTTAGGGGGAAAATCTTACTTTTCCCCCCATATTATTCACATTTTGTCCCAAAATTATGAATTATGAATTAAAACTTCACCTTCACGCCGGCCATAAATGTTGCCCTTGGCATCACGTAGCCTTTGTTTATCTCGTATCTGTGTGCCAGGAGGTTGTCACCCTTTGCCCACAGCGTTATGCCTTTTGTTGCAGCATAATCTACTGTCATATTCAGCAGGGTAGCATTCGTGTAGGTATTACCGTTCTTTGCATCCACTTCCGTACACAGGTGAGCCAGTTGCTGCAAACCAGCCAATACGCCCCATTTTCCATATTTCAGACGCGCTCCGATATAGCCTTTGTATCGTGGTGCTCCGATTATCGGTTTATGCATATATACGTATGAATGGTTTGTCATCAGCGTCAGGTTTGGTGTTACACTCCATGCTGCATCACCTTCTACACCTTTATTTATAAAGCCTCCGGAGTTAATGTTTCTTCCTGCAACGGTCTGTATCATGTTCTTGCCGTCAATGAAGAAAGCAGCTACGCCGTAAGTCACATTCTTAAGGGCATGATGCCATGACAGTTCGTAATTCATCATGCTTTCAGCCTTCAGAGAGTCGCTGTTAGCAGTTCCGTAGAGGTACATCTCCCTTGTCGTCGGATTGCGGAAGCCCTTGCTCACCATAGCCTTTATCTGACCGTTCTCTATAGGCCTATATACTATACCGCCCTGTGGAACCCACTCTGTTCCAGCCTGTGAGTGATTGTCCAGACGCAGACCAGCATCAAGGCTCCAGCGCTCGCCCAGGTTCTGGTGATACTGAACGTAACCTGCCACCTCGTTGTCATGCACGTGACAACTCTGCATCTGACGCTGCTTGGTAGTCACTACGTCGCCTGTCACCTTGTCTGTGTACCACGCCCTGCCGTAGATGTGCTGGTAATCTACTCCGAGAGTCCACTTAGCACCTTCCCATGCAGTAATTGTCTCATACCATGACACACCAGCCAGGGCGTCCTTGCTGCGGAAAAGGTCTGTCTGTGGCTTACCGCCATTAGCGTTATATCCATCGTCAATCTTATGGATGCCGAAGTTGTCATATACGCTGATAGCGCCCTTCACCCTGTCAAAGTTATGCTCAAGCACCACATTGGCAGCGATACGTGTAATCCACTGGTCGTTGCTTATCTTCGGCACAGTTACGGTACCCGGATTGCTGGCATTGAAATGTGTCACCGAAGCATCTCCCATCAACTTCCAATGCTCAGAGAAGTCATATCCCAGTTTTAAGAATCCGCCATACTGCTCAAAGCCCATATTCGGCCTGTGGTTGTCACTGCGTGCATACTGTCCTCCTACAGAACTGAAGAACTTGCCCTTTCTGAGTCTGTTCATAGCCTCAGCCTGCACTGTTCCCCAGCTGCCGGCTCCAACGTTTACCATTGTCTCTACTTTGTCGCCGGCACCAGCTTCGTCAGTCACGATGTTTATCACACCGCCCATAGCATTGCTGCCGTACAGCAGCGAAGCAGGTCCTCGCAGCACCTCGACCCTCTCTGCCATCATTGTATAGTAGCTGTCAGCGATACTGTGACCATATATGCCATTATACTGCGGATGTCCGTCTATGAGCACCATCAGCTGTCCTGCACTGCTCGATACACCACGCATCGTCATACCTCCTGCAGCACCTGTACTCACGCCATAACCCAACATACCACGTGACGTAACGGTAAGGCCCGGCACCTGTTCCATCAGCGTTGGCAGAATATTAAGCCTGTAGTTCTCTCTGAGCACATCCTTGCCGATAGTGGTAATAGTAAATGGCAACTGCCTTACGTCAGACGCGCTGCGCACTCCGGTAACAGTCACATTAGCAAGAGCAACGCTGTCCTGCAGTTCCTCCGCAAAAGCTCCGCAGCCAATAGCTGCCAAAGCACAGGTAATAAAAAGTTTTTTCATTCTTTCATTCTTTCAATGCTACTTCGATCCACCGCCGAGAGCGATATAAAGTGCTATGATGGATTCGGCACCGTAGTACATGTTCATAGCAGAATTAAGCTGTGCATCAAGCAGAGACTCCTGAGCCCTCAGTACTTCGATGTAGCTGGCCTTACCATTATCCATCAGCTCATGGGTACCTATGTATGCCTCATGAAGCACTTGCACCTGACGCTGATAGTAGCCGTGCTTATCGCGGGCTGTCATGCAGTCGGCCATAGCCTCGTTCACCTCGTTTCCGGCATTGATGACCATCTGCACATATTTCTTCTGCAGGTCTTCCTCAGTGAGCTGAGCTATCTTCTTGTTTGCTGTCAGCTTGCCACGTGCAAAGATAGGCTGTGTGAGCTGTGCTACAGCATTCAACAGCAGTTTGCCAGGGTCAACGATGCTCACGCCTGAATTATTGGTCCATCCTGCTGCGCCACTGAGCGTAATGGAAGGATAGAAAGCAGAGCGTGCTGCTGCCGTATTGTAGAAGGCCTCCTCCATGGCGTGGTTTGCCATGAGAATGTCAGGGCGGTTCTCAAGCATCTGGGCTGGTATTCCGATTCTCAAGTACTTGTCGGTGAACATGCGCGCTGCTTCGTCACCCGTCTCATCAGCATAATGCAGGATGGAACTGCCCCACTTCTGGCGCTTGATGGGCTGCGGACTGATTGCCAGCAACTTGCAGATAGCATTCTCGACGGCACGGATGTTGCGGCGAGTATCGACAATCTGCGTCTTCACACTCAGGTATGAAGCTTCCATCTGGTTGACAGCGGTACTGTAAGCCTTACCGTTCTCCCACAGCGACTCCTCCGTTTCGAGTGACTTGTTCCACAGACTGTCGGTCTGCATGAGGATTTCAAGCTCACGGTCAAGCACCTGCAGCATCAAATACTGCTGAGCCGTGATTGATATGAGGTTGGTACGTACTACCTCCTCCTGCATCTGAGCCTGGAGGAGCACAGCCTTCGCTGCACGCTTCTTGTTGGTGATAGAACCGAACACATCAAGGTCCACCGACAGCTGCAGCGGCACGTTATAGGTCTTTACGGCAGCATTATTGTTAAAGCTGGAGATTGTACCCTGAGGTGCGAAAGCCAGTGATGGCAGGTAGGCCATCTTTGCAGCCTTCAGCGAAGCCTCGCTCTTCTCGACGGCGATGCGTGCAGAGTTGAGGTCGGTATTGTTCGCCAGCACCTGCTCTATAAGCTGCTGGAGCAGAGGGTCTGTGAAGAACTCACGCCACGACATCTGGGCAATAGTCGTCTCAGTATTGGCAACCTTTACGTTCTCGTCGCTACCAAAGACATCGGCAGGCGTAGGCGTATTCTGCTCGTACTTGTTATATATACCGCAGCCCGTGAGCATAAAGCCCACGACTGCGAATGCAATGATATTCTTGATTTTCATAATGCTATTCTTTTCACTTTTCACCTTTCACTTTTCACTCTTAACTTCAGGAGCCCCCTGGAACTTCTCATGCAGTGTCTGGAACACGATGAAGAAGGCTGGAACGACGAAGAGCAGGGCAACAGTGCCGACACTCATACCGCCGATGACACCCAGAGCGAGGGCACGGTTACCATTGGCACCGGCACCACCCTCAATAACAAGAGGTATCATACCGATAATCATCGTGGCAACAGTCATCAAGATAGGACGCAAACGTTCCTTACAAGCCTCGAAGGCTGCATCGGCGATACTAAGACCCTGAGCACGGCGCTCTGTAGCGAATTCTGTAATCAGGATGGCCGTCTTGGCAAGCAGACCTATCAACATGATGACACCCGTCTGCAGGTAGATGTTGTTGTCCATACCAGGTAAGCCGAGCTGGTTGCCAAAATATGCGAATATAAAGGCTCCCATCAGTCCGAAAGGTACGCTGAAGAGCACAGCCCACGGTGTGAACCATGAGTTATAGAGCGATGCCAGAATGAGGTATATAAGGATTGCGCAGATGATGTAGATGAATGCGGTGGCATTAGAGCCTGCAGCTTCCTCCAACTCACGCGACATACCACTATACTCATAGGTAGCAGTAGCAGGCATCTCCTCCTTGAACACCTCAGCAATAGCCTTGTGGGCATCACCCTCGGTATATCCGCTGCCCGGCGTCACGAAACATGAAATACTCTGGAACAGGTTGAAGTGCTCGATGTTCGGCGGACCGACGATTTCTTTCATTGAGACGAACTCTGAAATCGGAGCCATCTTACCACCCTTTACCTGTACGAAGATATTGTGCAGAGATGATGGGTCAAGACGATACTCTGGTGATGCAGCCGCCATGATGCGGTAAACCTTACCGAACTGGTTGAAGTTACCGATATAAGCGCCGCCACAGAAAGAACCAAGTGTGTTAAGCACGTCGGATGGTGACACGCCGGCACGGTCGCACTGGGCAGCATCGACATCAACCTGATACTTCGGATAGCGCTCAGAGTATGATGACATAGCAGAGCCTATCTCAGGGCGCTCAGACAACTTAGCCAGGAATTTCTCTGTATGCTTTGCAAATTCTGACAGGTTGCCGTCGGTGGGGTCTTCCACCACAAGACTCACACTGTTGCTGGTACCATAGCCTGGAATCTGCGGCATCTGGAATGGCAGCACCTGTACGTTCTTGATATCCATACAGTCATAGTAGAAACGACCGATAACGAGGTCAATAAGGTGGTTCATGCCTGGACGTTCGTCCCAGTTCTTCAGACGAACAATCAGCGTAGCGAAGTTTGAACCCTGACCCGATACCATACCGTAGCCGCAGCATACGGCGAAGCTCTCCAGTTCAGGAATCTTCTTCACCTTTGCCTCCACCTGTTTCATGATTTCACGGGTCTGCATCAGCGTGGTTCCTTCCGGTGCACGCACCTCAGCAAGGAATACACCCTGGTCTTCCTGTGGCACAAGACCTGATGGCAGGCTCTTCATGAAGAACACTAACAGCACAGCAGCGATTGCCAGTACTGTCCACGCCAAGAAGGGGCGCTTGATAAACTTCTGAACGCTGCCGCTGTATTTGTTGTATATGGCATTATAGCTTATGGTGTAGGCTTTCTTGGTGTAGTAAGTCAGACCCTTGCCCTCCTTCTTGCCTTCCGTCACTCTCATCATGATAGCACAAAGTGCGGGACAGAGTGTGAGGGCTGATACACATGACAGACCTACAGAAGAAGCAATCGTCACACCGAACTGGGTGAAGAACGTTCCTGAGGTACCCGGCATGAAGGTCACAGGGATAAACACCGCCATGAATACCAGTGTACATGATACTACGGCTACAGACACCTCGTTCATAGCCTGGCGGGTAGCCTCGCGGGCATCGCTGATGCCATTCTCCATCTTCGCCATTACGGCCTCGACAACCACGATGGCATCATCCACAACCGTACCGATGGCGAGCACCAGCGCAAACAGCGTCAGGATGTTGAGCGAGAAGCCTGCCATCGAGACAACGGCGAAGGTGCCCAGCAGTGACACGATAATCGAGATAGAAGGAATAATGGTGGCCTTGAAGTTCTGCAGGAAGAAGAACACCACAAGAACCACAAGGATAATGGCGATGACAAGTGTCTCCACCACGTTGTGGATGGCAGCGAAGAGGAAGTCATCACTGGTCATCATGGTCACGAACTCCAGTCCTGCCGGCATGCTGCTCTTCATCTCCTCACACGTCTTGTTGATACGTGCGTTTACCTCGGTAGCGTTGGCACCTGGGGCTGCGAATACCATGAACAGGGCACCCGGCTTATCCTGAATGTTCGAGGTGAAGTTGTAGCTCATGGCACCAATCTGTACCTCGGCAACATCACTCAGGTGCAACATGCCGCCACCGCTGGTGCGAAGCACGATATCATTAAACTCTTCGACACTCTTCAGAGTACCCTTGTACTGCATGGAGTATTGGTAAGAGTTCTCCGACAACTCACCCAGTGTTCCCACAGCTGCCACGAAGCTCTGTCCGCCAATGGCATTGAAGACATCGTTAGGTGTCAGGCCATACTGCGCCATTACGTCGGGCTTCAGCCATATACGCAGCGCATAGGTGTTACCGAGACTCTGTACGTTACCTACGCCGGTTATACGCATCAGACGCGGCTTGACGTTGATATCTACATAGTTAGACACAAAGTCCTCGTCATACTTGCCGTCGGTACTCTTCACGGCGAAAATCTGCAAGATGTTGTTCTGGCGTTTCTCAACCTTCACGCCGACCTTGTTCACGTCTGCAGGCAGAAGAGACTGTGCGCGGGTTACGCGGTTCTGCACGTTCACCGTCGCCATGTCGGGGTCGCTGCCTTGCTTGAAGTATATGTTGATATCTACATCACCGTTCGACGATGCTTTTGAGGTCATGTAGGTCATGTCGTTCACACCGTTGATGGCTTCTTCCAGCGGCTGAATGACCGACTTCATCACAGTGTTCTCATCAGCACCGGTGTAGCTGGTTGAGACATTCACCGTTGGTGGCGCGATATCAGGATATTGCTCTACTGGCAGTGTGCTCATAGAGATATAGCCCACCAGCGCTATCACAATAGAGATGGCACACGCCATCACGTATTTGTTAATGAAAATATTGTTCTTCATGCGGAAGTTCTTTTTTCACTTTTCACTTTTCACTTTTCACTTCAGGAAAGAGCACCTTCTGACCTTCCGTCACGTTGTTGGCTCCTGTGGTCACGATACGGTCGCCGGCCTTCAGACCAGTGAGCACGATAAACTCCTTACCGTTGCCAGTATCTTCTGTCGTAACCTCAACAGCGGTAGCAGTGCTGTCGGCCTTGACCATGTAAACCTGAGACTTGTCCTGAAGACGAACCACAGCATTCTGAGGAATGACAATCACTCCCTTCTCAGCGAAGTTCATCACTACGTTACCCTGTATGCCAGAGTACAGATGTCCGTCAGGGTTAGGGAACGCCACCTTGGCGGTCAGTGAGCCGGTAGCAGCATTCACGACACCTGTCAGAGAGATAACGCGACCCTTGTGAGGATACTCCGTACCATTCTTCATGACAAATGTAGCATCAGGCGATTTTGCAATATGCTTGTCTATATCAGAAGCCTTCACGCCCTCCTTCACCATATTCTCGATAATAGCCTCGGTAACTGAAATCTCAGCATACATCGCAGTATTGCCGCTGAGGATGGTCAGCTGTGTAGCTGGCGACACCTGGTCACCGACACGCACAGGAATCTCACCGATAACGCCCGAAACATTTGCCGTGATGGTGCAGAAACCGAGGTTCACCCTTGCGCGGTTCACAGCAGCACGTGCCTGAGCCACTGCAGCCTGAGCCTGTTTGTAGGCATTCTCTGAGTTGTTCAGCATATAGCTGCTCACAATCTTCTTGTCAAACAGGTTCTTGTTTGACTCATACTCCAGCTTGGCAGAGTTCTCTGAAGCCAGTGCAGCCTGCAGGTTAGCCTGTGCAGCTTCCAGTTCCAACTGGGCATTGCGTGAGTCGATGACAAAGAGCGTCTGTCCTCTCTTCACCTGCTGACCTTCAGATACACAAATTTTCATCAACTGTCCACTCACCTGTGGCGTTACCGTTACGTCGTTCTGACCCTTCATCCTGGCACTGAACTTATAAGGAAGCTCAATGTCTGATTTCTTCACTGTCATTGTCTCAAACGATGACTTTGTCTCCTTCGGCATGTCGATGCCGCACGACCCAAGCCCAACCAAAGCGCCGAGCATTAAAGTCCATTTCAACGATTTCATTCTCATATTTTTTGAGTTTTTTAGTTTTATGTTATTTCATTCTTTTTTCTTGTTTTCGTCATGAGCACTCATGTTCTTGATAAACAGGTTAACCAAATGCTTCAGGAAGAAAGTATGTCTGACAGCATGGCGTGCCTTGTCGGCAATTGACTTGCCGCCTGAAGCGGTAGCAGTCTCAGCCTCGGCCATCTGCTGCTCGCGCTGGTCAATCTTAGCACGCAAGCCCTCCGGAGCATGGTTGTAAAGGAATGTATAGCAAGGCACAGCAGCCTTCATAATATAAGGTGTGAGGAATGTGGTCACCACACTCGATGCCACGATGATAGGATAGATGATAGGATTGAGAACGCCCAGGCTGGTACCCAGTCCAGCGATGATAAATGAGAATTCACCTATCTGCACAAACGAGAAGCTGGTAAGCATGGAGTCACGCATCGTCTGACCGCCCCACCAGCAACCCAAGGTGGCAAAGATAATCATTCCGACGATAATCACCAGGCTGACATAAACGACACTCATCCAGTATTCTGCCAATGAAGCCGGATCAATCATCATACCAACAGAGATGAAGAAGATAGCTGCAAAGACATTCTTCAGCGGTGTCATCAGTTTTTCGATACGGTGTGACTCCACAGTCTCGGCAAGTATTGAACCCATCACGAAAGCACCGAGAGCACTGCTGAACCCTGCTTCCTCTGCCGTCAGCACCATACCTAGGCACAGACCCAGGGCGAGGATGATAAGTGTCTCGTCATTCAGATGATTTTTCACTTTGCGTATCAGCGTCGGGATAATCAGGATACCGCAAACAAACCATGCAGCGAGTGTAATTGCGAGATCGACAACCTTGCTGGCCAGTTCGGCACCTTCGAACTGATGACGGATGGCAATGCTAGAGAGCAATACCATCAGCACTACTGCCACTACGTCCTCCACAATCAGGATGCTGGTTGCACCCTTGACGAAACGCTCCTTGCTCATGCCAGCCTCGTCAATGGCCTTCATCACGATAGTGGTACTCGACATGCAGAGCATGCCTGCCAAGAACAGCGAGTTAATCATATCAAAATTGGCATCCATTCCCACGCAGTAGCCCAGCACCATCATGCCCAAGATGATTGTCAATGCACCAACGGCTGCCACTTTGCCGCTGCTGATGAGATTTTTGAGACGGAACTCCAGACCGATGCAGAACAACACAAACAGTACGCCGATGTCGCCCCATGCCTTAACGTTGTCAGGATTCACAAGATTCCCACCAGCCAGATGAGGACCAACCAGCACACCGGCTACGATATAACCGAGCACAACTGGTTGCTTCAACAACTTAAACACAATACTGACCACAGCTGCCGTGATCATCAAAATGTACAAATCTTGTACCATCTTTGAAAAAATATTTATAATTATCTATTATCTAGTTTGCACAGGTCACAAAATTTTCGACAAAGATAAGAAAAAAAAAAAAATTAAACACATTTTAATGTTAAAAGTGTTCATTTTTTGCATATTCTGAAACAAAAATTGCATATTTTGAAACTCAGAACTGTTATTTTGATAGAAAAGAAACGCCCCAAGGTAAAGAACATATTCCTTCACTCGCAAATACTTTTATTGTTTTTAATTTTTATCAAATAAAACAGCAGCTAAAGATTTTTACATCAAAAAACACGGAGAAATCGTCATTTTTTGTTGTTTTTGAAGTACTCCGTTTGGGTGAGTTGATAACAGGGGTTGCTTACAGCCAGTTTACAATCATCCTTTTGATAGCAGAAAAGCGTCTTAACAAGTGTCTTAAGCGCCTCAAACGCCTCAAACGCCTCAGCGTCTTTTTTGCAAAACACACATTTTTGAGAGAGAAAGAGGGAGAGAATTGTTAATATATATTAATATTATTATATATTATATATAAGGTACGCGAACTTTGCGGTGTTTGACCATCTTTTTTGTGCATTTACAAAAAAATGCAAAAGACGTTTAAGACGTTTAAGACGGTCTAATGAGTTGTATCTGTAAAGCATAAAATTGTTTACATATTTTAACAAAAGGTTTAAGTCAGGATTTTTTGTAGAGCGCTAAAATATGAGTACCTTTGCATCGTGAAAATAAGGCTACATAGGGAGGAAAAATTTGCGCCCTAGTTAGGAAAAAAGATTTTCCTAGTGCACGAGGAAAAATGACCTGACAAAAGCACAATAAAAAATCTCACTAAACAGCCCCAAAACACAAAACTATTATTAACTAATTAACATTAACAACAACACAAACACAAAAACTAAAGACTATGGCACTTAAAGTAAAAGCAGTAGAAAGACTCGTAAAGTTCAGCAAGACTGACGCAGGTACTTATCGTTATGTTATGCAGCCTGAGCTGTACACCAGCCTGGCACAGGACAAGGTTATCAAGGAGGCAGCACTCCGCAGCGGCGTGAGCAAGGGTGTGATGCAGGCTTGCTGGGATGCAGCTGGCGAAGTCATCAAGGCGTGGGCGACAGAAGGTCACAGCGTGGCTCTGCCTGGACTCGGCACCATGCGCTTCGGACTCCGTGCGAAGAGCGTAGAGGACGTTAACAAGGTGAAGACATCGCTCATCACCAGCCGACGCATCATCTTCACTCCTGCCGTTGACCTGAAGGACGAGCTGGCAGGTACAGCAATCCAGATTACCTGTTTTGACCGTAACGGCGAAGAGGTGAAGCGTGTTACATCAGCCGACGACGGCACCGTTGAAGACAACGACGACGAGAATGGCAGCACCAACACTGGTGAGAACACTGGCACCAACACTGGTGACAACAC
>CACYKA010000029.1 GCA_902774795.1 uncultured Prevotellaceae bacterium | reverse complement strand
TGTTACATCAGCCGACGACGGCACCGTTGAAGACAACGACGACGAGAATGGCAGCACCAACACTGGTGAGAACACTGGCACCAACACTGGTGACAACACCGGCGGCAACGGCGGTGACAACAACGGCGGCGGTGGCAACAACAACGGAGGTGTTTCTAACGACTAATTTTTGATACAAAAACCGAAAAAACAACCTTCATGAGATAGGTGCTCTTGACAGAGACTTTAACGTTATTAGCTCTAATCCTGCTTGTATGCGAGCATCCAGCCAGTCTTATAACTAATTCCGTTATTCCTTTCAGGAAAGCCTATCTCATTCAGGCAAAAACCCCGGCCTGAGCTCAACGCCGGCCTAAAAAACCAAATTTTGCATCAGACTCCCTCATGCTGGGTAAGCAATTATAAACTTTACGGTCTAATAGTAAAAATTGTTTTTAGGCTTTGCAAAAGCCGCTGGTTTTTCCTTTGGGTGATAGCAGCCCAGCAAAGGGTGCCATTATTGTTGACGCTGATGGCTGGGAGCTCGCTCACAAGCAGCAGCGTTGACAATGAGGGCAAGGGCTCAATCAAGAGCCTGCTATCACACAAAGGGGTTTTCTTGGTTTTTGTTAAAATAAAAATATCTGCAATTTCTGCAATTTCTGCGGGACATAAATTTAAAAGAAAATGAATAACAAAAGATTTTGGGAGATCGTAGCGAAGGTTATAGTAGCTGCACTCACGGCGGCTCTGACAGCAGTAACGACAACGTCGTGCATGGGACATGGACCGTTCTAGATGTCTGAGGGCTGATGTATAAGCAAAGCGGAGACTGCATTTGATTGCGGCCTCCGCTCTACTTTTTCACTCCCCTTTGACTTCGTCGACCCTCTTAATGCTTCCTGAATAGCTGTGCCTCCCCGCAGGGGCATCTTCGGCACGCTCTTCATGGTCGCCTTTGCGAGCGTTCACTCCATTTTCACGCCACCGGCATCTATCCGAAAGAGTATAAAGAGAGGAGTGTGTTTGTTTAAAATATCAGCCTAAATTATGCTTTATAGACTTCTTCGCCGTCGATGATGGTGGCTACGATGTTGGCCTGTGCCACTTTCTCGATATCATCGTGCAGGAAGTCGCAGTCGAATACCGTCATATTGGCTATCTTGCCGAACTCGATGGAACCCAGACGGTGCTCCTGATGGAACTGACGGGCCACATTGATGGTCATAGCACGCAGCGACTGTTCACGGGTGATAGCCTCTTCCATGTTGCGTGGTGAGGTGACGCCACCGAATAACTCCTTCGGATACGTACGCTTTTCTGCCGTGTAAAAACTGTATTTCACATTCATCATCGGTGAAACCGGATAATCTGAGTGGAAAACGACATTGGCACCGGCATCATAGAAGGACTTGATTGGGTAAGCCTGATCTGCCAGTTCCTTACCGACATAAGCCACTTCCTGATCATACATGCCCGGAGCCGCTGGAGTCCACATCGGCGGCACTGCCGGTACGGAACCGGTTTCTGCCATACGGCGAATGTCCTCGTCGGTTACGAAGTGCAGGTGTGCAAGCACGTTGCGCTGGTCCTTATTGCCGGTAATCTTCTCCGCATCCTCAATGCAACCAAGCATAAAGTGCGTAGCACCGCCACCCTCAGAGTGAACATGGACGGACATACCTTCCTTATCTGCCTCAACAATCAGCTCAACCATCTTGTCGTGGTCATTGAAGCGCTCTGCACCGTGATAGCCGGGCTGATCAAGATAATCCTGATTTTGCCAGCCGGTGTGCGCCTCTGTCACGCCGTCAAGGAATGCCTTGGCACCGATGATATGGAAATATTCACCGCTTATCTCCGCACGCTGTGCTGCAATGCGAGCTATCTCAGCCTTCGGACTGGCGATATTATCGGTAACATACATATAGGCGTAGGTGCGCAGTTTCAGCTTGCCTTCCTGCTCCAGTTCATAGTATGCCTGAGGAGCATAAGGGTGCACAACCTCCGCACCGGCATCACCAACGGCAGTAAAACCACCGCTAATAGCAAAGTCCTGCCAGGCAAGCAAATATTCCTTGATGTCCTCTACAGAAGTAGGGAGTTTGGGTACTATCTCGAATACGGGACCTTCGCAGATATAGCCGTCTGGTTCACCGTTCTTATCCACGTGAACTAGGTCATAGCCCCATTTCTTAGCATATTCTGCGTCGATGCCAGCCCACTCCATAGCCTTAGTATTGAGCAACATGGAATGTCCACCACCGGTTTGCATTATTAGAGGCTTATCGGAGCATATCTCGTCAAGGTAGGACTTATTGACATATTCCTCGTTCTCCACCCATCCTGATGCTAAATAGAAGTTGCGCTGAGGATTCCTTGCAATGAAATCCATCATGATTTCACGGTATTTGGGGTAGTTTGTGAAACCTGCCTGCATCAGGTCTGCCTGTCCGATGGCGCGGTAGCCTGCCAAATGGCCGTGACAGTGGGACTCAATGAATCCGGGGTAGATATAGTTGTCACCATAGTCCAGCACCTGCGCGTCTGCGCCTGCGAGCTTTTTCGCCTCCTCTGCGCTGCCGATATATGCAAATACGCCGTCCTTAACTAATGCGGCCTTGGCAAATGGTCTCTTTTCATCAACAGTAATGATGTTGCCTAGGATAATAGATTGTTTCATAATATTGGGTTTAGTTAAAGCAGAAAAATTACTCAGTAGTGTCACGCATCCATGACGATACGGACTGGCCCATGCGCTTCTTGAAAGCAAGGCTGAAAGTGGTGTAGCTGCGGTAGCCGCTGTCACTGGCCAGCTGCTGGGCGGTTACGGGCAAGCCCTCAGCGGATGTCTTGCGATAGAGTTTCGTAAAATGCTTGATGCGGAGATCGCTGATATAGTCATTGTATGTCGTTCCCTGACGGGAGAAATACTGGCTGAGATAGAAGCGGTTGATACCAACTGCCTGTGCCAGCTGCTGAAGGGTCAGGTCATGCTGCAGATACAGCTCAGCATTGGCGCATTTCTCTTCCAGCAACTTCTCGATATTAGAGGGGAGGGGCATTGGCTGTTGTGGCTGCTGTTCCTGTTCGGATGCACTACCCTCCTCCAACAGCGGCAGAGTCTCAACTCGCCACAGAAGGAGAACGAAGAAGGCTATTTCAATAACCTGCAGGACACAGCTGAAGGCTAAGCTGCCGGAATCAAATCCATCGGCAAGGACCAATATCAGGAGGATGGCTATCATCACCTGAGTAGCCCACAGTTCCTTATTCTCAAGGTCGGCAAAATTGTCGCGCAGCCATCGGCCGTATTGCCTGAGTGCATATTCCATATAAACGGAGAAGCCCACATAGAACAACAATATGTAGCCGATTGCCATATCGATGTATTCATCATTGGGATTGATAATGTGCAATATGCCAAATATGCAGTATGGTATTGCTCCCAGTACAACTGGCCATGAGCGACGTTTACGGTCCTGAAGCATGGCAAACAGCATGCCGGGGATAGTGATCAGCAGCAATATGCAGTCGATCATGGCATACACTATACAGCTCACAGACTTGTAGTCGCCGGAGAAGATGTAGAAGAAGAACCACCATACATGGCTCAGGAATACTACGGCGAAGAATGCTGCTGTCCAACGGCGCAGCGGCAATGGTGTAGTGATGTCTGACGCGAAGACATTGTTCTTGCGCAGGTGTAAATAAAGACTGGCGATGAGTGACATCAAAGTTGCTCCGACATAGAGTATGATATACAATATCACTTCAGTGGGTGTCTGTCCGATAAACATTGTTTTATAATTTTAAATTAGGCCTTTGACGGTGCAAAGATACGAAATAATAACGAAAACCAAAACGAAAACGAAAAAAAAATTACTATTTGCTTGTATTTTCGAGCAAAAAATCTCCCCCCGGACATCACGTCGGAGGGAGACAACAACACAAACACAAATAATCCGGCTCTATTCAGAGACACGGATTTATGAAAAAATTAATCTATACCAAATATCGGTTTCAGACCACCGTCAACACCGCTGAAGCCCATGAAGGCAAGAGCCAGTATGCCGGCTGTTACGAGAGTGATGGCAACACCACGCATGCTCTTAGGTATATCTGCCATAGCAAGATGCTCACGCAGACCTGCGAATATCACCAATGCCAAACCAAAGCCTATAGCGGAGGCGATGGCATAGACAAAACTCTCAAGGAAAGTATAGTCACGCTGTATAACGAGGATGGCGACACCCAGGATGGCACAGTTGGTGGTAATCAGAGGCAGGAACACACCCAGCGACTGATAGAGCGCGGGGGAGACTTTTTTGAGGATTATCTCCACCAGCTGAACCAACGATGCTATGACGAGGATGAAAGCCAACGTCTGCAGATAGCCCAGTTCCATAGGATTGAGGACGTATATCTGCAGCATATAGGTTACAACGGTTGCCAGAGTCATCACGAAGGCTACTGCGGCACTCATGCCGAGAGCAGTATTCACCCTCTGCGACACGCCCAGGAAAGGACAGATGCCGAGGAACTGACTCAGAACTATATTATTGACGAATATCGCCGTGATGCAAATTAATATATATTCCATACTGTTAGTTTACCGTTTACAGTTTACCGTTTACGGTTATTATGAATTCTTATTCATCTTGTTCTTTATTGCTATGAGGAAGCCGAGTGTGATGAAGGCTCCGGGAGGGAGGATGAACATCAGCATTCCGTATTCTTCTGGAACAAGGCGTGCGTCAAAGACTGTGCCATTGCCCAGGAGCTCGCGGCAGATACCCAGCAGGGTGAGTGCCAAGGTGAAGCCGAGACCGATGCCGATGCCATCGCACATAGACGAGACAGCATTATTCTTGGAGGCGAAAGCCTCTGCACGACCGAGAATGATACAGTTCACCACGATGAGCGGGATGAAGAGACCGAGAGACTTGTTGACATCGGGCAGATAGGCTGCAAGACACATCTGCACTATCGTCACGAGAGTCGCTATAACAACTATATAAACAGGAATATGCACCATATCGGGCACGTAGTTCCTGATGCTTGAGATAACAAGATTGGAGAAGACGAGCACCACCATCGTGGCAAGACCCATCATCATACCGTTCATAGCACTTGTGGTCGTGGCAAGCGTAGGACACATGCCAAGCAACAGTACAAAGGTTGGATTCTCCTTTATAATGCCATTAAGAATTATTTTTGCATTACTCATTTTTTGCCTCCTTTCTCTGTTTGTGGTGTAGCGCCTGACTTGGCGTCATCATCGCCGTGATATGCTGTCCACGCATTGGTGACAGCCCTCAGGAACGCACGCGAAGTGATGGTAGATGCAGTGATGGCATCAACGTCGCCGCCGTCCTTGGAAACGGTGAGGTTGGCTTCACACACATTCAAGCCGACAATATCGCCAGGAGCCTCATCAAGAAACCATTCAACAGCCTTTGCTCCAAGTCCTGGAGTCTCAGCACTCTCAAGAATGGTATATCCGAGAATCTCACCATCGTCGGCAAATCCGACAAGCACCTTCAGGTTTCCGCCAAAGGCATTGGGATCAGTACTCTCGATGGCAACGCCCTTGTCTGTCATGTGAACGACAAACGAGAGACTCCTGCCGCTGAATTCCTTTTCTATTACGGTATCGCCGCTTACTACGACGCTGTCGCTCTGCATCACGGACTTGATGCCGTCCTGCAAGGTCTTGGAAGCCTGGTCTGCTATAGGACCTGCCGTAACCTTATTGAAGACCGACAGAAGGAGGGCACACACGAAGGCTACGCCAACGAGGACACCGACCATATTCTTAAGATTTGATTGCAGTCTTTCCATAGTCCCCTCCCCTATTTAGCCGCCTTCGGAATCTCTCCGAAACGCTTTGGTTTCACATAATAATTAATAAGAGGTGTAAAGGCATTCATGATAAGGATTGCGAACGACATACCCTCTGGGTATGCACCCCAGTTACGGATGATGACGGTCAGCAAACCGATGCTTACACCATATATCAACTGTCCCCTGCCACACATCGGTGAGGTAACATAGTCAGTAGCCATAAATACCGCACCCAGCATCAGACCGCCTGAGAGAATGACCCGCACAGGGTCGGCATAGACAGGATTATGAAGATGCAGCAGTCCTGACACGCAGAATACCGTTGCGATGATGCTGACAGGTATGTGCCAGGTGATTATCTTCTTCCAAAGCATATAGAGCATGCCAAGCAATATGGCAGCTGCACATATCTCACCTATGGTACCGGCACCCATATTATTGGTCTGGGTGACACCAAGCAGCATATCAACGCCGGAAGGCAACTGCTGCAGCAATGAAGCATCACCGCTCTTGATGGCTTCCTTCATTATAGCCAGCGGTGTAGCACCTGTAACAGCATCGGTATATGCCGTCAGCTGGTTCTGCACCGGCCATGAAGTCATGGCGACAGGGAAACTGACAAGCAGGAAGCAGCGACCCACGAGGGCTGGATTGAAAGGATTCTGTCCCAGACCGCCGAAGGTCATCTTGCCAATGCCGATAGCTACCAGCGCACCGATAACTATCATCCATATCGGGAAATTGCTCGGCAGGTTCATGCCAAGAAGAAGTCCCGTCACTATTGCGGAGCCGTCAGTAAGAGTGGGAGTACGCTGAAGCAGAAACTTGCTTATGAGCCACTCGAAAAGCACACATGCCACAACGCTACAGCCACAGACGATGGCAGACCCCAGTCCGAAGAAATAGAACGAGGCCAGCAACGCCGGAATGAGCGCTATGATGACACCATACATATTCCTCTCTACAGAGTCGGTGCCATGAGCATGCGGTGATAAAGAAACTATTATTTGTGACATCTTATATTTCAATAACCTTTAACCATTAACCGTTAACCTTTACTTCTTTGCAGCACGACCGCGAATGATTCCCATTACGGTCTGTTTACCCATTCTGATATTATCAAGCAGCGGACGGTGGGCAGGGCACGTAAACTGGCACGAGCCACACTCTATGCAACTTGTTATCATCTCGGCCTCCATACGCTCCCACATCTTCAGGGCGCTACCCTTAGCAAGGAGATACGGCTCAAGACCCATAGGACACGCGCTGACGCACTTGGCACAGCGGATACAAGGCTGCGGCTCCTTCCTGTGAGCATCATAGTCGGTGAGCACAGTGATGGAGTTCTGACCCTTGCCAACAGGTGTAGCAAGGTCATTGACAGCCTTACCCATCATAGGACCGCCGGCAAGAATCTTGTTGTCACCGTCAGGCAGACCGCCACAGAGGTCTATGAGCTGACCGAATGACGTTCCCATACGAACGAGGAAGTTACCCGGCTTTGCCAGTTTCTTACCCGTTACAGTTGTATATCGTTCGAAGAGCGGCTTGTTCTTCATCACAGCCTCATAGACTGCGACAGCAGTAGCCACATTCTGCACGATGGCACCCACATTGATAGGGATAGCCGGTGGTGCAGGCACCTGACGGCGAATCACAGCATCGATGAGCTGCTTTTCTCCGCCCTGCGGATATTTCTTTGCCAACGGAACGACTTCTATGTCGAGGTTGGTCATTAGTTTCTGAATCATCAGGTCTATGGCGCGGGGCTTATTCTCCTCGATGCCGATATAAGCCTTATTGACTCCAACAGCCTTCATGATGAGCTTGACGCCCTCGACAACCTCGTCGGGCTTCTCCATCATAAGGCGGTAGTCGGAAGTGATATACGGCTCACATTCCACACCATTGATGATAACACACTCGGCATGCTCCGTAGGAGGAGGACACAGTTTCACATGGGTTGGGAAACAAGCGCCGCCCATTCCGACGATGCCGGCATATTTAACCTTTTCGATAATCTGTTCTGAGGTAAGTTCGGGATGATGCTCCAGACGCTCTATCTTATCAGAGCGGTCGATGCTCTCTTCCCACTCATCGCCCTCGACATTTATGATGATACAAGGTTTCCTGTATCCGGTAGCATCTACGGCGGTATCGACCTTGAATACCGTTCCTGACACAGAAGAGAAGATATTTGCGCTTACAAAGCCTCCAGCCTCGGCAATCATAGTGCCCACCTTAACCTTGTCGCCCTTCTGAACGATAGGCTTGGCAGGAGCGCCGATGTGCTGGCTCAGCGGGAACACGGCCTGCTGAGGCAACGGAGCGACTTGTGTAGGAACCTCATGGGTCAGTTTATTCTCCTCCGGATGAACGCCACCTATTCTGAATGTTTTCGTATTCAATTTTATTTATGAATTTTCAATTTTCGACTTTCAACTTTCACTTACATCACCCTTCGGCTTCAACGGGGGCAGATCCCATGTAGCATGAATGGCATTCTTCGGACATTCGCGAACGCATAATCCGCATGCCTTACACTTTTCAGGGTCGATATACGCAACATTGCCATCGACTGTGATAGCGTCGAACTTACATACCTTCTGGCATTTGCCACAGGCTATGCAGCTGACCTTGCATATCTTGTTTGCAACTGGCCCCTTGTCCTTATTGACACACGATACATAAACGCGGTGGGGCTGATTCTTGATAACACGTCCTTTGTAACGCAGTTCGATGATGTGGCGCGGACAGGCTTTGACGCATGCTCCGCAAGAGGTGCAAAGGTCTTCGTTCACTACGGGCAGACCCAGAATAGGGTCAATAGCTATTGCTCCGAAGTTACATGCCGCAACACAGTCGCCGCATCCAAGGCATCCATAGCCGCACGCCGTCTCACCGCTTCCAACGCTGTTCATGGCAGCACAGGTGCGCAAGCCGTCATATTCTGCTATGCGAGGACGGTGCTCAAGACATCCGTTGCACCTCACCACGGCGACCTTGGGAGCGCCGTCACCGGCTTCCATGCCGAGCAGACCTGCTATACGGGACATGACATCCGGTCCGCCGACAGGACACGAAAGTCCTTCGATGGAACCATTATCGGCACCTTTCACAAGGGCCGCAGCAAGTCCTGAGCATCCGGGGAAGCCGCAACCGCCGCAATTGGCCTGCGGCAATGCCTCAGAGACAACAGCCAGACGAGGATCCTCCTTCACAGCAAACTGCTTCGAGCACACATAGAGTACTACGGAAGCTACCAAGGCGATTGCCACCAAAGCGATTACTGCTGATAAGATGAAATTCATTATAGTAGTTGTAGTTTAAATTTATTAAAGGCTTTAGAACAACTGATTTATCAGATATGAAGCCCCGACCAACAGGACTACTGCAAGCAGCAGGATGCAAGGCAGCAGGAGCTTTCCCCAGGCAGAAGAGTCAGAACCTGCAGTCTCAGATGTTTCGCACACAGTGCCACAATGCCCGAATAGCTGACAGCCGACACACGACTCTGAATTGATTTGGTTCATTATTACTCGTTCTTTCTGCAATATCGGTTGCAAATGTACCATTTTTATATTTAACAACCAAATTTTTTCAAAAAATATCGCCATTTTCTCTAAAAGTTTCTTAAAAATAGAGGACATTTCCGGTCTATATTGAGATTTTTACTTATTTTTGTGCGCTAATATGTGGCAATGCCATCATGCACAAAAAACGAGGATGCTATGTATAATCCGAAGCTGAAAGAATACAAGACATATAATGTTGAAACGGAGAAGCCCCTGTTGGAGTTTCTTCTGGAGACGCTTTCCGGCTCAAGGAACAAGATTAAGGACATCCTGAAGGGACGCGGCATACAGATTAACGGCAGAACCGTAACACAGTATGACTATCCGCTGACTCCCGGCATGAAGGTAAAAGTGTCGAACTCCAAGAAGAACGATGTCTTCAAGAGCCGCTGGTTAGACATAGTCTATGAAGACCAGTATCTCATCGTGATAGAGAAGAAGACCGGCATACTGTCGATGGCAGCAGGGCATTCCACACTGAACGTCAAGACTGTCTTGGATGACTACTTCCGCAAGACTCGTCAGAAATGCAGGGCACACGTGGTGCACAGACTTGACAGGGACACCTCCGGGCTTATGGTATATGCCAAGGACATCGATACAGAGCAGATACTGGAGCACGAATGGCACGACATCGTCTATGACAGGCGATATGTGGCAGTGCTCAGCGGAGAGGTCGTAGAAGATGACGGCACGATAGAGAGCTGGCTGAAAGACAACAAGGCCTATATCACCTATTCCTCATCGGAGGATAACGGCGGCAAGCATGCCATTACTCACTTCCACGTTCTGAAGCGCACCACAGAGCATACTCTGATGGAGTTCAGGCTTGAGACAGGAAGGAAGAACCAGATAAGGGTACACGCAGCAGAAATGGGACATCCCGTATGCGGCGACGTAAAATACGGTAATGGCGACGATCCAATGCACAGGCTTTGCCTGCATGCATACATGCTGTGCTTCTATCACCCCATAACAAACAAACCATTGGAATTCAAAACAACAATACCATTTAAGATATGACACAACTCATTATCGGGATTCTGGCAATAATAGTTGCCCTCCTCATTATCAAGAAAGTAGTAGGTTGCGTAGCACGCGCAGTGGTTATCGTCATACTGATAGCAGTACTTGCCATTCTGTATGCCACACACGCCAACGCACAGTTATTCAAACCTAAGCAAAAGCCACAGGAGTCATATACCGTGACCCAGGACGGAAAAATCAAGAAGCGCGCCCTGTTTGAGAAAAAGCCTAAGGCTGAGAAGGTCATTGACCCCAAGTACCTTGCAGGAGCATGCCCTGAGGTAAACGGCAAGATTCAGTGGCAGAAAGCCATTGAGGTGCCTGGCAAGTCAGCTGATGAAATCTACAACATCGCAGAGGCTTTCGCAAAAGGCTACTGCTCTGAACGCGGTGGCAACGGCTATAATCCTAAGACTGACGTCAGCAAGATTGCAATTGCCGACAAGGAGAAGCATCAGGTAGTAGCACGCGTACAGGAGGTGCTGACTTTTGAAAACAAATTCCTGTCGCTCGACCAGGCAAAATTCAATTATCAGCTGGTGTTTGACTGCTACGACGGAAGATGCCTCGTGACGATGAACAACCTCAACTACGTATATGAGGAAGAGCGCGAAAATGGAGCAGGACAGTTCCCTGCTGAAGATCTGATAGCTGATGATACGGCCATCAACAAGAATGGCGACGGCTTCCAGAAGGGCGGCTCACAGAAATTCCGCACCAAGACCATTGACGCCAAGGATGCGCTGTTCAATCGCATTGAGGAAGCGATGAAGTAAGGTTAAAGGTTATAGATTAAGCAACTAAGAATGCATTCAAAACCGGAAGGTCCTACAACGATATTTAAAATCAGGCAGATACTCAATCTGCTTTTCATCATCATCGGTATCGCCGGTGCTGGAATTAACGCCTATGGCGAGTGGTACCTGCACGATGAACGGACAAAGATGATGGGAGTGGTCATTGTCATTATTGCTATGGCAATGAAGATGGCAGAATGTGTGCTGAGGTATATGAAGTAAAGATGAAGAAAACGTACAGTATCATATTTGCTTCACTGCTGTTGCTGTTCCTCGCTATTCCCGCAATGGCGCAGGACAACACCTTCTACGATGACGGATTCTCGGTTACCGACAACACCTTCAACCCCAACCGTGCCTTGGACTCTCTGAAGACAAAGCACGTAAAGGTGCCGAAAGGTCTGTATCTTTGGACTATTGACGACCACTTCGGAGACAGGACCACAGCCGCTCCTGACACAGCGCAGCACCTGTTTATGAATTCTATCTTCACCACAGGACGATACGGAGAATACAATACCACAGGAAACCTGGGAGCACCGCGTATAGCACGTATAGCAACAGACCGCGACTATACATCATTCGGCTTTACGGACGTATTGTCCTATTTCATCACCCCACCGTCAGCCCTGCGTTTCACAAACACCCTGTCGCCGATAACAAACCTGTCATTCAACTCATGCGGTGACAGGACGAACGGTGAAGATCACTTAAAGGCTCTCTTTGCAGTCAACATCAACAGAGAAGCGGGATTCGGTTTCAAGTTCGACTACGCCTACGGACGCGGATACTACCAGAACCAATCTACCGCATTGTTTGACTATACCATGTGGGGCTCTTATATCGGACAACGGTACAATGCCCACGTCATATTCTCGTTCGACCACCTGAAAGTCACTGAAAACGGCGGTATAACGAATGACGAATACATCACCCATCCGGAGGCCACCTCTGAAACTTATTCCGAAAATGAGATTCCAGTAGTGCTGAGCAGCAACTGGAACCGCACCAACGCCTTTCATGCTACCCTCGCCCATCGCTATAACGTAGGTTTCTATCGCAAGGTACCTATGACAGAGCAGGAGATAGAGGCACGCCGTTTTGCCATAAAGGCGCAGAAGGAGAAAGAGGCTGCAGAGGCTGCGGCAGAAGCAGAAAAGATGCTGGCAGGAGCCACAGGTAATACAGGAGCGCCAAAACAGTCCAAGCGGTTGTCAGGCAGACCTGATGATGCTATGATTGTTGGCGACCTCAACAACGACTCCCTGAGGACAGCGCTGAAAAAGGCTGCCGAAGAAAGGCGCAAACTGCTGATGGACTCGCTGATGGCAAAGAAAGACAGCGTCGCCATCGACACCTCATGGACCAAGGAGGAATATGTGCCTGTGACGAGCTTTATACATAATCTGCAGTTCGACGACAACTGGCACACATACATAGCATACCAGTCACCAACGAATTTTTATCAGAACAAATACAGCGTACCAGTTGATTTCGCAAGAAGAGACTCTATAAACGACAAGACTGACTACTTCAATCTGCGGAACACCTTTGCCATAGGTCTGCTTGAGGGCTTTAACAAGTACGTGCCGATGGGAGCGAAGGTTTTTATTGCACACAACATCGCCAACTACCGGCTTGCTGAGGACAGCCTCACAAGATACAGCAACAACGTTGAGAATACCTTCTCTGTGGGAGGACAGCTCATAAAGACTCTCGGCAACACCCTGCACTACAAAGTGCTCGGAGAGGTATGGCTGGCAGGAAAGCAGGTCGGCGACGTCAAGATTGACGGTGAAGGGGATATCAGAGTGCCGATACTGAAGGATTCGGTTGTGCTGAACTTGAAAGCCTTCTATCACCTTACCACTCCTGCGTACTTCCAGCGTCATTACCACTCGAAGCATTTCTGGTGGGATCATGACGGTCTGAACAAGCAAATGCATACTCACGTCGAGGGAAGTCTGGCATATACCAAGACGCGCACGTCACTGCGATTTGCCTACGACAACTTCCAGAATCTGGTATATCTCGGGGTGTCATACGACAGGAACAATTCGGTTATCACAGGCTATACGGCTGACATCATGCAGTCATCCAAGAACATCAGCCTCCTCACCCTCGCCATACAGCAGGACTTCACCCTCGGCATACTGAACTGGGAGAACCGCATCACTTTCCAGAAGTGTAGTGACAACAACATCCTCCCCGTACCTGACTTCAACTTTTGGACGAATCTTTACCTGAAGTTCAAGATTGCCCGCGTGCTGGCTGTACACTTCGGTGCCGACATGCGTTACTTCAAGTCATACTATGCTCCGGAATATGTACCTCAACTGTCACAGTTTGCCGTACAGCAGAATGACAATGTAAAGACGAAGATAGGCAATTATCCCGTCATCGACGTCTATGCCAACTTCTTGCTCAAGCGCTGCCGCTTCTTTGTCATGATGTCTCACGTCAATTCCGGTACTGGAAACTATTTCTTTACGCCACACTACCCGCTGAACCAGCGCGTATTCCGTCTTGGACTCAGTTGGACGGTATTTAATTAATACCTTATTTATAATAAAAATGGAAAAAGACAGCGTCATAATATTCAGCGGAGGAATGGACTCCACCACCCTACTCTACGACTTCAGGGAGCGCATAGCATTGGCCCTGTCCTTTGACTACGGCTCACGCCATAATGCCAAAGAACTGGCTTTTGCCAAATGGCACTGCCAGCAACTCGGCATACCCCATATCATCATCCCTCTCGAATTCATGCAGAAGTATTTCATGTCGTCACTGCTTATCGGCGGCGAGGAAATACCTGAAGGGCACTACGCCGATGAGAACATGAAGAGTACCGTCGTCCCCTTCCGCAACGGCATCATGCTTGCCATTGCCGCTGGAATGGCTGAAAGCAGGGGACTGAAAAATGTGATGATGGCTAATCATGGCGGTGACCACGCCATTTATCCAGACTGCCGGCCGGAGTTTGTTGATGCTATGAGTGCTGCCATCAGCGCAGGAACATACGAAGGACTTAAGATTCTTGCCCCATACACCAACATCACGAAAACAGACATTGCCATCAGAGGCAAGCAGTTGGGAATAGACTACGCCAAGACTTGGTCGTGCTACAAGGGCGGAGAAAAGCATTGCGGCAAATGCGGCACATGTGTGGAGCGTCGCGAAGCCCTCGCAGCTGCCGGCATAACAGATACTACCGAATACGAATAAAAAACACAGGATATGAAAAACATTAAGATGATCATCATGGTGGTAGTAACCGCCATTTTGGTAGGCTGCGGAACAGCCACAAAGGTGCCTATCACTGGTCGCACACAGAGATTAATGGTTAGCGACGAACAGGTGCTCAGCCTCAGTAATGAACAGTATCGTGAATACATGAATACGGCAAAGCCTTCCACCGATGCCGCCAATACGGCTATGGTGAAGCGTGTAGGTTCAAATCTGGCTAATGCCGTAGTGGCATATCTCAATGCAAATAATATGGGTAACGAGGTTTCTGAATACCAATGGGAATTCAACCTTGTACAGGATTCTCAGGTCAATGCATGGTGTATGCCTGGTGGCAAGATTGTGGTTTATGAAGGCATCCTGCCTGTTACTCAGGACGAAGCATCCCTTGCCGTTGTGTTGGGACACGAGATAGCCCATGCTGTAGCCAAGCACTCAGCAGAACGCATCAGCAACTCTTATAAGCAGCAAAGTGCCATGCAGGTGATTGGCGGTGTGGCACAGGCAGCCGGAGTCAGTTCCGGATTGCAGTCTATTGCCGCTGCTGCCATCGGAGTAGGCACACAGGCATGGACATCAGGCTTCTCACGCAAGCAGGAGAGCGAGGCCGACCACATCGGTCTTATATTCGCCGCTATGGCAGGCTACAACCCAGAAGTGGCAGTATCTTTCTGGCAGCGTATGGCTTCTGTCGGCAACAGCTCCAACTCTATTTTCAGCGACCACCCTTCAGACGAGACACGCATAAAGCAGATTCAAGGTTGGCTGCCCGAGGCAATGACGTATTATAAGCCATCGGCATCACAAGCCTCATCAGTCACAACAACATCAACCACCTCAAGCAAGAAGGCAGTAAAGTCAATACCACTGTCAAAACTCAGCGCCGCATCCAAGAAAAACTAAAACGACGCTCCTATAAACAGCATAAGTATGATGCTTACAAAGAATGTAGGCATCCACGTATATTGCGGATTGGTTACACGCTCGAAATGCATATAACGGGTGTGTAACCAAGCCATTATATATACCGTGATGGCAGCAAGCACAAAGCCCCCCAGAATGTCACCAGGATAATGATAGCCCAGATAAATACGTGAATAGCAAATCAGCAATGTAAATAGCGACATTGTGATTACCGTCCACTTATCACGCAGCCAGTGTATCATTACGAATGTGAGCATCCAGTTATTGGCTGAGTGAGCAGAAGGAAAGCCGTATCCCCCACCCCTGACATCATTGACGCGATAGAGCATGGGGAAAATAGAATTCTCCGGATTATTCGGGCGCAGACGACCGAAGGCAGGACGTATGAACTGTGAATTTGCCCAGTCGGTAACAAGCATGCCTACACCCACCATCACAAGAAGGCCCAAGGCACCGCGCCAACCATAGTTGCGCCACACTGCATATAACAGGGCACAATAGAGGGGTATCCACACCGTCTTCTGGGTCATTAGCCACATGAAGCTATCAAGAAATGCTGTATGATTTCCGTTTATTAACAGCAGTAGTTGTTCATCCATAAAAAGTCCGTTATACAGGATTATATCGCGGCGCAAAGGTAATCAAAAGTGACGAAGGAGCGGAAATACTGCCGTTCTTTTGCAAAAAAAACGTAAAAAAAAGAACTTTTTCTTTTGTGTTTTGGTTCTTTTTCGTAACTTTGCAGTCAAACTATTAACCAATAGAAGAATTCTAACTATTAAATTCTAACTATAATAAATGGACAAATATTTCTTTGCGGTAGATCTCGGAGCTACCAGCGGCCGTACAATTATTGGCGGCATCAAAGACGGTAAGATTGAACTCAAGGAGCTTACTCGTTTCCCTAATAACCTTATCGAAGTCAACGGACATTTCTACTGGGATATCTATGCCTTGTATTTTGAAATAATAAAAGGTCTGAAGGAGGCTAAGAACAACAATTACAATATCACCTCCATCGGTATCGACACCTGGGGTGTGGATTTCGTCTGTGTGGCAGACGACAATTCCATCAGCCAGCCGATTGCATACCGTGACCCGCATACCTTTGAGGCTATGGAAGACTACCTGAAGAATGTGCGTACCAGGGAGCAGGTGTATAATGTCACAGGCATACAGTTCCTGAATTTCAACAGCATCTTCCAGCTTTACGCCATGAAGAAGGCGGGCAATGTAGCCCTGCAGAATGCAAAGAAAATACTCTTCATCCCCGATGCGCTGAGCTATATGCTCACCGGAGAGATGGTATGCGAATATACCATTGCATCCACTGCACAGCTTCTTGACCCTCGCACCAAGCAACTCGACCCCGACCTGCTGGGTTCTTTGGGACTGTCACAGGACAAATTCGGCAGGATGGTCAATCCTGGCGACTTCATCGGTACCCTGCGTTCAGAGGTACAGAAGGAAACTGGCTTGGGAGCAATCCCCGTCGTTGCCGTAGCAGGTCACGACACAGGCAGTGCCGTAGCCGCCGTTCCTGCTGCCAACGAGAATTTTGCATACCTCTCATCAGGCACATGGAGCCTTATGGGTATAGAGACGAAGGATGCCATCATCAACAGAGTGTCATACGACAGGAACTTCACCAACGAAGGTGGTGTCGAGGGTACTACCCGTTTCCTGAAGAACATCTGTGGCATGTGGCTCTATGAGCGCTGTCGCAAGGAATGGCCTGAGGAAGTGCGCAAGCTGTCTCATCCTGAACTACAGGGTTCTGCCATGCAGGTGGAGGCTTTCCGTTCACTCATCAATCCTGACGATGCAATATTTGCCAATCCGTCAAGCATGATAGAGGCTATCCAACAGTACTGTCGTCAGAGTTGTCAACCTGTTCCGGAGACACCGGCAGAGATCTGCCGTTGCATCTTCGACTCGCTGGCTCTGCGCTATAGGCAGGTATTTGGGTGGTTGAAGGAATTCTACTCGACGGGAAAACCGTCGAGCACCCTTAACGTGCTGCACGTCATTGGTGGTGGCTCGTTGAACAAGTATCTTACCCAGTTTACGGCCGATTCTCTCGGCGTCGAGGTGCTTGCAGGTCCTCAGGAGTGCACTGCTATCGGCAATATCATGATGCAGGCAAAGGCCATGAGACAGGTCGATGATATCTGGCAGATGCGCAAGATTATTGCCAACAGTGTCGATATGGTAGCCTATCATCCGACAGCTGACCGTCGTGCTTGGGATGAGGCTTACGAGCGTTACCTTACTATTACACGCCAAGCATAACCCTGACCTCCTTATGACTAAGACAAATCTCTTCCGCCTGCTACTACTCTTTCTATTGAGTATTCACTGTGTAGATACGACAGCACAGACCACATTGGTCAGTGAAGACTTCTCGGGCACGACAAACATCTTCGGCGTGGAGTCTACAGAGCCTGCTGCAGGAAAGGTCGCTATATTCAACAGTGATTTGACAGGTTTCGGACGTGTGCTGAACATCTGTAACACGTCGGCCACATGTACCATCACCGGACGTGACGGTAACGCGGCAAAGGCAGTCAGCAAAGGAGCTGTAACCGTTGAGTGGGATGCATTCCACGGCTACTGGAGCAAGAATCAGGGAGCTACTGTCACCGTGAAGAACAGCGACGGGAAAGCATTGGCCTCCTACACCTATGATGCCAAGTTAGGACAAATTACTGCAGCAACTATCGCTGGTAATACCCCTGATGGATTCAATGCCTTTTCTATGGGCAGTGGTGCCAATGGCTTCAGTGGCAATGGCAAACCATATACCGCTACGTCAGGCCGTCACCCGCACATCTCCATGACGCTCACCGCTCAGGGACGCCTGTTGATGTCGTTTACGGTACAGGGCAAGACCACCACTCTACAAGGTAGCATAGGCACTCTAAAGAACAATATAGCTAGTGTGCAGTTTACCAGCAACATAGGCAATACCGACCGCTGCTATGCCATTGACAACTTCACTGTCAGTGTTAGCGACCTCTCCGACACAGCGACAGACGGAAACACCATCCTTAATGCAGCTATCACCGGTGCGGAGAGTATGACGTTTGGTGCCAGCACGTCGACAGCATTCAAGAATCCTTACGCTCTCTACATCATTGGCAATGATGGCAGCACCATCAATGCCCAGACTGCTTCCAAGAAAGGCATGGATTTCAACGTCGTGTGGGATATTGAGGGATTCAAAACCGCCAATGATACCGAGGGGCAGTACTGCGATTCGTATGGCAGTTTCCCCGCTACCGCTACGGGCAGCACATCGACAACCTTCAACCTCTGTGATGTGCCCATGAATTTCTATGGCTGCATGACGGCTACCATCACCTATGGTGACCAGACAGTGAAAGCTCGCAAATACGTCACTGCATTGGGCAACAAAAAGAAGACTAACGAACAGGTGTTGCCGTTGGCAGGCTATCCTGTGGACTTTATGGAGTATCCCGCTGCACTTGACGGCTATAGTCTCATCGCCTCTTCTGACGGCAGTGGCCTTGACCCTATCACTGGCGGTTGGACGGTAGCAGGAACCGATACTCCCGATGCACGACTGATGAGCGAAAATGGCAAACGCTATATACGTCTGACGGCCAATACATCAGGTAAGAGCCACACGCTTGCTCATTCTATGGGCAATATTAAGGGACAGGTTATTGTCGATGCACAAGTCCGCTACAACAACACAGGAGCCTTAATCGCAGTGGGTGGTGCAACAATAGATGCTACTGGCCTCACTCCCGGCCAGTGGCAGCGCATTGTGTTTTCGGCCGATAATAGCAGTCACCGCTGCTTCGCCCGTATATACGACAGTAATGGTAACCTCGCTACAGAGACCGCCATCCAGACAGCACCGCAAGCTGGTAGCAGCAATTGTATCAATATCGGCTTTAACGATAATGCTACGGGCTCTGTAGATATCGTTTCTTGTAAGGCTTACACCCCGACCATCAATACAGAGACCTATCAGTTGACGACCGACAGAGCAATGATCTCCATTCCTGCTAACGATAAGGTTAGCCTTACCGTAACAGCCACCGATACTGATGGTTATCCGGTCACCGAGAAGGCCACATGGACTATCCTGGAGGAAGATATGCGTCAGTCGTTGATCATTACTCCCGACACCGACGACAATCATCAGGCTACGCTGAGCCTTAGCTCTTCTGCTGCTGCGGGTACTGCCACCATTCAGGTTAGCATTGGGGGCGTGACAACCACTACACAGGTCACCGTGTTGGGCGATGGCGAGAGCATTAAGTTCACACAGTATACGCAGAACATCACTGTTCCCTTCGACGATGCACATCCTGCGGAGGTGACGTTCGCTGCTCAGGTGGTTGATGGTCAAGGTGCTACAGTCGACCGTCAGGTGGTGTTAGCGGCTTATGCCGCCGATGGTACCACACCTTTCACCAATAGCGAGAGCATCGCTTTTGATGCTGCAACAGGCATCCTCAGCATTGCTTCCTCAGCACAGCCCACGTCACTTATCATCCGTGGAACCTGCAAGGACAGCGATGGTAAAAACTTAAAGAAAGATATTACGGTGAACATCCGTACCACATCGTTTGTTTTTGATACGCCTGTGACGAAATACAATATTGATATCTGTCCGGGAGCCTTCTATACGGTAGAGATTACCTATCAAGGTGTGCTCACCACAGGCTATATCAATAGTGATCTCTTAGGCTATGAGTTGGGTACTAACACGACGATGAAGACTGTCAGCTATACTGTGCCTGCTACAACAGACAAGATAGATCTTCAGGTGGCAACAGGTGAGAATGTCAGCGCGGCAGGTATTAGCGCCATCAAGGTTACAAAACAAGCACCACGTAAGAAACGTGCTAAGCGTGTCGTCCATCATATCGGCGACTCCACGTCGGCCAATAGTGGATCGTGGGCCTATCGCCTCAGTGGAATGTCGTCAACCTTCCCCGAACTCTTTGCCCTCTGTGACTTCAAGAACAACGGAGCCGGTGGACGAAACCTCTCCACTTACTATATGCAAGGTAAACTCTATGGTGTGTTGCTCGACATCTATCCAGACGATATCGTGATGTTTGGTAACAATGGTACCAATGGTATGGGCAATAGCTATGAGGCCGATATGAATTACTATCTCAATGCCGCAGAGGCACTTGGAGCCAAGATTATCATCAATAGCTATACGCCCCACGGTGCCGTATCTAACTATGCCAGTGGTTACAATACCACAACCCACACCTTTGACAGCTATCGCAAGGATAGCTACGAGACCATTGTGCGCAAAGTGGCTGCACAACGCGAGAAGAGCGACGACAATTATCTCGGTTTTGTGGAGATTGGCAAGAATGCCGATGCTGCCTTTAATGCCTATGTAGCCGACTACAGCAAGAACGGCTATGCCAGTGCTGATGCTGCTGCACAGGCTATCATTAGCTGTTTTGCTGATCACAACCATTATAATCAAGGAACGTTGGCTGGTGATCTGATGCTGAAAGGCTATGGCAGCATTGAAGGTATCGTCAAACAGCTGACCAGACTGCTCAGCAACAACACGACAGCAGTGACCAAGGTCAGAGCTGTTGGTGATGGTAACAATGTTGTATACACCCTCCATGGTCAGCGTCTGTCAGCCGCTACCTCGCCAGGTCTGTATATCATCAATGGACACAAGGTCTTCGTAAAATAACAAGAGACAAATTTTAATAAGATAATTAACAAATAACTTAAAAACAGTAACGCTATGGCAAAACCATTAGTAGAAACCAAAGCAAAGGTAGGTGTATTCAGCATTGCCCTTCAGGCATACCTGCCACAGTTCCCACAACTCGTACCAAACTTCGAGGCTCAGTATGAGGCGTTCAAGAAGACGCTGCCAGACACCATTGAGATTATCGACGGTGGCATGGTGACAAGCAAAGAGCAGTCTATGGCCGCCGGAGACAAGTTCCGTGCTGCCGACGTTGACCTCGTCATCCTGCAGATGCTGACCTACTGTACCTCTTACAACATGCTTCCGGCAGTACGCGACCTCGACGTTCCAGTCGTTATCGTGAACCTTCAGAAGAAGCTGGCTCCTGACTATGCCAAGACCGACATCCCGACATGGCTTGGTGAGCTGTATGCCTGCGGTGCCATCGGCGAGATGGTTGCCGACCTCAACCGTGCCGGCAAGCGTTCTGCAGTCATTACAGGTGTCGTAGAAGGTGGCGACCCGGGTGTTCAGGCTGAAATCGAAGACTGGTGCCGTGCTGCTCAGGTGCGCCGTCGCTTCCGCGATACCAACATCGCACAGATTGGCCGCCCATATCCTGGCATGATGGACCTCTATATCGACGAGACAAACCTCTACCACCGCATGTTCGTATATACCAAGCAGTTCGACTGGGAGAAGATGTGGGCTATTGCCGACAATATCACTGACGAGGCAGCTATCCGCGCTAAGGCAGAGGATATCCTGGCTACCTTCGACATCGAGGGTGGCGGCACTGTCGAGAAGGTATGGGATATGGCAAAGTATGTCGTAGCCTTCGAGCAGTGGGTTAAGGACGAAAAACTGGGCATGATAGCATCTCACTATGACGGCTTTGCACAGGGCATTGCAGGAAAGCTCGACTCTATGCTGATACCTGCATTCTCTATGCTTATCAAGCAGCATACAGCATGTGCCGTAGAGGGCGACATGAAGGTCGCTATGGCTATGTCTATCCTGAAGACTATCTCTGGCACAGGCACACTGGCTGAGATGTATTCCATCGACTTCCCGAAGGATATCTGCATCATCGGCCACTCTGGCTCTGGCGACTTCGACATCTCTCAGGCCAAGAAGCCTACAATGAAGATTGTTCCTGTCTTCCACGGCAAGGCCGGTGGCGGCTATCTCACTCAGTTCTATCCTCCTACAGGTCCTGTTACTTATCTGGCTATCACTCAGGACAAGAACGGTGTGTTCAAGTTCGTTGTTGCTGAGGGTGTCAACGAGGATGGCGAGATCTTCACATTCGGCGATACCAATATGCGCACCAAGTTCTCTCTGAGCTGCCGCGAGTTTGTCAACAAGTGGAGCGAGGCAGGTCCCACCCACCACATGGCAGCTGCTGTCGGACATCATATCGACACCATCCTGAAGGTGGCTAAGATATTCAACATCGAATGCGACGTGGTATGTCGTTAATTGACAATTGATAATTGAAAATTGACAATTATGGCAAAAGGTGGAAGTTTAAAGAGCACACTCGCTGTGTCGCTCAACAATTATCTTGACGCAGGAGCCATCGTGGCTGGCGCCAGCGGTGTCACACTGTGGCAGAACTATCTCGGCCTTAGCGAGATGCACCTGGGTTGGCTCAATGCCCTCAGTGCCAATGCCCTGGGTGCCGCTATCGGTGCTATCATCGGCGGTTTCCTTGCCGACAAGTTCGGACGTAAGTTCATCTTCACATACAACCTGTTGGTGTATATGACAGGTGTGCTAATCATTATGCTGTCAATGAATTTTCCTATGCTGCTGGCAGGATTCCTCGTTACAGGTATCTCCGTAGGCATCGGTGTTCCGGCATCATGGACGTATATCTCCGAGAGTTCTGAAATCAACAACCGTGGCCGCAATATCTGCATCTCACAGATGTCATGGGGTCTTGGTCCGATGTTCATCCTGTTCTTCGGAATGCTGTTTGCTCCGGGCGGTTATCTCTACGGTCCCGTAGAGGCGCTGGCTCATGCCATCGTAGGCAATGATGCTGCACAGGCTGCCGTCGAGGTATTCAGCTCTCGCGTAGTATTCCTCACCCTCTTTATCGTGGCATTCATAGCATGGAACCTGCAGCGTCAGCTGGAGGAGAGTGCTGAGTTCACAGCTCAGAAGGCAGAGTCCAAGAGCAGCAGCATCGTTGACAATATCAAGCTGCTGTTCACCAACAGCATCGCCGTCAAGACTGTTGCCTTCCTGGCAGCTATCTATCTGACATGGAACCTCGTGGCATCCGTCATGGGCTTCTTCATGCCTCATATCTACGAGACGGCAGGCGGTCTGTCCAATGAGGACGCCAATATGCTGAGCTGCATCAGCTGGGTCTTCGTGGTTGTCACTACCCTGATTATCTCTTTCTTTGTCGATAAGGTAGCCCATCGTTTCTTCTATGTATTCGGTTTGGCAGCAGCCCTTACGGCATGGATACTGATTATCGGCGGTGGTGTATCTACCATCGGCGGCATCTGGCTGTTCACCATCCTGTGGGGTGTCAACAACGGCTCGTCCGTGCAGATATTCTATGCCCTGTGGGGCAGTGAGCTGTTCCCAGCCAAGTTCCGTGCAGGCGCTCAGGGACTGATGTTCTTCATCGTCCGTGGTCTGTCAGCTGTATGGGGACTCATCTTCACCTTCATCTATGGTGAGAATGGCGAAGGCTTCACCCTTGCAGCCTACTGCATGATAGCCCTGTTGCTCACCTCCCTCATCGTGGGTCTCATCGGCATGCCAAACACACGCGGCAAAGCCCTCGACCAGATCACCCGCGAACGGTATGGAGAGAATGTTTAATCGGAATAACGGAATAACGGAATAACGAAATATCGAAAAATTATGAAAAGTATTCTAGAAGGCCGCGAAGGATTGAAGGCGGTCGTTTATCAGATTGCCGAGGTAACAGGTTACCTGTGGCAGAAAGGCTGGGCTGAGCGTAATGGCGGCAACATCACCGTCAACGTTACAGAGTTCATGGACGATGAGTGCAAGGCAATGCCAGCCATTGCTCCTGTCAAGCAGATAGGAATGGTCCTCCCCCAGTTGAAGGGAAAGTATTTTTATTGTAAAGGTACGGGCAAGCGCATGCGCGACCTCGCTAAGGAGCCAATGCAGAACGGTTCTATCGTACGCATCTGCGACGACTGCGCCAGCTACGAGATTATCGCCGACGAGCCAGTAGTACCTACCAGCGAGCTGCCAACACACCTCGCCCTGCAGAACTACCTCCTTGAGACAGGCTCATGCTATAAGGCAACACTCCACACCCACCCCATCGAGCTCGTTGCGATGAGTCACATCCAGCGTTTCCTCAAGGGTGACGAGATGACAAAGGTGCTGTGGTCTATGATTCCTGAGACACTGGCATTTGCTCCACTCGGCATCGGCATCATCCCTTACGACCTGCCATCATCTGTAGATCTGGCAAAGGCCACCCTTGAAGGTATCAAGAAGCATGACGTAGTGATGTGGGAGAAGCACGGCACCGTTGCCGTAGGACAGGACATCATGGATGCCTTCGACCAGACCGATGTGCTCTGCAAGGCCGCAAACATCTACATGTGCGCCAAGGCTATGGGTTCAGAGCCCGACGGCATGACCGACGCCCAGATGAAAGAAGTGCAGGATGTCTTCAACCTCCCGAAGACACGTCCTTGCTAAATAAACGCAATACCATCAAAAAGAGAGACAAGCGGAGGCCGCAATAAAATGCAGTCTCCGCTTTTGCTGTTTGTAAAATCAAAAACCAAATGTCACGTCGTCTACCCTGTCTACCCTGTCACTCCTAGAGAAGAGTTACCCCAGTCTTGCGGAAAAGGGCTGTAAAAATGTCAGTCACCTGTCCCCATGACATCCTTCCCTCTACATATAATTGCCTGTAGAGGATTTTTTTTGCCCTTTTTCGCCGATACGCCGTATCGCTAGTGTCCGTACGCCGTATCGTGGTCCTTGGTACGCCGTTTCGTGAAGAGCCCTACGCCGTATCGATTTTTTCTTTCTCACTCACTCTTTTTTACGAAGCCTTCCAGCACTTTTTACATGGCTTTCCTTTTTACAAGGCGATGTATCTTGTAGCTCTATAACGCTGGGTTATTCAACAATCCGAGTAAGCGAGGGCAGAGCCAAAATAGTTTTTGAACTATGCCGAGCGTGAGGATTCTCGAACGAAGTTCAACGACAGAGGCAGGTTATTGAAAATTAAGGCACGCTTATTTGAGCTTAAAGGCGGGTTATTCAAAGACAAACGCCATTTGCTGAAAGACCTAACATTATTTTTCGAAGAAGCCCCTGTTTATGGGCGATTCAAGCGAATTCGACACCTTCAAGAGGTAACATGATACCTAACATAAACCTAACATAGACCTAACATTGATTATGGTTAAAAATATGGCTCTGGAGCCACTTCGGATGTTACCTCTCATGTTACCTCTGTGTTAGGTCTTTGTTACCTCTTATGTTAGGTGTTAAAGCCTGCTTTTGGACTCTAATGGTCTTAATATCAAACACTTGTATTTTGTAGATGTTAGGTGTTGCGGAAAATCGATCAAACTCTAATAAATGACAGGGCTTGTGAACAAAATCCTAGGCCTCCATAAAAAAAATTGCCCTTTTCTTTTGGAGTTTGAGATTTTTTGATTATTTTTGCACTCAGTTGCTGGCGATACGCCTCAGCGGAGGTGCCGGCATGATTTTATGGGTTAAACATTAGCGTTGGCTATTATTCAAAACGTTCAGAAACTTGCAGGTGGAAAGAACATTGGAATAGGATAATGGACACGCTCACTGGTATAGTGGGCGTTTTTCATGTCTTTCCAATAGGTTTCCTGCAAGTACCTTGAACGTTGGACGGGAATTCGTCCACTTCTTGTGTTTATTCACGAACAAGGTACTTGCAGGAAACGATTTGTTTATTGGCTCGACGCATTATACAACTATAATGCTATCGTATGTCTAAATCTTTAATTGAGGAATTGCCTCGTATTGTGAGCGAGGGCAGACGTGAAGCTGCACAGATATTGGAGCGGCTGAGTAGTGGTACGCAGATTGGTTTGCAGACCAATGAGCTAGTGTTACCAAGTAAGGATATAAGTGGACTGTTCAAAGGCAATACGCCACAGATTCCTAATGCCTTTAATATGGCTGGCGGAAATGATGGTTGGATGAATCGCCTTATTTATGGAGATAACTTATTGGCTATGCAGGCTCTACTTGCTGGTGATGCCCAAACAGGACTTCCCTCACTTCGTGGTAAAGTTGATTTGATATATAATGATCCTCCATTTGACTCTAAGGCGGACTATCGAACAGGAATTATTCTTCCTAATGGAACTGTTCAACAAAAGCCAACAGTTTTAGAACAATTTGGTTATGTGGATTTATGGGAAGAAGGCACACTAAGTTACCTAAGATATATGTATCCGAGATTACTTCTGATGAAAGAACTCCTTTCAGATACAGGAGTACTATACATACATATAGATTGGCATATTGGGCCATACATGAAAATTATTCTTGATGACATATTTGGAAAGTCAAATATGCTTAACGAAATTATTTGGCATTATCAAAGTGGAGGCATTCCTGAAAGTTGTTTTGCTAGGAAACATGATACAATATATTTCTATAAAAAAGGACTTACTCAAAAATTCAATGTTGATGGTGCATCTTTTCCACGTAATGTTTGCCAAGCATGTGGAAGTATAGTGGATAAATGGAATAATCTGAAAAAAGAAATTGATGCCGATGGAAGGATTTATCGAACAATTAAGTCTGCTGGAAAGATTTACAAATACTATGATGATGAACCTGTTTTGTTACCAGATGTATGGTACGATATAAGCCATATACAACAGAAAGATCCCCAACGTACTGGTTATGCCACTCAAAAGCCAGAAGCTCTTCTTGAACGTATTATAAAAGCCTCATCCAACGAAGGCGATCTTATTTGCGACTTCTTCGGAGGTAGTGGCACAACAGCTGCAGTAGCTGAGCGTTTAGGCAGAAGATGGATAACCTGTGACATTGGTAAGCCAGCCTCATTGGTGATGCGCAAGCGGTTTATTGACCAAGAAGTAAAGCCTTTCTTATATCAGAGTATTGGTGATTATCAGAAAGAAGCATTTAAGAACAACAAACGCTATAAGCATGTGGGCGATTTGAGCCAAGTGGTTCTGGGGCTTTATGGTGCTTTGCCTTTTACTCCAGAGCAGACGAATGATAGGAACTTCGGATATATAAAAGGTACTCGAACATTGGTAATGGTAGATTCTCCTAATCGCTTGACAACTGCTGCAACTATCCGCAGGGCAGTAGAAGCAAAGGCGAGTCTGCTTGGTGGCGATTGGGAAAAAGTGGTTGTGCTTGGCTGGAACTTTGCTTTCGACATCTCGCAGGCTATTCAGAAATATGCAGAAAGCAATGTGGAGGTTCTGGTTATTCCACCTGATTTGCTTGACAAATTGGCAAAGAAAGGCTACAAGAAGCTGATTGACGATAAATCTGTGCGTTTCTCCTCCCTGCAATATTTGGTCGCAAAGCCTCTTGTTATTAAACCTGCTGGCGAAAATGACGAGATAGATATAGAATTGGAAAACTACGTATTACTCTCTCCTGATAATATCCCTCTTGATGATAAGGACAAAGAGAAACTACAACAGGTATTGGAGCACGATCCGTTATCGCTGATAGAATACTGGAGCATAGACCCAGACTATGATGGTGTAACCTTCCGCTCTACTTGGCAGGATTATAGGGAGAATACAGAGAATGATAACGACCCTCTGCATTGTGTTTATAAGACAAGATTAAGAGTGCCAAGAAAGGAACACCGTCAGGTATGTATAAAGGCAGTGGATGTTTTTGGTTTTGAAAGTCAAGTAGTAGAGAGCGTATGAAGATAAACGAAACAAATGCCTCATTAGAATTGGCAAAGCGTCTAAGCGAGACAGTAAACGATGCATGGGAGAGTGGTGAACTGATAGAACAGGTAACCCCAACAACACAAGAGCTGCTGAAGTTTTGGTTCTCAGAAGAATATTGCTCATTGAGAAACAGGAACTTCCATGCAGGTCAGCGTCAGGCCATCTTGAACATCATATATCTGCATGAAGTGTTGAAAGCCAAGAATGTGCTCAACTATTATGAGCAACTTATGCCAGACATGATGGCATTATCAGACTTGGCTACGCTGAACCAACAGAAATACCAGATGCCCAAGTATGCTGTGAAGATGGCAACAGGTACAGGTAAAACATGGGTGATGCATGCCTTGCTTATATGGCAGATGCTGAATGCCAGACATGAAGATGTAAGGAGTGGAAGGTTTACGAAAAACTTCCTACTTGTTGCTCCTGGACTTATTGTATATGACCGTTTGCTGGATGCTTTCTGTGGACGTTTAAAGGAAGGTACGGAAGAACGTAATCTTGAAACTAGTGACTTCTATATAAATCAAGAAGTCTTTATTCCTGTACACTATCGCCAAGAAGTTTTTTCTTTCATTCAAAATAATGTCGTAACTAAAGAAGATGGTATCGGACGTAAGACTACAGGTGATGGACTTATAGCCTTGACAAACTGGCATCTGTTTGAGAATCAGATGGAGGAAGAAGAACAGGATGGGGATAATGATGTGCCCTCAATCATCAACAAGTTATTGCCTATCCGTCCTGGTAAGGCTGCAGGTAACGACTTGGGAATGCTGGACAGAAGGTTTTTACGAGGCTCTGAATTAGAATATCTTGCCGATTTGGACGACATAATGGTCATAAATGACGAGGCACACCATATTCATGAACTGAAAAAGAATGGTGAGATAGAAGAAGTGGAATGGCAAAAGGGCCTGAATATTATTTCTGAGAAAAAAG
Source organism: uncultured Prevotellaceae bacterium (assembly GCA_902774795.1). Lineage (GTDB taxonomy): Bacteria > Bacteroidota > Bacteroidia > Bacteroidales > Bacteroidaceae > Prevotella. Next base: position 2,365 of record CACYKA010000029.1, on the reverse strand, counting down.
GGGGAAGGTTTTTCCAGATAGACTTCTCTGCTACTCCATACGACCAACGAGGTTCTGGTAAAAAAGTGCAGAAGGTGTACTTCCCACATATCATTGTCGATTTTGACTTGGCAACAGCAATGCGCAAGGGCTTAGTGAAGACACTGTTGCTGGATAGAAGACAGGAATTGACAGAACTTGAGCACTTAGACTACAAGGCAGTACGCGATGAAAGAAATAAGGTGTGCGACCTTAGTGATGGCCAGCGATTGATGCTTCGAGCAGGATTGGCCAAACTGAAGAAACTTGAAACAGAGTTTACAGCTGTTGATGAAAAGAAGAATCCCAAGATGTTGGTTATCTGTGAAGACACTTCTGTTGCACCATTTGTTAATCAACTGATGATTGAAGACGGACTATCACAAGACGAGGTTGTTACAATAGACAGTAATGCCAAAGGCGAAGTATCAGAAGCTGAGTGGAAACTGACGAAGGAAAAGTTATTCAACATAGACAAATACAAGAAGCCCAAGGTGATTATTTCTGTGCTGATGCTGAGAGAGGGCTTCGATGTGAACAATATCTGTGTTATTGTGCCACTTCGTTCTTCTGAAGCTCCAATTCTGTTGGAACAGATAATAGGTAGAGGCCTGCGCTTGATGTGGAGAGAGCCTGAATATCAAAGCATTAAGGAATTTGACCGTAGGCGAGTATTACATTTGCATACTCAGCCGCAAACCTACATCGATATGCTCAGCATCATTGAGCATCCTGCTTTTATTCTATTCTATGAGGAGTTGTTTGCACAAGGATTGGCAATAGAAGATACAGGCGAGGCAGGTGAAGGCGGCTCTACAGGAGACTTGATGAGAGTTGGACTTCGTGAGGGATTTGAGCAGTTTGACTTCGAATGGCCTATCATTGTTAGAGAAGCAGAAGAGGAACTGGAAGATATTGAGATCGATATTAACAGTTTGCGTCCATTTACAGCATTCTCGTTAGAGAAACTTCGCCAGTTCCTGGCACAAGACGGAGAGATTTTCATTTCTCAAGAAGCAATCTCCAAGACTCAGTTTGGACGATATAAGGTTACAGCTAATCTGTTTACAGCAACAAGTTATAATGAGTATTTACAAAAGTTGCTAAGAACAATTACATTAAGATTCGACAGAGTTACATCCCATAAAGAGATGCCTGTGCCCAATCTGCAAATCAATGAAGCAAGAACAATAGCTGTAGTAGATAGATATATTCGTACTCGATTGTTTGGACAGCCATTTAATCCGTTTAATGGTAGTGACTGGAAGATTCTACTATCCAAAGATGCCATTGTGACAAAACATATTATAGAGGAAATGGCTCGTGCAATATTTAATTTGCAGAATAACATCATGACAACTGATGCCCAAGTCATCCATACCCGTTTCTCTTCTGTTCCAGAAATAAAAATGCGTGAGTCTTTTTCGATTGAAACGCATAAAACAATTTATGAACGTCAAGGATACCCAACTCATGGTGGTGGTTTGGAAGAGGCATTCATCAAATTCCTTGATAATGATGGAGAAGTGGAGCGTTTTTTAAAAATCAGCGAGAACATGCACCCGTTTGCTGTCATATACTATATGCGGAATGACGGTTTGATGGCAACATACCATCCTGATTTTATAGTTGCTACTCGCGAAAAGGTATATCTGATAGAAACAAAAGGAAATGACAAGCTATTCGACAAGAATGTACGCCAAAAACAAACAGCTGCTGTAGAGTGGACACGAAAAATTAATTTGTTAAATCCAGAAGAAAGGATGAATCGCAAATGGGATTACGTGCTTATCAGCGAAGACAACTTTTATATCTTATCCTCTAACGGAGCATCCATAATAGATATATGTGATAGGTGTAAAGTCTCTTTGGCTGCTGCTACAGGGGATCTTTTTGCGTAAAAAAGTGAACCTGATGTATGAAGTCTAAGGACTTATTTCTTGCCCTAAAAAGTAACCTATGGTTCGTGAGGCATTTATACCGGTTTCGTGAGTCAATTAAGCCTGCTTAGTTGGGCCACGAACTATAGGTTCATATTTTTTCCTAAAAAAAAGGTGTCTCTTTTGGGGCGAGCCAAGTTTTGTGGCACAACGAGGAAAGAGAAACAGGTGGAGTTTCTGACCAAAAAAATACAAAATTTTTGCTACCTAACTAGGGCGCAAAATTTTCCTAACTAGGGAGGAAAATCTAAAATGTAAGATGTATGATGGAAGATGGCTGATGTCTGAGGCCTCTCTTCTTACAGCTAGCGCGCAGGGCTTTAGAACAAAAACCTAGAAAACCCTTTTCGAAAGTTTAAGCACTATGTGCTTTTTGTTCTGCTATCGTTATGAATCTGGTCGTAAGT